>NZ_LPNQ01000079.1:0-28991 GCF_019266085.1 Rhodococcus sp. FH8 | reverse complement strand
TCGGCGATTTCGTCTATGTCTCCGGGACCAGTTCGCGTCGACCCGACAACACGTTTGTCGGCGTCGAGGTCGACGAGATGGGGACGACGGCGCTCGACATTCGGGCGCAGACGCGTGCCGTCATCGAAAACATCGCGGCAATCCTCGCCGAAGTGGGTGGCGAACTCAGTGATCTGGTTCAGGTCACCTCCTACCTGGTGTCGATGAACGACTTCGGCGGATACAACGAGGTCTACGCCGAACTATTCGATGAAAACGGTCCGACGAGAACCACAGTGGCAGTTCACCAATTGCCCCACCCGCACTTGCTCATCGAGATATCCGGTGTGGCATACGTGCCTGCCTCCCGACGGCTGTCAATCGAGAACCCCGCCGCCCGGCGGCTGTCAATCGAGAACACGGAGAACCCATCATGACCACTATTCCTCCCGTCATCGACTTCAAGAAATGGATCGACGACAACCGCCACCTGCTGCAGCCACCGGTCAACAACCAGACGATGGCACTCGGAGACGACTTCATCGTGCAGGTTGTCGGTGGGCCCAACCAGCGGACCGACTACCACCTCGACCCGTACGAGGAGTGGTTCTACCAGGTCGAGGGCGACATCCACGTCAACGTCATGACCGAAGACGGACCGGTGCGGGTCGACATCCGCGAGGGCGAGAGCTGGTTGCTGCCGGGAAACCTGCCGCATTCACCGCAGCGCCCCACCTCGGGATCGATCGGCCTGGTGATCGAAAGAGTGAGACAGGAAGGAACATTGGAGCACTTCCAGTGGTACTGCCTGGAGTGCAATCACAAGATCTACGAAGTCGAACTTCAGGTGCGCGACATCGTGGCCGACCTTCCGCCCGTCTTTGTCACGTTCTACGAGAGTGAAGACGCCCGCACGTGTGACAAGTGCGGCACGCTCCATCCCGGCAAGGGCTGAGCGATGAGCAACATGATCGACATCCACACCCACTACGTGCCCAACGGGTGGCCCGATCTCACGGCTGATGCCGGCCCGGACGCGCCGTGGCTGAAAGTGGAGTCGGAAACCGAAGCCATGATCATGATGGGCACCAAGGAGTTCCGCCGCATCCAGTCCGATGCCTGGGACGCCGAGGTGCGGCTTCGGGACATGGATGCCGACGGCGTGCACACGCAGGTCGTCTCGCCGACGCCGGCATTCTTCAATTACGGCCGAAGCGGCGAGCAGGCAAGTCGCATCGCACGGATCTTCAACGACCTCGCGCTCGAGATCGTCGAACCGGCAAAAGATCGACTTATCCCGTTCTGTCAGGTTCCGTTGCAGGACACCGATGCAGCGTGCCGTGAGCTCGAGCGGTGCATCGCGAACGGGCACCGCGGTGTCGAGATCGGCAATCACGTCGGCGACCTCGATCTCGACAGCGAAGGAGTCGTGACATTCCTGCAGCACTGCGCGTCACTGGATGTTCCGGTCTTCGTGCACCCGTGGGACATGGCGTCCTCACCGCGCCTGGATCGGTGGATGGCGCAGTGGCTCACCGCAATGCCCGCAGAAACACATCTGTCGATACTCGCGCTGATCCTCGGCGGCGTGTTCGACAAGATCGACGACCGACTCAAGATCGGATTTGCCCACGGCGGCGGATCCTTCGCGTTCTGGCTCGGCCGGATGGAAAACGCCTGGCACGGTCGCAACGACATTATCGGTACATCGGAATTCCCGCCGTCACACTATCTCGGTAGGTTCTACGTGGATTCCGTCGTCTTCGACGAACGCGCATTGCGACTACTGGTCGACACAGTGGGCGTTGACCGGGTGATGGTGGGAAGTGACTACCCGTATCCCCTCGGCGAGCGGCCGGTGGGTGAGGTGGTTCGCAAGAGCGAGTTCTTGGACGAAACTGCGCGCCAACTGATCTCACGGGGAAACGCCGAACGCTTCCTCGGATTGGTGAACTAGCGGTACGTTGCTGGCACGCTGTGATGATCGACCGGATTTGCGCTCCCACGATCATTGCAGCGTCGCAGTGTCATCTCATGCGCGACCGCGGTCAGAGAAGCGATGAAGGCTTGGGCCGTCGGAGTCGCGATTCGCGATGAGGTTCGAGTCGTTCCAACGTTGTGGCCGATCCTTCCGAGTGAAATCGGGAGGGACGTCAATCGTGCATCATCGCGTGCGAGAAGGTCCGGCAGCACAGCGATCATGTCGGTCTCGATTACCAATTGGCGAATGGTGAGGTACGAGGTGGTCTCTACCCGATTCTCGGGTAGGGCCAGCTTGTTGTCTGCGAAGAATTCCTCGAGTTCTGTACGTAGGGCGGTCTCGATACTCGGCAGTATCCACGGGTAGTCGACAGTATCGCTGAGATGTACATTTTCGCCCGCGGCAAGCGGATGATTGGCGCGGGCAATAAGTTGGACGGATTCGGTATAGAGCGTTTCGCGCATGAACGTATGGTCGGTCGGCGCGGTCAATCGGCCGACGATAATGTCAATCGCTCCTGCTTCGAGATCCGTGAGGAGTTGTTCGGGGGTTCCCTCACGCACGACGACCATCAGAAGTGGGTGGTGTGCTTTCAGGTGCGCGATCGCACCGGGTAGTAGCATGCTCGAACCGGCCAGATGACTGCCCACTACAACAGTTCCACGATCGGCATCTGCCAATTCGACTAGGTGCCGACCAGTCTCGGCCAATTGGGCGATTATCCCCCGTGAGTGCGTTGCGAAGGCCGTCCCGAAGACAGTGGGGGTGACTCCGCGTGGGCCTCGTTCGAATAGCGTGACCCCGAGAATTCTCTCGATATCGTGCAAGCTGCGTGTGGCGACAGGCTGACTGATGTGTAGTTCGGCGGCTGCTCCGATAACGGTTCCCCGCCGGGTGAGGGCATCGACTAACAATAGATGACGGATCTTCAGCCGGCCATCGAGAAGCTTGGGCATGTCCATTTCAATCCGTTTCCTTCTCCGCAACAGTCAGACCTGCGTTTCGATAGCGCTTTGACGATGAAGGGTGATCAGTATGTGACCGTTTCATCGATGAGTGGGGAGCGCATTTGGAACTAGTACGGCACGACCGGTGAGCTGTCCGCTACCCAACGCTTCGAGTGCTTCCGAGATTTCGGTCAGCGGAAACTCTTGAACGGGACTGACAAGTTCTCCCGCTATGATCATTTCGCTCATCAATGGAGCGAGTGCTGCTTGTTCCTTGGCACGCCGGATCATGTTGACCGGAAGGATCTTTACGTCTGACATCAAGAAATTCGGTAGATGCAGGGTGACGTTTGAGCCGTGGGTGTACCCCACCAGTGCAGCTCGTCCGCCCGGCGTAACTCGTTCGAGGAGACTGGGGAGATTGGGTCCCCCGACAGTGTCGATCAGCACATCGAATTTACGTAGTGAGTTCAATTGCGATGTAACTGCCTCGGCCGATCCCACGATCGGCTGGACTCCAGCTGGCAATCGCTGGGCCTTCGAGCCCGTCGAGACAATCCCAGTGACGTTGGCTGCACCGGCTCTCATCGCGAATTGGGATGCGATCGATCCGACCGCCCCTGCTGCGCCCGAAACGAGAACCCGTTCTCCGGGCGCGATCGCTGTGATGTCTTTGACAGCAACATATCCCGTCGTGCATGGTACCAAGAAAGTTGCAGCTACAGAGGGTTCTAGCCGGTCGTCGACCGCTGTCAGAGCTGAGTCGCCCACGACGGCATACTCCGCCCAGCAACCGTCTCGTTTCAATCCGATTCCGCCTCCCCGTATGAGAACTTTTGTTCCCATTGCGAATTCGTCCGACTCGAGCACCTCGCCCACGCCATCTGTGCCCCCGATGTGCGGCAGTGTGGGTATTACAGCGAATGTCCCACTGGCGATTGTCACGTCGAGGTGGCTGACGGCAGCCGCCTCGATCCGCACGAGTGATTCTCCTGTGCCGCGAGACGGTAGTGCAATCTCTTCGATTACAGGACTTTCTCCGAACCGGTGTAGCCGCGCTGCGCGCATGATGCCTTCCACGTGGATTGAACGGCAATCGCTCGCCGACAGTTCTTTCGCAAAATCCAGTGCGCCGGATCCAGATCGATTTCCGGAGATTTCGGATGAGATCGATCTGGATTCCGTACACGCTGAATCAGTGTGAATCTGAACGCAAATTACTGCACTGTGATCGCCACGTTGATATTTCCGCGAACAGCTTTGGAATAGGGGCACTTCTGGTGAGCCCCTTCGGCGATTTCTCGTGCTTGGTCCTCGTCAACGCCGGGGAGGTTGACGAGCAACTCCACCGACAACCCGAAGCCCTCACCCGAATCTGCGATGGTCACGCGACTGGTGACGGTGGGATCGACCAGTCGAACCTTGTGCACGCGTGCTACTGATGACAGTGCAGAAAGGAAGCAGCCGGCATATCCGGCTGCGAACAGTTGTTCAGGGTTGCTACCGCCGCCAGCCCCACCGATGCCTACCGGGATTCCTAGATTCAGGTCGATCAGTCCGTCATCCGAACTGACATGGCCGTTGCGGCCGTTTCCATCGGCGGTGGCCTCTGCGGTGTACTTGAGTTCGGTCATATCAGCTCTCTTTTCCGACTAGTGCGAGGAGTTCGTTTACAGCTTGTTGCGATGCGCGCGCGTAGGTTCCGCCTCGCGAAACAGGCGTGCCGGTGACTTTGGCGATGCTGAGTGCAGCTTCAACTTGTTTTACAGCGAGAAAGGTTGGATTGGCGATCAGTGCGCCCTCTACGTGCAGATCGACATCGTCAACGCTGAGTAGTGCGAACAGTCCACCAGCCGACATGACAACGTCAACGCGACTGTCGCGGATCATGGATTCAGCGGCGTCTACGAACATTGCTCGAATTTCACGATAGGCGGCCGGGTCGTCATAAGCGGCTACGGCCTGGTCCGGCGTTATCCGCATGTAACGAACATCGACGACACGACTTTCGAGACCATATCGACGGATCTGTTCATCGTGCCACGGCAGATAGACCGGGTCGATGGAGACTATTCCGACTCGCCCGCCAAGCATGCAAGCCTGGTGCATGCTTGCCTCGCCGTGCCCGACGACCGGGATATCAACGGCTGTTCGGGCTTCGAATAGGCATGCATCTTGGAAATGGCCGACCAGGACGGCATCGAATCCTTCACGCTCAGCCTCGATGATTCCTGCGACAGACTGCACACCGCAACGTAACTCGCTCAGCCGGCCGAGTTGGGTATCGGCCGGACTGATTCCGCGTACCTCGAAAGTTATTCCAGGTGAGGAAATATCATCCAGATAACTCGCGAGACGGCGCAGGTATGGCTGGTGCAGTGCGGGATCGGTGAAGCTTTGATAAAGGATCCGCGCAGCAGGTGGATTTTCGTTTGATTGCATCGATTGTTCACTTTCATGTCGACGGCGAGGGCGGCTATATCGAACGTCTTTTTGGTTTCCTTGGATTGCTCGCTGTGTCAATTATGTTTTGCAGCAACAATGTTCGTCGTCTCAGTGTAGATATCGAGTGCCTGCCGCCAGGTCACTTGGCGGGGACCCTGCATCCTGATTTGTTGACTACTGGATCGAGGATGATCGAACCAAGAATTGAGCCACGCGATCTCTGTATCCATCTGCTCTGCGATGCGATGCCCGCGTGTCAAATCTGCGGTCCACACGGTTGCTGCAAGGCCGCCGCCTGTACGGTTGGCGCGTTCGATCACTTCGTCATCGCTGTCGAAAGGAAGGATCGTCGCAGAGGGCCCAAGGATCGGTTCCCGCATAGTCTGGACTGATTCTTTCGGTAATGCCCACAGGGTCGGTTCGAGCCAAAACCCGTCGGAAAATTCTCGCGGGACTGCGGTGCCTTTCCCGCTTGTCAGTCGGATGGCGCCGCTGCGTTCTGCCCGCACATAATTTTGCAGAACCCTGTCTTGGTGCGCACGGGAAATAGCTGGACCGAAGTCGGAGTTGGTCGATGTAGGTGACCCCGGCGTGAGTTGGTGTGCCCGAGCAACGAGCAATTCGCACATCTCATCGTAAATTGGCCGTTCGACGAAAACTGTTCCGATGCAGAGATCGAGTTGACCGGTGTTGAAGAAGACGGATCGAGCGATTCTCTCGGCTGTGCTTTCGAGATCGACGTCGGAAAACACGATGGCAGGGTTGTCGCCTCCCGCCCCAGAAGAAAATCGGTCTGAGCGATTATTCGTCTTTTTTCTGGTACCAGCGGAGAACAGTGTTCCGTCAAGTTTCGGATGGGCACTGAGAAGTTCGGCCGCCGAACCCAGCCCGAAGCCATGGACGACATTGAAGACACCCGGCGGAACGCCGGCAGATTCGACTATCTCGGCCATGACCGTGGCTGTTCCCGGCGTTTCCTCGGAGGGCTTTGCAACCACCGTATTTCCTGCCGCGAGTGCCGGTGCAAGCCTCCAAACCAGCGACAGCAAAGGCAAGCTCCAGGGGATGTCCATGCCGATTACGCCGAGCGGTCTGCGGACAGAATAGTTCGGAGCATCAGTTCGATCCACGCCGCCAGAGATCGACGATGTAGCACGCTCGGATAAAAGTGCATCCGCGCAGTCCCGGAAATGGTTTGCGGCCGTGACGATGTCGAAATCCCTGATTCGCGTCTCGGGCTGGCCGGTGTCTGCGACTTCGGCGTCGACGAGGTCGTCCGAACGGCATTCGATCTCGTCGGCGACGCTTCGCATCACGGCGCATCGATCGTCGATAGGCATCGTGTGCCAACTCGCGTTGAGGGACTTGCGCGCAGAGTCGACAGCCAGGTCAACGACCATCGCATCCGCCTCGTGAACCCAGGCGACAGGACGCCCGGTGGCTGGATCAATGGCAGCGAATGCGCCCTTGCCATCCACGAACTTACCGTTGATGTAGTTCTTGTACTCGCGCACGTGGTTATCCCCTGCAGATGTCGAGTTTGAAATTCTGTGTTCCCGAACCTGGATATGAGTTCAACGAGAGATCAGGTTGCGTGTGCGGTACGAGAGGCGGCTTCGCGGTCCCAGTCGGCCGCCGTGGCACCGAGCTCACGCAGAGAGGTCTTGCTGACCTTGCCGTTGGCAGTCATCGGGAGGGAGTGGTGGACAGAAATGAATCTGGGAATTGCAAAGTAGGCTAACCGCGGTTTGCAGAACGCAGCGACTTCATCGAAATCCAGCGCGGTACCGGGTTTGACGACTACAGCTGCCATTACTTCGTCTTCGCCCAGCTCCGATTCGACGGCGAATACTGCTGCATCGCCGATATCTGGATGCAATCGTAGGGTCTGCTCCACCTCGACGGAGGAAATGTTCTCTCCGCGGCGACGAATCACATCCTTGATCCGGTCTACGAAACGCACCCAGCCGTCGTAGTCGATTGCCACTCGATCTCCTGTGTGGAACCACAGGTCGTTCCACGCTTGCACAGTGGCTTCCGGCATTCTGAAATAACCCGAGGCGAATGCGAAGGGTTGTTCACTGCGCAGCAACAACTCGCCGGGTTCGCCTGGCTCGACGTCAATTCCGTGTTCGTCGACGACTCTGGCAATAAACCCGGGCTGGATCCGGCCCATATACCCGGGACGTTGTTCCTGTCGGGTTGCAGCCATGATCGAGTTGGTTTCCGTGGACCCGTAACCGTCGATGAGCGTGACACCGAAACGTTCACGGAACGGATCGACCAATCGTGCGGGAGTCGCGGGCGAGAGTGCTGCACGTACGCTGTGGGCGCGATCGGACGGACCTGCGGGTTTGCTGTCGAGGATGCTGACCATCGCACCCAACAGATAGGTGAAGGTAGCTCCGCTGCGCGCGACGTCGTCCCAGAACCGTGATGCCGAGAATCGCGGCCCCACGACGTAAGACGCTCCGGCAACTAGTGCCTGACTGAACGCGTTGAGTGCGTTGGTGTGAAAAAGTGGGAGGCACGTATAAAGGACGTCGTCAGCGGTGATTTCCAGCTGTTCGGTCACATTTCGGCCCCACCAGTAGAACTGTCCGTGGGGACACACCACGCCCTTGGATACCCCGGTGGTGCCCGACGTATACAGAATGACCGCAGGCTCGCCGGGAGCTATTTCTACCGGCGTCGCGCGTTCTGTCAGTACGGGATCGGGCATAGGTATCGTCCGCCACGGAAGGTCTGTTCGCTCGCTGTCCGCATCGATGAGCCAGACATCCGTGAGGTCATCCAAAGGCGGAATTGCCTGAACATGTTCAAGGAGAGTGGATTCGATGATCAGTAGGCTCGATTGAGAGTTACCGAGAATCTGATGAAGTTGCGCGCCACGGGCCGCAGTATTGATCGGCACCGCTATCGCGCCTATCCATCCGCAACCAAGGATGAAGTCCAGCAGCTCCGTCCGATTGTTCGACATCACGGCAACCCGATCACCCCGTTGTATGCCGTTGACGGAGAGCATATGTCCGACGCTCGACACAGCGTTCTGCATCTCTTCGGCGGTGCGATGTGTTTCGCCGAACGAGAGTAACGGTGCGTCCGGTGTCATTTGCGCACGCAACCGAAGCATCCCAGGCAGGGTCATTTCGGTCGGAGAGACATCATCGGGAAAACGTCGAGCGCTGTTCACTGGTCATCCTTTCCTGGTGAGCCGCGATCGGGAGCGGGAACGAAAGCGATCGGGCCGGTGTTGTCAGTGCTGTCGTCGGTGAGAGCGACCACGTCCCCGACTGCGACATCTGTGGGATGAAGGCGGGCGATGATTCGGAGATCCTTCTCGCATGCGACGGTGGCAATGGTGATGCCGTCGGCGGTGTGGGTAACCACTTCGACTGTCCCGGAATTGAGCTCGGTGTCGGCAAACTCCGATGATCCACAGTTCGGGCACAACAGCCGATAGGGGAATAGGTACTCGCTGCAGTGAAAGCAGCGTTGAACTGTGATACTCATACGGCCTCCAGGACTGCGACGTTGGCACACGAGCCATGGCGATAGAGCACCATGCCGTATCCGCTGACAACTCCGATCCTCGCGTCGACCTGTCGGCCGACCGCTTGGCCGTGGAGTTGACGCGCAACCTCGACGAGTCCGTGCATTCCGCCGGCAGACCCCGCCTGGCCGGCTGACAGTTGACCGCCGGATGTGTTGACGGGCAAGGCGTGCGTAGCTATCTTCTCTGCGATAAATGAGGACATGTCTCGACCAGGATTCACGAAACCCATGTCTGCGAGTTGCGCAACGACCATCGACGGATAGTCGTCGTACACGCTGACGACGTCCACGTCTTCCGGTTCTACAGAGGCAAGTTCCCAGGCGCGAGGCGATACGTCGGCAAGTCCGGTCACCAATCCGTCGCCGCGCTGGTCGTCACTGTTGTACGAAGCTGTGACAGCGAGAATGCGAGCCCGTGGGCCGCTTGTTCCGCGCTCGTCGGCAGTGACGATGACGGCGTCTGCCCCTGTCACCGGTGGAACGCAGTCGTAACGTCCGAGTGGGGACGCCACCATCGGCGCAGCAAGATAGTCGTCGAGAGTGAGGATATTTCGGTAGACAGCTCCCGGATTCTTACTCGCCCAACGCCGTTGAGAGGTTACAACCTGGCCGTAGTCCGATCGTTCGAGGCCCAGCGCTTGCATCTGGCGTGTTGTCTGCATCGCGAACAACGCATTGGGCCCGGACATCGGGAGCGGCGCCAGATGATCTTCGGTGGCACTGTTGTAGTGAGCTACAAGGTGGGTAAACGCGTCCCTGTCCATCACATCCCCGGCTGCGAGCACGATCACCGATGCGTCACCTGCTTCGATGGCGCGAACGGCATGCTGCAGCATTCCTCCGGCGCTGGCACCCCCGTTGGTGTCTTGCATGAGCCAGGTCAGTCGCATCCCGAGACGCCATGCGAGATCGATCGCATGATCGGGTCCGAGTGTGAAACTGGAAACTCCGAACCCATCGACGTCATGGATACTCAAGTTTGCGTTTGCCAGCGCTCGAGCGACGGCATCGGCGATGATGGATGAGGTACTTGTTCCGGGCACCGGATACCGAGTATACGGAGACTCTCCGGTCCCAACTATGGATGCTGAACTGCTCAATGTACTTCCTTCACTCAGATTCTCAGTTCGGAGGGAACCAGGTTCACAGCGGCTGGAAGAGGTTGTCGGCGCTGAACGACTGCTTGATGATTCCGACTTCGACCATCAGATCGATGACCGACTGAACACCGTCCGCGTTCCATTCCGTGACGAACTGAGGCAAATTCATGTTGCGGGCTGTTTCCGCGTCCATGTCGGTGTATTTCGGCATGATCTGTGAGGCGACACCGTGAGGATCAACTTCGATAACCTCTACTGCCTGGGCCAGCGCCGTACGGAAACCGCGAATGGCGTCAGGATTACTGTCGATCGTTTTCGTGGATGTGGCAAAAACTCCCTGCGGGCCATTCTGGTAGCCGATGGCGCGGAGGTCGAGTGTCTTGACCGCTGCACTGAGTGTGGGCTCGGTGATGAATGCGGCATCGACATCGCCGGCTTTCAGCGCCGTTGCCATGTTGGCCTGTGGAAGTTCGACGAAGTTGACCTTCGTGTAATCCAAGTTCTCGTCTTTCAGCACTCCGCGGAAGTAGATGTCACCCACCGACCCGAGCGACGGAGTGGCAACTTTCTTACCGATCAGGTCGGCAGGCGTTTTGACGGCGGACCCTTCCGGGACGTAAATACCTGCCTTGTACTCATCAGTTCCGTCGATACCCATGGCGGCGATAGCAACTGGGAGTTTCGAATCCACTGCCTTGATCAGCGACGGATATGAGACCAAGGCGAGATCGGTACTGCCGGAGATCAATGCATTGATCGTCGTTGCACCGTTGGCGGCCGGAGCAAGCTCGATCTCGAGACCGTTGTCTGCGAAGAACCCATTCTCGAGGGCAACGTACACAGGCAATGAATCGCCGACTGGAGGAATGGACAGAGTCATTCGCGTGACACCGTCGGCAGAGGGCGCGGCTGCATCGCTGTCACTGCCTCCGCACGCGGCCACGGTGAAAGCCAATGCGAGACCTGCGCCGATGGCGCAGAATCGTGTGAATCGCGTATTCATGTGATCTCCTCGTACGAAAATGGAACATGAGAAACCGGTTGGGGCAGGGATGTGAATCGATTGGTGCGCAGGAGAACTCGCAACTAGGCCTCGACGGTGAGTCCGCCGGGACAGGCCTGGCGAATAAGGCGGGCAACCTCGCCGCGCGTGGTTACGAACGACTCTTCCTCGCGGGTCGAAATCTGATCACGAGGGAAGTCCAAAGGAATCCGAATGTCTGCCGTCTTGACGGTGGGAGCCTTGCTCAACGAGACGACTCGGGTGCTCAGATAAACACTTTCGTCGACATCGTGGGTGACAAACAGGATCGTCATGTCATATTGATCGCGGACGCGCAACAGTAGATCTTCGAGGTCGGAACGTGTCTGGGCATCGACGGAGGCGAACGGCTCGTCCATCAGCATTAGCTTCGGGCGCATGGCCAGAGCCCTGGCGATCGCCACGCGCTGCTGCATTCCGCCGGAGAGCTGCCACGGATAGCGCTCGGACATCCCCTCGAGACCGACGGCTGCAAGGGATTCTTCTGTGCGCAGTCGTCGCTCGGCTTTACCGACGACACCCAACAACGGAAATTCGACGTTGGCCCCGACCCGGCGCCACGGGAACAGCGATGCCCGGTAGTCCTGAAAGACCATCGCCAATCCTGCAGGCACACCGTCAATTTCAGTGCCACCGAGAGAGATGGAGCCGCCGGTGGGCTTGAGCAATCCTGAAAGTGTGCGAAGGAGCGTTGTCTTGCCGCAACCAGAAGGCCCGACGATCGAGACGAACTCGCCGTCGTTGACTGAAAATGACAGCCCATCGAGTACGCGTTGTTCACCGCGGTCTGTGTAGTAGGTGTGGCTGAGGTTGTCGACCTCGAGCAGTGCGTGGGTCATGGTATTCCGATCAGTTGTCTATTGCCATGCGGAGTCGGTGCCAACCCAGGAGGGTGTGCTCGATTCGAACCAGCAACAGGTTGGACAGATAACCGAGAAGAGAGAGCGCGACGATGAATGACCACATAGTCAGAAATTCGAAGGAACGCTGCGCCTGGGATAATCCGAATCCGATGCCGTTCGACGCCGCGTAAAGTTCCGATGCGATCAGCAAGATGATGCCCAGGGAAGTGGATACTTTGATTCCGGCAAAGATTCCGCTGCTTGCAGTCGGCAGAATTACTCGAAAAAGCATACTGGAACGGGAAATTCGTGAAACCCGTCCGGCATCTTCGAATCCTTGCGGAACTTGCCGAACGGCACTGTACGTGTTGAAGAGAACTGGCCATACTGCGCCGAATGCGATCAAGCCGACGCGCATCGCCGAACCTGTCCCGACCAAGACGAGAGCCAATGGAAGAAGAACTGGCCCCGGAAGTCCTCGCATGAAATGCAAGATCGGTTCGATGATCATCGCCACCACCGGTATTCGGCCGAGGAGGACTCCCAGTGTGATTCCTGCAATCCAGGCGATCAGCAGTCCGAGCAACAATCTGCCGATGCTGGGAAGGATGTCAGTGTAAAAGGCATTGGTGAGGAATCCGTGGCTCAACCCTGCCGAGAACCAACGATCATAGACGTCGCCGAAAATATCCAGTGGCGTCGGGAAATACGCTGATTGCGCACTTGCGGTCCAGATCTGCCACACGAGAATCAGAAGCGCTGCAGCAACCCAGCCGAGAGCGGCGTTCGACCAACGAGAGATTTGGGTTGAACTCAATGTCATACTCATGACTCATCCCTTCGCGCCCACGATGCGAAATTTGTTTCCAGGACGCTGACGACGGCGTTGACCAACAACCCGAGGAGGCCGGCGACGATGACACCCGCACAGACCGACTCGATACCCTGCGGAAGCATGCTCTGTTGAAGAAGCCACGAGCCAAGGCCCTTGGTGCTTCCGCCGATGAATTCAGCGCCGATGCAGAGAATCAGAGCGATTGACACTGTCACCCGTACTCCAGTCAGTACCGATGGAATCGCCGAGGGCCAGACCACTCGCCATGCGACCACGACAGGAGACCAACCGAATGATCGCGCCGTGGCCCGTGCGACTCCGTTGGTCGAATGGACACCGTGAATGGTGTTTACCAGCAATGGGAAAACGCATCCCAAGGCAACGACCGTGGCCTTCATTTCCAGCCCTTGACCGGCCACCAGAACAAGCAGCGGAACCAATCCGATCGGCGGCAATGGACGTATCAATTCCACGATCGTCGACGTCAACGCATAGAGACGATTCGACAGCCCTAACAACAAGCCGGCAGGAACGGCAATCACGAGAGCGATCGCATAGCCGACGAATGCTGCCCAGAGGGTGTTTCCGATTTGAGCCAGGAACGTTTGATCAGTCAGAAGCCGGGTAGCGCGAATCAGTGTGGTGCTGGCGGGGGGAAGCGCATCGCGTGGCAACAGATGAAACCGTGAAATGATCTCCCACGTCGCCAGGAAGCCGATGACGCCGAATGTTCCCCAGTACAGGGGCTGCAGATTCATGGTTTGGTTGGCGGGTACGCGTGCCTTCGCCCGTCCTGGTTCCCGCTGGGTCGGGAGTCTTTCTGCGGTGCTAGTCATATCGCACCGCCAGGGCTGCGCGGCACGTTGACTGAGAAAGTAGTTGCACTCTTTCCTCCTGAGTTGTCTGACGAGTACATCTGCGTTCGGCCTCCCTCATCAGTGGCCGAACGCCTCTTGTAGCCACCACGAGCCTTCGCGGGAGACGATCTTCGCATCAATAACGAAGGGACGCTGCGGGTTTGAGCTCAACCAGGACTCCAGCTCGCTCAGGTCCGAAACGTCGCGGACGGTCGCTGCCTCGCAGCCGTATCCGCGGGCAATGGCAGCGATATCGGTATCGGGGAAGGTTACCGAGTCCAATGGGGGGCCGTCGGTACCGAAATGATGGACTTCGGCGCCGTACATGGAGTCGTTGTACACGATCACGAGCAGGGGAATCTTCAGCCGTACAGCAGTTTCCAGTTCACTGATACCCATGAGGAACCCACCGTCCCCACATGCAGCGATGGGGAGGCGATGAGGTTGTGCGATCGCAGCGCCCAGGCCGGTTGCGAGACCGAGTCCCACGGACTGGAATGCCTGCGTGAAACAGAATCCGTATTCGTCCGGAACATCGAGATACATACTGGGGTAGCCGAGGAAGTTTCCGGAGTCGACCGAGACGATTCGTTCAGTCGGCAGAATCTTGTTCAGTTCGGCCGAGAGGGTCCTCGGGTCGATCAGCCCTTCACCGGACTCGTCAGTAAACTCGATCTCATTCCAGCGGAGCCCCATACCGATTCGGCTCTTCACATCAGCAGTTCGGTACCCTTCGCGGTGACTTCTTCCATGTGCTTCCAGCCATGCAGACGTCGCTCGAGCAGTCTCGGCAACCCCGCCCCACAGGCCCAGAGTCACGTCGCGGTGCATTCCGATCGCGGCAGGGTCGGTATCGATTTGGACTACTGCTGCGTCATCGGCGATCAGCTTTCCATGGCGCATCGTCCACATGTTGAGGGCGCATCCGAAGCCGACGATGAGATCTGCTTGAGCAATGAGTTCGGCAGTCAAGGGAGAGCTGAATCCTCCCGAGACATCGATGCTCCACGGATCGTCATTGAACATTCCGCGTGAAACCGCTGAGGTGGCTACGAGTGCGCCGCTCTGCTCGGCGAGTTGAAGGATCGCATCCTTCGATCCTTCAGCGCGGCTTCCTCGGCCGGCAACAAAAACCGGACGTTCAGCTGCGAGGAGGAGTTCCACGAATCGCGCGACGTCGGCAGGAGAGGGTTGGGGTGCAGAAATTCGTTCGAATGTCCGCGGGGTCAGGCTCGAGTCGAGTTCCATGTCCTGTACATCGAGCGGGACGTTGAGGACGACCGTTCTCTGGTGATTGCGGCACATCGCGAATGCGCGTGCGACGTCGTCTACGGCTGTCTTGGGGGATCGCACGCGCATCGTCACGGCTCCAAGCCCGTCACCGATTCCTTGCTGATCGATGAAGAAGTTCGAACTCGGTTCTGTTGCCTCGGCGGTGAGGACGAGCATCGGGGTGTTGCTTTTGGCGGCTTCCGCAATTCCGGTCAACGCGTTCGTGAATCCGCAGCCTTGATGCAATGACAGGACTGCTACTTCTCCGGACATTCGTGCGAACGCGTCAGCCATCGTGGCCGCTCCGCCTTCGTGGCGAGCGGCGATGAAGCGGGCACCACGTTCGACCATCGCGTTCGTGAAGTGAAAGTTTCCGCTACCGACGACACCGAAAACTGTCGTGACGCCCAGATCGACGAGCGTGCACCCGATTGCGTTGTGTACCAGCATTAGTTCTTTGTCTCCTTTGATGATTCGCGTTCAATGAGAGCGATGATCCGAGCTGGGCTCCCTGATCCACCGACGATCCGAAGAGGGGCAACAATGATCACTGCTCCCACTGGCGGGAGTTGATCGAGATTTTGTAGCTGAGTTATTCCGTACTTTCCGGCTCCGAGTAGATGTGAGTGCACGGGAAACTGCGGATCGAATCGAAAGGCTTGGCCCGCGTCAGTTCCTACAGTCTCGACACCCAAGCCGATGATCGGGGATTCCTCCGCGAGCCATCTGGCGCACTCCGATGTCAACCCCGGGGTGTGAGGGCCGTGTTCGTCTGCATTCAAGAAGAGCGCTTGATCATGAGATCGCGATGCCCACCCAGTTCGGTAGAGCAACCATCCGCGAGGCAACGGGCCGAACTTCTTCTGCCAGCGCAGGATGTCGTCCACGTCTAGAAGGAAATCGGGATCGTCAGCCACTTCGGCGGCTTTGTCGATAACAACGGCTGGAGCGACAAGCCGACTGGTCGGCACTGACGCGACATCCCCGTGCTCGATTCCTGTTATCCAGTGGCACGGAGCATCGAAGTGTGTGCCCACATGTTCGCCTGTGTGGATCCCGTTTTGATACGACGTAGGGCCTCGATCGTCGTACTTAGCCAACTCTTCGAGCGCGAAATGCGGAATCGGTGCCATACCGGAAGGCAAAGGGAGGACGGGAGTCGATTCCGAAAGAAGGGCGGTGAGATCGACTGTCTCGACATCGTTGTGCGCCAACGCATCTGCCAGAGCTGCAAGTGTGCCTGGGTGCGGGTGGAGAGTGCTCATGGATAGATCATGCGAGAGTTCGATGAACAAAACCAATGCTATTGTTCGCTTCGATATGCTCAAACTGTAATACCAGTCACACTTTATTTCTTCGATGTTACGGACGGGTGACGGGCGATGGATTCGCAGCGACTTTTCGACGGCAGACTGAAAATTCGGCATCTCGTGCTGCTGACAACACTTGCAGACGAAGGCAGCATGGTCGGCGCCGCCGAAGTTCTGCGCGTCACACAACCCGCTATCACTCGTGCGGTGCGTGAGGCAGAAGCAGTACTGGAAGTCTCTCTGTTCGACAGGAAGCCGCGGGGTGTACTGCCGACGCAGTTCGGCGAAATATTTCTCGAGAGTGCTCGCACGGTCCTGAACAACTTGCGCAACGCGGCTGATCACATTGACGAACTCCAGAGAGTCGGGGCTCGGCCAGTACGAGTGGGAACGAATCTTGCCGGAGCGTATTCCTTGCTGCCGCAAGCGTTGGTGGCACTCAAGAAAACGCAGCCGAACCTGTCAGTGTCGGTGATCGAAGGGCTTCCCGAGGAACTCGCGACGAGTCTTGCGCGCGACGAAATTGACTTGGTAGTCGGGCGTCTTGACCCAAGCGGCTTCCGCAATGGCGCTCACCACATTCGTCTATACGACGAGCCTGTGCGAATCGTGGTGCGACAAGATCATCCAGCTGTCCAACGTCATGAGCAAAGCATTGAAGATTTGATGGATTATCCGTGGATCCTGCCGGGGCGCCCCACTCAATTGCGAGATGAGCTCGACGAATTGTTCTCCCGTGAGGGGCTTGGTCTGCCACACAACATAATCGAGTGCTCGACCATCCTTACCTTGCGTTCGATTCTGATTGGAACGGATGCGATTGCCCCACTGCCTATGCTGATCGGCGCGGGTGACGAGCAACTGACCATGCTTACGACATCGTTGGAGACCGTTCCTCGATCAATTGGAATCACCATGCCCGCAGACCGATCCCTGAGTGCCAGCGCACGAAGTCTCATCGACTTAATCGTCGACGCTGCCCGGGTTATTGCCCGGGATCTCCCGTTGGACGAGTAGCCAGAGAAGCTCCTGCCGGAACGAGGAAACTCCGGACACGCGGCGGTATAACCCCAGACTCGGCCAGGGCGCGGGTTTCAGCGCACAGCTCCGCAAACGTCTTCCCAACCAACGATGCTGATCGTCGATACACATCCAACCGAGCGATCACCGGGGTCAGCGTCCAGTGGATGAGGTACTCGTCGACCTCTGTGTTCGGATCATCGAGCCATGCGGTGATCTTCTCGACATCGCCGCCGTAGGCCATCGTCAGCACGTCAAGGAGATTGCCGGGACGAGGAATCAGCAGCGATCGGTATTCGGCGCCGAACGTTGTCACCGCCTCGTTGAACTCCTCCTCGGACATATCCTCGGCTGAGGTTCATCTGCGTAGCGGCGACTCATTCCGGATCGCCTCCACTTGTTGAATGTTCGTTGTCTTCGCTCGTGATTTTCGGGACCCAGATCGCGGCTTCGACGTGGTCGAAGAACGCGCGCCGCAGATCCGCCTCGATCGCATCGGAGTACGCTTCCGGCGTCAGATCGTCCGCGAGGCGAGCGGCTTCGATTCCGCGCCAGATCACCTGCATTGCCCACACCCCAGCTTTTGATCCGAGCGGCGTCAGCATGTTGCGCACGCCCCAGCCGATGTCTTGGACGAACGGCGTCGGCCGCCCCGGACCTGTTCGCGGTTGTAGTGGTAACAGCTTCGCCGCAGCGCGAGCGGCAGTGTGCGCGTCGAGGTCGTGCGCGTCCTGGCGGGCGTGCATGGTCGCGTTCATGACCTCGAGCGCTGCTTTCAGCGGTCCGACGTATTTGCGCAGCAACGTCGGCTTGTCGAGAACCACCCAATGCCAGATTTCGGGTAGATCCCGCAGTGCCTGCGCGGCTGCGGGCTGGTGATGCAGTTCCAGCGCGTGTGCGGGGCCGGTGCGCAGAAACCAGTCGAGGACGTTCTCGACGGCCTCTTCTCGGTACTGGGTGTAGACGATCGGGTCGCAGGTGGCGTGTATCCGGTCCCGCTCGGCAGCGCCCTCTTCGCTGCTTTCGTTGATGCTGACGAGTTTGTTCGGGTACGGGAACGTCGGCTCCCCGCTCTCGTCGGGGGCGTACTGCGCGGGATCCACCAGCCACGAACCCTCGGCCGTGGTCACGGCGCACCGCTATCAGAAGTAGACGTGTCAGCCGCTGCATCTCGTATAGCGAGCGCCGTCGAGGCCGGCTTGCGGCTGATCGACCAGCGCCGCACTGTCACCGCCCCCGCGATCAACACACCCCCCCATGACCGAGAAGGTCACCAACAAGACGAGCGTGCCACCGGACATCGTGATGGGGGGCGGGCATGCGCACACCAGGTCAATTCCAGTGTTCATGCGGTTACTCCTTGCTTTCGGCGTTCAGGTCTTGACGGGTGCGCGCAGTGAGTTCGTCCATCCGATCGCACAGTCGTTCCGCACTTGCAGGACTGGCGATGTCGGGGCTGTGCTGAACGTGCGTCGGTCAGGGCGAGCATGGCGGTGCCTTTCACGAAAGGTGGGTGGTCAATCTTCGGGGTGTTCGCCGAGGAGGGCGGCCAGTAGCTCCCGAGGTACGGGTTCGTACGGAAGCGCCGGGTGCCCCATCCACGAACCGTCTTCTTTGGCGTGCGACATAGGTCCGGTGTCACCGTCGAAGATCACGCGGACATGGGGTTCGAGGTGGTGAATCCACCAGTTCGACATTGCCGACGCATTGTCGGACGCGCGGGCTTCTTCGTACGCGTGCCAGAGCGCTTTGAGGCGGCCGGCGACTTCGGGATACAGCATCCAGCGTGGGTCCCAAACGTTGCCACCGTCTCCGGCGCCCATGCCCATCTTTCGGCGAATGACTTGCGTAAAGAACTCTTCGACGAACTCGACAACATTCGCATACAGCGGTTCGACAGGCTCTTTCTCTTCTCCTACGGTGGTGTCCCCGCTATAGGGAGCTGGATCCGAGAAGGTAGTGGGATCGTCTTGGCCACCGCCTTCCTCACCTGCTGATTCTTCGCCGGTGACCGTCGAATCGTCCTCGTCGTGTCCCTGTTCGTCGTTGACTTCGACAGTCGGATTCTCGTCGTCGACCGGATCAGGATGGCCCCATTCGGCGGTCGGTTCATACTCGTCGCCGGTCGCGGTCGGATCGTAATTGTCCATGTCCGCGTAGTTCGTTTCGTCCTCGGTTGACCATTGGTCATCCGTCGATGCGAAGTCCACCATCAGTTTGTTCCTTCCCCGAAGAACTCGGACTCGAAGATGTCGTCCAGGCTCGGTGTTGCCGTGAATTGCGGCGTGACCGGTGCGGGGACCGGGTGGACGGGAATCTCGGCCAGAGGTTCCTTGTCGATGACGACGCGGGGAATTGGACCGGTGATCGCGTCCTCGATGATCGGGCGATCGGAAATTCCGACAGGCAGAGCCTTCTGCACGCTGCGGTGGGTGCCGGCCGCGCACTCGGCAATCGACCGTTTGATGTCGTCCGCGAAAGGCGTGTTGCCCCAAAAGTTTTTTTCCACCAAGCGCACAGAAAGTAGAGCTGGAGTGTGTCGTCCACGCCCGGCACCGACCCGCTGACCGGCCGCTCGCCTGGCTGCTCGTCAACCAGAAACTCCCGCTTGCGACGAGCCGCATCCGACCGGATCCCGTCGAGGAACCGCCGCCAGGCCACTGTGACCAGCCAGCCCTTGGGGTCCCGCGGCGGGTTGTCCGACCAGGTCCTGACCGCCTCGAGCAGAGCATCCTGCACGGCATCCTCGGCCGACGCGAAATCTGCTCCGCGGCGGACGAGGATGCCGAGCACGCTCGGAGTCAGACGTCGAAGCAGCGCGTCGTCCATGAGAGTCGTCAGTCCGTGATGGTCGGCGGCTCGGTCAGGAACGGGCGCAGTTCGAGCCATTCGTGAATCGGCTTCCCGCCTGCGCCGGGCGCGGCCGAGAGCTCCCCGGCCAATTCGACGGCTCGGTCGTAGTTGTCGACGTCGATCACCATCCAGCCGGCAATGAGGTCCTTGGTTTCCGCGAACGGGCCGTCGGTGACCGGCGGGCGACCCTCACCGTCGTACCGGACAAAGGTGCCCTCAGGAGCGAGAGCCTGACCGTCGACGAACTCGCCCGCCTTCTCGAGCCGATCCGCGAAGTCCTGCATGTACTTCACGTGGGCCGTGATCTCTTCCGGTGTCCACTGGTCCATCGGCACGTCGTTGACTGCAGCCGGAGCGCCGCGGTAGTGCTTGAGCAGCAAGTACTTGGCCATCGTGAATCTCCTCTGTGTCGGTGCCACCCATTCTGGTCGCACTTCACTACAGGGACGAAGCAAGTCGGGGATTCTCGACATCGCAGGGCCTTTTTGGTAGTGCCCGCAACCAGAAAGGCGCACGGGGGCCGGAGGCCCTAAATCCACCCCTGCCGGCGGGCGATCACTGCAGCTTCGTGCCGATTGGCCGCACCGAGTTTGGTGACAGCTGACGACAAATAGTTTCGGGTGGTACCCGCAGACAGGTGTGCCCGGGAAGCGATCTGCTCGATGGATGCCCCGTCGGCCGCGTATTCGAGTGCGTCCGCCTCGCGCGGAGTAAGCGGTGAGTCGCCGGCGCCGATCGCCTCGGCAGCCAACGACGGGTCGACGTACCTCCCGCCGGCATGGACGCTGCGGACCACCTCGGCGAGCGTCGCCGCAGGCGTCGTCTTCGGTAGAAATCCGCGGACACCTGCTGACAGTGCCTTCTTCAAGTACCCAGGACGCCCGTGGCTCGTCACGATGATCGAGACGCACCCCGAGACCGTCTGCGCAATCTGCTGCGCCGTCTCGATGCCGTCGATACCCGCCATTTGGAGGTCGAGCACAGCTACGTCAGGTTGATGCTTTGCAGCAGCGATCACGGCATCCTCGCCGGATTCGGCTTCTGCCACGACGACGATGTCGTCCTCGAGCGACAACATCATGGCCAGAGCCGAGCGGATCAGGTTCTCGTCGTCGGCCAGCAGTACCTTGATCGGCTCGGTCACCGAGACTCCTTCGTTCGGGACGGAAAGTGGGCGGTGAGGGTGAAGCGATCTTCGTCCTGCACGGTTTCGACAGTTCCTCCGACGGCGCCGACGCGCTCGCGCAATCCGTTCAGGCCGGTTCCGTTGTTCGGCTCTGCGATCCGTGCGCCGTCGTTGGCAATCACGACGCCGTCCGCGAACACCTCGATGCTGCAATTCTCGGCACTGGAGTGCCGGAGAATGTTGGTCACGCCTTCACGGACGACCCACGCGGCGGCCTCGGCCAGTTCCACCGGCAGTTGATCTGCCGATCCACGTATCGCGGTGGAGATTCCGGCGGCCTCGAGCAGAGACTGCGCACCGGCCAGCTCCGACGCCAAGGCGATGGACCGGTATCCCCGAACCAACTCGCGCGCTTCGTCGAGAGAATCTTGCGCAAGTTCGCGTACTTCGTCCATCTGCGCGGCCGCACGATCGTCACCGCGCCGTGAAAGAGTCGCTGCAAGTTCACTTTTCACTGCAATTGCAGACAGTGCCCGCCCGACGACGTCATGGAGATCGCGCGAAAATCGCAATCGCTCCTCGGCGACGGACAGGGCAGCGGCAGCTCCGCGAGCCTCGTCCAATTCGGTGACCATGCGAAGCAGCCACACCGACATGTAAACGGTCAGCCCCATGAAGGCGGCGACGATTCCGACGGACACGCCGCTTTCCGGACCCGCAAGCAGTCCCAGTACAACCCCGGCGGCCACCGAGCCCACGATCAGCCAGCGCAACGACGTCAACCCAGCAAGGGGCACGACAAGGATTGCCGCGAGCCAGAAGTACGGGCCGTTCTCGCCATTGCTTCCCAAGGCGATTCCCGCCGAGCAGAACGCGGACAACGTCATCACGGCAAGAGGAATCTGGACGGGCTTGGCCACGACTCCGCCCAGATCTGACATCCGAGAGACGGCGATGCCGCACGCAACGGCACTGATTCCGAGGAAGACACCCGACAGGTACCGATCCGCAACGATCTCGGTGACCGCACCGAAGCCACCGAAAACCACTGCGACCATGATGAACGATTGCCGCGTGTAGAGGCGAACCTTGTCGACGTTCGACGCGGTTCGCCACGTCCGTCTCGGATTCCAGCGTCCGAAGTTCTGCGCGATCATGCCCACTACCTTCTCAGAGTTCTACGAACGCGGTTCCCAGCGGAAGTGGACGTTCGCGATCAGAACCGAACCGACGATCCACGCCAGCATGACCAACAGCGGTTGCCCAGCCGAACCGAAGGTGTCGACAAATCCGGCCGCCGCACCGGGCGCATCGCCCAGATCAGCCAGTTCGCCAGTGGTCCGCCCCAGCCATCCGAGATTGAGAAGGTCGACTACTGCGGCCAGCGGAGTGAAATCGAGAATGCGAGCAATGTTGTCCGGCACGACATTCCTGATCGAGGACATACCTGCCGTCGCCAGAATCAGAATCGGCATGCAGGTGATCTGCGCCGCCTCTGCATTTCGCGTGACAGCCGAAGTGATCAACGCCAGCGCCGTGAAGAGCGCGGCGCCGCCGATCACCGCGACCAGCACCAGCACCGGATTGACCGGAGCACTACCGCCGAGAACCATCACGGCGATTCCGACGACCACCGTCAACAGTGCGGTGAGAACCCACGACGGCACTGCCGGGCCCGCCAGGATCTCGGCGTCGCTGCATTCCCCGGTCCGTAGTCGCTTGAGAACCAACTCGTCACGGCGCGTCGCGTACACCGACAGCAAGTTGTAGAAGACCACGAAGACGAGAAGGAACAGCGCAAATACCTCGAGGCCTGCCGACACCGACTTGTCCGACAGCCCGCCGTCTCGCGACAGGTACAGCATTCCCACGGGAAAGATCAGCGGGAGGACGATTGCATTGAAGAGCAACAGTCGATTTCGTCCCAGGAGCGTGAACTCCGAACGAGACAGGGTTGCGATGCGGTTCATGCCGACGCTCCTTCGAGAGTTGCGTGATGATCGAATTGGTCTGCAATGGAGAGGAATACTGTCTCCAGGGACGCCGCTCGGGCATCCAAGCCGGTCAGCAAGACATCATTGTGCTGCGCCCACAGCAGCAGTTCCGTCAGCGTCTCCTGGACGGTGCGAGTGGTGATCACCACCAGATCGTTTTCGACGCGCACCTCGGCGCCGGCCAGCGCTGGGAGCGGAAGACCTGGGTGGTGCAGTTTGATCTGAGCGGGATGATCTGCGACGACGTCCGCCACGGTTCCGCTGCGCACGACCGATCCACGGTGCATGATCGCCAATTGGTCGCACAAGGATTCAGCCTCGTCGAGATAGTGCGTCGTCAACATGATGGTGACGCCCGACGCTTTCAAGTCAGCGATCAATTGCCAAGTGTTACGACGACTTTCGGGATCCAAACCAGTAGTCGGTTCGTCGAGGAACAGTACGAGTGGCCGGCCGATGATCGCGCACGCCAGATCCAGTCGGCGCGCTTCACCGCCCGAGAGGAACTTCACGCGGGTATCGCCACGGTCACGCATGTCCACGCGCTCGAGCACCTCGTCGACGGGAAGCGGATTCGAGCACGTTCCGGCCCACATCGCCAAACTCTCACGAGCAGTCAGGTCTTGGGGAAGCCCACCCTTCTGGAGCATGATGCCAAGCGACGGTCGAATCTGCTTGCGGTTGCGCACCGGATCCATTCCCAGAACGCGCACCGTACCGGCGCTGGCTCGTGAAAGGCCCTGAATCACTTCGAGAGTGGATGTCTTGCCGGCACCGTTTGTTCCGAGGAGGCCGAACAGCTCGCCTTCCTGAACACTCAGATCCAGATTGCGAACAGCATCGAACGCCTCCTTGCCGGAGCCGTAGCGCCGCGACATTCCGACTACGTCGATCACGGGATCGCCCTTCATCGCTGCGCCTCCTCTCGGTTCCAGCTGCGCAGTCCGATCGTGAATCGAATGCCCGCGTAGACCGCGAGAGCGGCAACAAGAATCCAGGACACCGGATTGGAGCCGATGATCGCGAATACCCCTCCGATGATCGCGATGTTCACCACGATCACAACAAGTTCGCGGCCCATCGTGGGTGCGGGTCCGATGTCCATCAGGTCCGTCAGGAGGCTTCCCTCATGTGGTTCTCTCATGCCTCCAAGCCTCGCGGGAAGTCCGCGACGAAAACAGTGCACAGCGTCATCACCTGCGGTGACACCGTCATGGATCGGCGATGACAAATGTCATGCGACGTCCCCGCGGGGACGCGTCGTAAATTGCAGGTAAGGGTCGCCTCGTTGTTTTGCCGTTCATTTTTACGTTCCTTTACCCTCGCTTAGAGCTTCTACGGTTCCCGAAGTCCGTACATCGAATCTCGGGAGTTCACGGTGGCTATCAAGCCTTTGGCCTTGTTCGTCAAACACGACGGCGTGTCTGCACGCGCGTCGATCACCTGCCAGTACAAGTGCGGAAACGCGTGCTCTCATGAGGTCCCCAACACCTCGGGCGGCGAATACTTCCGCGATATCGCACGCACGGCACTGACTCGTCGCGGCATGCTCCGGGGCAGCGGCATGGCAGTGCTCGCGGTGGGGGCGGGCAGCGCCCTCGTCGCATGTTCGGACGAATCCGCAAGTGCCGAACCGGGAACCGGTTCGACGAGCGGCAGCAGCGGCGGAACCATACCAGCGGGGACGAACTTCGACGCCGTCGCGCCCAACAAGGAAGACAAGGTCACCGTCCCTGACGGATACGATCAGGCCGTCGTCATCCGTTGGGGTGACGCCGTTCTCGCCGGAGCCCCGGCCTTCGACTTCGACAAGCAGACTGCGGCAGCACAGGAACTGCAGTTCGGATTCAACAACGACTTCGCCGGATTGCTCCCGGTCGACGGGCAGCCCAACACCTACCTCCTCGTGGTCAATCACGAATACTCCACCGAGCCGGCGATGTTCCGCGGCTACGATGCGGAGAACCCGACCGAGGAGCAGTTCAAGATCGGCCTGGCCAGCCACGGACTGTCGGTCGTCCAGGTCAAGGGCGAATCCGACAACGGCAAGCTGGTACCGGAGATCGGATCGAACAACCGCCGCATCACCGGAACCACGGAGTTTGTCGTGACCGGCCCCGCTGCAGGTAGCGACTTCCTCAAGACGAGTGCCGATCCCACGGGAACCAAAGTGCTCGGCACCCTCAACAATTGCGCTGGCGGCGTCACACCCTGGGGCACAGTGCTTTCCGGCGAAGAGAACTTCAACCAGTACTTCGCTAACGCCGAGGGTGTCACCGATCCCACGGTGGCAGCCCGGCTGAAGCGCTACGGTCTGGCCGGAGCCGCTTCCGAGCGCAAGTGGGAACGCTTCGACAAGCGGTTCGATCTGGTCGCAGAACCCAACGAGGTCAACCGATTCGGATACGTCGTCGAGATCGATCCCTGGGATCCGTCGTCGACTCCGATCAAGCACACAGCGCTCGGACGTTTCAAGCACGAAGCCGCCACCATTTACATCACGTCGGACGGTACCGTCGTCGCCTACAGCGGCGACGACGAGCGCTTCGACTACATGTACAAGTTCGTTTCGAGCCGAAAGATGCAGGACGGCAAGAGTCAGGCAGCCATGCGCCACAACATGACTCTGCTCGACGCCGGAACACTGTACGTTGCAAAGCTCAGCGGAAACTCCGCCGGCGAGATCGACGGAACCGGCAAACTCCCGTCGGACGGCAAGTTCGACGGAACCGGCGAGTGGGTAGCCATCCTGCGCACCGGCGAAGACGGCAAGGGCGAATCGCTGGTAGACGGTATGAGCGCCGAAGAGGTCGCCGTCTTCACCCGCCAGGCCGGTGACAAGGTCGGGGCAACGAAGATGGATCGCCCCGAGGACTTCGAGGCAAACCCGAAGAGCGGCAAGGTTTACGTCGCACTGACCAACAACACCAAGCGCGGAGTCGACGGTGGTGCCGCGGCCGACGAGGCGAACCCGAGGAACAACAACAAGAACGGCCAGGTCCTCGAAATCACCGACGACCACGCCGGCACCACCTTCGGCTGGAATCTTCTTCTCGTCTGCGGAGATCCGGCCACAGCCGATACTTACTTCGGCGGGTTCGACAAGAGCAAGGTCAGCCCCATCTCATGCCCGGACAACCTTGCCTTCGACCCGCACGGCAATCTGTGGATCTCCACCGACGGCAACGCACTCAAGTCCAACGACGGACTGTTCAGCGTTGTCCTCGAAGGCGAAAACCGCGGTGAAACAAAGCAGTTCCTCACCGTTCCCGTCGGCGCCGAAACCTGCGGCCCCATCGTGGACGAGAAGCGCGTCATCGTCTGCGTCCAGCACCCCGGCGAGACCGACGACGCCAGCATCGAAAGCCCCGCATCCCATTGGCCCGACGGTGGTTCCTCCCAGCCTCGCCCGTCGGTAGTTGCAGCCTGGAAGAAGGACGGATCTCGGCTCGGCTCGTAGCACACACGAAAACGACTGTGGGGCAGATCGCATACTCTGCGATCTGCCCCACGTCGTTTACCTCAGATTCTCAAGAGAATCAGTTGTCACCATCCTCGCGACGCTTACGCGTCAGGAGAACAACACCCGTTCCCAGCGCCAGCAGCAGAACCAAACCGCCTGCCGCGAGCAATCCGGTGTTCACGCCACTCTCACCAGCGCCACCACCCGAGTTGATCGTTCCACCCTGAGGAGCAGACGTCGGCGGCTTCGGCTGACCCGGCTGACCCGGGTTTGCTGTCGGCGGCTTCGGCTGTCCCGGAACCGTGCTCGGAACCGGCTGACCCGGAACCGTCGGCGGTACGACGATCGGAGGCACAACGACGATCGGGGGAATGATGATCGTCGGTGTAACCGGCACCGTCGTGTTCGGAACCGTCGTGGTCGGCGGAACTGTCGTGACCGGCGGCGTTGTCGTCGGCGGCGTCGTTGTCGTCACGCCACACGGATCCACAATCTCCTCCGCGACAACTTCTTCTGTCGTGGTCTCCTCCGTGGTGGTCTCCTCCGTGGTGGTGGATTCCTCCGTACCGGTCACATCAGCGTCACCGGCAGTGGTCGCGCTAGCCGTCGTCGTCGCAACCGTTGTGGTCGGAACCATCCGCGTGGTCGTCGTCGTCGGAGGAACACAGGGCTCCGTCGTGACCGGCGGCGTCGTGGTGGTCGTCGGAGGCACCGTGGTGGTGGTCTCCGGCGGGTCCACCGGGTGTTCGGTGCAGAGAGCGTCGCCCGGAACACAGTCCACCGGCGGGTTCTCGCCACCAACCACCAGGTAGTTGTTCAGGACGCCCGGAGTGAATCCGGGACCTGACAACGTTCCGATCTCAGGATTGACCTTGACGGTGTACGTCACCGTCGCGCTCTCACCCTTGGCCAGCTTTCCGGTGACCGTGAAGACGTTGTCGACGACACCCGAAACAACCAGCGTGGAAGTAGTAGCCGGATTCTTCGTCATTACTGCATCGTCGAGAACATCAGTCAGATCGTCGTAGAAGCTGATCTCACCATCCGCGGTGCCCACATTCTTGAACGTGAGCGTGTACGTGATCTCCTGGCCGCCAACCACACGGTTCGTGGTGGACGGGTCAGAGGACTTCAGTACCTCGATTGCGGGAGTGCCATCAACCGGGTGTTCGGTCGTGACCGGCGGAGGAGTGATCTCCGGACCGGTCGGCGGCTTCGCAGTACCGGTGACCTTGTTGTTGACCAGAACCCCGCCGGCAACACCGTCGTTGATCTTCACCTGATAGGTCAGAACAACCGACTTACCAGCTTCGAGTGCACCCGTCCAGGAGAGCGTGGTGCCCTCGAGGGTCGGAGCAGTCGCGTCGACACCGTCGACAGTTGCCTTGAGCGAACCGTCCACAACCAACGCGGCGTTGTCGAGAACCTTCGACAGATCATCGGTCAACACCACCGGATCAAGGGTCGTGTTACCCGTGTTCGCACCGGTCACCGTGTACGTGATCGTCTGACCAGCAGCAACATTGGTACCCGAGACCGGATCCGCAGTCTTCGCGACCGTGAACCCCGGAACCTGAACCGGATGCGTCGTGCACAGCTGAGTCGCCGGATCACACACCTCCGGAGGATCAACCGGAGGAGTCGTCCCCGGAACAACGAAGTTGAGCACCGTGTTGTCGGCATTCGCCGCAACGCGATCGGCATCAGCCTTGACCGTGACGGTGTACGTCACCGTCTTGCTCTCGCCGGCCGCCAAGGTCCCCGTCACCGAGAAACCATCCGTGCCGACCATCGCAGCAGTCAACGGAGCATCAGCACTCAAGCTGCCCGCAACCAGATCAGCATCGTCGAGCAGACCACGCAGATCGTCGAAGTGCGCGACCTCACCCGCACCGTTACCGGTGTTCGAGAACGTGAGCGTGTACTTGATGTCCTGACCGGCAACAACATTCGAACCCGACACCGGATCAGAGGACTTCACCACAGCGATCTTCGGAGACACCACCGGATGCTCGGTCGTCACCGGCGGAGGAGTGATCTCCGGACCGGTCGGCGGCTTCGCAGTACCGGTGACCTTGTTGTTGACCAGAACGCCGCCGGCAACACCGTCGTTGATCTTCACCTGATAGGTCAGAACAACCGACTTACCAGCTTCGAGTGCACCCG
Source organism: Rhodococcus sp. FH8 (assembly GCF_019266085.1). Lineage (NCBI taxonomy): Bacteria > Bacillati > Actinomycetota > Actinomycetes > Mycobacteriales > Nocardiaceae > Rhodococcus > Rhodococcus sp. FH8. The sequence goes on along the minus strand of NZ_LPNQ01000079.1, from coordinate 204 downwards.
TCCAGGAGAGCGTGGTGCCCTCGAGGGTCGGAGCAGTCGCGTCGACACCGTCGACAGTTGCCTTGAGCGAACCGTCCACCAACGCGGCGTTGTCGAGAACCTTCGACAGATCATCGGTCAACACCACCGGATCAAGGGTCGTGTTACCCGTGTTCGCACCGGTCACCGTGTACGTGATCGTCTGACCAGCAGCAACATTGGTAC
>NZ_LPNQ01000078.1:0-582614 GCF_019266085.1 Rhodococcus sp. FH8 | reverse complement strand
TGGTGGGGTATGTGGTGCCGGCGTCGGGTGCGGTGGTTGATACTGCGGCACTGGTGGATTCGTTGGGTGTGGTGTTGCCGTCGTATATGGTGCCGTCGCAGATCATGGTGTTGGATGCGTTTCCGCTCAATGCTTCGGGGAAGTTGGATCGGAAGTTGTTGCCGGAGCCGGTGTTCGAGGTTGCGGTGTTCCGGGCTCCGGTGACGGAGGTCGAGCGACTTGTTGCTTCTGTGTTCGAAGAATTGCTCGGTATCGATCGGGTCGGTCTCGATGACGATTTCTTCGAATTGGGCGGAAACTCCCTGATCGCCACGCAGTTGGCAGCGAAGTTGGGCCAAGCGATTTCGGCTGAGGTTCCGCTGCGCATGCTATTCACCAGCTCGACTGTGTCGGAGATGTCCGACAAGTTGGTAACCGGTATGCACGTTGGATTTGAACTGGATCTTGATGCGGCACTCGCTGTCACGTTGCCCTTGCGTGCACGCGGATCTGAGCTTCCACTGTTCTGCGTGCACCCAATGGTCGGGCTGGCCTGGCCGTACGCACCTCTCGCCGCGTTCGTCGACAGATCAGTGCCGCTCTACGGGTTGCAGACACCAGCGTTGACCGAGGAGGACTTTTTCGCGACCGCACTGACCGACTACATAGATCGATACGTGTCCGAGATCCGATCAGTGCAACAACAGGGGCCGTACAGACTTCTGGGTTGGTCGTTCGGTGGAGTTGTCGCGCATGGAATCGCGGCAAGGCTTGAAGCCCTCGGCGAGAAGGTGAGTGCCTTGGTGATCTTGGACGGCTCGCCCTTGAGCTTGGATGATGAAGCATTTGCGGCGATGGTCAGACACGAAGTTGCTGGCTTGGGCGTCGTCATTCCGGATGACGAAGACCTCGAGAACCTATCGATCGACTGTGCCAGTGATGTCCTCACTGCAGTGAATGGCGGAGCTATCGGGCTTAACGCCAGCGATATCAGGCGGTTGTTCTCCAGCATCGCGCGAACCGCGGCGCTGACACGTGAGTACGAACCGGACACGTGCACGGGGCCAGTGCTGTTCGTGGGATCCAATGAAACTGAGGCCGATGGGGTCGAACCTTGGCGTTCACTGATCGACGGTGAAATCGATGTTCGTCAGGCAAGCGTGAACCATGTTTCGATGATGACGCCAGAGGGGCTGGAGGAGATCGGCCCGATGATTGCCGCCTCGCTGAATTCCTGACACTATCTCGATGGCCGTCGATCCGCGGGCCTGGCTAGGCGTCGTGCCGTCGAGCCAGACCCACGGACGTACATGAAGATACAAAAAAGGCTGACGGCGCTGGATTTCTCCGCGCCGCCAGCCTACTTCATTCCTGCTGTTGCTTGTTTGACGTGCCTATTCGCAAGGGAGCGACCGGTACTCCGGGTCAAGCGCTGACTTGACGAGATCAAGAGTGTGAGGGTCTCTGACCAACTGTCCGTGGGACGCAGTGTTCCCGGCACAGTTATCTTGAGTCCAGACATTATGGACCACGGCGCCATCACCTGGGCTAAGGAAAGTTGCCTCGGGTGGCGTCGAGATTTCGTCGTGAGCCGAAGCGATGACGGTGTACTCGATTCCGGGTTGCGTCTCGGATTCGGCGTTGAGAGCTGTCAAGAATGGTGTGCCGCTGAGTTGTTGGACGCCAGCAGGCCCCCAAATCGCTTGGACCAGTAGATCGCCAGGGAGGCCCATCGCAGACAGCGATCGTGCATTCGCTTGAAGACCACCGAATGTAGTTCCGTGGTTGGTCGCGCCGAGACTGATGAGCGAGTGCACTTTGTTATTCGACGGATCTTCACGAGTTGCTCCGCCGTTGAACTTAAGATACTGGCGAGCAACGACGCCGCCCTGGGAATGACCGACGATGTCCACCTGTGTCGTACCGGTGTGAAATTTCACCGAGTCAACGAACATTGCAAGCTCCTCAGCGGAGCTTGCAATGTCGGTGATTCCCCAATGCACAGCATTGGGATTCAGAATTTCGCGCACACCGCCATAATTCAGCGCAAAGACGCAGTAGCCCAAATCAGCAAGCTGAGGCGCCATAACATCCCAGGTGTCGGTCATGCTCATCCCGGTCCCGTGTACGAGTACCACCGGACGGGGATGTTCGAGACTTGGCTTGCAATCCCAGTCGTTGGCGCCGGCAGGGGAAGGACCCATGCTGGACAATCCGGGCGTGGGTTCCGCCGGGTCTGCTGATGCAGCTGTTGGCATTCCGGCCAGCACCACACAGGCCGCCAATGACGCCAGCGTGACCAGAGTGAATCGCTTCAATTCTTTCCTCGCGTGCTGAACACCTTGTTGCTAGCTTTGCTTCTTGCTCCGAGAATCTGCGTGTCGCGATCAGACCCCGAGGGACTGGGCGATGAACGGCCATGACTTGTGCAGATCGTCTTGCCAGTAACCCCACGAATGCGTACCCACCGGCCGGAAGTCCACAGTTGCCGGGATATTGAGGTCGGCAAGACGTCGAGCGAGGTTTCCGGTGCAGATGCTGGTCGCGAATTCAATCGGTCCTCCTACAACAATCTGGTCGAACATCGCTGCTCGCCCATCCTGAATCCGAGGGTTCTCCGGGGTATCGTTCGGAAAACCGGGCAAGCCACTACCCGTGCTGATGTACAGGGGAGTGCCACGCAACTTTTCGGCGTTGACTACCGGGTCGTGTTCGACCCAGCCCGGACCGTCGAATGGGCCCCACATGTTCTGAATGTCGCCAACTCCGCCGATCCATTCAGTGGTCGCCCGTACGAAGGCCTGCCCCATCGGGTCACTCGTCTGTGCACAACCCGAATAGGATGCAACTGACTTGTAGAACCCGGGATATTCGATCGCAAGATTCAGAACAGAGGTCGCAGACATCGAGATAGCTGCAATCGACTGGTCACCGTTGCTGCCGAGTTCCTTGTTCAGGAGTGGAGGAAGCTCCTTGCCTAGGAAGGTGCTCCACATGTTCTTTCCGAGTACGGAATCTTCCTTCTCCCAGTCGGTGTAGTACGACATCAGACCCTTGGCCGGAATCGCAACATTGACGTTCTTATCGGCGAAGAAATCGACCACATCAGTTTGCCGGTCCCATGTTGCTGTGCCTTCTCCGCCGTCGGCACCGTTGAGAAGGTACAGAATGGGGCGCGGCTGAGAGTTGTCTGCAGGCAAAATCACCTGAATGGGGACCGACTTGTCCATTGATGCTGCGTAGACATTCACAACGATTTGACGATCGTTGACTCGCTCGACAGATTCGATGTACGAACCGTCCGTATCGTCCTGTGCTGCATCTCCCCCGCCTTGGTGCGCAATGGGTGTGGCACCGGCGATGCCCATGCTGCTGGATACAAGGACGACGCTCGCCGCCATCAGTGCACCTGCGACGGTGCGCCTCCAGGGGGACCGAAATTTTCGAGTCAAGACAACGCCTTTCGGTTGGTTCAACTGTGCTGCCGGACCTGCTCGGCAATCGTGTTTCGTGAGTCTGAACTACTTGTAATTCGGATGGTCAGCCGTAGACGTTACCGCGCGTACGGATCCACCAGGCAATACCCAGATGACTATCAATCCGAAGCGGCGCGTCGGTATCCGAGTATCGCTGGATACACGAACACCACGACCATCCCGAACGACCAGGCCAATGTCTTGAGCAGGGGCTCGGCGACGGGCCCCCCCAAGGAGAGGCCTTTCATCGCATCGATTGCCACGGACATTGGTTGCTCGGCAACAACTGGTTGCAGCCACTTCGGATAAGCCATCACTGGAACAAAACCGGAGTTGAAGAACATCAACAGCGTGCAGGAGATCGACACGATCTCTACAAGCGGGAGATTATCTGCCACTGTTGCCAGCGCCGTGACCATCATCGCGAAGCCGATGCCGAAAACGATCGGCAATACCAAGAGCGCCACCGCGGCCAGGGGACCCTGGTTGAATCGGAATCCCAACAGATAGCCGACACCAAGGATGACGATGGAGGTGACGAGAACTCGCACCGCTTCGGCGATCATGCGTCCGACCAGACCGGAGGCACGATGCGCAGGGAGAGTCCAGAACCGGCTCAAGAGTCCAGATGCTCGTTCGCCTTTGAGTCCGACTGCGCTCGCAATCGAGCCGAACATGGCGCCAACGAGGATGATCAGCGGGACCGTTCCGAAGATGCTCGATTGGCCCGTCGCTGCTGTAATCGAATTGCCCAGGACGACTCGGAACATCAACAGCATGAACGCTGGATACACAAGAGCTTGAATGGTGGTTGATGGATCGCGCAGCCACGTGACCAACAAACGTTTGGCCTGAATCCCGCTGTGCACGACCAGTGCCTTGAAAGAGCTTTCAGGGAGCGCTTTGTCCGGGTAAGGAAAGTTAAACCCCTCGGCGGGTCGGACGGCCGCCATGAAACGATCTGTCGGTTCGCTCATGACCGCCTCATACTTGCCCAGAACGCTAGTGGCGCGAAGAAGACGATCAACCCGATCGTCCACGCAACGACGGGAAACAGGACGCCCCAGGTGACTCCGCCCTGCGCAAGATCACGCATGGCGAATGAAAACTGCGATACCGGTTGATTGCGCACGAACGGCCGAATCCATTCGGGAAAGCCAGTCTCGGGCGCGAAACCGCAGGACAACATCCCCAGAATCAATTGGGGGAGCGTCAGCGCCTGACTGGTGGCTTGTGGACTTTTCGACAGTGAACCGATTGCATCACCGGCGAAGGACAGACATGTGCTGAACGCGAGGGCGATTGCACAAAACAGAACTGCCTGACCCATGCCTGCTGAGAATCGGAAACCGATCAAGTGGCCGAAGGTCAATGCCGCGGCGAGTGAGACTGTCGAACGGACGAAGCCACTCGATTGACGAGACAACAGCGGCACGGGGCCGACTACTGGCATGGTTTTCATGCGGTTGCTGAAGCCGGTGATCGATTCGGTCGAGGACATCTGAGCGGCGGAGATCGACGTGAAGGCCATGGCTTGCAGCACGATGATCGGCATCAGAAACTGGGCATAGTTGATGCCCTGAAGTTGCATGACGAACTTCAACGGAAGGTAGAAACCGATCGTGAAGATCAATGGCGCGACTACCGCGATCAGTAGTTCGTAGCGCTTCACCATCGATTTGACGGTGCGTGCAGTCAGCACCCACCACTGATTGATCGCTGATGGATGCGGTCGGCGGTGCTTTCCAACGCTTAATGCCTCGGGGACTGCAATCTTGCTGCGACTGTCCCCGCGGACAGTCACTTGATCGACCCCGAATTTTGTAGTTGTCGTCACGGTGTCTCGCTTACGTGCTGTTCACCGGTGAGTGAAAGAAAGACGTCATCGAGTGACGGGCGACGAAGCGCGATGTCTGCAAGCGGAATCCGTGCGTGGTCCAGACGACGCAGTGCTTCAGAGAGCGTTCCTGCGCCGACAGGTGCGGGGATCGCGATCCGCCCGCTCTCTTGTGCCAGATCGAATCTGAAGTCGCGGGGGACCAGATTGCCGAGTGCATGGACCGCGTGAGGCAGCTGTTTGAGATCTGCGGGCACGATCTCGCAGAAGCTTGCGCCGGTTCGAGCCTTCAATTGGTCAGCAGTCCCCTCGGCAATGACCGCGCCTTTGTCGATGACGATGATGTTGTCGCTCAGTAGATCTGCTTCTTCGAGGTACTGAGTTGTCAGGAGCACGGTGATTCCCTGCTCCTTCAGTGACTGAACCAGCGACCAGACGCTTTGCCGACTGCGCGGATCCAAGCCGGTGGTCGGCTCGTCGAGGAAAACGACCTCAGGGCGAACAACCAGGCCACACGCAATATCGATTCGTCGGCGCATACCACCGGAGTAGTTCCTGACTACTCGGGATCCTGCTTCGACGAGGTCGAATTGAGAGAGCAGGTCGGCAGCGCGCACCTTCGCGGACATTCGGTCGAGCCCCATCAACCTGCCGAACAGTTCGATGTTCTCGCGGCCGGTAAGTGAATCGTCCAGGGCGGCGAACTGCCCGGTCATCATGATGGAGCGTCGAACCTCGGGAGCGTTGCGCACTACGTCGTAGCCAGCCACCATCGCGCGTCCGCTGGTGGGGCGGATGAGCGTGGAGAGGACCTTCACCGTCGTTGTCTTGCCTGCGCCGTTGGGACCCAAGATGCCGAGCACCGTCCCACGTGGGGCGGTGAAGTTGATCCCTCGCAGCGCGTGCACGTTCTTGAAGGACTTGTGTACGTCCTCCACTAGTACCGCTGCGTCCGTGGAAAAGGGCATCAACACTCCGCTGTCTGCATTGTCGGAACGGGCACGCGCTCCCGACGGGCGCACAGATGCCTTCTGTCTTCTATCCGTGATCTCCGCTCAGATGTTACCGGAGGGTCAAACCGACACTCGGGCAATCGGACGCGTGAGAGGGGGTACGGGGCTCCTGCCAGCAACTCTCACCTTCGATTTCACCTTGTGGCAAGAATCACAAATGCTCTTTGTAACGTAAAGATCTCCTCCAATTGAACGAATGACCAAATAGATTTTTAGCGCATCTACGCAGGTGGGTATTCAGTTGCACGGACCGGAGGTCTTTGATTTGACCGGTGACGAAAGTCCTCCGATTCCTTCCGGTTGGTTCCCTGGGCCCGCTGCTCAATGTCTTGTGGAGAGATTCGCGATACCGTTGGGAAATGGCGAACGCGACGTTGTCGGTGGTTGTTCCGGCTTTTAATGAATCTGAATACATCGAAACGTGCATCGAAGCGCTCATTGCTCAAGGTGAATATGTCGACGAAATCATCGTTGTTGACAATAATTCCTCGGACAATACTTCTGAGTTGATCAAGAAGTATCAAATTAGTTGTCCCAAGCTTCGGCTTCTCTGTGAATCCCGCCCCGGGGTGGTGCATGCGAGAAACAAGGGGTTTGGCGCGGCTAGTGGAGAACTTATCGGACGTATCGACGCCGATACGATCGTGGGGGAAGGCTGGGCAGTTGCGGTTCACGAATTCTTCGAGCGTCGCGACGATTTCTCGGGCGTAACCGGCCTGACTTACCTTTATGAATCTCCGATCGCCGGCCTTCAGCGCCGATGGACGAATTGGCGACTCGTTCGCGGGGCCCAGAGCGCAGTTCGGCCTGTTGTTGCAGTTCCAGGCAGTAACATGGCGATGCGTCGGTCGGCTTGGTTGGCCGTTAGGGATGCGGTCAGCGATCGAACCGACATTCACGAGGATATCGACCTATCCCTCTGCATGGCGCGTGTTCGTTGCACTGTGGGGCAGATCTCGAGCATGGCCGCAAAGGTTTCGGGTAGGCGTGGAGTTAGTTCGCCGCGAGTGTATGCGCGATATAATCGAGCATCAAAGAAAACTCTCGAGCATCATGGTGTGTCGCATTGGAAGTTAACGTTCTTGATTGCAGCGGACAGTGTCCTGCATGCAATCTTGTGGCCTCTTTATCGAATGTATGACAAGAATTCCGGGCGAATCTCTTCCCGGTTTCTGGGCCGGAGGCAGCGTGCGCGGGATCTCCCCGTCTTTTCTTGAGTATTTCGTCCGGTATTTATTTGCTCAAGCTCTTGTCTAGCTGAATAATCGGGAGTGCCCGATAATTGCGGAATATTACTGGACCGGGTTTGTTGGAGAATCAGCACTTATTGCTCAGGATTAACTGGGGAGGTATTCTTCTCCTGCGATTGATGCTTCTGTCGTAACTTGCAACTTATGGAGCAAGGACGATATTCCGCTGTAATCCTGTACGAACAGTTCGTTGCTCGGTTCCAACGCGACATCATCGAGCATCTTCTGTCCGCCGGGTATGGCTTCGATCTCCATGATTGCTCGCCACGCGCCGAAGTCGGTTCCGCTGAAAGCGCGCATGGCGCCCTCGAAGCCTTCCAGTAGATAGCTGCGATCTCCACGATTCAAGGAATCCCAGACCAGTACCGCCAGTTCCCCGGCAATCGAGGCATGGCAGTACTCGTCGCGAGCGTGCAACCGAATGGTCGCGCGGTTGATCGACTGCACGCCCGGATCGTCCGAGATCAGGTCGAGGTATGCGGTGATCGACACCTCGGCGACGGTCATGAACGCCAACTGTGTCAGCGCGATCTTGCGAGGCCCCTCGGCTGCGTCGAGGGCTTGCGCCCGCGTGCGGACCGTCAGGACGTCGGGCAATGCCTTGGCCGGCAGCCCCCAGCCCCTGCCTCGACGGGTCGCTGAACTGGCATTGAAGTGCATGAGCGTGTGATATTGCTCGTCGACCATCGCCTGATTGACCGCCACTGCAGCCCAATCTCCGAGACCGACGTTAAGTCGGTCTTCGGCGAGAACGTCGAAGCCGGGATTGACGACGTACTTCTCGATGTCCATGACGTTCTTGTTGAACGCGATCCATGCCCAGGCTTGCAGGCGTTGCTTCTGCTCGGGGCTCAATGCCAGGTAGATCGGATGCTCCGCGAACGGGAGAAGTGCTTCGGGGTAGTCGGACAACGACGAATCGAAGAGATCGTCCAGTTCCGGCTCCGCCTTCTTCACGGTTGCCCGGCGCGCCCAATTGCTCGCAAGGCGGCGGACGATTGCACTCTCGACCGGATCGGAGGCGTCGTACTCCGGGAGGCTGGGCGGACTCACTCCAGGTCTCATCGTGCCCTACTCTCTGTGCCCTTCGGCGATCTCTCTGTGCCCTTCGGCAATGCGATCGAACAAGCTCTGGCACTCCGCGTTCAATTCGCCTGAGCGATTGTCGAGCGCCGCGTCGGCGGTTTTCATCAGCGTCGTGAAGTCGCCGAGGGTCTCGGCCGCCCTGTCCACCTGTGCGGTGGCATCGAACAGTGCTTTTCGTGTCGCACCTGCGTACGGATTGCCCGCTTGTACGTCCCAGTACACCTCCGGTTCGCCGCCGGCTACACGCGCCAGGAGCGCGAGCAAGGCCCGATGCGGGGGAGGGGCGACCGCGAGGAGTTCGTCCGCGGAAACTCCGAGTTCGGCCAGGGCAACGCCGAAAGCCAGCACCGACGCGTGTGTCAGAACCTGGGTAGCCGCGGCCAACCGGTCGTGACGATCGGCGTCCATCACCGCGACCGACGCGCCCCACGAGCGCACGACGTCGAGGAATCTGTCGGACTGCGGACCGCCGACGTACGGCACTGCGATGACGGCCCGACCGCGTGGCCCGAGCGACGGACGGAACATGGGGTTGAGTCCGAGGAACTCCCCTTCTCGGCCGGCGTCGGCGATTGCTGCGTCCATCCGCGATTTGACCGACAGCGTGTCCACAACGAGAGCGCCGGATGTCCGAAGGCTCGGTAGTGCGGCTAGAGCGACCTGTTCGGGAACCGCGAGCACGATGATGCGCGAGGACTCCACGTGCGCGAGGACTTGCTCACTGGGTTTCGTGATGTCTCCGACGACTACATCTCCGTCGGGATCGCTGCCTGCTGGGTCGACGACGGTGACGGTCGACCCCCCGGCGCGAAGCAGTTCGACGAACATGGATCCGACGGCACCCAGCCCGCCGACAACCGTCGCTGTGCCTGATGACGCCGTCATCGCTGGATCTACCCGCCGTACTCGAGGACCCGCGAGGACACCGCGTCGAGCGCACGGAGCAGCGTGGACGCCTTGACCGTGGTCTCGTCGAATTCTTCTTCCGGATCGGACAACGCTGTAATGGCACCGCCGATTCCGAAGGTCACGCCGCTCTCGGTACAGACCAGCGACCGGATCACGATCGAGAGGTCCGCGGCGCCACCGAGCGCGAAGTACCCGATCGATCCCGAGTAGACCCCACGAGGGCCGGATTCGAGGCGGTCGATGATCTCCATCGTCCGTACCTTCGGAGCGCCGGTCATCGATCCACCGGGGAACGCGGCACGCACACAGTCCACCGCCGACGACCCCGGACTCAGATGTCCGCGCACCGTCGACACCATTTGGTGAACGGACGAGTACGACTCGATCGCGAACAGCCTCGGAACGTGGACACTTCCCGGAACGCAGACCTTGGTGAGGTCGTTGCGGGTGAGGTCCACGATCATCAGGTTCTCGGCGCGGTCCTTCTCGCTGTCGAGCAGGTCCTGCCGTAGGGCAGCATCACGCGCTCGGGTGACGCCGCGCGGGCGGGTACCTTTGATCGGCTTGGACTCGACGTTGCCGGCCGAGTCGACACGAAGGAACCGCTCAGGCGAGGCCGAGACCACCGAGATGCCGGTGAAGTCGAGAAGTGCGCTGTACGGCGTCGGATTGATCGAGCGCAGATACTCGAACGCCTGCTGTGCATCGATCGTCTCGTCGACGCTCGCCATGTTGGTCAGACATACCTCGTAGGACTCACCTGCCCGGATCTCCGAGAGGGCCGTTCCGATCAACGACAGGTACTGATCGCGATCATGCCGAAGGCGAGCCTGCGTCCAGACGGTGTCGCTGATCAGCGGAACGGGGGTGCGTTCCGGAAGGTCCGCGCCGATCCGCGCCAGGGTGTCGACGGTCGATTCGAGCCAATCGTCATAGCCGGCGTCGCGGACTTTCTCGCGCAACCTCAAAACGTGAGTGCGGCCCGCGGTGTGATCGATGACGACGGCGCGATCGGCAAACACCAGAGCGGCATCAGGAGTGGGTGCCGGATGGACTGCCCTTCCTCCGGTCTGTGCTTTCAGTTCGTAGCCGAGGTAGCCCACGTAGCCGAGGTTGAAGTCGAGTTCCGGATGCGAGGGCACGAAGCGTGTCGAGAGTTGTGCGTCCAAGTAATCGAAGAAAGGAACTCGAATGTGCTCGTCGGACAAGCCTTTTCGGCTGACAGTCAGTACCTCGGCTTGCGCGTCGTACGTGATGAACTCGGCCAGCGGCCCCGACGAATCGCCGAGAATCGAAAAGCGCGCACTCGGCTCTGCGGTTGCCGCGCGGTCCAGCCAGAACGCGTTCGGGCCGTCGGCGAACAGTGCTGCATAGGCCGCCGACGGGTCCACTGCAAAATCGAGAGTCACGTCGTCGACGTCGTAGTTGATCGCCGGCCGCAGGTCGGGTGTTTGCGGAGCAGGTTCGGGTCGGATCACCGAATCCAGAGTGCGTCCGACGGACAGATCGCGGAAGTTCGCGAGCAAATCTATGCCGAACTCGGTACTGATGGACTCCGGATGGAACTGAACGCCCCACATCGGCTTGGTCCGGTGCCGGACACCCATGAGCAGACCGTCGGACGTCCACGCGGTACGAACGAAGGCGTTCGGCAGATTCTCGACGGTCAACGAGTGGTAGCGAACAGCTCGGAACGGCGACGGAAGTCCGGCAAAGATGCCCGAGCCGTCGTGATCGATCAGCGAAATTCGGCCGTGCATCGGGACGGGCGCAACCACCACGTCCGCGCCGAACAACTCGCACAGGCCCTGGTGGCCGAGACAGACACCGAGAAGTGGGAGAGGCGCTTCTTCGATGAAACGGCGGCTGATTCCGAAATCACGGTCGCGATCCGGCCGGCCGGGACCTGGGGAGATGACCACGTTGTCGTACGACGCGAGATCGAGGGAATCCCAATCCGCGTCGTTGCGGACCACGGTCGGCACAACCCCGTTGACCTCGGTCAACAGGGTGAACAGGTTGTAGGTGAACGAGTCGTAATTGTCCACCAGAAGGGTGCGGGAACTCATGTCGATGATCCTGATCTCGGTCCGACGGATTCCCGAACAGTGTCCTCCTCCTCAACAGGTGCGTTGATCACCAGGTCTTCGAGTCGACAGGTCTCGGCAATCATCAGCTCGTACAGGGCGTTGAAGAAGTCAGGAGAGAGGTCGTGTCTACGAGCGAATTCACGCGCCCGCTCCTGCACGACGCGCACGCGGCCGGGTTGCATCATCGGAACCTCGCGGGAGCGCTTCCACTCGCCGATGCGCAGGCAGAGTTCCAGCCGCTGCCGCACCGTCTCGAGAAGTAGAGCGTCGATGGCGTCGAGGTCGCGCCGGAAGCTGTCCAATCCCTCGGCCTCGTCCGGATACGACGAGGTCTGCGTGCCTGCTTCGGAACTCGTTGTGGTCAAGAACTCTTCCACGAGGCCTCCCGGTGCTCGGCGTGACGCGAGGTCGACAATGTGGTGCCCGGAACGCAACCCACCTCCGGACACCGGCACCCCGACCGACCATCGCCGTTCGGGGAGGTGTTCCACGATCGTCATTCGCCGAAACCTGCGGTGGTGCCTAATTCTGCGAAACCTGTTTGGCGGGCGAATCAGGTTGCGATGCAGGCGGGTTCGTGAGTGCCTACTTGGGGGAGACCCAGGTGGTGATTTCGGCGTGGACTACTTCCTTGCCGCCCCGGTCGAAGATCGAGATGGGAACGAGAAGTTCCGTGCCACTCTCGATCGCCGCGAAGTCCGGCAAAGTCTCGAGTCGGGCGACCGCCCGCAGGCCGGTCTCGGCCTTGGCGAGGTAGTCGACCTTCATCGACTTGGGGATCCAGCGGTGGGAGTTCGGAACCGTCGCTTCGCTCAGCATGCCCATCGCGACCTCCGCGAGGTTGCAGGCAGCGATCGCGTGAAAAGTGCCGAGATGATTGTGGACGCCCCACCATTTGGGGGAGCGGACCTCGCAGAGCCCTGGTTCCAACTTGGTCACCCGGGGGAGAACAGAGGCGAAATAGGGCACGCGAATGGACATCGCCGCCGAGAAAACTGCATGTCCGAGGGCATTGTCCGGCAATTTCTGCCATCCGCGATAGGTAGGGCTGGAGGTAGTCATAGGCCTATCTTACTTCTGAGTAAGGTTGTTGTCGCGCAGCTCACTCGGAAAAGGCAGTTCGGGGGAGTTGAGGATTTGGGCCAGGTACGGCATACTGGTCGGGTTGCCTTGTCCGGGACGCGGTCGATTGCGGCCGTGATCGGGCAAGGGTAAGACGTCACAGACGATCGATCGCAGATCCCGTCAGGGTAATCGGGTCAACGACTGTGACCATGCAAGACGAGCAGTAATGCAGGACGGAAGCAGTACCTACTTTGTGTTCGACATCGAACACGTCCGGTACGCATCACGCGCCAGATAATCGAAAGATTGTCCGGCGCAGGATGAGTGAGAAGGCGACACGCCCGACCGCGTGTACCGGAGAACAATGACAAACGAACAGCGGCAGCAGATCCTGATCTCGATCCGAATCTCGGTACTCCCGAGAACTTGGACTTGGTCCCGATCGCTTCAGTGTTCGTCGTGTCATCGTCCAGGCAAGGACTGTGCAGACGAGGTAGCTCGAGCCTGACCAGGCGGGCTACGAAACGCGGCAAGAAAAGGACACTAAGCGTGGCGGGACAAAAGATCCGCATCAGGCTCAAGGCCTACGACCACGAGGCGATCGACGCGTCAGCGCGCAAGATCGTCGAGACGGTAACCCGTACGGGTGCCCGCGTCGTTGGACCTGTGCCGTTGCCGACCGAGAAGAACGTATATTGCGTCATCCGCTCGCCGCACAAGTACAAGGACTCGCGCGAGCACTTCGAGATGCGTACTCACAAGCGGCTGATCGACATTCTCGACCCGACGCCGAAGACGGTTGACGCGCTCATGCGCATCGACCTTCCGGCCAGTGTCGACGTGAACATTCAGTGACGGCGGAGACAAAAACAATGACTGATACCAAGATCAAGGGAATCCTGGGCACCAAGCTCGGCATGACCCAGGTCTTCGACGAGAACAACCGGGTTGTCCCGGTCACCGTCGTGAAGGCTGGGCCGAACGTCGTAACCCAGATCCGTACCGAAGAGCGTGACGGCTACAGCGCCGTTCAGCTCGCGTTCGGCGCCATCGACCCGCGCAAGGTGAACAAGCCGACTTCCGGCCAGTTCACCAAGGCTGGTGTGACCCCGCGTCGCCACGTAGTGGAGCTCCGCGTTGCGGACACCTCCGACTACGAGGTCGGCCAGGAGCTCACCGCCGAGGTCTTCGAGGACGGCGCATACGTCGACGTCACCGGAACCAGCAAGGGCAAGGGCTTCGCCGGAACCATGAAGCGTCACGGCTTCAAGGGACAGGGCGCGTCGCACGGTACCCAGGCTGTTCACCGCCGCCCGGGCTCCATCGGTGGCTGTGCAACTCCCGGCCGCGTGTTCAAGGGCATGCGCATGTCCGGACGCATGGGTAGCGACCGCATCACGACGCAGAACCTCTCGGTCCACAAGGTGGATGCAGAGAACGGCCTGCTGCTGATCAAGGGTGCGATCCCCGGCCGCAAGGGCGGCCTCGTGATCGTCAAGAGTGCAGTGAAGGGTGGTGCACGGGCATGACCAGCACCGAGACCAAGTTGACCCTGGACGTCAAGGTCGCCGGCGGCAAGACCAACGGCACCGTCGATCTCCCCGCTGAGATCTTCGACGCTCCGGCCAACATCGCGCTTCTCCATCAGGTTGTCGTCGCGCAGCTCGCAGCTGCTCGTCAGGGAACCCACTCCACCAAGACCCGCGGCGACGTCCGCGGCGGTGGCAAGAAGCCGTACCGCCAGAAGGGCACCGGCCGCGCACGCCAGGGCTCGACTCGCGCACCGCAGTTCGTCGGCGGCGGAACCGTTCACGGCCCGCAGCCGCGTGACTACAGCCAGCGCACCCCCAAGAAGATGAAGGCAGCCGCTCTTCGCGGAGCCCTCTCTGACCGCGCACGCAACGAGCGCATCCACGTCATCACCGAACTGGTTGCAGGGCAGACGCCTTCGACCAAGGGCGCAATCGCGTTCCTCGGCGAGATTTCGGATCGCAAGAAGCTGCTGCTCGTCGTGGGTCGCCAGGATGTAGCCGCTTGGAAGAGCGTGCAGAACCTGGAAGGCGTGCATCCCATTGCACCCGACCAGCTCAACACCTACGACGTGCTCAATGCAGACGATGTCGTGTTCAGCGTCGAGGCACTCAACGCGTTCATCCACGGGCCCGCAGAGAGCGCTCAGAACAAGGAGGACGCCAAGTGAGCACCATCGCTGACCCCCGCGACATCCTGCTCGCTCCGGTCATCTCCGAGAAGTCCTACGGACTGATCGAGGAAGGCACCTACACCTTCCTGGTGCACCCGGACTCGAACAAGACGCAGATCAAGATTGCCGTCGAGAAGGTCTTCGGCGTCAAGGTGACCAGCGTCAACACCGCCAACCGTCAGGGCAAGCGTAAGCGGACCCGATTCGGTTACGGCAAGCGCAAGGACACCAAGCGCGCGCTCGTGACCCTGTCCGCTGACAGCAAGCCCATCGAGATCTTCGGAGGACCGGTCGCGTAAGCGCCGGGACTTGACGAGACATAGAGGACGAGAAGACTCATGGCAATCCGTAAGTACAAGCCGACAACACCGGGCCGTCGTGGCTCGAGCGTCTCGGACTTCGCCGAGATCACTCGGTCGACCCCCGAGAAGTCGCTGGTTCGCCCGCTGCACGGTCGCGGTGGACGTAACGCACACGGTCGTATCACCACCCGTCACAAGGGTGGCGGACACAAGCGTGCATACCGACTGATCGATTTCCGTCGCAACGACAAGGACGGCATCCCGGCAAAGGTCGCTCACATCGAGTACGACCCCAACCGCACAGCAAACATCGCACTCCTGCATTACGCAGACGGTGAGAAGCGCTACATCATCGCCCCCAAGGGCCTGGTGCAGGGTTCACCGGTCGAGTCCGGTGCAGGCGCCGACATCAAGCCGGGCAACAACCTGCCGCTGCGCAACATCCCGACTGGTACCACCATCCACGGTGTGGAACTGCGTCCCGGCGGCGGAGCCAAGATGGCTCGTTCCGCAGGCGCCAGCATCCAGCTCCTCGGTAAGGAAGGCAGCTACGCCACGCTGCGTATGCCTTCCGGTGAAATCCGTCGCGTCGACGTGCGCTGCCGCGCATCCGTCGGCGAGGTCGGCAACGCCGAGCAGTCGAACATCAACTGGGGCAAGGCCGGCCGTATGCGTTGGAAGGGCAAGCGCCCGACCGTTCGTGGTGTCGTGATGAACCCGGTCGACCACCCGCACGGTGGCGGCGAGGGCAAGACCTCAGGTGGACGCCACCCGGTCAGCCCGTGGGGTAAGCCTGAAGGCCGTACCCGCAAGAACAAGGCAAGCGACAAGATGATCGTCCGTCGCCGCCGCACCGGCAAGAACAAGCGCTAGGAGGGAGTGAAGGATGCCACGCAGCCTTAAGAAGGGCCCGTTCGTCGATGACCACCTCCTCGCGAAGGTGGATGTACAGAACGAAAAGGGAACCAAGCAGGTCATCAAGACCTGGTCCCGTCGTTCGACAATCATCCCGGACTTCATCGGCCACACGTTTGCAGTTCACGACGGCCGCAAGCACGTCCCCGTGTTCGTTTCCGACTCCATGGTCGGACACAAGCTCGGAGAGTTTGCACCGACCCGCACGTTCAAGGGTCACATCAAGGATGATCGGAAGGCGAAGAGGCGATGAGCAACACCGAAACCGCCAACCCGACTGCCAAGGCTGTAGCGAAGCACGTTCGCGTCACGCCGATGAAGGCACGTCGAGTTGTGGACCTGGTCCGCGGGCGCTCGGTTGAAGACGCCCTGAACATCCTGAAGTTCGCGCCGCAGGCAGCGAGCGAGCCGGTCGCCAAGGTGATCGCCTCCGCAGCAGCCAACGCCGAGAACAACCTCGACCTCGACCCCAGCACGCTTGTCGTTGCTACGGCGTTCGTGGACGAGGGCGCGACCCTCAAGCGGTTCCAGCCGCGTGCACAGGGACGTGCGTTCCGTATTCGCAAGCGCACCAGTCACATCACCGTGATCGTGGAGAGCCTGCCGAAGACCGGAACATCGACCCGTAATCGCCGGAAGGGAAGTGCTCAGTAGTGGGCCAGAAAATCAACCCGCACGGCTTCCGTCTCGGCATCACCACCGACTGGAAGTCTCGCTGGTACGCAGACAAGCAGTACGCGGAGTACGTCAAGGAAGACGTCGCGATCCGTAAGCTCCTCGCCACCGGCATGGAGCGCGCAGGAATCGCGAAGGTCGAAATCGAGCGCACCCGTGACCGTGTTCGCGTGGACATCCACACTGCACGTCCGGGCATCGTCATCGGCCGCCGCGGCGCCGAAGCCGATCGCATCCGCTCCGAGCTCGAGAAGCTGACCGGCAAGCAGGTTCAGCTGAACATCCTCGAGGTCAAGAACGCAGAAGCTGAAGCACAGCTCGTCGCACAGGGTGTGGCCGAGCAGCTCTCGAACCGCGTTGCCTTCCGTCGTGCAATGCGCAAGGCCATCCAGTCGGCCATGCGTCAGCCCAACGTCAAGGGAATCCGCGTTCAGTGCTCCGGTCGTCTCGGCGGCGCCGAGATGTCCCGGTCGGAGTTCTACCGCGAAGGCCGTGTGCCGCTGCACACGCTTCGTGCGGACATCGACTACGGCCTCTACGAGGCCAAGACCACCTTCGGTCGCATCGGCGTCAAGGTCTGGATCTACAAGGGCGACATCGTCGGTGGCAAGCGTGAGCTCGCCGCCAACACGGCCGCACCGGCCGGGGATCGCCCGCGTCGTGAGCGTCCGAGCCGTCCGCGTCGTTCCGGTGCCACCGGTACCACTGCGACCAGCACCGAGGCCGGCCGCGCAGCGACCGCAACCGCCGATGCTCCCGCAACTGAACAGAATCAGGAGGGCTGACGCATGTTGATCCCACGGCGGGTCAAGCACCGCAAGCAGCACCACCCGAGCCGTTCGGGTGCCGCCAAGGGCGGTACCCAGGTGACCTTCGGTGACTACGGCATCCAGGCTCTCGAGCCTGCCTACATCACCAACCGGCAGATCGAGTCCGCTCGTATCGCCATGACTCGGCACATCAAGCGTGGCGGCAAGATCTGGATCAACATCTTCCCGGATCGTCCCCTCACGAAGAAGCCGGCCGAAACCCGAATGGGTTCCGGTAAGGGTTCGCCCGAGTGGTGGATTGCCAACGTCAAGCCCGGACGCGTTCTGTTCGAGATGACATACCCCAACGAGGAGATTGCTCGTGAGGCCCTGCGCCGCGCGATGCACAAGCTCCCGTGCAAGTGCCGGATCGTGACCAGAGAGGAGCAGTTCTGATGGCTACTGGAACCCCAGCAGCAGAGCTCCGCGAGCTCAGTGAAGACGAGCTGGTCACCCGGCTCCGTGAGTCGAAGGAAGAGCTTTTCAACCTTCGTTTCCAGATGGCTACCGGCCAGATGGACAACAACCGACGACTGCGCACCGTTCGTCACGAGATCGCGCGCATCTACACCGTCCTGCGTGAGCGTGAGCTCGGACTCGCTGTGGGTCCGGATGCAGGTGACGCGGCATGAGTGAGGAAAAAGCAGTGAGCACAGAAGAGCGCGCGAGCCGTAAGGTCCGTGTCGGATACGTCGTGTCCGACAAGATGGAAAAGACGATCGTGGTCGAGCTCGAAGACCGCGTCAAGCACAAGCTCTACGGCAAGATCATCCGCCGTACGACCAAGGTGAAGGCGCACGACGAGAACGGCGTTGCCGGCGTCGGCGACCGCGTTCAGCTGATGGAAACCCGTCCGCTGTCCGCGACGAAGCACTGGCGTCTGGTCGAGGTCCTCGAAAAGGCCAAGTAAGCCTGATCGAATCCTCGAGCTGATCGAGTATCACCGAATGGCCCGCTTCCCCTTGGGGGAGTGGGCCATTTGGCTTTCCGGGGGCTTTCGGGGCTTTCCGGGCGAAGGGTTCGAGTTGCGTCGAGTACGGCTGATTTGGTATTCGGTGAACCCTTCCCTACAATAGAACGGTTGCCTGTGGCAGAGGTGTGTCTTCACGTGCGCAGCTCGAACGGTGCTTGCAGTGATCGTCTCCCGACGTCAGTCGGTGGGACTGCAGCTCAGACACGACGCAGGTGGCAACAATGACCGCGCGCACCGGGTCGGTAATCCGTTGCGCACGAAATTCCAGGTCTAGGGAGATCAAGTGATTCAGCAGGAGTCGCGAGTTCGCGTCGCTGATAACACGGGTGCCAAGGAAATCCTTTGCATCCGCGTTCTCGGCGGTTCGTCACGTCGCTACGCCGGGATCGGTGACGTCATCGTCGCCACCGTCAAGGACGCAATCCCCGGTGGAAACATCAAGAAGGGTGAGGTCGTCAAGGCCGTCATCGTTCGCACGACCAAGGAGCGCCGTCGTCCGGACGGTTCCTACATCAAGTTCGACGAGAACGCTGCAGTGCTCATCAAGGCTGACAGTGATCCCCGTGGAACCCGCATCTTCGGACCCGTCGGCCGTGAGCTGCGCGAGAAGAAGTTCATGAAGATCGTTTCGCTTGCCCCGGAGGTGCTGTGATGAAGGTGCACAAGGGTGACACCGTTCTGGTCATCGCCGGCAAGGACAAGGGCGCGAAGGGCAAGGTCATTCAGGCCTACCCCGCGACCGACAAGGTCCTCGTCGAAGGCGTGAACCGAATCAAGAAGCACACCGCGGTTTCCGCGAACGAGCGCGGAGCATCCTCCGGCGGCATCGTCACGCAGGAAGCCCCGATCCACGTTTCCAACGTTGCAGTCGTCGACTCGGACGGAAACCCCACCCGCGTGGGCTACCGCACCGACGAAGAGTCCGGCAAGCGCGTTCGGATTTCCCGGAAGAACGGGAAGGACATCTGACATGACCTCCACCGAAAACAAGGTCCAGCCGCGCCTCAAGGCACGCTACCGCGCTGAGATCAAGGACGCGCTCAACAGCGAGTTCGACTACTCGAACGTCATGCAGATCCCCGGCGTCGTCAAGGTTGTCGTCAACATGGGCGTCGGCGACGCTGCCCGTGACGCCAAGCTGATCAACGGCGCTGTCCATGACCTGTCGCTGATCACGGGCCAGAAGCCCGAGATCCGCAAGGCACGTAAGTCCATCGCGCAGTTCAAGCTCCGCGAAGGTATGCCCATCGGTGCACGCGTCACCCTCCGTGGTGACCGCATGTGGGAGTTCCTGGACCGCCTCGTGTCTGTCGCTCTGCCCCGTATCCGCGACTTCCGCGGTCTCTCGGGCAACCAGTTCGACGGCAACGGCAACTACACGTTCGGCCTCAACGAGCAGTCGATGTTCCACGAGATCGACGTGGACAAGATCGATCGCCCCCGCGGCATGGACATCACCGTCGTGACCACCGCAACCAACAACGAAGAAGGCCGTGCACTGCTCAAGCACCTCGGCTTCCCGTTCAAGGAGAACTGAGCGCATGGCTAAGAAGGCATTGGTCAACAAGGCCAACAAGAAGCCCAAGTTCGCGGTTCGCGCCTACACCCGCTGCCAGCGGTGCGGTCGCCCGCACTCGGTGTTCCGCAAGTTCGGCTTGTGCCGTATCTGCGTTCGCGAGATGGCTCACGCCGGCGAGCTTCCCGGAGTTCGCAAGAGCTCTTGGTGATCTGAGGCCCTCGGGCTTCGTCACACCACGCATGTGAATGGGCGTGGGTTCCTTTGGAACCCACGCCCATTCGTGGTTTTCATCGAGATGTGAATCGTGCCGATCCTGAAAAGAACTGCCCCGCTGCGACTCTGGTTGAAAGCGATCATCGTTCGTCGGTGTCGTTCTTCGGTGCCGAACGAGCAGTTCAGATTTCGGGGTGCGTCGATAGCTTCCCGATCGCATCCTTCGGGCGGCAGTGGGGGAGGCGACATGGGATCCCGGTGGACACCTGCGCCAAAGTTCCCTACACTAGAGCGGTTGCCGTGGCTGACGCATGCGTTCAGCTCGGTGCGGTAACTTACGCCGTCTGACACAAGTCGGACGGCCCAGCCGAATTGCTGGAGGCCCACGATCGGATTCGTCCGGTGTTGCATGGGAACCACAGCGAGAAAGGTGTCGAGGTCGACCTATGACCATGACTGACCCCATCGCAGACTTCTTGACGCGTCTGCGCAACGCCAACACGGCGTACCACGATGAGGTGAAGCTTCCCCACTCGAAGATCAAGGCGAACATCGCCGAGATCCTCAAGCGCGAGGGCTACATCTCCGATTTCCGTACCGAAGACGCAGAGGTCGGCAAGACCCTCATCGTCGATCTGAAGTACGGTCCCAGCCGCGAGCGTAGCCTCGCCGGCGTGCGTCGCGTTTCCAAGCCCGGTCTCCGGGTTTACGCGAAGTCCACCAACCTGCCCAAGGTCCTCGGAGGCCTCGGCGTGGCCATCATCTCCACGTCGTCCGGTCTGCTCACCGATCGCCAGGCGGCCAATCAAGGAGTAGGCGGGGAAGTCCTCGCCTACGTCTGGTAAGGGAGGCCACCACAATGTCGCGTATTGGAAAGATTCCGGTCACCGTCCCCGCGGGCGTTGACGTCACGATCAGCGGCCAGGATGTCACCGTCAAGGGTCCCAAGGGCACCCTCGCGCTGACCATCTCCGAGCCCATCGCAATCGAAAAGGCAGAGGACGGCTCGCTGAGCGTCACGCGCCCCGACGACGAGCGTCGTAGCCGCGCGCTGCACGGTCTGTCGCGGACCCTGGTTGCGAACATCATCACCGGTGTCACCGAGGGTTACACGAAGAAGATGGAGATCCACGGTGTTGGTTACCGTGTGGCACTGAAGGGCAAGGACCTCGAGTTCGCGCTCGGCTTCAGCCACCCGGTGCCGATCGAGGCTCCTGAAGGCATCACCTTCGTCGTCGAGTCGCCCACCCGGTTCTCGGTGTCCGGCATCGACAAGCAGAAGGTCGGGCAGATCTCGGCCAACATCCGTCGTCTCCGTCGTCCGGACCCGTACAAGGGTAAGGGCGTGCGTTACGAGGGTGAGCAGATCCGCCGCAAGGTCGGAAAGACGGGTAAGTGATATGAGCCAGACTGCAAACCAGAAAGCCAAGCGGATTCCGCTGGGCAAGGATGCGTCCACCAAGCGTCGTCTCTCGAAGACGCGTCGTCACTTCCGTCTCCGCAAGAAGGTCTCCGGCACGCCCGAGCGTCCCCGCTTGGTCGTCAACCGGTCCTCGCGCCACATCCACGTCCAGCTCGTGGACGACCTGGCCGGCCACACCCTGGCCTCCGCGTCGACCATCGAAGCAGACGTGCGCGTGGCAGAAGGCGACAAGAAGGCTGCGAGCGCGAAGGTCGGTCAGCTGATCGCCGAGCGCGCCAAGGCTGCCGGCGTGGAAGCAGTTGTCTTCGACCACGGCGGACACGGCTACCACGGTCGCATCGCGGCCCTGGCAGACGCGGCTCGCGAAGGCGGGTTGAAGTTCTGATGACCAACATTTTCAACGGAAGGACAGCCTGATGCCGGGACGTCAAAGGCGTGACGGCGGAAGCGGACCCGCCGGACAGAATGGCCCCAACAGCGGTGACAACAGCAACGCTCGTGGGGACAACCGTGGTGGCGGCCGTGACCGTCGCGACGGTGGCCGTGGCGGAAACGCTGCGGAGAAGTCACAGTTCATCGAGCGCGTTGTCACGATCAACCGCGTTTCCAAGGTCGTCAAGGGTGGTCGTCGCTTCAGCTTCACCGCTCTGGTGATCGTCGGAGACGGCAACGGACTGGTCGGCGTCGGCTACGGAAAGGCCAAGGAAGTTCCCGCGGCCATCCAGAAGGGTGTCGAGGAGGCTCGCAAGAGCTTCTTCCGCGTCCCGATGATCGCCAACACCATCACTCACCCCGTTCAGGGTGAGGCTGCTGCCGGCATCGTCATGCTTCGCCCGGCAAGCCCCGGTACCGGTGTTATCGCCGGTGGCGCTGTGCGCGCCGTGCTGGAGTGCGCTGGTATCGCGGACATCCTGTCGAAGTCGCTCGGTAGCGACAACGCCATCAACGTCGTGCATGCGACCGTTGCTGCGCTCAAGGGTCTGCAGCGTCCCGAGGAAGTTGCGGCTCGCCGCGGCCTCACCCTCGAAGAGGTTGCACCCGCCGGCATGCTTCGCGCTCGCGCACAGGCTGCTGGGAGTGTGAAGTAATGGCAGATCTCAAGGTCACTCAGATCAAGAGCATCATCGGGACCAAGCAGAACCAGAAGGATTCTCTGCGCACGCTGGGTCTCAAGGGCATCCGTCAGACCGTTGTTCGTGAGGACAACGCACAGAACCGCGGTCTGATCAACGTGGTGCGCCACCTCGTAACAGTTGAGGAGGTCTAACCATGACCATCAAACTGCACCACCTGCGCCCCGCTCCGGGATCCAAGTCCAACAAGATTCGTGTTGGACGCGGTGAGGGCGGCAAGCGTGGTAAGACCGCAGGTCGCGGTACCAAGGGCACCAAGGCACGTAACACCGTGCGCGTGGGCTTCGAGGGTGGACAGATGCCGCTTCACATGCGTCTGCCCAAGCTCAAGGGCTTCACGAACCCGTTCCGCGTCGAGTACCAGGTCGTCAATGTCGGCGACATCGCCCGTCTGTTCCCCGAAGGTGGAGCAATCACGGTCGAGGATCTCGTCGCCAAGGGCGCAGTCCGCAAGAACCAGCTCGTCAAGGTTCTGGGCGACGGCGAACTGACAGTTGCCGTTCAGGTGACCGTCGACAAGTTCACCGGTTCCGCCAAGGAAAAGATTGCTGCTGCCGGTGGTTCCGCCACCGAGCTGTGAGTGATCACGCGTAGCTAGTCCGATGGCCGCAGCGCAGCGTTTGCTGCGGTGCGGCCATCGGCGTCTACGAGGTCGTGTCACAGGTACGAGGTCGTGTCACAGATTGGTCGTGCATGCTCGGACGGGCCAGTATTCTGGTCACCGAGTGGCAAATGTATCTTCGGCTTACCCGGTTTTCGTGGTCTGCCCGCCTAGTTCCCAAATGCTCACTGTTAGAGTTCAAAAGTTCGACAGGTCAAAACGATCTGTCTCCCTACCGTCGTGCCAGGAGGATCTTTGCTTTCCGCCTTCGTCTCGGCCCTCAGGACCCCAGACCTGAGGCGGAAGATCCTCTTCACCCTCGGCTTGGTGGCTCTGTATCGGGTCGGCGCTCTCATCCCGTCCCCAGGTGTCGACTACGGCCGTGTGCGTCAGTGCATCGATATCGCCAACTCCGGTGACTCAGCAGGTATCTACTCGCTGATCAACCTGTTCTCCGGCGGCGCTCTACTGCAGATGTCGATCTTTGCGATCGGCATCATGCCGTACATCACGGCGAGCATCATCGTGCAGCTCCTGACCGTGGTGATTCCGAAGTTCGAGGAACTTCGGAAAGAAGGCCAGTCCGGCCAGGCCAAGATGACGCAGTACACGCGTTACCTGTCCATTGCTCTGGCAATCCTGCAGTCGACCGGCATCGTCGCTCTTGCGGCACGCGGACAGTTGCTCCAGGGCTGTGACGACATCATCGCCGACAAGTCGATCTTCGGACTTGTCATCATCGTGCTGGTCATGACTGCCGGTGCTGCCATGGTCATGTGGTTCGGCGAGGTCATCACCGAACGTGGCGTCGGCAACGGTATGTCCCTCCTCATCTTCGCCGGTATCGCATCGCGTATCCCGAGCGAGGGCAAGGCAATCCTCGACAGCCGTGGTCCGCTGGTCTTCGCCTTCGTCTGCCTCGCAGCGCTGCTGATCATCGCCGGTGTCGTCTTCGTCGAGCAGGGTCAGCGTCGTATCCCGGTGCAGTACGCGAAGCGGATGGTCGGACGCAAGATGTACGGCGGATCCTCGACTTACCTGCCTCTGAAGGTGAACCAGGCCGGCGTCATCCCGGTGATCTTCGCGTCTTCACTGCTGTACCTCCCGAACTTGATTGCACAGCTGACTTCGGCCAGTACAGCGGTCGACCCCAGTTGGTGGCAGCGCCTCATCAACACCTACCTGGTGAATCCGGCCAACCCGGTGTACATCGCGATCTACTTCGGCCTGATCGTCTTCTTCACGTACTTCTACGTCGCCATCACCTTCAATCCCGAAGAGCGCGCCGACGAGATGAAGAAGTTCGGCGGCTTCATCCCCGGTATCCGACCCGGTCAGCCGACCGCGGACTACCTCAACTACGTGCTGAGTCGCATCACCCTTCCGGGTGCGATTTACCTCGGCACCATTGCTGTTCTGCCCAACCTGTTCCTCGACATCGGGAATGGCGGCGGCGCGCAGAACCTGCCGTTCGGTGGCACCGCGGTGCTGATCATGGTCAGCGTCGGCCTGGACACCGTGAAGCAGATCGAGAGTCAGCTAATGCAGCGTAACTATGAAGGGTTCCTCAAGTGAGACTTGTCCTCCTTGGTCCTCCCGGTGCCGGCAAGGGCACCCAGGCCGCTATCTTGTCCGAGAAGTTCGGCGTTCCCCATATCTCCACGGGTGATCTCTTCCGCGCGAACATCGGTCAGGCCACCGCTCTCGGTGTGGAAGCAAAGAAGTACATCGACGCCGGCGAACTCGTACCGAGCTCGATCACCAACGACATGGTGAAGGCTCGCGTCGCAGAACCGGACGCAGCAAACGGTTTCCTTCTCGACGGATTTCCGCGCTCGGTCGAACAGGCTCAGGCACTCGAGGGAATCTTGAAGGATCTCGACACCAAGCTCGACGGTGTCCTCTCCTTCGTCGTCGACGAGGACATCGTGGTCGAGCGTATGCTCGCCCGCGGTCGTGCAGACGACACCGAGGACGTCATTCGCAACCGACTCCGGGTCTACCGCGACGAGACGTCACCGCTGTTCGATTACTACAAGGACAGCATCGTCTCCGTCGACGCGATCGGCGAGGTCGAAGAGGTCAACGCTCGCGCACTGGCAGCGTTGGGTAAGTAATGGTCTTCGGGCGCAAACGCAAGGTTGTTCCGTTCCGCTCCGCGGGCGAACTCGACGCGATGGCTGCTGCCGGCGCGATCGTGGGTTCGGCGCTGGTGGCGGTTCGCGCTGCGGCGAAGCCCGGTGTCAGCACTTTGGAATTGAACGCGGTCGCTGAATCCGTCATTCGTGACGCCGGCGCCGTGCCCTCGTTCCTCGGGTACCACGGCTTCACCGGCTCGATCTGCTCTTCGGTCAACGATCGCGTCGTTCACGGAATCCCTTCAGCTCAGGACATCCTGGCTGAAGGCGACCTGGTTTCCATCGACTGTGGCGCGATCCTCGACGGATGGCACGGTGACTCCGCTTGGACGTTCGGTGTCGGTGAGATCAGCGTCGCCGATCAGGAGCTCAGCGAAGCCACTCGGCTTTCCATGGAAGCCGGGATCGCGGCAATGATCGCCGGCAACCGTCTGACGGATGTTTCGCACGCGATCGAGGTCGGTACTCATGCCGCCGAGAAGTTGCACGGTCGTTCCTACGGCATCGTCGACGGATACGGCGGACACGGAATCGGCCGGGAAATGCACATGGATCCGTTCCTCGCCAATGAAGGTGCCCCGGGTAAGGGTCCTGAACTGGTTGTCGGATCTTGCCTGGCGATTGAGCCGATGCTCACGCTCGGCACCACCGACACGGTGATTCTCGACGACGACTGGACCGTTGTGACGACCGACGGGTCCCGTGCGGCGCACTGGGAACACACTGTCGCAGTGACCGAAGACGGTCCGCGGATTCTGACACTCCGGCCGGAGTAGTCGACACAGTCGCTGACAAGTGTTGGCAGCGAGCATGATTCATGTTCGAGAAGTCCCAGCCTCATTTCGAGGCTGGGACTTTTTCGGTGGGGGAGCGGTGTGTGTCGTCACCCTGACCGGAGGCGCATTTGGCCTGGTCGTTTACATCGCGTAACATGGCTAGGCGGTGCGCTATGCGCGTCGATAGTTCGTGTGCCTACGCCTGGATCGCTCCGGGATCGGGCTTTCGAACTGCCGACGATCTTTCCATTGCGTGCCAATGTAACGGAAGCCGATGCACGAAGCATGCCAAACCAAACGGATCGCGGAGGATATGGCTAAGAAAGACGGGGCCATCGAGGTCGAAGGACGAGTAGTCGAGCCGCTGCCCAATGCGATGTTCCGCATTGAGCTCGAGAATGGCCACAAGGTCCTCGCCCACATCAGCGGAAAGATGCGTCAGCACTACATTCGCATCCTCCCGGAAGATCGCGTTGTCGTAGAGCTCTCGCCCTACGATTTGTCGCGCGGACGCATCGTTTACCGCTACAAGTAACGAACTTCCCGGACCTGACCTGGGTCAGGGAGAAGTATGTCTGCCGCGGTTCATCGCGGCGGGCTGCGACAAAACAGGAGATCAGAAGACGTGAAGGTTCAGCCGAGCGTCAAGAAGATCTGCGAGAAGTGCAAAGTGATTCGCCGTAACGGTCGAGTCATGGTGATCTGCGAGAACCTGCGTCACAAGCAGCGTCAGGGCTAGATCTAGCTTTTCGAAGATCTGCTTGGCAACAAGCAAAGAAGACCTCCCAGTACCAGCCATTGTTGACGAGACCCCACGCGATCGTTCACCGATCGCCAAGGTCGGACAATGGTTCACCCCCGGCACGGAGGCCGGGGCCCCACTGAGTTAGTTGATGAGATCATCTGCGCCTTCGGGCGTCGGTACTCGGCAAGAGGCACAGGGGAAGGGCTGGGAGCAGACCTCCGCACACCGATAAGGAAATGCCACCATGGCACGTCTCTCTGGTGTTGATCTTCCTCGCGAAAAGCGCATGGAGATCGCACTGACATACATCTACGGCATCGGCCGTACCCGCTCCAAGGAAATCCTTGACGCCACCGGCGTCAGCCCGGATCTCCGGAGCAAGGACCTCTCGGACGAGGACCTGGCAAAGCTCCGCGAGTACATCGAGGAGTCGCTCAAGGTCGAGGGTGACCTTCGCCGCGAGGTTCAGGCCGACATCCGTCG
Source organism: Rhodococcus sp. FH8 (assembly GCF_019266085.1). NCBI lineage: Bacteria > Bacillati > Actinomycetota > Actinomycetes > Mycobacteriales > Nocardiaceae > Rhodococcus > Rhodococcus sp. FH8. The sequence continues at coordinate 555,001 of NZ_LPNQ01000078.1, read as the reverse complement.
CAAGATCGAGATCGGCTGCTACCAGGGCCTGCGCCACCGTCGTGGTCTGCCCGTGCGTGGTCAGCGCACCAAGACCAACGCCCGTACCCGTAAGGGTCCGAAGCGCACCATTGCCGGCAAGAAGAAGGCGAAGTAATGCCCCCGAAGTCACGTAGCACCGGTCCGAAGAAGACCCAGAAGACGCGTCGCAGGGATAAGAAGAACATCCCGCACGGCGCCGCTCACATCAAGAGCACCTTCAACAACACCATCGTGTCCATCACGGACCCCGCCGGAAATGTCATTTCCTGGGCGTCTTCGGGACACGTCGGCTTCAAGGGTTCGCGTAAGTCGACTCCCTTCGCCGCTCAGCTTGCTGCTGAGAGCGCTGCCCGTAAGGCGCAGGAGCACGGTGTCAAGAAGGTTGACGTCTTCGTCAAGGGACCGGGATCCGGTCGCGAGACCGCAATCCGTTCCCTCCAGGCCGCTGGCCTCGAGGTCGGCACCATTTCCGATGTAACCCCCCAGCCGCACAACGGCTGCCGTCCGCCCAAGCGGCGTCGGGTATAGCGGGAAGGATAGGTAGAAGAAAATGGCACGTTATACCGGACCCATCACCCGCAAGTCGCGTCGTCTGCGCGTTGACCTCGTTGGAGGCGACCAGGCATTCGAGCGTCGCCCGTACCCGCCCGGACAGCACGGCCGCGCGCGTATCAAGGAGAGCGAGTACCTGCTCCAGCTGCAGGAGAAGCAGAAGGCTCGCTTCACCTACGGCGTCATGGAGAAGCAGTTCCGCCTGTACTACAAGGAGGCGAACAACCGCCCCGGCAAGACCGGCGAGAACCTGCTTCGCATCCTCGAGTCGCGTCTCGACAACGTCGTGTACCGCGCGGGCCTCGCTCGCACGCGCCGTCAGGCACGTCAGCTGGTCACGCACGGTCACCTTCTCGTGAACAACAAGAAGGTCGACATCCCGAGCTACCGCGTCTCGCAGTACGACATCATCGATGTCAAGGAGAAGTCGCTCTCCACGCTTCCGTTCCAGGTTGCGCGTGAGACCGTCGGCGATCGCCCGGTTCCCGGGTGGCTGCAGGTTGTCGGCTCGCGTCTGCGGATCCTGGTTCACCAGCTTCCCGAGCGCGCGCAGATCGACATCGCTCTGCAGGAACAGCTCATCGTCGAGTACTACTCGAAGTAAGGCGCTTCGCACCCCGTGAGTGGTTGAGGAGTCTCCGGACTCCTCAACCACTCACAGGGCCGCAGGCCCTTTCCCATCGTGGGCGTCAAATAGTGGACGTCCGTACAGGAGGAAATACCAATGCTCATTTCTCAGCGACCCACGCTGACCGAAGAGGTCATCGCTGATAACCGCTCGAAGTTCGTCATCGAGCCCCTGGAGCCAGGTTTCGGGTACACGCTCGGCAATTCGCTGCGCCGCACGCTGCTCTCGTCGATCCCCGGCGCTGCTGTCACCAGCATCCGTATCGACGGCGTTCTCCACGAGTTCACCACCGTCCCGGGCGTGAAGGAAGATGTCACCGACATCATCCTGAACCTCAAGGGCCTCGTCGTGAACTCCGAAGAGGACGAGCCGGTCACCATGTACGTCCGCAAGCAGGGCCCCGGCGCTGTTACTGCGGGCGACATCGTGCCCCCGGCAGGCGTCACCGTGAACAACCCTGATCTGCACATCGCCACCCTGAACGACAAGGGAAAGCTGGAGATCGAGCTCGTAGTCGAGCGCGGTCGTGGCTATGTCCCCGCCGTTCAGAACAAGGCGTCCGGCGCAGAGATCGGCCGTATCCCGGTCGACTCGATCTACTCGCCGGTGCTCAAGGTCACCTACAAGGTGGAGGCCACTCGCGTCGAACAGCGCACCGACTTCGATCGGCTCGTTCTCGACGTGGAAACGAAGAACTCCATCACCGCACGGGACGCGCTCGCTTCGGCGGGCAAGACCCTGGTTGAGCTCTTCGGCCTGGCCCGTGAGCTGAACGTCGAAGCAGAAGGAATCGAGATCGGACCCTCGCCTGCCGAGGCCGATCACATCGCTTCCTTCGGACTCCCCATCGAGGATCTGGACCTCACGGTCCGCTCCTACAACTGCCTCAAGCGCGAAGGTGTTCACACCGTCGGTGAGCTTGTCGGCCGTACCGAGTCCGATCTGCTCGACATCCGCAACTTCGGACAGAAGTCCATCGACGAGGTCAAGGTCAAGCTGCATTCGCTCGGCCTGTCCCTCAAGGACAGCCCCGCATCCTTCGATCCCACCACCGTTGCCGGCTACGACGCCGCCACCGGAACGTGGAGTGACACTGATGCCGGTTCCTTCGGCGATGCCGAAGGTACCGAGGACTACGCCGAGACCGAACAGCTGTAGCAGCTCAGGTCCTTTACTAGGAGATCATCATGCCCAAGCCCAAGAAGGGTGCCCGCTTCGGCGGGTCGGCTTCCCACCAGAAGGCGATTTTCGCCAATCTGGCTACCGCGCTCTTCGAGCACGGTCGCATCACCACCACCGAGTCCAAGGCCAAGGCACTGCGCCCCTACGCCGAGAAGCTCGTCACGCACGCAAAGGCCGGCACGCTGGCTCACCGTCGTGAGGTGCTGAAGGTCATCCGCAACAAGGATGTCGTTCACACCCTGTTCGCCGAGATCGGCCCGTTCTACGCGGACCGTAACGGTGGATACACCCGCATCATCAAGACGATCCCCCGCAAGGGTGATAACGCTCCGATGGCAATCATCGAGCTCGTCAAGGAAAAGACCGTCACCTCCGAGGCTGACCGCGCTCGTCGCGTCAAGTCCTCGCAGGAAGCTCCCGCCGCAGAGAACGTCGTCGAGGCCGTAGAGGCCGACGCGACCGACGCTGAGGTCGAGAACGCTGACGCAGTCGTCGAGGCCATCGAGGACGAGACCGCAACTGCGGCCGACGCTCCCGAGGCCGAAGAGGCCAAGAAGGACTAGTCTCCCTTGGTTTCGGCACACGCTGAATCGAACGAGCCCGCCGCCCCCATCGGGGACGGCGGGCTCGTTCGATTGCGGCTCGACATCTCCTACGACGGCACCGACTTCTCGGGTTGGGCCCGCCAGACAGATCTGCGCACCGTGTGCGGTGAGATCGAAGACAAGTTGGGAACGGTGCTTCGACACCCGGTTCTGTTGACCGTTGCCGGTCGAACCGACGCCGGTGTCCACGCCACCGGTCAGGTAGCGCACGTCGACGTTCCGGGAGAGTTGCTCCCGGACGATCCGTCTCGACTCGTGCGCAGACTTGCACGATTTCTGCCCAAGGACGTTCGAGTCAAACAGATATCGGTGGTTCCGGGTGACTTCGATGCGCGCTTCTCCGCGATGCGACGCTATTACGAGTACCGGGTGACCAACGCGGCGTTCGGAGTGGAACCACTACGCGCACGCGACACCGTCTCGTATCCCAAACCACTCGATCTCGGAGCGATGCAGGATGCGTCGAATCGGCTGCTGGGTCTGCACAACTTCGCGGCATTCTGCAAGCGTCGAGAAGGCGCCACGACGGTGCGGGAGCTTCAGCGTTTCGACTGGACCCAAGTGGGCACGGTGTTCACGGCCTACGTGAATGCTGACGCATTCTGCTGGTCGATGGTTCGCAGTCTCGTCGGCGCAGTCCTCTCCGTCGGTGAGGGACGGCGCACGGCCGCCTGGGTGGCAGGTTTGCTCGACGAAACGTCGCGATCCAGTTCCATCCTCGTTGCGCCGGCGCACGGACTTTCGTTGGTCCGCGTGGACTACCCCGACTACTCGGAACTGGCTGCCCGCAACGCGATTACCCGTGAGACCCGCGAGATTCCGTCTTCGGGTGGATGCTGCGGCGACTGAACATCACCATGCAAAATGCCCTCCCACTCTGTGTGGGAGGGCATTCGTATCGGGGGGCTATCCCGCCAGTTGGCGCGCGATGACCAATCGCTGAATCTGGTTGGTGCCCTCGAAGATCTGCGTGATCTTGGCCTCGCGCATGTAGCGCTCGACGGGGAAGTCCTGGGTGTATCCGTACCCGCCGAATACCTGAACGGCGTCGGTGGTGACCTTCATTGCCGCGTCGGTGGCCACGAGCTTGGCGACGCTCGCGTTGCGTGAATACGGAACTCCGGCGTCGCGGCGGCGGGCTGCATCGAGGTAGGTGGCTCGCGCGGAGTCGACTGCGGCAGCCATGTCCGCGAGCACGAAACCGAGTCCCTGGTGATCGATGATCCGCTTGCCGAATGCCTTGCGCTCCTTCGCGTAAGCGACCGCGTCGTCGAGCGCGCCTTGAGCGATTCCGACGGCAACGGCAGCGATTCCGAGTCGGCCGGAGTCGAGAGCGCTGAAGGCAATCGGCAGCCCCTGGCCGCGCTGACCGATCAATCGCTCCTCAGGAATGAAGGCGTCGTCGTAGTTCGCGGAGGCAGTGGGGACCGCGCGTAGCCCCATCTTCTCTTCGGGTTTTCCGAAGCTGAGGCCTTCGGTGTCCTTGTCCACCAGGAGGCAGGAGACGCCGCGTGAACCGTCGTCACTGGTGCGTGCGAAGAGGTTGTAGAAGTCCGCCTTGCCGCCGTTGGTGATCCAGGCTTTCGAGCCGTTGACGCGGTAGCCGCCGTCGGTGGGCGTCGCCTTGCACGACAACGCGGCGGCGTCGGATCCGGCCTGCGCTTCGGAAAGGCTGTACGCGCCGATGGTGTTGCCGCCCAGCATGTCCGGTAGCCAGCGCTTCTTCTGTTCGTCGGTGCCGAATGTGAACAGCGGGAAGCACGACAGGCTGTGCACGCTCACCGCCACTGCAACCGCTGCCCAGCGTGAGGCGATCTCTTCGAGCACTTGGAGATACACCTCGTACGGCTGATCGCCGCCGCCGAACTCCTCGGGATACGGAAGGCTCAGCAGACCCGCCTGTCCGAGTGCGGGGAACACTCCGTCTGGATACTTCTCGGCCTTCTCGTATTCGTTGACCTTGGGCGCGAGTACCTTGTCCGCGACATCACGCGTCAGTTCGATGAGATCGCGAGCTTCTTGGCTGGGCATCAGGCGTTCGACGGGCACGGTCGGCTCCTAGCTAGGTAATAGTACTGAGAACGATACTGCAGTACTGTTGTAGGTATGGCAAGGCTGGTTCACAAGACGACTGCGCGCAGGGCAGAGTTGTTCGATCAACTGGTCGAACTGTTCTTGAGCGAGGGTTTCGCCCACCTCACGCTCGACGAGATCTCAGCTCGTCTGCACTGCTCCAAGAGCACCTTGTACACCGTGGCGGCCGGCAAAGAGGATCTGGTGCGGGCTGTGACAGTGCACTTCTTCCGGGCGGCGACCGATGCAGTGGAGAGTGCAGTCGCCGCCGAAACGGCCCCGCCTCGTCGAGTCGCGGTGTATCTCGAAGCAGTGGGTGATCGGCTGTCCGCGGCGTCCAGTCAGTTCATGGAAGACCTGGCCGAATCGGTGTCGGCGAGCCAGGTCTACGAGAAGAACACGTCGATCGCTGCTGATCGTGTGCGATCGCTCATCGTCGAGGGAGTCGATTCGGGCGCATTCCGGCAGGTACACGCATCATTTGTCGCCGATGCCGCTGCGGCGACGATGGTTCGGATCCAGCAACGCGCGGTCTACCGGGCAACTGGTCTGGACGATGCCAGCGCTTATCGGGAACTGGCAGCACTTATCACGGACGGGATCACTGCGTGATCAGTCGCTAGCATCGACGTTCATGGCACCTTTGAACGTCGAAGTCATCGTAGGTTCGGTCCGCGAGGGGCGAATGGGACGAGCAGTGGCGGACTGGTTTGTCGAGCGCGCAACCGCGAACCCGTCGTGGAACGTAACGGTGATCGACCTCAGAGAGCTATCGTTGCCCCAGGATTTCTCGGATTCACCTGCCACGGAGGTTTTCCGCCGGCGAATCGGGCGCGCCGACGCTGTTGTCGCCGTGACCTCCGAATACAACCACGGGTATCCGGCTGCTCTCAAGACCGCATTCGATTCGGTGAAACACGAGTGGCGTGCCAAGCCGATCGGATTCGTGTCCTACGGCGGGATTTCAGGTGGTGTTCGGGCCGTCGAGCAACTGAGGCAAGTGGTGGCGGAGTTGCACATGGTCTCGGTGCGTCAAAGCGTGACCATCCACCGGGTGCGTAAGCAATTCGGACACGAGCCGTACGGCGTCGATTCGATTGCGATCGATGCAAGCGAGAAGATGATTCGTGAATTGGATTGGTGGGGAAGCGGATTGCGGATGCAACGTGCAAGTGATCCCTATCCCGGCTGATCTCGGACATACGCGATCACGCCATCTGGTGAGCGTCGCCGGCTCGTGGACGGCCGATGAACGATGTCTCGGAAGCGATGGTCACCAGAGTCAGGTCGACGCGTGTACGGCCGGTTTCGACCGTGATCTTGTCACCGAGTGCGAATGGCTGGACTATCGAGATTTCAGGGTCGATCCGAGGCCATTGGCGTGGATGTCCGTACACATAGATTGCGGTCACGCCGGCACGCGGAGATAACCCCTCGACGCCGTCGAATACGACAGTGTTGAAGGCGCCCTCAGGCCCACCGCCCTGCCCGGACACGCGGAGTCGGTCAGGCACTCCCATCGAGTCGGTGAGCGCGGTCCACGCTTGCGGTCGATCGGTGTGGACGAGTACCAGTGCGCCGGTCGCGATGGCTCGAAAGATCAACTGCTGAGCCAGATAGAGTTCGCCGGCGACAAGAACGGTGTTGACGCCCGGCCCCGAAATTCTAGCCGCGACACCGTGCCCGTTTCGGTCCGAGCCGATGAGTTGGCCGCACCCGGCGAGAGGTAGAGCGAGTGAGTCGAGTGCACCCCCGTCCATGCGAACGTCCGGCGTGATGCCGTCCAGCGCGGCCAATGCGGTTGGCAAGTTGGTCAGCAATCCGTCGCGCTGGCGCCCACGTAGCGAGACCAAACCGGCCAGCGGTGCGTTCTCAGGTGGATTGCGCGTGGTGAAGCGACATGTCGCACTGACCTTCGCCTCTCCGCATTGTCCGGTGGGTCGTAACCGAATTGTCACGGACGTCCCGACCGTTGCCACTGCCCACACTCGGGTCAGGGTCGCAGTGGTGATGAAACGGGGTTCGATCCCAAATCCGACGTTGGACACGCCAGGCAAGGGGGTACTTCGCCACGTTTCGGTGACCTCGTGGCCGGCCACTCCTCTTGTCACCTGGGCAGTGGACGACGCGATCTCCGGTGCGGTCAGGATCCGCGCCTTGCACCCCGCTGAATCGAGCACCCGGATGACACGATTGGCGGCAACAGCTATCGCGCGGCCGGCGCCCTGTTCGCCCCCGCCCCGGCGTTCGACTGCTGCACCACCCTCCAGCGCGTCGAAACGTAGTGCAAGCCAAACACTTCTGGTGGCGGTGGCTGGTAGTGGTCCGATGAGACGTTCGTAGACTTCGGTGGCCGGCGTTCCCGACGCGGCGCGGTATCCGTGACTGACGATGTCGATGCCGGTGAGTGAGATGTCGTGCTGATAGAGACAATTGGCGAGGGCTGCCGTGGGCAGAAGGTGGGAAGCGTCGAACGAATGACGGCCGATCCTGGTCAGGTAGTCGCGTGGAGGAGCGATCTCGACGACAGCGACGAGCGAAGATCCGTCCACTCGGAGCCCGATGGACTGCTCGGAGGGAGTGTGAAAACTGACGATCGTGCTGCGGTCGACGTCCTTGCGGTGCAGATAGCGAAAGTACCTGACAATCCAGGACATTACCGACCAACCGCCCACATGAAGCAGCATTGATCCGGCAACCACACAACCGATTGCCAGCGCCCAGAACCAATCGAGCCCACTGGCCATCGCGATTCCGCCCGCACCGATTCCGAAAATCTGTGCCGGCACGAACTCGCGCGTCGAAATCCTGTGTGACGACGGCCAATGCTTCAACCGCGATCGGTCCACGGTTCCTCCCCGATACCTGACCTGCGAACTACCCGAAAATTTCCGCCCCAGCGGAACTGTACTGTGTCTTCGCAAGGGGATGTAAGGCACGGGGGGAATGATGGCTGCGACACCTACCACGCGCTGGCAGGTCAACGGGTACCGATTCTTGGTCAGGCGGATGGAACATGCGCTGGTCAGACGAGACGTGCGGATGCTTCACGATCCGATGCGATCACAGTCGCGCGCGTTCACCGTCGGAATAGTCCTCGCTGCACTGGGATTGGCGGGTTGCGCTGTACTCGCTCTGTTTCGGCCACAGGACAGAATCGGCGATGCAGAGATCGTCGTTGCAAAGGAATCGGGCGCGATGTTCGTCGCCATGGAGGGTACGTTTCGCCCTGTGCTGAACTTGGCCTCCGCACGACTGATTCTGGGTTCGCCAGGAAAACCGGCAATAGTCAAGGCATCCGAGGTCGAGGCGAAACCCCGGGGCGCGCTCGTCGGCATTCCCGGCGCACCGTCCGCGCTGCCGGAATCGGCCGACCCTACCAACGCCGCGTGGACGGTGTGCGATTCCGTCGGATCCGACGGGAGAAAATCGTTGACGACTTCGGTCCTGGTCGGCTCGTCCAATGTCGGCGAAAACACGACATATCTGACGAATGACCTTGCATTCCTGGTGAAGTCGGGTTTCGATCACTTTCTCGTGTACGACGGGAAGCGAGCGGAAATCGATGTGGACGATCCGGCGATCATGCGGGCTTTGGGCCTGGAAGGAGCACAGGCGCGACCGATCAGTATCGGATTCCTCAATTCGATTCCCGAAGTTCCGCGCATCGAGGCTCCGCGAATCCGCCAACTGGGATCGGCGCCCCGGTTTCCTCTGCAGAACAAGACTGTCGGCTCCGTCGTCCAGGTTTCGGTGGGTGCGGACCCGCAGTACTACGTGGTACTCGAGAACGGGATCCAGAAGATCGGTGCGGCGCTCGCCCAACTGATCTACTTCTCGGATTCGCAGGGCGCCACCGGGATCGCGAGCGTCACCCCTGATGCCATCAGTCGTATTCCCTCGGTGAGTGAGCTGGCCGTCGACTTGTTGCCGCGGGTGGTTCCGGAGATCGTCGATGATCACGGCGCACCTGTCGGCTGTCTGGAATGGGCTCCCTCACCTGCAGTCGAGGGCGGCGAAAGTAGTTCTGCAACGCTGAAACTTGTCGCTGGATTGCAGGTTCCGATCCCGGAGGGTGGCAAGTTGGTGTCCTTGGCGCAGGCGGACGGATCGGGTGACAATCTCGACAACGTCCATGTCGAACAGGGATTCGGCGGATTTGTTCAAGCGACCGGAATCGAGACGAACAGCACCAGGCACGACGGAGTGTTCTACGTAGCCGATACCGGTGTGAAGTACGGCGTACCGGACGAAACCTCCGCTCGCGCGCTCGGATTGACGCGAACGCCTGATCGCGCGCCTTGGCAGATGCTCGACCTACTTGCATCAGGTCCCGCGCTCGAGAAGAGCAATGCACTGATAGCTCACGACGGAATCGCCCCCGATACAGCGCCGGCCGCTCCGGTGAACTGAACACTGCTGACGGTTCAGGGATCGATGTTCTGGCGTTCGGGAAGATGCCGACGAATTACTCGACGAAGAGGCATCGATGCCAACAGCGTCAGTAGAGCGAGGGTGCCGACCGTTCCGGCTCCGACGAGTGCCGTGTCGCGAGATCGGTTGTCGGGGGTCGGCGGCGTGGGTAGGGGATCGATCGACACCGACTGATGGTTGACCTTGACGCGTTCTCCTGGGGCCAATTCGCCCGTCACTGCCGCAAGTGGATCGATGACGCCGTGACCGACGTAGGGATTCCAACCCTGCGCCGGAGCGTGGGCGGTGGCTTCGATACGTTGCATGACCTGAAGCGCAGTCAGTTCCGGGTGAACCGACCGGACCAGTGCGGCGGTCGCCGCGACAAAGGGCGCAGCGAAACTGGTCCCGTTGAACGACTGTACGGCGCCGTCGGAGCCGTACACCCCGTTGGTCAGACCGGGCGACGTCGGGTGAAGTGAGGTGATTCCGGTGCCGGGCGCCGCCACGTCGACCCATGGACCGCCGAGGCTGAAGGAACTGGCGGCGCCATTGGGGTCTACCGACCCCACTGTGAGGACATAGTCGTCGTACCAAGCCGGACTGGCAATCGTCACAACCGAGTTCCATGGATCGGCCAGGGGATTGAGGGGATCCGGCGGCGGATTCTGGTTCTTGCAACCTCCGGATCCGACGTTCCCTGCAGCTGCGACGACTACGACGTTCTTCGCGATCGTGGCGTATTCGATTGCAGCGCCGAGTCGTTGGTCGCTGATCCCGTCCCCGGCAGGCTTGCAGGCGACTTCGGAGATGTTGATGACGCTTGCACCCATGTCCGCAGCGTGACGGACGGCCGATGCCATGGTGTCGACGTTTCCGTACCCGGATGAGTTCTCGGCTACAGCAGGGTCTTCGCGTTGGCCGGCCACCGAGAAGGCGGCACTGGACTGCCTGATCGAAATTATCTGTGCGTCAGGCGCAGCTCCGGAGAATCCGGAACCCTCGACTTGCTGGGCGGCGATGAGTCCGGCCACGACAGTTCCGTGTGCGTCACAATCGTCGGTGCCGTCGGAGGTACCGACGTAATCACCGCCGCCGTCGAGCGATGGCAGCCGGGGATGTCTGCTGACACCGGTGTCGATGACAGCAATTCGCTGTCCTGCCCCTCTGGTGATCGGCCACACAGAATCGAATCCCAGATCTCGTTGAGAACGTGGAATGTCCGCACCGTCACCACCTGCCACGGCTGGGACGCACAGGGTTCGTTGTTCGGTGGGTTGTGGAGGTGCGGGCGGACCGTCCTCCGGCAGCATTACAGGATCGATGGGGGAGGGAACCGCGCTCGATGCGCCACCTGCCCCGGCGAGAACGCTGAAGGCAACGATCACGAGACTGGCGCAGATGTTTGTTGCCCGTCGAATCACCATCGATCACCGATCGCTCAGAGGCCACGCATGAGCGCGAAGAGGCCACTGACCCAGCAGATCAGCGGAACGATTGCTGCAATCGCAGCGAGGTCCAACAGCTCGGCAGCGCGTCGCATCACGGGGCTGAATGTGTTCTGGGGGGCAAGGATTCCCAGAACCAGTGCCAGGAGGAGAACGGTCATCGTGATGGCGAAGACGACCAATGCATGGTCGCGATGGGTCCATGCCATGTCGCCCAGGAGAACGAGAATCACCGAGATGCCTGCCGCGATGAGTGGCACAGCCTGCTGTGCGCCCGCGTAGGTGCGCCCGCGAAACATCAGCACGACGGCCGTCGCGAATGCGAGAGCAAGATTCGGCCAGACGATCCCCTGACCAGGCCAGGACCACGCGAGTGCGACGGCAGCGACGAGCGCGACCACTGACGTGGCCACGATCAGCCCGGTCAGATAGCTACGCGCCCGCCCTGCCCTTTCCGCCAACTCGGTCAGCCCGGGTAGTTCGGGTTCGGGCAGTCCGTCGCGGTCGTCGTCGAGGGGATTACTCGGCGTCGGAACAGGAGGAAGCGGTAGTCGCGCGAACAACATCGACAGTCGAGCGGTGAACGTGAGAACGATCAATGCGGCGGCAATCACCGCGCCGCTGACGGTCGCGGTGCGCGCCTCGGGAAGCGTGGTAGTGACGGCAAAGGTGCCCACCGCCGCGAGAAGGACGACGAGAAGTGCTGTGAAGACAGCTAATCCGGCGCCGCACAAGCGGAAGCAGATCAGAGTTACCGCAGCGGCAAATGCAGAACCGAGAAGCAGATGAGCCGAAAGAACAGTGCCGGGCACGCAGAGTGCGCCGGAGACGAACGCCAGTGGCACCGAAGCGCATCCGAGCGTGACGGAACTTCCAGAGTCTCCGTACACCCGCGCTGCCACGACGGCGGCGACGGTGAGCACCAAAGACGTCACTCCGCCGCAGACGGCGCCGATCAGTCCCGTGTCGCCGAGGACCAGGGCGAGGGCCGCGACGAGCGCAGCGACGAGGGCGGCGGTCGAGCCGACAATGCGCGCGGTGACCGGAGTCCAGCGTCGGTAGACGTCCGCATCCGTGGCCGCGACGGTGTACATGATGTCGTCGAAGAGTGGGGGCGGGGCAGCGGTGTCCGAGGCCTCGAGTACGAGCAATTCTCCATCGCGGATTCCGTGCTCGTGCAGCGACAGCGTCGGTGCCAGCGGTGCCCTGCCGACTTTCGACAGAGTCCAGTCGACGGGCTCGAATTGTTCGGTGGTGTGGTCGAACTCGTTGAAATTGCTGTGGTTGACAATTGTGTCCACAATGCCCGGAATGACCACGGTGAGTGGAACACGAAGCGGCACCGCAAGATCCACCTGCGAATGGGCTGAAAGTACCGTCAACCTGCACAGTTCGGCAGAATGACTCGCGCCTCGTCCGTTTCCGGTGTTCGCAGCGCTGGTTGTAGTGGTGCTGGTCAAGATCTGTCCCCTCCCATGACGCGATTCCCCCTTCGCGTCACCCCAGTTCACCCGAACAATACGACATGAACTGCGCGCCTGTATCGGAGACAGCGCCGACAACAGGTGGCACCGACCCGAGTGTCGGTGTTGTGATCTACTCTCTTGCAATTGCGCGAGTACGCCTTGGGGGGCCGGCGGTAGTCGGACGAGGCGTCTGGCGGCAACAGCTGCAGCACCGATGGGGGTGGGTGAATTGAGCACTGTCAGATTTGCGCGTCGAGCACGCCGTGAATCGCCGCGCACACCGGGCGGCGAGGTGACGCTTCAGCCCCCACCGGAGATACCTCGCGTCACGCCGGGAAACCTACTGACCAAACTACTTCCGGTGATCATGGTGGTTGCCATGATCGGCATGGTGGCGCTGATGTTCTCTTCCGGCATGGCGCGCAATCCGATGTCCCTGCTGTTTCCGGTCATGATGATGGTGTCGATGCTCGGAATGCTCGCCGGGGGCGGTCGTAGCGGTGGAGCAAGAGCGTCCGAAGCGAACGAGGACCGCAAGGACTACCTCCGGTACCTGGATCAGATGCGTAGTGATGTTGCTGCGACGACTGGTGCGCAGCGTGCTGCTCTCGAGTGGAGCAATCCCGAGCCGTCGCTGCTCTGGACACTGGCCGGGACTGTGCGGATGTGGGAGCGTCAGATCACCGACTCGGACTACTGCCACGTTCGGGTAGGTCTGGGTACACAGCGATTGGCCACCAGACTCGTGTCTCCGGAGACCGGGCCGGTCGAGGATCTCGAACCCGTCGCTGCTGTCTCACTTCGGCGATTCGTCCGTGCACATTCGGTTGTGCAGGACCTGCCGACCGCCGTCTCGCTTCGCGGATTTGCTGCGATGTCCATCGAGGGGCAGAGAGATTCCGCTCGTGCGCTTGTCCGCTCGATGTTGATGCAGCTGTGCACATTCCACGGTCCGGACACGCTCCAAGTTGCGGTGGTGTGCGGTCCCGATATCGAATCCGAGTGGGAGTGGGTCAAGTGGCTCCCACACGTGCAACACCCGCAGTCTCAGGACGGCACCGGCACTGCACGCATGGTGTTCGGTTCGTATCTCGAATTCGAAAGTTCCCTCGGGGAACCGCTTTCGATGCGTGCTCGATTCGCTCGCAACACTCCAGCCAGTGCGGGCGTTCCGCATCTCGTGCTGGTCGTGGACGGTGGCTTACTCGAAGGTGACACCGGCCTGTTGTCCGAATCCGGGCTCGACTCGGTGACAGTCCTCGACCTGTGCGGGTTCTGCCCGCGGCTGGTGGCGACGCGTGGGTTGCGACTGGTCGTCGGTAGCGATCAGATCGGCGCGGTGAGCAGCGCAGGAGTTGAGAACTTTGCGAGGCCTGACGCTGCGACGACGAGCCTGGCGCAGGCGTTCGGCCGTCGCATCGCACCGTTCCGTGCGGCATCGCAGAATGCCGTCGACGCAGCTGACGACGACCGATCCCTTCGGACGTGGAGCCAGATGTTGGGGATAGGAAACGTTGCGAGGTTCAATCCTGAGCATGGCTGGCTTCCACGTCAGGGGCGCGACCGACTCCGTGTGCCGATCGGTGTCGGACAAGACGGAAACCCCGTCGAACTGGATCTGAAGGAGTCGGCCGAGAACGGTATGGGTCCGCACGGGCTGTGTATCGGAGCCACCGGTTCTGGCAAGTCGGAGTTCCTGCGAACCTTGGTGCTCGGCCTGATCGCGACCCACTCTCCCGACGCACTGAACCTCGTCCTGATCGACTTCAAAGGCGGTGCAACCTTTCTCGGCCTCGAGGAGGCGCCGCACGTTGCTGCGATCATCACCAACCTTGCCGAGGAATTGGCGATGGTCGATCGTATGAAGGACGCGCTCGCCGGCGAAATGAATCGTCGACAAGAACTGTTGCGTGCGGCAGGAAACTTCGCAAACGTGTCCGATTACGAGAAGGCGAGGCTGGCCGGCGCTGCACTAGGTCCCTTGCCGGCACTCTTCGTGGTTGTCGACGAGTTTTCCGAACTGCTCAGTCAGCAGCCGGAATTTGCCGAATTGTTCGTGGCCATCGGGCGATTGGGCAGGTCACTTCACATTCACCTGCTGCTGGCCAGTCAGCGACTCGACGAAGGAAAGCTTCGGGGTCTCGACAGCCATCTTTCGTATCGCGTCGGGTTGAAAACGTTCTCGGCGAACGAGTCTCGTTCCGTCCTCGGCGTTCCCGATGCTTATCACCTTCCGGGCACACCCGGTGCGGGATACCTGAAGTCCGATTCTGCTGAGATCGTTCGCTTCCAAGGTGCGTACGTGTCAGGCCCGTACGAGGGCGAGCGGATCGTGCCCACTCGATTCTCGGTCGATTCCCCCGTCGAACTGGCGCCGCTGCCGTTTACCGCGAAGCCCGTGATCGGACCAGAGGCCGTTGTCGTTCCCGTCGAGCCCGACGTCGTCGACATGGGTGAAATCGGTGACGATGCACGTACTCTCATGGGAGTCCTCGTAGACCGCATGCGCGGTCACGGTCCACGTGCGCATGAAGTGTGGCTCCCGCCGCTCGAGTCATCTCCGACGCTTGACCAGTTGTTGCCGCGGTGGGCGACCGGTGATCAACCTCGCGGAAATCTGAGCGCACCCTTCGGCATAGTCGACAGGCCGTTCGATCAGCGCCGCGATCTACTCGTCGCCGATCTCAACGGATCGACTGGCAACCTCGCGATTGTCGGCGGCCCGCAGTCGGGAAAGTCGACGGCGTTGCGCACGTTGATCTTGTCTCTGAGCATGACGCACACGCCGGAACAGATTCAGTTCTACTGCCTCGACTTCGGCGGTGGAACGCTCCTCGGATTGAAAGATCTGCCGCACGTCGGATCGGTGGCAAACCGCTTGGATTCCGACCGCGTCCGGCGCACAGTTGCCGAGGTACTCGGTGTGGTCGCTAAACGGGAGCGACTGTTTCGTGACCTCGGCATCGAATCGATGGCCGATTTCCGTAGATTGCGAACAGCTGATCCCACCGGGGAAGGTGAGGCTGCGGGACTCCGAGAGGACCCGTACGGTGACGTCTTCCTCGTCGTCGACGGTTGGCCAAGCGTTCGTTCGGATTTCGAATCACTCGAGCCCCAGATCAACATGCTCGCCGGTCAAGGTTTGTCCTTCGGTGTACACGTGATCGTCACGACGTCGAGGTGGGCCGAGATCCGGCCGGCACTCAAGGATCAACTGGGTACTCGCATCGAACTTCGTTTGGGTGATCCGGGAGATTCGGATGCGGGTCGCCGGAAAGCAGGCCTGGTGCCGGAAGGTCGACCGGGTCGTGGCATCACTCGCGACGGACTCCACCTTCTCACCGGACTACCTCGAATCGACGGCCTACCGGGTAGTGAGAACTCGAGTACGGCTGTGGTGGCGACGGTCGAACGTATTGCAGCCATGTCGGATTCGCGTCCGGCACCCGCCGTGCGGATGCTCCCGGATTTCTACTCGCGGGCGGAACTTCTCGAAGCTGTCGGGACCCGGTGGCCCTCAACGAGCGCGGCCGACGGTGGGTGCCTCACGGTGCCGATCGGGCTCGGTGAGACCGACCTCGCCCCGGTGTACATGGACTTCTGGGAACACCCGCACCTGTTGATATTCGGCGACACCGCGTGTGGCAAGACATCTCTCTTGCGCGGAATAGCCGAAGGGATCATCGCGTCGAACACACCGGCCCAGGCCAAGCTGATCATCGGTGACTATCGGCATTCCCTGCTGGGCGTGGTCGAAGGGAATCACCTCGGCGGGTACTCGGCGTCGTCGACGACCTTCGGTGAGTTGATGGTCGACTTGGCTCGGATCGTCGCTGCCAGAATGCCGAACGCCGAAACAACGCAGCAGCAATTGCGGGAACGGTCGTGGTGGAGTGGGCCGGAGATTTACGTACTGATCGACGACTACGACCTTGTGGCCACACCGAGTGGAAATCCGGTGGCGCCGTTGCTCGAATACATTCCGCACTCCAAGGACATCGGTTTGCACCTGGTTATTGCCCGCCGTTCCGGTGGTGCGGCCAGAGCACTGTACGAGCCGGTCATTGCGAGAATTCGCGACATGGCGCCGGCCGGATTGATCATGAGCGGAAGTCGTGACGAGGGAAATCTCGTCGGCACTGTCCGCGCGTCGGCGATGCCGGAAGGCCGTGGGGTCTACGTTTCCCGCTCGCAAACCCAACTTGTCCAAGTTCCGTGGATGCCACCGCTGTGACCGCTCCGTCCGCAGTGTCGGTCTCGTTACATTGGGGTGCAGCGAATATCTGGGTCGTGTCGGGTCAACGCGAATTCTGTTGCAGTGCAGACCTCCGACGCGAACCGGCGTCGGGCCCCGGTGCGGCCGGCGAGAATGCGATCGATTACATCGACGACGATTATGTCCACGTGGATGGTCGGGTTGTCCCGACAGTCTTGGAGGTGGCCAGGCTGATCTCCAGTGCGATGGACGGGTGCGGAATCGTCGACGCAGACATTCTTCATCTCAGTCATCCCTCGGATTGGGGTGCCCCACGCAGGCGGCGATTGCTCGATGCCGCACGTCGAGTGGCGCACGACGTCGTACTCGTTCCGACGTCGATCGCGGCGGCGAGGTCGGCTCATACGGCTTGGCGATCGCGGTGTGTCGTCCTCGAACTGCGAGGCGGAACGGTGGTCGCTTCTGTTGTCGCTGAGGTCGACGGTGGACTCCGAATCGACGGAACCCAAAGTTCGGAGATCGCAGACGTTGCGGGGTTGTTTTCCGCAATCGGGGATCTATCGGTTCGGGACGCTGTGGTGTTGGTCGGGCCGAGCTCTCATGCTGTTGCGGCTTCGCTCGAACGGGGGTCGACGAATGTTCACGGCCACGCGAGCATCCGAATTCTGGACGAGAGCCGGGTGGCTGCGTCTCTGGTGGATCCTCAGACGCTCGTTCGCCAGACAACCGCGCGGGACAGTTCGGGACGAATTGTCGACAATTCGGCTTTTGGCGCCGGGTGGGTAGGCGATACGGATGGCGCGAAGTCGATTCCTTCCTTGGACTCGAATGCCTCTTCGCCGCGTCGCGTCGGCGGGCGGCGCGGAGGCCGTCGATGGTTCGCGGCGGCGCTTGCGGTGGTCGCCGTCGCCGGTGCGGTCACAGCAACGGTTGTGGTGTCCACTCGCGATCGAGGCGATTCTCGGTTGGCGGGGTCGGTCGCAGCCACGGCGGAAGTCGAAGTCGAGATCGTGGAGGCGTCGAAGGATCAGGAAACGCCTGCGCCGAAGACTTCGATCTCGTCGATCGAGTCCGGTGCCACGCCGGAACTCACGCGTGTGGACGTGGGAAGCGTTGCGGCAGAGGTACCTTCCGATTGGAAGCTTCTGTCGCGAGGGACCTCGAGCGGGCGTACCGATTTGGTACCCGGTTCCGGCGCGGATCGCAAGATCGTGGTCATCGAGAAACGTCTTGCGGAAGGTGTGGGATTCGATTCCGTCGAAGCCGTTTTGCGTCAGCAGTTTTCGACGTTCGAGGACCCATTGCGGTTCGCAGAGTTTTCTGTGCTCGACGATGCCGCAGGAAAACAGGCAGTGGTGTACGTCGAGTTTCCGGACGATTTCTCCGAGGTGCGTTGGCACGTGTACGTCGACAACGGACGGCAAGTGAGTATCGGCTGCCAGTATCTGGTCGGTGAGTGGGGCAGTCTCGAAGCGGACTGCCTGCGGATGTGGCAGTCGGTCGAATTCACACCGTGACCGGATCGGTCGGTTCTGAAAATATTCTTCGGTCGGGCCGGAACCGTTGGCACGAAGGTCGCGTCAAAGTATGTGTAGCGCACATCAGGGAGTTCCGCTCGGCCCCGGTGCACATCCGACGGACAAAGCCCGTTGTGTGTGATCGCCGATACCGAACGGTACTCACCGAATCCAGGGGGACGACATGGGCTTTACCGCAACTACCGCTGAATTGATCGATTCGGCGGGGACCATCGACGGACATCTCGGTGACATCAGGGGGCTGGTCAACGCTGTTCGGTCGGAGGCCGACGCTTCGCACAATTCGTGGAACGGTGCGGCGCAGGTCGAATACGCAGGAATCATGGAGCGATACAACAGCGCGGCCCTGAAGTTGGACACAGCTCTGACCGACATCTGCGAGCAGATCAAACAGGCCGCGGGAACCTTCGACTCGACCGAAGACGACAACGTCAGCTCGCTTCGCGGCGCGACGGTGAACATGTCCTGACCGCCAGCTCTTCATCGTCCGATCAAGCAATCCTCAGCCAGTAGTTCTCGCAAGTTAGTTCTCACAATTTCTCTCCAGTCACACCGAACCGGGAGCAGTTATGTCCGACAGGATCAAGTACGACTTCGGCGGCCTCGCAATGCTGTCCGATCAGATGAAACAGCAGGCCAAAGCGATCAACGACAAACAGGGCGACATCAAGGTTGTCGTGGACAAGCTGCAAGCAGGCTGGGAAGGGGCAGGTTCCGAAGCGTGGAACGACGCACAGCGTCGCTGGGCCCAGGCTTCCGAAGAACTGAACATGGTTCTCGCGCAGATCGCCGGAGCGACGGCGAGCGGCTCGGAGAAGATGCAGGAAGCTGATCGGATCGCGGCAAACGGGTTCGGTCGCTGACAACATCCCATGCCGTGATGACACCCCGCCTGCCCCGGTACCGTCAGGTTGCCGGGGCAGGCGCATGTCGATCGCTCGCATCGCTGTGCTGGACGATGATGCTGTTGGCAGGAATGGCTGCGCTTTGACCTGGCAGCGGGTAGACCGGTATCGTCTATCGGTGGCGTGCCGTAGGGCTCCGGCAGAAATGCGTGGAGACCGGCGGTTCTCGGGTCTCAACTGGCCGCCGAGGATCGTTTACGCGATACGCACATGGTCAGCAGTGGAATGAATTAAGACGAGGAAGATCTGTGTCTACGTACACCCCGAAGGCCGGAGATGTGACCCACACGTGGCACGTCATCGACGCCACTGACGTGGTGCTCGGCCGTCTTGCCGTTCAGGCAGCGAACTTGCTGCGTGGCAAGCACAAGCCCACCTACGCGCCGCACATCGACGGTGGTGACTTCGTTGTCATCATCAACGCAGAGAAGGTTGCCATCAGCGGCAACAAGCTGCAGGGCAAGAACGTTTACCACCACTCCGGATTCCCGGGTGGCCTGAAGTCCCGCACTGTCGGTGAGGTCCTCGACAGGACTCCCGATCGTCTCGTCGAGAAGGCCATCGTCGGCATGCTCCCCAAGACGAAGCTCGGCCGCGCAATGAGCAGCAAGCTCAAGGTTTACGCGGGCCCGAATCACCCCCACACCGCGCAGCAGCCGGTGCCGTTCGAGATCAAGCAGGTCGCACAGTGACATCGCCGGAAGAGCAGAACGTGTCCGAAGAGAACATCGAAGCAGTGGAAGAGCTTGTCTCTGACGCAGTCGAGGTCGTCGAAGAGGTTGCTGCAGCTACGCTCGCACCGATCGTCCTCGATCGCCCGGTCCAGACCGTCGGTCGCCGCAAGGAGGCTGTCGTTCGCGTCCGGATGGCTCCCGGTACCGGTCAGTTCAAGCTCAACGGTCGTACGTTGGAGGACTACTTCCCCAACAAGGTTCACCAGCAGCTGATCAAGGCTCCGCTGGTGCTCGTCGAGCGTCCCGAGTCTTTCGACATCATTGCACTGCTGCACGGTGGCGGCCCGTCCGGTCAGGCAGGCGCACTGCGTCTGGCTATCGCGCGCGCACTCATCGAGGTAACCCCTGATGATCGTCCGGCCCTCAAGCGTGCAGGCTTCCTGACGCGTGACGCCCGCGCGGTCGAGCGTAAGAAGTACGGCCTGAAGAAGGCCCGTAAGGCATCGCAGTACTCCAAGCGCTGATGCTTTGCCGAGGTTGACCCGACGGGTCTGCTTCGGCACCTGTTCACCACAAGAGCGGGCGTCCATCGTTACCGGACGCTCGCTCTTGTGTTTCTCGGAGAAATTCCCTTCTCGAGTTCCCTTCTCGAGGTTCACAGGATTCAGGAGTCGTTCTATGGGTCGGTTGTTCGGTACTGACGGTGTTCGTGGACTTGCCAATTCGGATCTGACTGCAGATCTTGCATTGAGATTGGCAGTTGCCGCGGCGAGCGTACTGACAGCCGACACCTCGGACGCACGTCCGACCGCCGTGATCGGCCGCGATCCTCGCGCAAGCGGTGAGATGCTTCAAGCCGCGGTGACCGCAGGATTGAGTTCCGCGGGTGTCGACGTGCTCGACGTGGGTATTCTTCCGACTCCGGCAGTTGCATACTTGACGGCAAAGCTCGACGCCAGTCTCGGTGTCATGATCTCTGCATCGCATAATCCCATGCCGGACAACGGAATCAAGATTTTCGCAGCCGGTGGACACAAGCTCGATGATGCTGTCGAGGTGGCGATCGAGGATGCACTCGACGGCACTGCGCCGCCCGTCCTACCGACAGGTGCCGGGATCGGCCGCGTCCGTACGGTCGACGACGCCGCTCAGCTGTACCTTGCGCATCTGGCGAGCGCGGCGAGCGAGCCACTCGCTGGACTCACCGTTGTGGTCGACTGCGCCAACGGCGCTGCTTCCGCGCTCGCACCGGTTGCCTACGCGGCAGCGGGCGCTCGCGTCATCGCGATCAGCGCCGAGCCCGACGGCCTCAACATCAACGACGGCTGCGGATCGACGCACCTGGAGAATCTTCAGAAAGCCGTGGTCGATCACGGGGCGGACCTAGGCCTCGCGCACGACGGCGACGCCGACCGTTGCCTGGCCGTCGACGAGACCGGAGCGGTGGTCGACGGTGACGCGATCATGGCAGTTCTGGCGATCGCGATGAACGACGCCGGCGAGTTGGTCGAGAACACTCTCGTCGCGACTGTCATGAGCAATCTCGGTTTGCACATCGCGATGCGCGAGGCCGGTATCAACATCGTGACTGCTGCCGTAGGCGACCGCTACGTTTTGGAGGAACTGCGCGCGGGCGGATACAGCCTCGGCGGCGAGCAGTCAGGCCATGTCGTGTTGCCGGCGTTCGGCACCACGGGCGATGGGATTCTCACCGGCCTCCGGCTGCTCGGACGAATGGCTCGCACGGGTAAGTCGGCATCCGCACTGGCCGCAACGATGACAACCCTTCCGCAGGTTCTGATCAACGTGAAGGTCGGGGACAAGGCGACAGTCGCAGCATCGCCGTCGGTACTCGCAGCAGTCGCGGACGCAGAGCGCGTCCTCGGTGACGGTGGTCGCGTGCTCCTGCGCCCGTCCGGGACAGAGCAACTGGTCCGCGTCATGGTCGAGGCCACCGAACTTCCGCTCGCGCAGAAGCTGGCCGACGAGTTGGCCGAGATCGTCGGTTCGGTTTAGCCCCTTATTACGCGTTCGCGTTTTGAGGGAACGTAATTGCGCCCTGCTGCGTCCAAGGAGTCAAAGGCCGCTCGACGTGCGAGTGGTTCCGCTGAAACTTGGGGGCGCTCGTGGATGTCGACCGCGCTGGAACAGATGAATTGGCACGCCAAGCGGTGTCGGTGGCCCAGGCTCTGCGCGATTCTGCGGACCCGATCAGGCGTCTGCGATTCAGCGGTGCCGTTTCGGGCCGTGATTACGCCGAGCATGGAGCCGCGTTGGCATCGGCATTGGCGGTCCTGAATTCTCGCTTGACGGGGCGTGCCGATCTTCTCGATACGTTGGCGCCTCGGCTTTCCTCTTCGGCTGAGGTGATCGCTGAGGTGGACGGTCAGGGTGCGCGGCGATTGCGAGACTCCAGCGGGTCGGTCTCATGAGACCGACGAGCGGTACCGCACAGGCAGTACCAAACAGCTACTATTGCGTCGAAGATATTCTTGCACTGCGTGATTCACGCGTGCGTCCCGACGAAATCCTGGATGCTGGTGCGAGGGGACTACAGTTCTTCGATCGATTTCACGACCTGGCCTCTCGGTTGGGCTTCGAAGAACGGATGCTTTCGTCCTACGAGGATGCGTATCGCGCAGAGGCCGGTATCGATTTCGAGGCACTAATGCGAGATGCGTCGGACATGGCCGCAGCGGTGGACGGTTCGGTCGCCGAGATCGCGATGCTGACGACCCTGGCGGAGAATCTTCCTTCAGTGTGGAATGTTTCCGGCGTGGGTGCGGTCGTAGATCAGGCCTTCGCGGCGCGGCGTGAAGCTCGGTCCGATGCGGATTCGGCGCCACTGTTGATCACGCTGGCCGACGAGTTCGCGCGGACGGTTCGAACGGCTTTGGCAGACAAGGCTTTCAAGGTGGCAAGCCTCGACCGGGCGACAATCGGCGGTCTGGGTGCGGGGGAGATCGACCAGCTGACTCACGTCGCTTCCACCGGTCGTGGTGCGGCGCCATGGCTGGACACGGTTTTTCGTTCGGCGTATCTCGATACTCGCGATGAATTCGACAGGGCGTGTGCGGAGTGCGCGAGCGCGGTTGGTCATGCTTTTGACGCCGCGACCCAGTGGGTGACAGACGCGTTCACGTCAACCTTTCCGATCGCCGAGCCGAGTGCATCAGGTGTCGCCGCCGCTCCTGTCTCTTTCTCGATCGGCGGCAACACTTGGGGCTTCACGATTGCGTCCGACGGTCGTGGGGTGAGTCTGGATGTTGCAGGTGCTGACGGGAACTCTGTGTCGGCCACCCTGGAGTTGAGCGAAAATGGTTGGCCGAGAATAGTGCTCGATGCCGATCCGGAGATGTCGCCGCACGAGGCGCGCCCGCAAGAAGCGTCCCAGCCTGCGACACTCCAGCCCGAAACTCCCGACCCTGAGATTCGCGAGCACGAGGTGCCGGTCGAAACCACCGCCGAAGTCTCGCCCGTGCCGGACCCGGAGCCGCCTGTCACAGTCCCTGACGGGTCGATCGTGGTCCCCGGCGGAGAGACGGGCGCTGAGTTGGCCGGAGCTGGTCCGCTGTGAAGTCCGTTCACGCGCCGTTCGAAGCGATCCGTCGAACCCTCGATTCTCAACTCGACGACTTCCGTGAGCGCAGAGTGGCCGCAGCGAGCGCGGAATCGCACCAGGAGCCGCCGTCCGAAACGACATCCGCCGAGAATGACACGGATGGGCCGGTCAGGTCCGGCCCGTATCTGCGATCCGCGTCAGAGCCGACGCCGACGCCGCCGTGCTCGCCGCCGGAGTCGGTGGCGAGTACGGACTCCTACTTACGCAACAGCTGGCTGGCCCGCGCGTCGGAGTGAGGTTCGACCGGCAGCAACGGCGCCGTGTGCGGAATCTCGACGTCAGGATCAGCAAAATCCTTGTACTTCTTGTCGCCGGTCAGATGGAACAACAGGAAGCCCGTGAGCAGGCACCGTGTGGCGGCCTGTGTCTTGCGCTCGGATCCACCGAGGCCCAGGGCGCCGAGGAGTCGGCGGCCTTCGATCAGTCCGGCGTCTTGGGCGTCGTTCACGGTACGTGCGATGACAGGACCGCCCCACTCCACGCTCAGCGGCCGGGCATTGCTGGTCAAGGAATCGACGTCGTCTTCGCCGGCGAGGATCAATCCGGGCGCTGTGATCTTCGACGCGTAGTTCTCCGCCTTGGGTGCTGTCGGGGCCGGGAACAGTGCGGCTACCGCACCGACATCCCCGCGCTGCGCTGCGGCCAGTACCGCAGCGCCCGCGCCCATGCCGTGACCGGCAAAGGCGACCCGATCGGGTTGGACGCTGATCTGTCCGGGGCCGAGTCGCACGCCGACGCAGATGTCGAGCGTCGCTCGAAGATCTGCAGCCAATCCGAGATGTGACGGGACCGGACCGCGTTCGCTGTCGGGCGCCGCTGCGACAATTCCCCAGGAAGCGAGGTGCTGGAGTGTCTGCTCGTACTTGTGGGACCCGACCATCCACCCGTGCGCGAAGGCAACGGCGGGGAGATTGAAACCGGTTTCCGGCGTGTACACGACACCCGGCTGTCCGGCCAGGGCGAGGTTGCCGCGGAGAACTCGGTGCGGGCCGCGCTTGGACAGCTCACGGTTCAGTGTCTTCAGTTTCGGTGCCACGGTTGAAGACGTTATCCGATGAGCCGCCTCGTGTATGCGGAGCGGACGCCGCAACCAGGTGCGGGAACCGCAAAATGCGCCCACCGCCGATGTCCAAGTACCCTGAGTCACCATGTGCGGAATCGTGGGATACGTCGGCCACCGCCCAGCTCTGGGCGTTGTGGTGGAGGCTTTGCGACGAATGGAGTATCGCGGGTACGACTCGTCGGGAATCGCGATTCTCGACGGAACCGGTGGGGTCGAGATCGAGCGTAAGGCCGGTAAGTTGGCCAACCTCGAGGCGGAGCTCGGCGAGTACGGTGCGGATCACTTCGTCGGTACGTCCGGTATGGGCCATACCCGTTGGGCGACGCATGGGCGTCCGACGGACCGCAATGCGCACCCGCATCGTGATGCCTCGGGCAAGCTGGCTGTCGTTCACAACGGAATCATCGAGAATTTTGCCCCGCTGCGTGCGGAGCTCGAGGCTGCAGGCGTCGAACTGCAGAGCGACACGGATTCCGAGGTCGCGGTTCACCTCGTAGCCCGGGCGTACGCCCAGGGGCCGACGGCTGGTGATTTCATCGAGAGTGCGCTGTCGGTGGTTCGTCGGTTGGAAGGTGCGTTTACGCTCGTCTTCACGCACGCTGATCATGCGGACACGATTGTCGCCGCGCGCCGCTCGACACCGCTCGTAGTCGGTGTCGGTGAGGGCGAGATGTTCCTCGGCTCCGACGTCGCTGCATTCATCGAGCACACACGCGATGCGGTTGAACTCGGACAGGATCAGGCAGTGGTGATCACTGCCGACAGCTACCGGATCTCCGACTTCGCGGGTAACGAGGCAGAGGGGCGCCCGTTCCGCATCGACTGGGATCTCGCGGCCGCCGAAAAAGGTGGTCACGATTACTTCATGCTCAAGGAGATCGAAGAGCAGCCGACCGCTGTCGCCGACACGCTCCTCGGCCACTTCGAGAACGGGAAGATCGTCCTCGACGAGCAGCGGTTGTCCGATCAGGAACTGCGCGACGTCGACAAGGTGTTCGTTGTCGCTTGCGGTAGCGCTTACCACTCCGGTCTGTTGGCGAAGTACGCGATCGAGCATTGGACGCGTCTACCTGTCGAGGTCGAACTCGCCAGCGAATTCCGTTACCGCGACCCGGTTCTCGATCGCTCGACGCTTGTTGTCGCAATCTCGCAGTCGGGGGAAACGGCCGATACGCTCGAGGCTGTCAAGCACGCCAAGGACCAGAAGGCACGCGTCCTGGCGATCTGCAACACCAACGGTGCACAGATCCCGCGTGAAGCCGACGCAGTTCTCTACACGCGGGCAGGACCGGAAATCGCGGTCGCGTCCACCAAGGCGTTCCTGGCGCAGGTGACCGCGAACTACCTCGTCGGTTTGGCTTTGGCGCAGGCTCGCGGAACCAAGTATCCGGACGAGGTCGCCCGCGAGTACGCCGACCTCGAAGCGATGCCCGCATTGGTCAGCAAGGTGCTCGAGACGGCAGAACCGGTGCGCGCGTTGGCGCGCCAGTTCGCGCACGCGTCGACCGTGCTGTTCCTGGGGCGTCACGTCGGCTACCCGGTGGCGCTCGAGGGTGCGCTCAAGCTCAAGGAGCTTGCGTACATGCACGCCGAGGGCTTTGCCGCCGGTGAGCTCAAGCACGGCCCGATCGCCTTGATCGAGGAGGACCTTCCGGTCATCATCGTCATGCCGTCGCCGCAGGGCCGCGCTGTCCTGCACTCGAAGTTGGTGTCCAACATTCAGGAGATCAAGGCGCGCGGGGCGACGACTATCGTCATCGCTGAGGAAGGCGACACCGTCGCCGCGGCGCACGCGGATCACCTGATCGAGATTCCGGCGTCACCGACTCTGCTGCAGCCGTTGCTGTCCACGGTTCCGTTGCAGATCTTTGCGGCCGAGGTTGCCGCGGCGCGTGGCTATGACGTCGACAAGCCGCGTAACCTGGCGAAATCGGTTACGGTCGAGTAGCTTTCGCTAGAAAATCGGGCCCCGCAGTCGCAAGACTGTGGGGCCCGAGCGCGTTACGGCGTCTCGACGACGACGGTTCCGCGCATCTCGGGATGCGGTGTGCAGGTGTAGTCGTAGGTTCCGGGTTCGGTGAACGTGTAGGTGTAGGTTCCCGATTTCTTGAGCGGACTGCGGAGTTTGCCCTTGGCGTCCCCGAGGCCGTTGACGTCGTGGGCCATTCCGTTGTCGTCGAACACCCACGTGACCGTCTCGCCGACATTCACGGTGATGGACGCGGGGGAGTACGCCATCCCGGAGATGGTCACCACGGGTCCGCTGGCCGTCGTTTCCGGAGCCGGTGGTGTGGAGTCGGTGCCGGAACTGCACCCGACCAGACCGAGAGCGAGCACGAGACCCGCGATTGCCGGGCGAAGACGTGATTTCATGGTTTCGAGGGTAGCGACGGCAACTGAAGGGTTCCGACATGCGTGGGTACTACACAGCCGATCAGGTGCGAGCAGCTGAGGCGCCGCTGCTCGACAAGCTGCCCGACGGGGTGCTGATGCGTCGAGCGGCGTACGGTCTTGCGCGAGTAGTCGCGGACGAATTGCGTTCCCGTACAGGGTCGGTCGCGCATCGGTCGGTGACGCTGCTGGTCGGTACGGGCGACAACGGCGGTGATGCCCTGTGGGCCGGTGCGTTGCTCCGCAAACGAGGTGTGAGCGTGCGGGCCGTGTTGCTCGATCCGGCGCGCGCTCATCGGGCGGGCCTCGATGCTCTCTTGAAGGCCGGCGGCCGAGTCGCCGCCGAAGTCGGGTCGCCGGATCTGGTGATCGACGGCATCGTCGGGATTTCCGGGCACGGCGGTCTACGGCCTGACGCGGCCGATCTCGTCGGCCAGGTGGATGCACCGATCGTGGCGGTCGATCTTCCGAGCGGCGTCGACGCGAACACCGGCGCAGTGGACGGCCCGTCGGTGACCGCTGATGTGACGGTCACATTCGGTGCGCTCAAGCCGGTACACGTACTCGCGGCTCCGCTGTGTGGTCGTGTCGAACTCGTGGACATCGGATTGAGCATCAGCGAACCCGAATTCGGTTCGCTCGATCCGGCGGAGGTCGGTGCGCTGTGGCCGGTGCCCGGTCCGGAGGACGACAAGTATTCGCAGGGTGTGGTGGGCATCGTTGCGGGAAGTGAGCAGTATCCCGGCGCGGGCGTGCTCTGTACCGGTGCCGCGGTGACCGCGACCGCCGGCCTGGTCCGCTACGCCGGGCACGGCGCCACCGAGGTGCTCGCCCGGTTCCCGGAGGTGATTGCGAGTGAGACCTTCCAAGCCGCCGGGCGAGTTCAGGCGTGGGTGGTCGGCCCCGGTATGGGTACCGACGACGACGCCGCGCGACTTCTGGCGTCGGTGCTGGCTACTGATGTACCCGTTGTTGTCGATGCGGACGGACTTACCCTCCTCGCTCAGCGTCCCGAACTTGTCGCAGCCCGGACCGCGCCGACACTGTTGACGCCCCACGCCGGCGAGTTCGCTCGATTCACAACTCTTGGCGACGACAGGATCGCGGCCACGCGTGCTCTTGCCGCACGCCTCGGAGTCACGGTCCTGCTGAAGGGCCATACGACGGTGATCTCGGATCCCGGCGGTGAGGTGCTGGTCAACGACGCCGGCGGCTCCTGGGCATCGACGGCAGGTTCGGGTGACATCCTCTCCGGTGTGATCGGTGCGTTGCTGGCGGCGGGTCTGAGCCCTCTCGAAGCCGGGGCCGTCGGGGCGCGGGCTCACGCGTTGGCTGCGAACATCGCCGCTGCCGGCGGTCAGAGCGATGTCGCCGGAGCACCGATTTCGGCTTCACCCCTGCTGGGAGGTCTGCGGGAATCAGTGCGTGTGCTTCGCTCTTTTGCCCTCGATTGAGGGTGTTCAAACCCGAACACGTGTCCGATTCTGCGTGGGTGGCAGGATTGTCGCCATGACGCTTGCCCAGGGAAGAGCACCGAAGGAGCCTGCGGAGGGGAAGGCGAGCCGACTCGACGACGCAGTAGGGCCGCAGACGGAGGCAGTCGTCGATCTGGACGCGATCGCGCACAACGTGCGTGTTCTGCGTGAATTTGCCGGGGATGCAGCGTTGATGGCGGTCATCAAGGCGGACGGATACAACCACGGCGCAGTTGCGGTGGCGCGGACGGCGCTCTCGGCGGGAGCCCGGGAACTCGGCGTCACCACCATCGCGGAGGCACTGGTCCTTCGCGAGGCAGGCATCACCGCTCCCGTCCTTGCCTGGCTGCACGGCGTCGACGCCGATTTCGGCTCGGCGATCCGATCGGACGTCGAGATCGGCGTGTCCTCCCCGCGACACCTGGCCGCTGTCGTCGGCGCGGCACGGGTTCTGGGACAACAGGCGACGGTGACGCTCAAGGTGGACACCGGTCTCAATCGCAACGGCGTCTCGAGAACCGAGTGGCCGCAGATGCTCGACGACCTCGCCACTGCGCGGGACGAGGGCACGATCAGGCTGCGCGGAGTGTTCTCTCACCTCGCGCACTCGGACGAACCGCATCACGACGTCATCGACATGCAGAAGCAGCGTTTGATCGACGCGGTTGCCGACGTCCGCGCTCGCGGATTCGACCCCGAAGTCGTTCATCTTTCCAACTCCGCTGCTACAGTCACCCGTCCTGACCTGCGGTTTGACATGGTTCGGCCGGGAATCGCGATATATGGATTGTCTCCGGTGCCCGAACTCGGAGATTTCGGTTTACGACCGGCGATGACGCTGCGAGCGAAGGTGATTCTGGTGAAGAAGGTAGCCGCCGGAGAGGGCGTCTCCTACGGGCATCAGTGGGTCGCACCGTACGACACCACTCTTGCGCTGCTTCCCGTCGGCTACGCCGACGGTTTGTCTCGCTCACTGAGTGGCAAGTTCGAAGTGCAGTTGGGCGGTAAGCGTCGCCAGGCTGTCGGGCGAATCTGCATGGACCAGGTATTGGTGGACCTGGGTCCGGACGGTGACGGAGTTCGCGAAGGCGACACCGCGATCTTCTTCGGCAACGGCGATCACGGCGAACCCAACGCGCAGGCCTGGGCCGACGTACTCGACACCATTCACTACGAGGTCGTGACCGGGATACGTGGACGCACTGTGCGTACGTACATCGGGGGAGAGACGTCATGAAGACTGCAGGAAAGATGAGCATTCTCGGTGGCCTGCTCAGCGCCGTGGCGCTCGGCTCGATGGCCGGTGTGAACGCATTCAAGAGCGCGACGCGTCCGGGCCGGGAAATCTACGCGGACGAGGACTTCGACCTCATGACGCGCGACCGCAAGAGCACGGTGCGCACCGAGGACGGTGTCGAGCTGGCAGTTCGCGAAGTGGGACCGGACGACGCTCCGCTGACGGTCGTTTTCGTGCACGGATACTGCCTGAGTGCGCTGTCCTGGCATTTCCAGCGCCGCCAGCTCGAAGAGCGATGGGGCAACAAGGTTCGCATGGTGTTCTACGACCAGCGCGGACACGGAGACTCGGGCATGCCGCGTTCGAAGAGTTGTACGGTTTCTCAGCTCGGCCGCGACCTCGCGACCGTCGTCGAGGCCAAGGTACCCAAGGGACCGATAGTTCTGGTCGGTCACTCGATGGGCGGCATGACGGTACTCGCGCTCGCCGGTCAGCGACCCGAATGGTTCGAGGGCCGAGTCATCGGCGTGGGGCTGGTCGCGACGACGGCGGCAGGCCTGGCCGAAACCGGCCTGACCCGCAATCTGCAGAATCCGATCATCGACGGATTCCGGTTGGCAGTGCGCACCTCACCAGGAGTGGTTCAGCATGCCCGGGGCGCTGCGCGAGTATTGATCACGCCGATCCTGCGTGCGGCCTCGTACGGCACCGATGTCAGCCCACGGCTGCATGAACTCTCGGACGGCATGCTCGACCGGACCTCGGTTGTGACCATCGTCAATTTCCTGCGGACGTTGGAACTGCACGACGAGTCCGCTTCTCTCGAGGTCCTCGCACACACACCGGCAGTCGTGATCTGCGGCGATCAAGACATGATGATTCCGTTCATCAGCTCCAAGCGTCTCGCTGCCGATCTCCCCGAGTCCGAACTCGTGCGAGTTCACGGGGCCGGCCATCTGGTGCAGCTCGAGTTCCCGGCGATCGTGACGGACGCAATCGACAAGTTGGTGCAGCGAGCGCAGGTAGAAGAGCGGTCCGATGTCGGCTGAGAACTCCACGGGACTTCCCGTGTCCGGACAGATCACGTTGGAAACGGCCGAGGATACCGAGGCTTTCGGCCGACGCTTGGCGGCGGGACTTGTTGCCGGCGACCTGGTGGTGCTGGACGGTCCACTCGGGGCAGGCAAGACCGCGTTGACGCGCGGAATCGGCGCCGGGCTCGGGGTGCAGGGCCGGGTGACGTCCCCGACGTTCGTCATCGCTCGTGAGCATCGTCCGGGCACCCGCCCTGGCGGCGGAGTTCCCGTCGGCATGATCCACGTCGACGCATACCGGCTGGGAGACAGCGGACCGCATGCCCTCGACGAACTCGATGCCCTCGACCTCGACACCGACCTCACCGATGCAGTGGTGGTGGTCGAATGGGGTGGTGACGTCGTGGAAAGGCTCGTCGAACGGCACCTGCGAGTGCAGCTTCATCGGGAACCCGAATCGGATGTGCGGACTGCGAGTTGGTCCTGGACGTCGTGAAAGGGAGTTTGGTGTCACAGACGTCGGAAACGGCGTTTCGTGTCACAGACGTCGTGACCCTCCCGGGCCGGAAGTAGTTCTTCACGTGCGGGTACCCTGAGAAATCGTGCTTGTTCTCGCAATTGACACCTCCACTCCGGCAGTCACTGCCGGAGTCGTCTCCCTGTCGGCTTCGTCACCGGACCCAGTGTCACCGGACGCAGAGTCACCGGACACAGTGGAGACGCTTGCCGTGCGTGTCACGGTCAATCCTCGTGCGCACGCCGAGGTCTTGACCCCTCACGTCCTCGAATGCCTCGCCGAGGCAGGGCTCACACCGGCCGACTTGAACGCCGTCGTCGTGGGTGTCGGGCCAGGGCCGTACACCGGACTGCGTGTCGGCATGGCGACGGGCGCTGCCTTCGGTGACGCACTCGGTGTTCCCGTGTACGGCGTGTGCAGCCTCGATGCGATCGCGGCTGCGGTACCGACCACACCGAGCCTGCTCGTCGTGACTGACGCGAGGCGTCGCGAGATCTACTGGGCGCGCTATGACGGCGGAGTGCGCGTCGAAGGACCGGCTGTGAATTCCGCCGGCGACGTCGATCCTTCGCCTTCGACGCTGATTGCCGGATCCGCTTCGCACGTGGACTTCTTCGATCTACCCGTCGACCCGGCGGAGACACCTTCACCGGCCGGGTTGGTGACAGTCGCTGCTCGCGAGATCCTGGCCGGCTCGGTTCCGGCCCCGCTGGAGCCGCTGTACCTCCGACGCCCGGACGCGAAGACCCTTGCAGAACGTGGCAAGTGAGACAGAGCAGATGAAGTACAGCATCGAGCCGATGAACGTCGATGACGCCGAACGGTGCGCGGAGTTGGAGCGCGCGTTGTTCGCAGGCGACGGACCCTGGAGCGCACAAGCGTTCGTCTCGGAACTTGCAGGCGCACATAATCATTACTTCGTTGCCCGGGAGCCTGACGGTCACGTCCTCGGCTACGCCGGAGTCGCATTGTTGGGGGCGTCGCCGAACATGGAGGCCGAGGTTCACACCATCGGTACAGATCCCTCGGCTCAGCGACTCGGAATCGGCGGCGCGTTGCTCGATGCGCTTCTGACTCTGGCGGATTCACGGCAGTGCCCGGTGTTCCTGGAAGTGCGCACCGACAACGAACCTGCCATCGCGCTGTACCGGCGCGAAGGATTCGAGATCGTCGGAACACGAAAGAAGTACTACCAGCCCAGTGGGGCAGATGCGTACACGATGAGACGGCCTGCCGTGCTCGGTGTCCGCGAAATTGAGGAGCAGCAAGCATGATCGTCATGGGTGTCGAAAGTTCTTGCGACGAAACAGGTGTCGGTATCGTCCGCTGGAACGGTGACGGAACCTGCGAGCTGTTGGCCGACGAGGTGGCATCGAGCGTGGATCAGCACGCCAGGTACGGGGGAGTGGTTCCCGAAGTGGCCTCGCGGGCTCACCTCGAGGCGATCGTGCCGACGATGCGCCGTGCCCTTGCTGCCGCCGGTATCGAGAAGCCCGACGCGCTGGCCGTCACCATCGGACCCGGCCTGGCCGGCGCGCTGCTGGTCGGTGTAGCCGCAGCGAAAGCCTATGCGGCAGCATGGAACATCCCGTTCTATGCGGTCAATCATCTCGGCGGTCACGTCTCGGTGGACACTCTCGAGCACGGTCCGTTGCCCTCGTGCGTCGCATTGTTGGTCTCCGGCGGTCACACACACCTGCTTCACGTCGAAGATCTGGGCAAGCCCATTGTCGAACTGGGCACGACTGTCGACGACGCCGCCGGTGAGGCCTTCGACAAGGTGGCCAGACTGCTCGGTCTCGGCTTTCCCGGTGGACCGGCACTCGATGCTGCTGCGCAAGAGGGAGATCGGAACGCAATCGCCTTCCCTCGCGGCATGACGGGGCCGCGCGATTCGCGGCACGACTTCTCGTTCTCGGGACTCAAGACGTCCGTCGCGCGCTATGTCGAATCGAAAGAGCGCGCAGGCGAGACCTTTTCGATCCCGGACATCGCTGCCTCGTTCCAGGAAGCGGTTGCAGACGTCCTGACGATGAAGGCAGTGCGTGCAGCCAAGGACGTCGGGGTCGACACGTTGGTTCTCGGCGGCGGCGCCACGGCCAATTCGCGTATCCGCTCACTCGCCGAGCAGCGCTGCGCCGAAGCGGGCATCACGTTGCGCATTCCGAAACCTCGACTGTGCACGGACAACGGCGTGATGATCGCATCGTTGGCCGCTCACCTGATCGGAAACGGCGCAGGCCCTTCGGAGTTGAGTGTTGCGACGGACCCGGGGCTGTCGGTCTCGGTCAGCCAGCTGATGCACTGAAAATCGGCCGACTGAGAATCAGCCGACCGGGGCCGGTTCCCGATCCGGTGTGGTCGCGGGACCGTTTTCGGGCATCGAGGTATTCGGTTCACCGGGCTTCGTCGTCGGATCACCACCACCAGGGGTAGTGATTTCGGTTTCGGTGGAACCGGATCCAGGAGTCTCCGGCGTCGTCGGGTTCTCGCCGCCGCTCTCACCCGGGCCGAGACCGCCGCCGGGGTTTGCCTCGGTCGGATCGACCGGGGGCGTCGCCTCGGTGTCCGGCATCGTCGGCCACCACGCCGGTGGATCGGGCAGCGTGATTCCGGGAATGGTCGGCCAATTCGGAGTGGTCGTTGTCGTGGTCGGCGGCGTGGTTGTCGTCGAGGTGTCCGGGATCGGCGCAGGCGGAAGTGTGTACTGATGCGTTGTGTACGAGTGCGTGTCGTAAGGCTGCGAGTCGAACGGGGTGGTGGGATACCCGTACCGAGGATACGTGCTGCCGGCTACCGAGGGCAGAGGATCATGAGACGGAATGATCGTCGATCCGGTGCTCGGTGTCGCTTCGGGGCTCACCGTCGTCGTGGTCGACCCCGTTCCGACGGGCGAGACCGCGGTGTCGTCGGTCGGTACCAATTCCTTTGCGCCGTAACCGAGTACCAGTCCGCCGACCACGAGCGCACCGATCAACGCTCCCGATACCTTGGCGGTGGATCCGGAGCGCTGGTCACTTCCGGAGCCCAGCAGCGGGAAACGAATTGCGGTGATCGAATCTGCCAGGAGTGCAGCACCTTTGGTTGCCGCAGTCTCGGGCTCGACGATCTCGACCATGGGGACGTCGACGGCAGCGGCGACGGCGGACCGCACGGCCGGAATGTGTGCGCCACCGCCGATGAGTACAACGGCACCGACGGGCCGCGGTGAGCCCTTCACGACTTCACGGATGAAGGTGACGGCGCGCTCTATATCCGGGGCGATGATGGCCTCGAACTCGTCGCGCGTGATCGCCATCGCGTCGATCGGAAGGTCGATGGTCACCTTGGTGGACGTGGACAGTTGCTCTTTGGCGACATGGCACCGGGCGGCAAGAAGTTCCGCGTCGGTGTACCGGCGCAAGTGCCCTGGCGCCTTCTCCGTCACGAAGTCGACCAATGCCCGGTCGATTCCGGCCCCTGCGAGGGCGTCTATACGGTCGGAGTGCAGAACTTCACCGGTGTGGTCGACGACGGACACCGTCAGACCTTGATCGCCGACGTCCACCTGAGCTGTCGTGTCGTACCGCTCGGTTTTCCCTGTCTCGGCGAGATACGCGTGTACGGCGGCAGGTTCGGGGATTGCACGGACCTGCTTCGGCGAGCGCGAAAGAGATGACCTGATGCTCGCGAGTTGATCGTCCGTGCGATAGCTGACACCGATCGAGCGCGGCGCTTCAGATCCGTCCGTTACCTGCGTCGTCATCAGCTTGATGGATGCTCTGACAAGGTCACCGACGTTGGAATTGGCCTGATCCGCCGAGACGAAGCGAGTCTCGGCAGGCACGGCGCCTGGCGCGTTTGTGCTGGTATCGGTGTCGACGAGTGCTGAATAGACACCGGAAGATCCAGTGGAAATTCCCAGTGAACAACTCATCGCACACCTCCTCACAGTCAATACCGGTCAATGTTCAATCGACCGCCGTTATATGAACGTTACAGAAGGTTCGTGAGGATT
The DNA here is from genome assembly GCF_019266085.1 of Rhodococcus sp. FH8. Lineage (NCBI taxonomy): Bacteria > Bacillati > Actinomycetota > Actinomycetes > Mycobacteriales > Nocardiaceae > Rhodococcus > Rhodococcus sp. FH8. Next base: position 519,944 of record NZ_LPNQ01000078.1, on the reverse strand, counting down.
GCTCAGTGCTTTTCGTCTCCGTGACGTCCTTTTCGGACCGAAAGGGTGGTTTTACCTGCGAAATTGTCGATCATTGATTCATGCGGAAAAAAGGCGATTCTCCCCACATCGACCGGGAACGACGACGCGCGCTGATCCGTGGTGCAGTGCTTCGACCCACGCTGACGGTGATCGCCTTCGGATGCGCGTATTTCTTTCTGCCGTGGATCGATGTACATACCGCCAGTGCAATCTTCCTCTTGATCGGTGGAGGCGCCGCGGTACTTGCCGTGACCACCTGGCAGGTGTGGCGAATTCTGCGTTCCGATGTGCCATCTCTGCAGGCGGTCGAAGCTGTGGCGGTGGTGATGCCGACGTACTTGTTGTTGGTGTCCATCACTTATTTTTCGGTCGAGCATGCAAGCCCTGGCAGTTTCACCGAACCGCTGTCGCGTATGGCGGCGCTGTACTTTTCGTTGTCCGTCTTCTCGACAGTCGGATTCGGTGACATCGCCGCGCAGACGGACCTTGCCCGGGGGCTCGTGAGCCTCCAGATCGTCTGCAATCTGGTGTTGATCGGATTCGGCGTTCGATTCGTCGTTGCCGCAGTGTCGTGGGCGAAAGCGCACCGCTCGCATTCGAGCGGACCTGAAATCACCTAGGACACTGCGGCAATCGGAGTCATCGTCCGGTGTGGACCAACAATTCGACGTTCTGGTCGACGCCGGTACCCGTCAGCTTCGGGTCGCGGTGGATGTCGTTGAACGACAGTTCGCGGTACAGCGAGGCGAGCCCGGCTGCCGACTTGTCGCTGTAGTCGACGGAATTGGGACTCTCCGCCTCGAAGAGCGTCGCAAGCAACGACACCGTTCCGTCATGGTTGTCCGCGATCTCGATGATGCGTCCGAGTTGCGGGTAGTCGATGTGCGAGGCGGTGTTGATCTCCCAGAAGCCCTGCTCGGGGGTCGCGCCGGGCCACGGGGTGATCTTGTTCTCGTGGGTGTGTCCGTTGACCCAGGCAAGTACGTTCGGGAAACGATGCAGCAAGTCGAGAAGCTGTGAACCGCGCAGGCGTGGCTCGAGGACGTTCTCGGGGTCGGGAATGAGATTGTCCATCGTGTCGCTCGTGTGGTGACTGAACAGCACGAAATACGTGTCACCTCGCGACTCGGTGACGCGAGAGCCCGCGGCGTCGTAGTAGGTGCTGCTGCCGGCGCGCAGGGTGTTCTCGATCCACTGGAACTGAGCGGCGCCCAGCGAACCGTCGACGAGGCCCGCGCGGTTGGTGGAGTCCATGCTGATGCCGACGACGCCCGGTGCGATCTCGAACGAGTAGTAACCGATACCGGTGTCGCCGGCGTCGGGGGCGAAACCGTGTCCGACGGGGCCGGGACCGGTGTGCGCGGGATCAAGATGTGCGGCGATGAACTGTCGCGGTGTGAACGGCGCGCGCGACGGGTCGGGGGTGACCTGGCGCGGCGGCGTCGTGAAGGCGGACAGGATTCCGGGTATCGCACTGGGATCGAACTTGGTGGCGACGTCGATCTGCTTGGCCTGCTCCGGTGAACCAGGCACCTCGAATTTGAGAGATCCCGTGTACATCGCTTCGAGCGGCGGGATGCCGCTGGGCACCGTGCCGGACACCGAATCGTCGTGGTTGCCGAACACGCAGTACCAAGGGGTGTTCAGGCCGGGGCTCGACACGGGCGTGAAAGCGGCACCGAAGAAATCGGGGATCTCCGGGAATCCGGCCTTCTTGTACATGTCGAGCATCGGTGACTCGGGGTTCCAGTAGAGATCGGCACCCGAGTTCTGTACACCCTCGTAGCGGTCCTTGGCACCGGTATTGGCGACGACGGTTCCGCCGTTGAGTGAGGTGAGGAACCAGTCGAGTTCGGCGAATTCCTTGTTGTCCGTGTTGTCGCCGGTGGTGACGACGGCATCGAAGGGTCGCGACGTGTGCGGGCCACTGCCGATCGAATTGACCCGGCGGACAAGTGAAATCAGCCCGTGCGCCGTCAGGGTCTCCTGGGGGCGGAACGCCGAGCCGGTGATCTGGTGGACGTACTCGAATCGCATGGGGGACTGGGCGTCGACGATGTGGACGTCGGTCAACTGCACGAGTGAGGCGAGCGCGGTGCGTCGGTCCTCGCGTCCCGACTTCGGCTCGGCCAACTCGCTGCGCACGATGTTCGCCCAACCGGGTCCGGCGGTGAGCTTGGTGTAGCCGCTGCTGCTGACGGGGGTGGACACGGACTCGAGAGTGGTGCCAGGACCTGACGTCGGAATGGTCGACGCGCCTGCATATTGCAGGCCCCACGGCTTGCCAAGGCTGACCGCGCCGACGGCGCCGAGTCCGGCGAAGGTCAGAAAACTACGGCGATTGATGTTCGTCACGAAGTGAACAATAGGTGAACGTGGTGGACGGCTGTCCTGTTTCGCTCTGGACGAAGAGAAAAATGCGCCCAGTCCTTGAGGGTTGGCACTCTCACGTATAGAGTGCCAATTGGCGCTGATCGAGTTCCGGCACCCGCGACGACGGGACTGCAGTGACGCGCCGTAAACGGCATACCCAAACAGCTGTCCGAGGATCGCCTCGGACGCACATACCCCAAAGTGGAGGGCTCATCGTGGCGAGCGTCAACATCAAGCCGCTCGAGGACAAGATCCTCGTCCAGGCCAACGAGGCTGAAACGACGACGGCTTCCGGCCTGGTCATTCCTGACACAGCCAAGGAAAAGCCCCAGGAGGGCACCGTCGTTGCAGTCGGCGAAGGCCGCGTCAACGAGCAGGGCAACCGCATCCCGGTCGACGTCAAGGAGGGTGACACGGTCATCTACTCCAAGTACGGCGGAACCGAGATCAAGTACGCCGGCCAGGAATACCTGATCCTGTCGGCACGCGACGTGCTGGCTGTCGTCTCCAAGTAAGACACACGTGATCCGCCCCGGAGTCCACACAGGATCCCGGGGCGGAATGCGTTCACGCCCCGAAGATTCAGGAGCTGACAGAACAGATGTCCAAGCAAATTGCGTTCAACGAGACCGCACGCCGCGCTCTCGAAGCCGGAGTCGACAAGCTTGCCGACGCCGTCAAGGTGACCTTGGGCCCGCGTGGACGCCACGTCGTGCTCGCCAAGGCATTCGGCGGCCCCACCGTCACCAACGACGGTGTGAGCATCGCCCGTGAGATCGAGCTCGAAGATCCCTTCGAGAACCTCGGCGCACAGCTCGTCAAGAGCGTCGCCACCAAGACCAACGATGTTGCCGGTGACGGCACCACCACCGCGACCGTTCTGGCCCAGGCCATCGTCCGCGGCGGACTCAAGAACATCGCAGCGGGCGCGAACCCGATGGCTCTCGGCGTCGGCATCAACGCCGCAGCAGACAAGGTCGTCGAGGAACTGCTCGCCGCAGCCACCCCCGTCGAGGGCGAGAAGTCGATCGCTCAGGTCGCCACCGTCTCCTCACGTGACGAAGAGATCGGCAAGCTCGTCGGCGAGGCACTCACCCGTGTCGGAACCGACGGCGTCGTGACGGTCGAGGAATCCTCCACCGTTGCAACCGAACTCGTTGTCACCGAAGGTGTTCAGTTCGACAAGGGCTACCTCTCGCCCTACTTCGTCACCGACATCGATGCGCAGAAGGCCGTCTACGAAGACGCGCTGATCCTGCTCTTCCGCGAGAAGATCAGCTCACTTCCCGACTTCCTTCCGCTGCTCGAGAAGGTTGCCGAATCCGGCAAGCCGCTCTTGATCATCGCCGAGGACGTCGAGGGTGAAGTTCTCTCCACCCTCGTGGTCAACTCCATCCGCAAGACCATCAAGGCCGTCGCCGTCAAGGCACCGTTCTTCGGTGATCGTCGCAAGGCATTCCTCGACGACCTCGCAGTCGTCACGGCAGGCACCGTCATCAACACCGACGTCGGCCTCTCGCTCAAGGAAGCCGGCCTCGAGCTGCTCGGCAGCGCTCGCCGCGTTGTCGTCACCAAGGACGAGACGGTCATCGTCGACGGTGCAGGCACCGCTGACGACATCGCGACCCGCGTTGCGCAGCTGCGTCGCGAGATCGAGAACACCGATTCGGATTGGGACCGCGAGAAGCTCGAAGAGCGTCTGGCGAAGCTGTCCGGCGGCGTGGCCGTCATCAAGGTCGGCGCAGCCACCGAAACCGATCTGAAGGAACGCAAGTTCCGCGTCGAGGATGCGGTCAACGCAGCCAAGGCAGCAGTTTCCGAGGGCATCGTCCCCGGTGGTGGATCGGCTCTCGTTCAGGCCGGTACGGCTCTGATCGGGAACCTCGGCTTGACGGGTGACGAGGCCACCGGCGTTGCCGTGGTCCGCGAAGCCCTCAACGCTCCGTTGTTCTGGATCTCCAGCAACGCAGGCATCGACGGTTCCGTCGTTGTCAGCAAGGTCGCCGAGATGACCAAGGGCGAAGGCTTCAACGCTGCCACCCTCACCTACGGCAACCTGCTTGCCGACGGCGTCGTCGACCCGGTCAAGGTCACTCGCTCGGCAGTGGTCAACGCCGCTTCCGTCGCGCGCATGATCCTCACGACCGAGAGCGCCGTCGTCGAGAAGCCGACCGAGGAAGTTGCCGACACCGGACACGGTCACAGCCACTGACTCGCTGCTCGTAGTTTCGACAAAGAAGAGATCCCCCACCGGATTCCGGTGGGGGATCTTTTTTCGTCTGGCGATCAGATGAGCGGGATCGTTGCGAACGGCTCGCTCGTCGGCTGCTGCGATCCGCCGGGCGGTTCGACAGTGAACGCCAACTTCGTGTTCGGACCGATGCCGTCGAGCACCACCTGGGTAGTGGGTTTGACGTCGCCCGGAGCCATCGTCCCCATCGGGATCATCGTGGTGTCGTCGGTGTCGCCCGGCACCAGCCACATCTGGTAGACGGTATCCGGACTCGGGGGAGTCACATCGTTCATCACGAGGACTGCGGCGTCTTCGGAGGGCGAGAACAGCGTCGTGGCACTACCGCCGCCCGGAATTTCACGCGTCGTGGCATGAACGTCGGGTGCTGCCATGATTTCGGACGCGGCGTTCTGCGGCGGCGTGTCGTCGGACAGCGTGCGTCCGATTCCTATGCCGCCGACCAGGATTGCGACTGCGGCGGCCGCCGCAAGAGCCATGGTCCACGGGCGTCGACGGTTACGACGCTCGGCCAGCGAAACCGGGGCGTTGGGAGCCGCGGTCTGTTCTGCGATCGAGGCGAGGACGCTGCTGCGCAGCGACGGCGGGGGCTCGACGGCGTCGACGACGGTCATCGCGGCCATGGTTTCGGCGGTGAGCCGGACCTGGGCGTCGAATTCGGCGTGGGTCGCGGAGTCCGAAGCGGCAAGTCGTTTGTCGACCTCACGGCGCTCGTCGAGGTCCAACGCATCGATCGCGTAGGCGTACGCGTAGTCGATCAGCTCTTCGTCCATCTCACATCACCCCCAAACATCCACGTAGGCGCAGTAGTCCGTCGCGAATTCGCGACTTGATCGTGGGAATCGCCACGCCGAGATCTTCGGCCACCTCGCGGTACGTTCGGCCGCCGTAATAGGCGAGAGTCACCGATTGGCGCTGAGTGTCCGTCAGCGTTTCGAGACAGTCGGTGACAGCACGATGCTCGTCTCTTCGTGTCACTTCGTCGCTGACGACGTCGAATTCGGGAGTGGCATTGGTGGTGTCGTAGAGAGCCTGTCGATCCGAACTCGACTGTTCGGAGCGCACGCGATCCACTGCGCGCCGGTGGGCAAGTGTCAGGAGCCAGGAGAGCGCGGACCCCTTGGCGGGGTCGAAGCTGTCGGCTGATTTCCAGGCTTGGAGGTAGACCTCTTGGACCGCTTCCTCGGAGAAACCTGGATCACGGAGTACACGAAGAACCATGCCGTACACACGGGAGCTGGTTCGGTCGTAGAACTCGGCGAAGGCGCTCTGGTCGCCACCGGCGACGTTCGCGAGGATCACTGCCAGCTCGCGTGATTCCGCGATTCGCGCGGTGCGGGCCGCAGAATTGTCCGTCGGGCATGCGTCGGCCGCATCCGACGCATGGTCTGGCTCGCTCACGAAGAGTTGTCTCGCTTCATCGCGTACAACCGTAGCGTGCATGTCCGGTTCTTTTCTCTTGGCCCGCCGTTGGCCGCTGTGCGCCTTTATTAACCGCGGGGGGTTGATAAAGGCGCACAGCAGGTGGGGACTACTGCGGCATCAGCACCGAATCGATGAGGTAGACGGTGGCGTTTGCGGTCTTGACTCCACCGCAGACGACAGTCGCGTCGTTGACCTTGATGTTGTCACCGGATTCGGTGACGGTGACCGTTCCGCCCTCGGCGGTGGGGTGCGTTCCGTCGATCGCGTCAGGGGCGATCTGGCCGGGAACCACGTGGTAGGTGAGGATCTTGGTCAGCGTGGCGCTGTCCGTCTTGAGGCTGTCGATCGTGGCGGGGTCGATCTTGGCGAATGCCGAGTCGATCGGTGCGAAGATGGTGAACTCGCCACCGTTGAGAGTGTCGACCAGGTTGACGTCCGGGTTGAGCTGGCCGGAGACCGCCGCGGTCAAGGTGGTGAGCAACGGATTGTTGGACGCCGCTGTGGCAACCGGATCCTGGGCCATTCCGCTGACCGATCCGGCGCCGCTCGGCACTGCAGCTGCATAGTCGGCACAACCTGCACCGACCAGATCAGAAGCAGGCTCCGCCATCGCGCTGCTGGGAGACATGCTCGATCCCATGGCAGAAGACGTCATGGCGGCGCTGGACGTGTCGGTCGACGAATCGTTGTCGTCCGAGGAGCAACCGACCACGCCGAAGACGGCGAAAGAGGCTGCTGCGGTGACTGCCAGAACTCGAGTAGAGGTGTTCATGGGTCTGCCTTCCTGAAGGGATGTGCTGAGGTGCACTGTCAGAAGGCATTCGGAGGCGGGCGTCGGTCGGATGGGTCGTGTCGGAAATTCTTTTCGACGGTGTCCCGTCCACACGCAAAAGCCCCCGAAAACTCTCGGGGGCCTAGTGCGCTCTACCTACGTGTATCAGGAAGCTATGCGGGTGGTGCGACGGTGGCGCGCGTGTAGTTCACGTTCGGTTTCCGACATTCCTCCCCAGATGCCGTACGGCTCGGCGACGGTCAGCGCGTGGCTGCGGCACTGCATCAGGACCGGGCACTGACGGCACATCTCTTTTGCGCGGGTTTCGCGCTGGGCACGTGCTCTACCGCGTTCGCCATCGGGATGGAAGAACATGGAGGAGTCGACTCCGCGGCACAGACCGTGCATCTGCCAGTCCCAGATGTCTGCGTTGGGGCCTGGAAGGTGATTCGGTGCAGGCATGTTGACTCCTTACTGCAAGCTCGCGTTGATCAACGAGCGGACCAAGTTGCCCGGAGGTTATCCGGGCCTTCTGAATCGTTCACGCTTGCTAACCGTAAGGGTGCTGAGTAAATCGCGTCAATAGGCTCGTTCAGTGGCGATCGGCATATATCGAAATGCGAGAGTTAACGAAGTATATATTTACATTTCGGGCCCCTCGTGCGTTGTTCTGCGCCGATGTCGAAATTGGGTCGATCGAGGTGGCGGCCGGCAAGCCTGGCTGCTCGAGATGCGAAACCCACAGATCAGGGATATGTTCGAGGCTGATCGCCCGGCGAAATCACTCAGTCATTCGGCTCGGTTTGCGTCATTTGTCCGATATTGCGTGGGCGGGGTTGCACTCCATTTCGGGACTTAGTGCCCAAGTTTCAACTAGGACATCCGTCCAATAAGTAATGCGCAGTTAACGTCACGGATATATGCCCGTTAAATATCATTACGAGTACATTTGGCAAATCTCAGTTGAATATCTGATTAACTCCGACAAACTTGCCTTTTCGTGTTTCGTGCGACTTTTGGCATCGTTGGTGTGACGCCGGTCGTGCGAATGTCTGCTCGTGCTGCTGCGATGATCAACCTGTGTCGACACCTGCGCGCCCTCAATCACCTGTGCCCAACGAAACAACTGCACTTCCAGGGTCCCTCGAGTCTGCCGCGTTCGGTGCGGATCCGGATCTCGACCGCCTCCCGGCGCCTTGCTCTACCCGAGATTGGTGGACAACGGCAGTAGTGCTGGGTGGTCAGGGCCACTACGCAAGAGCGCGGGCTGCATTGGATGTCCTCGATCGGCTCACGGCCGGGTTCTCGACGCACTCGGATCGGGTTCTTGCCTCTCTGTCTGCCAGCACGAGGGCGTCGTTTCTTCGCCAGAGCGGACGCCATGCACTCGCGTCCACGTGGGACGGGCGCGCACTGGCGATCGTCGGCGGCCTGCCAGGTGATCCAGAGGCTGCCTGTGACGCTCTGACCGGTCTGGCCGCAGACGCCCTCGGCTGTGGCAGGCTCCCGCTCGGCTGGCGCCTGCTGGCGCAATGTCGGGCGCGTCTGGATGCCGAGGGCGGGCTGTGGCGGCAGGAAATTCGGATCGAATGGGTCTCCGCAGAATTGGCGTTGGCGGGAGGCGACTTCGCTCGTGCCCGCAGACACGCAGAACGCGCCGTCGAATTGTCAGCGGAATCGGAGTCTGTGCGGCACCGCGTGAAGTCGGATCTGCTGCGTAGCGCCGCGCTGACCGGAACAGACGCGAGCGCAGCCGTGAAGATGGCAGCAGATGTGTTCGCGCGGTGCCGGCAATACGGCCTGCTGCCCCTGGCCTGGGCGTCGTCTCTGTTGATCGAAGGTGTCAGCGGGGAGAGAACCTCACCGAGTGCCCGGGAGATCGGCGATCTGATTGCGATGCGTGGTGGATCACTCCTACCTTTGTCGTAACCACTCCACCGAAGTCTCCGGAGAACATTCCAAAAGGAGCTGTATCGATATCGCGACTGCTGGGCAGGTATGCGGAGACCAGTCGGTCCGGATGGTTACTCTTAGAGGGTTCCGCTGAGAGCGGGAGCACACCCGCTCGGGAGGTGCCACTGTAACGCCAGGATTTTCGCTGACGATGACAAATACGAGCGATGAGTTGGACACCGCGGTCGCCGCTGCTGCGCAGGGCGACCGTACAGCTCTAGCTTTGGTTCTGGAGAACATCCGACCGATGGTGGTGCGCTACTGCCGCGGTCGAGTGGGTGCGGCCGAGAGAGGACACCTGTCCGCTGACGACGTCGCACAGGAAGTCTGTCTGGCCGTGATGACCGCGCTGCCGCGTTATCAGGACCAGGGACGCCCGTTCATGGCCTTTGTGTACGGAATTGCCGCGCACAAGGTTGCGGACGCACATCGAAGCTCCGCCCGTAACAAGTCGGAGCCCGTTTCCGAAGTACCGGATGTAATAGCACTGGATGATGGTCCCGAACAGCGAGCTCTCGATTCGGAGTCCAGCAGACAGATGCACGAACTTCTCGGCACACTTCCGGAGAAGCATCGAGAAATCTTGATACTTCGCCTGGTGGTCGGGATGTCGGCCGAGGAAACGGCCGTCGCCGTCGGTAGTACCGCCGGAGCTGTACGAGTCGCTCAGCACAGAGCGATCGCGAAACTGAAAAAAGAAGTCACGAAAGCAGGTGAGAGCTTTGGCTAGAGACGAGGGGCATGACGCTTCGAATCTCGGTGATCTCGCCGACGACGGTACGCCAGTGGATTTGGCTGCGGTTCGGCGTGACGATGCGCTGATCGAATCCATTTCGAATGGTGGGCCGGTAGCAACCGATAGCACCGAACAGTACGAACTTGCGTTGATCCTCTCGCAATGGCGTGACGATGTCGTTGCGACTCCGATGCCCGAGGGTCCGTTATTGGACGATGTCATCGCTGCAATCACAGCGACGCCGTCCGGCTTCTCCGATCGTCAGCGTTCACGTTCCCGTTCTCGATTGCGTGTGGTTCGTCCGATCGCCGCCGCTGCAGCAGTTGCAGCAGTGGTCTTCGGTGGCGCCACGGCGATGGCGTACGACGCCCAGCCCGGCGATGCCCTGTGGGGCGTCAAGCAGGTCGTCTTCGCCGACGAGGCCAACTCGACAGTTGCGAAGATCGACACGACTTCCGAGCTGGAAAAAGCCGAGCGGCTGTTGGCTGCCGGGGACATTCCTGCGGCAAAGATGGTGCTGGACAACGCAGCTCACCGTGCCGATGCGGTCAAGGACTCGCAGGACAAGACCGACCTCGTCGAGCGTTGGGGCAAGTTGATGACGCAGGTCCAGGAGACCACGTCACCCGTAGCGCCGCCGTCGACGACCGACCAGCAGTCCTCGATTGCCACCTCTCCCACGGCGATTCCGGGGATCTCCGTCAATCCGGCGAACCCTCAGCTGCCTGGGGGCGTGACCACGACGACAACGCCCAACCCTGGAATCATGCAGGCGCCTGGTCCAAGCGCGGCGTCGTCGACACCGTCATCGTCGCCCACGGCAACGACCACGACCACAACGACGACAACCACGACAACGACGCCTCTGGCGCCGGCCTCGTCTCCGTCGGGTGATTCTTCTTCACCCCCGCCCTGATCGCACCGTTCCGATCTGAATTCAAACGAAAGTGGCCGACAAGCAATTGCTTGTCGGCCACTTTCGTATGAGCTTGGGTGAGGTTTCGCTCAGCTGTCGAAACCGTCGCCGTGCATCGCCTCGTTCATCGACGCGTCGGCGTATCCACGGCAGTAGTCCCACGTGACATATGCCTCAGGCATCGGGTCGTAGGCAGGCTCGTGAGGGCGGACGGTTCCGTCCACGAGCAGCTGCAGCAGGTTTGCGCGCAGCATGTCCCAGTCGTGGTAGTGATCCTGTTGGCAGTCCTCGCAGCAGACTACGAGACCGCGGATACCGCGGTGAGCGAGGAGCGCCTCGTAAACAGCGAGGTCAGCGAGATCCTCCTCGACCGCTTGGCGTTCGTGGGGGTCGAGTGGTTGGCCCGGCTCGATGGCATCGAGAGCCGCGGAGGGGTCAGCTGGGTCGCCGGCGAAGGGATCTGGCGGCAGACCGGGGGGCAGTTGATCACGCACAGCACCACGGTACGCAGGTCAGGGGGGTCAGCGCCACTTGTTACGCGTACACGCAGCGTGGGTGGGATGGTTCGGACCTTTGAGTGAGCCGATACCATGGTGTGCAACGCCGGGAAAAGGTGCCAGGAATTTCTTTCCGTGCAGGCGCCTTCTATCCGATATCCAGCTTTCGTAATCCGTTTCGAGGCGGCTGCTACAGCGGTCGCCCTGGGCGAATCTAGGTCCATGGAGGGTCCTGACCGCATGAGTAGTTCTGCAGGACATGTACACACCGGAGGAGACGACCCCAACAAGGTCGCGATGCTGGGACTGACATACGACGACGTGCTGCTGTTGCCTGCTGCGTCCGACGTCATCCCGAGCCAGGTCGACACGTCCAGTCAACTGACCCGCGACATCCGTCTGCGGATTCCGTTGGTCAGTTCTGCGATGGACACCGTCACCGAGTCGCGCATGGCAATTGCGATGGCACGCGCCGGCGGCATGGGTGTTCTGCACCGCAACTCGTCGGTTGAGGTCCAGGCAGGACAGGTCGAGACGGTCAAGCGTTCCGAGGCCGGCATGGTGACCGATCCCGTCACGTGTAAGCCGACCGACACGATGGGTGAGGTCGATGCGAAGTGCGCTCGTTTCCGCATCTCGGGTCTGCCTGTCACCGACGACGCCGGCCAGCTGGTTGGCATCGTCACCAACCGGGACATGCGTTTCGAGGTCGACCAGAACCGCCCGGTCGCGGAGATCATGACCAAGATGCCCCTGATCACCGCTCAGGAAGGCGTCACCGCTGACGTGGCACTGGGTCTTCTTCGTCGGCACAAGATCGAGAAGCTGCCGATCGTCGACGGCAACGGCAAGCTCACCGGTCTGATCACGGTCAAGGACTTCGTCAAGACCGAGCAGCATCCCGACGCCACCAAGGACCGTGACGGTCGACTGCTCGTCGGCGCTGCAGTCGGTGCCGGCGATGACGCCTTCCAGCGCGCGATGGCGCTCACCGATGCCGGTGTGGACGTACTCGTGGTGGACAGTGCGCACGGGCATTCGTCCAACGTTCTCGACATGATCGCCAAGCTCAAGCGTGAACTGGGCGAGCGGGTTCAGATCATCGGTGGCAACGTCGCTACGCGCGCGGGTGCTCTGGCACTGGTCGAAGCCGGCGTCGATGCCGTCAAGGTCGGAGTCGGCCCTGGTTCCATCTGCACCACCCGCGTCATCGCCGGTGTCGGTGCCCCTCAGGTCACGGCCATCCTGGAAGCGGTTGCCGCGTGCAAGCCTCTCGGTGTGCCCGTCATCGCCGACGGTGGACTCCAGTTCTCCGGAGACATCGCGAAGGCTCTTGCCGCAGGTGCGTCGACGGCCATGCTGGGTTCACTCCTGGCCGGTACCGCTGAATCGCCCGGCGAACTGATTCTGGTCGGCGGCAAGCAGTTCAAGAGCTACCGCGGAATGGGTTCGCTCGGCGCGATGCAGTCGCGTGGCGAGGCCAAGTCGTACTCCAAGGATCGGTACTTCCAGGACGACGTGCTTTCCGAGGACAAGTTGGTTCCGGAAGGCATCGAAGGACGTGTCCCGTTCCGTGGCCCGCTCTCGCAGGTGACGCACCAGCTCACCGGTGGTCTGCGCGCTGCCATGGGATACACGGGGTCGGCGACGATCGAGCACCTGCAGAACGCTCAGTTCGTCCAGATCACGGCGGCCGGTTTGAAGGAAAGCCATCCGCACGACATCACGATGACTGTCGAAGCACCCAACTACACCGCTCGTTAGCAACCAGTACACGAGAAAGGGGCGCGCGTGCGCGACCTCGTTGAGATCGGCATGGGTCGAACGGCCCGACGTACCTACGAGTTGGACGATGTGAACATCGTTCCCTCCCGGCGAACTCGTTCGTCGAAGGAGGTGTCGACTGCTTGGCAGCTCGACGCTTACAGGTTCGACATTCCTGTCCTCGCACATCCCACCGACGCGTTGGTCTCGCCGACTTTCGCGATCGAGTTGGGTAAGCGCGGCGGCCTCGGTGTCATCAACGGTGAAGGCCTGTGGGGCCGTCACCCCGATGTCGAGGAGAAGCTCCGGCGTCTCGTCGAGATCGCCGAGAAGGACGGTGGCGTCGACGCGGCCATCCGCTACCTGCAGGAGCTGCATGCGGCTCCGCTGCAGGCCGGTCTTCTGGCAGCTGCGGTGGCGCAGGTCCGTGATTCGGGGGTCACCACTGCCGTTCGCGTCAGCCCGCAGAATGCGCGCGCACTGACGCCGGAGCTGATCAAGGCGGGAATCGACCTCCTGGTCGTCCACGGCACGATCATCTCGGCCGAGCACGTCGTGCACACCGAGCAGGAACCGCTCAACCTCAAGACGTTCATCTCGGAACTCGACGTTCCGGTTGTCGCGGGTGGGGTCAGTGACCACCGCACCGCGCTGCACCTGATGCGTACCGGCGCTGCCGGTGTCATCGTCGGGTACGGGTCTACCGAGGGCGCAACCACCACCGGTGAGGTCCTGGGCATCGGCGTTCCGATGGCCACGGCCATTGCCGATGCTGCAGCAGCCAGGCGCGACTACCTCGACGAGACGGGTGGACGCTACGTCCACGTCATCGCCGACGGTGACATCGCAACTTCGGGTGATCTGGCGAAGGCCATCGCCTGCGGTGCCGACGCTGCCGTTCTGGGCACGCCGCTGGCCGTGTCCGCCGAGGCGCCGGGTGGTGGCTGGTACTGGCCGTCCGCGGCGGCTCATCCTTCGGTTCCGCGTGGAGCACTTCTTCCGGTTTCCTATGGTGAGCGTCCGAGTCTGGACCGGGTTCTGAGCGGCCCTTCGGACGATCCGTACGGTTCGCTGAACTTCGTCGGTGGTCTCCGTCGGTCGATGGCGAAGGCCGGATACTCCGATCTCAAGGAGTTCCAGAAGGTCGGGCTGACAGTCCGCGCGTAGTTTGTACCTTTCTGTGGCCCCGGTTCTTCGTGAACCGGGGCCACAGTTCGTTGTGCAGGACTTTCTTCCGTTCCTGATACTTGCGGTTACGCTTATGGGGCCCCTTGTGGTGGTAGTCACAAGGGATAGGTGCATACTGGCGGGTAACTACGGTTCACGGTGGAGGTGTCCTGATGGGCAAGCAACGGGCAACGGACTACGACGTACTGATCGTCGGATCCGGGTTCGGCGGAAGCGTGAGCGCGCTTCGTCTCGTGGAGAAGGGCTACAAGGTCGGCGTCATCGAAGCCGGCCGACGGTATGCCGACGAAGATTTCGCGAAGACCAGTTGGGATCTCAAGAAGTTCCTCTGGGCTCCGAAGCTGGGGTGCTTCGGCATTCAGCGCGTGCACCTGTTGCGCGACTGCCTCATTCTCGCGGGCGCAGGCGTCGGCGGCGGGTCGTTGAACTACGCCAACACGCTGTACCAGCCGCCGGAGCCGTTCTTCCAGGACAAGCAGTGGGCGCACATCACCGACTGGCGCAGCGAGCTCACGCCGTACTACGAGCAGGCTCAGAAGATGCTCGGCGTCGTGCAGAATCCGCACATGACGCCCGCCGACGAGATCATGAAGTCCGTCGCAGATGACATGGGTGTCGGCGACACGTTCATCCAGACGCCCGTCGGCGTCTACTTCGGTGAACCTGGCAAGAAGGCGAAGGACCCGTACTTCGGCGGCGTCGGACCCGAGCGCACCGGTTGCATCGAGTGTGGCGAGTGCATGACGGGCTGCCGTCACGGAGCGAAGAACACGCTCCTCAAGAACTATCTGGGCCTTGCCGAGACAGCCGGCGCCGAGATCATTCCGATGACCACCGTGTCCGGGCTTCGTGAGGCTCGCGACGGTTCGTGGGACGTGTTCACCGAGCGAACCGGTGCATTCGGACGAAAGAACCGCCGCACCTACACGGCTGCGAACGTCATTCTCGCGGCCGGAACGTGGGGCACTCAGCATCTGCTCTTCGACATGAAGGACACCGGAGCGCTGCCCAAGCTCTCCGACAAGCTCGGCGAGCTGACTCGAACGAACTCCGAATCCATTGTCGGCGCAGGCAAGTACAAGGTCGATCCCGCACTCGACCTGACCCGCGGAGTGGCGATCACCTCGTCGTTCCACCCGAGCAGCGACACCCACATCGAGCCGGTCCGCTACGGCAAGGGATCGAACGCGATGGGCCTGTTGCAGACCTTGATGACGGACGGCGGCGGCAAGACGCCCCGATGGATCAAGTTCCTCGGTGTGGTTGCGAAGAATCCGTACCAGATGTTGCGCATGTTGACGGTCAAGGACTGGAGTGAGCGCACGATCATCGCGTTGGTCATGCAGAACCTCGACAACTCCATCACCACGTACACGAAGAAGGGCCTGTTCGGTCGACGCAAGGTCACCAGCAAGCAGGGCCACGGTCAGCCGAACCCGACGTGGATCCCGGAGGGCAACGAGGCGACGCGTCGAGTTGCCGAGAAGATCGACGGCGTCGCGGGCGGCACGTGGGGCGAGATCTTCAACGTTCCACTGACGGCGCACTTCCTCGGCGGTTGCGCTATCGCGTCGGATTCCGATCACGGCGTCATCGATCCGTACCACCGCGTGTACGGCTACCCGACGCTCAGCGTCGTCGACGGCGCAGCGGTCTCGGCCAACCTCGGTGTGAATCCGTCGCTGACCATTGCCGCTCAGGCCGAGCGCTCGGCCTCGCTGTGGCCGAACAAGGGGGAGACCGACCTGCGTCCCGCCCAGGGCAGCGGCTACGAGCGGTTGGCTCCGATTGCACCCAAGTCGCCTGTGGTGCCGGCGTCGGCCCCGGCCGCGCTGGTCCTGCCGATCGTGAAGATCACCGGCGGCAAGACAGCTACCGCTGTTCCGGCGGAGCCGGCAGCCGGATAGTTCGCCGCGAACGAAGATGGGGCGTGTCGTCGAGGATTCGACGACACGCCCCATCTCTGTTTCAGAGTGTCAGCCTCCTAGCGACCCGAACAGAGTGCCGAGGTCGAGGCTGCCGGTCCCGCCTCCGGGCCCGCCGTCCGTATCGCCGGGGACGGTCAGGGTCTGCGGCGCGGATGCGGAGGCCGTGTAGCCCGAAGCGCCCACGAATTCGGCGGTGACACTGTAGGTCCCGGAGTTGTAGAACGTCGCCGGTACCGTTGCGACACCGTTGACCACGTCGACCGGTCCACCGATGAGGGTGTCACCGACCTTGAACTGGACCTTGCCCGTGGCGCCGGACGGATCGACCGTTGCCTTGAGCGTCACCGGGGTGTTCTTCTGAACAGTTCCGACGGCGTCGAGAACCGTGGTCGTCTCGACGTCGGCCGGAGCCGGCGTCGTCACACTGACCGGGAATGCCGGGGCAGCGGACGGCGCGAATCCTGGTGAGCCCGTGAACTTCGCGACAACCTTGTGCGTTCCGGTCGAGGTGAAGGTGTACGGAGCGACGGCAACTCCGTCGGTTCCGACCGGAGCACTGACCGTTTCGGTGCCGTCGACGATGAAATCGACGGTGCCGCCGGTACCCTGCGGATCGACCTTGGCAGTCAGGTTGACGTCCTGTCCGACCTTCGCGGTCGACGGCGACACCGTGGCGGTAGTGGTCACGGCGTCCGGCGGTGCATCGGTCGTGACGGTCACGATCTTGGCCGACGCCGACGTCGACGCCAGGAACCCGGGGGCTCCGCTGTAGCTCGCGGTGATGGAGTGCGGTCCGTCCTCGGTGAAGGTCGGGGAGATGCTGGCCGACCCTCCGGTTACCGGCACGGCGTCCTCGAGTGGGTTGTCGCCGTCGAAGAACTGGACGGTTCCACCGTTTGCGCCGCCGCTCACGTTGGCTGACAGGGTGACGGGAGTTCCGTTCTTGGCGTTGGCCGGTCCGACGACTGTGGTGGTGGTTGCCTTGTCCGCCTCGATGATCCGCGTCGTGGCGAGGGGGCCTGCGCCGCTGTTGAGCGGACCGTTCTCGGCGTCACGCGGGGTGCATCGCGTGGGTGCCCAGGCGGTGATGACCAGGGTGGCCTTGGGGAGGAACGTGAGGAAGTTGCGATCGTTGTTCCACGCTCCCGCGCTGCCGCCGGTGCGTACCTTCATCGCGACGTCCCCTGAATCGCCGGCCTTGAGAACTGCCTTGACCTGGGGGAGCTGGAACTGCGTGTAGCCGTCGGCATTGTTGGAACCATCGACGTTCTTGCCGGTCGCCTTGACGACGATGCCGCCCTCGGAGTTGATGCTCGAGCTGGGGCTGTTTCCGATGACCTGGTTGTTTCCGGAGAGGCGCAGAATCGTTCCGTTGGGATCGACGTTGCCGTTCTCGTTGACGCGCAGGATGTTCGGCGCTACACCACTGAGCCCCGCCGAAGTGCCGGGGACGATGGTGGCTTCCACCAGGGTGGCGTTCGCAGGAACGTCGACGTCGACCTTGATGCGGGAGACGTTCTGGACGGTCGCCCCCGAAGCGGAGCCGGGAAAGGCGATCGGGCCGGGTTGGATGGTGACTTCGAAGGTTTCACCGGCGCCGATGGATTCCGGTGCGTCGACGATGACCGAGCCGGACTGTGACTGCGTGGTCGGACCGGCGACAGCGGACGGGGTTGCCAGGCAACTCGTGCCGAAGGTTGTTGTCACGGGGGCCGCTGATGCGGGGATTCCCGCGAGGATGACGCCACTGGCGAGTGCCGTGGCGGCGATCGGCGCCGCGATGCGACGTCTGGAGTACACGAACATGGATTCTCCTGAGCTGGGTACGGGAGTGGTGTCCAAAGCTGATGTGGGGGACTAGCTTCCGAAGAGCGGGATGAGGCCGCTGAGCGAACCGGTGTCCACGCTTCCGGTGCCGCCGCCGTCGGTCGGTGCGGTGCCGACCTGCACGACGGTCGGGCCGGAGACGGAGTTCTTCCAACCGGCGTCGCCGACGAAGTTGGCAGTGAGGCCGAACGTTCCCTCGTCGTCGAAGGTGTGCGTGAGTGTCGCGACGCCGTTGACGACGGCAACGGGTGCGCCGATGGGCGTCGTGCCGGACTTGAACTGGATCATTCCGTTTGCTGTTCCGGGTGCGACGGTGGCCTTGAGCTGCAATGTCTTTCCGACCTGAGCCGAGCCGCTGACGGTCAGAGACGTCGTGGTGTCGGCGCGGGCGGGTTCGGGATCGGTCACGTTCACAGTGAACGACGTGGACGTGGAGCCGATGAATCCGGTTCCGCCTGAGAACTCTGCCGTCACGGCTGCAGCGCCCGCTGATGCGAAGGTGTGCGGGAGGATCGCGACGCCGTCACCCGTGCCGACCGGTGCGGTACCGACCTCGGCGCCGTCGACCTTGAACGTCACGGTTCCGCTGCTCGGGATGGGGGAGACGGTGGCCGAGAGGTTGGTCGGTTCACCGACAACAGCGGTGAGTGGTTCGACAACTGTGGTCGTGGTTCCCCAGTCGGGATCGCTGACGTCGAGTTGGGTTGCGGTGGAGACGGAATCGCCGTAACCGGCCTCGCCGGTGAACACTGCGGTGAAGCTGTGGGTGCCCGAAGCGTCGTAGCTGCGGGTCAGGGAAGCCGTCCCGTTGACTACAGCCACCGGTGCGCCGAGGTTGGTCTCGCCGTCTTTGAACTGCACCGTGCCCACGGCGTTTGCCGGTGTGACGACAGCGCTCACGGTGATGCTGTCACCTACCAGCGCGGCGTTCGGGGCCGAGATCGTGGTGGTGGTGTCCGCGGAGACGTCGACGGTCTGGACTCCGGAGGTCGAGCTGTGGAATCCCGGACCGGCGTTGTACGCGGCGGTGATGTCGTGGGCGCCGACGCTGTCGAAAGTGTGGGAGAGGGTGGCGCTACCGCCCGAAACCGGGACCGGCGAGCCGATGTCGTTGCCGCCGTCCTTGAACTGGACGGTGCCGCTCGCGTCGGACGGAGAAACTGTCGCGGTCAGGTCGACCGGCGTGCCGACCTTCGCCGTTGCCGGTGCAACCAGTGTGGTTCCGGTGGCGACAGACGGGTCGACTACCTGGACGTTGACGTTGATCGGGTTGAGACCCTGCTGTGTGCTGAAGGCGTTGACGTCGAAGAGCATGCCGCTGTCGTACGTCCCGAATGCTGTGCCGACGGGGACCGTGTAGGTCGCTTCCAGCGTGACGGGTTGGTTCTTCTTGACGACGAATCCACCGACCAGGAAGGTGCAGCCGCTCGAGCACTTCGCGGAGACTCCGCCATCTGATTCGTTGCTGATCGTGGCCCGGTTGGTCACCCCCAGGTAGGTGGCCTTGGCGCTGCCCGGCACGAGGACGAATCCTGCGGGCGGGATGTCACGGATCTTTGCGATCGACCGTTCGATGCCGCTTTCGTTGTGCTTGATCTCGGTCTTGTACGTGACGGTGTCGCCTGGGTGAACTGCCGCGTTCCCGATGACACTCTTCGTGAAGATCAGGTTGTCGGTCGTGCCGGTGAAAGTGGTCGGCGGGGCTTCGTCAGCAGTGGCCGGCGTGCCGAGGACTAGAAGTCCGGCGGCAGCCGTCACAGCTGCGACAGGTATGGCGAGTCGTCGTATGAATCGACGCACAGGTCCTCCTCGAGGTGAGCGCCGTTCGGCGGCGCCGGCCGTTTGCGATCGTGATCCTGATCACTTGACGGGCGAGATTACCTTTACTGGACGTTTGGTTCAGGCGAATCGGTCAAACGTCCAGAAAATTCACCCTTCGTCCATTTCGGGCTCTGGCCTGCGATGATGCTGCCGAATTGATTGCCGAAGCTAAGGTGCGGGTGATTGGGGCGCCGTTGACCTGGACGGTGGTCTAGATCCGCGCGAGGTCGCCGCGCAGTTCTGAGGGGCGGCCTTTGTAGTGACGTACCTCGCGCTCGCTCGGCCGAGTAGCGGGCTGAGTCCATGCATGCGCAGAAGCGCTGGCTGCGGCGATTAGACTGCACCTGTGGCAGATATCGAGCAGCAGAGACCAGTTCTTGTCGTCGACTTCGGGGCGCAGTACGCGCAGTTGATCGCACGGCGAGTTCGCGAAGCCAAGGTCTACTCGGAGGTGATTCCGCACACCACGACCGTCGAGGAGATCGTGGCCAAGAACCCCTTGGCTGTTGTGCTCTCGGGTGGGCCCTCGAGTGTCTACGCAGACGGTGCTCCCAAGCTTGATCCCGCACTGTTCGATCACGACATTCCGGTTTTCGGAATCTGCTACGGATTCCAGGCAATGGCAGGCGCCCTGGGCGGCACCGTCGCCGAGACCGGTACCCGCGAATACGGCCGTACCGACATCGCGGTATCCGGCGGATTGCTCCACGACGGTCTTCCCTCGACGCAGCCGGTATGGATGAGCCACGGTGACGCCGTCACCGAAGCGCCTTCCGGCTTCGAGGTGACCGCGACCAGCGACGGTGCTCCCGTCGCGGCGTTCGAGGACCGCGCCCGCAAGCTCGCCGGTGTGCAGTACCACCCTGAGGTTCTGCATTCCCCGCACGGTCAGCAGGTCCTGAGCCGCTTCCTGCACGAGATTGCCGGTATTCCGGCAGCGTGGACGGCGTCGAACATCGCCGATGCGCTGATCGAGCAGGTTCGCGAGCAGGTCGGAGACGGACACGCCATCTGCGGTCTGTCCGGTGGCGTCGACTCCGCTGTCGCTGCGGCTTTGGTTCAGCGCGCAATCGGCGACCGGTTGACATGCGTCTTCGTCGATCACGGTTTGATGCGAGCCGGTGAGCGCACGCAGGTCGAGCAGGATTTTGTCGCGGCAACCGGCGCTCGTCTGATCACCGTGGATGCCGCGGACACCTTCATCGGTGAGTTGGCAGGCGTCACCGATCCCGAGACCAAGCGCAAGATCATCGGCCGCGAGTTCATCCGCAGCTTCGAAGGCGCAGTCAGTGATGTTCTGGGCGAGAACGCATCTCATGGTGCGACCGTCGACTTCCTCGTCCAGGGCACGCTCTACCCGGATGTCGTGGAGTCGGGCGGCGGCACGGGAACTGCAAACATCAAGAGCCACCACAATGTCGGCGGGCTGCCGGAAGACCTGCAGTTCAAGTTGGTCGAACCGTTGCGTCTGCTGTTCAAGGACGAGGTCCGTGCAGTGGGCCGCGAACTCGGCCTGCCCGAAGAGATCGTCGGACGCCAGCCGTTCCCCGGTCCCGGACTCGGTATCCGCATCATCGGTGAGGTCACCCGCGATCGCCTCGAGATCTTGCGTCAGGCAGATTCCATTGCGCGCGAAGAGCTTACGTCTGCAGGCTTGGACGGAACCATCTGGCAGTGCCCGGTCGTTCTCCTTGCCGACGTCCGAAGCGTGGGCGTGCAGGGTGACGGCCGGACGTACGGTCATCCGATCGTGCTGCGTCCGGTCTCGAGTGAAGACGCGATGACCGCGGACTGGACGCGTCTGCCGTACGAGACCCTCGAGCGCATCTCGACTCGAATCACCAACGAGGTTGCGGACGTGAACCGCGTAGTCCTCGACGTGACGAGCAAGCCGCCGGGAACTATCGAGTGGGAGTAAAAACAACTGTGCGCCTTTATTAACCCCCCGCGGTTAATAAAGGCGCACAGCAGTTACTTGCGGTTGCGCCGATTCGGCAGAATCACCAGCAGTAGTCCTGCCACGACGGCGGCACCGACGAACAGCCAACGGAATTGAATGTTCGCTGCCGGCGCCAGGGAGAATGGCCCGACCAACGCCCACACACTGACCAGAAGTGCGGCCAGTCCGGCGATCAGCAGAAGTGCCGAGGGGCGCTTGGATTCTCGGGTCTCGTCGTGCTCTGTGGTCTCGTCGTATTCGCTCATGATTGCGTCACCTTCAGACTGCCGAACGTGGCTTTGGCGTTGATGGTCAGTGTGGGCGAATCCGGTGTCGCCTCGCGGCCCCGGTGTACTCCGCCGTCGAGGCAACCGGATCCGTCACCCATGACGACGGTGCAGCTGTTCTTGACGTTGACGGTTGGTGGCACCATGACGACGAACTCGCCGAACGACGCCGCGACGTCGATGGTCTTGTCCTCGGTGAACTTGACCCCGTTGAGGTCGAGAGTGAAGCTTCCGAAGGCTCCCGAGTACGACGGATCCAATTCGGAAGCGGTTGCCGGAGTCCATCTTTGCTCACCCGAGGCGTCGAAATCGATCGGGTAGACCAACGAGGAGAGAAGCACGAAACCCACGAGCGGTCCGGTGACGACCAGCAGGCCGTACCCCTTGCGGAAGAATGCCCCGAGGATCAGGCCGAGCGCGATGACGGCGAGTCCGACAGCACCGACTCGGCCGGGAGTGAACCACTCGTTGCCGGTTGCCGCGCCCGCTGCCCCGGTGACGGCGGCGACGATGATCGCGAGTCCGAGCACCGTCAGCGTCCATCGCGAGCGACGCTTACGGGGTGGCAAAGGCAGCAGCGGCGTGGCTTTGACTGCCGGGTCCGGGAGATCCCAGGCGAACGGAGCGACACCGAGCGGATCCCAGGAGGGCGGTGTGATGGCGGCCTCGCCGATCACCTCGGTCGGATTGGCGGCGGCTGAAGCGCTCGGGTCCTTCGACAGGTTGATCGTCGGATGATCGGCCTGAGATTGCGGTGACTGTTCGGCCGGCCGTTCCTCGGGCACGTAGGTGTCGGGGAGTTTTGTGTACGGCGTGTACACGGGCGGCTGATTGGGTGCGAAGTATCCGGGAGTGAACGGCCCGGGCGTGAATCCCGTGCCTGGATACGCGGTACCCGCGCCGACGTACGGTGACGTGCTCTGCGGCAGCGCAGGCGGGACCGGCGCTCGTTGGTAGAGCAGCCACAGGCCTCCGACCATCAGAATCAGCCCGATCAGACCGGAACCACCCAGGCCGACGCCGACAGGCCCGACGGTCGTAGCCGCGATGGCGAGAGCCACCAACAAGACGATGGTCTTGGTACTGGAATCGGAGCTGTGTCCGCGGCCCATCAGCGACTGTGCGGGGGACGATCCGTCACCGGCGCGGGCGAGCACCAACCACCCGGCGAGGTAGAGAAGGATGCCTGAACCGCCGAAAATAGTGGAGGCCACAAACGCGACACGTACCAGAATGGGGTCGATGCCGTACCGGTATCCGATTCCGGCGCATACCCCGGCCACGTGACCTTGTGCCGGCAGACGCACGGGGCGGGTCCGCCACAGATCCTGGATCTGTTCTTGGAAAGTCGGATTGTTCATGAATCAATCCTGGCTTCCGGGGCGGCCTCCGCGCATCAGGGCCAACCCTGATCTTTGTGACGATCGGGGCCAGGGGCGCCGCCCTGATTCAGGGTTGGACCCTGATGTGACTGCGAGTGGTTCGTGCCAGTATCGACTATGTGCAATATCTGTCAGATCCGCCGTTCGTGAGCGGTCCCGCTCCCGGGTTCACGGGAGGCCCGCCCGTCAACGGGGTACCGGTGCATGCCGTACCCATGAAGAAGGGTGTGCCCATTCCAGGCGGTGTTCCATTGCGAAAGCTGGAGCGGCGCTCCGGCGGTCGCATCGTCGCCGGTGTTGCAGGCGGTATCGCCGATCATCTCGGGATCGACGTCCTGAAGGTTCGAGTCGCCTTCGCGATTCTGGCGGCGATGGCCGGATCCGGCATCGTGATTTACGGCGCCCTCTGGATCTTCACCTCAGCCGGCACGGACACCCAGAAGCCGTCCGCGGCCGAGCGGCAGCGGGCGTACGGATTGATCGCACTCGGATTGGGCGGCGCAGCCGCGTTGTCCTGGCTGTTCAGCGGCACAGCGGGTTCGGTGCTCGCACCGTTCTTCGTCGTCGCGATCGGTGCCGCTTTGGTGTGGCGCGAGTTCGACTCCGACGGTCCCCGGACCGTCATCGGCTTGCCGCAGCGGCCTACCGTTCTCACGTGGGCGCGGGTGGTCGGGGGAGCGACCTTGATCATCTTGGGTCTCGGCGTCGTCGTCCTCGCTCAGGTCGACCTCGAAGCACTGCGCTCGTCCCTGCTGGCCGTGGTGGTGACGCTGATCGGTGTCGGATTGTTGACGGTGCCGCTGTGGCTGCGGATGTGGAGGGCTCTCGGCGCCGAGCGTGCGGCCCGAATTCGCAACGACGAACGTGAAGAGATCGCCTCGCATCTGCACGACTCCGTACTTCAGACGTTGGCGCTGATTCAGAAGCAGTCCGACAATCCGCAAGAGGTGGCGCGCCTGGCCCGTGGTCAGGAACGCGAGCTGCGCAAGTGGTTGTTCAGCGGCGGGGATATCGACCACACGAGCCTGACCGAAGGTCTGAAGATCATCGCCGGTGAAGTGGAGGACCAGCATGGCGTCACGGTCCGCCCCGTCACGGTCGGCGACGTACAACTCGAAGGCGAAGGCGTCGAGAACGGTCTGCCCAAGGAAGCGTTCACCGCGCTCCTCGGTGCGACGCGTGAAGCTCTCGTGAACTCGGCAAAGCACTCGGGGGAGAAGGAAATCAATCTTTTCGCCGAGGTCGAGGGCGACCAGGTCAGTGTGTTCGTTCGTGATCGCGGAGTCGGATTCGACGTCAATGCGGTGCCGGAGGACCGTCAGGGTTTGGCCAAGTCGATTCGTGGTCGCATCGAGCGACGGGGTGGCCGCGTCGTGGTTCGATCCGACATCGGAAAGGGCACCGAGATCCGCGTGCACATGCCGCTCGGTGACTCTGCTCTAAAGTGGGACCAGACTGCTGACCGTGTCGACAACCCCGAGGAACAGCCCCAGTGACTTCGCTTGCGCCGCCCCCGTACCGCGTATTTCTTGTCGACGATCATGCAGTGTTCCGCTCCGGGGTGAGGGCGGAACTCTCGCGCGAGGCAGACATGGACGTAGTCGGTGAAGCCGGTGGCGTCGCTGAGGCGATCGCGGGTATCAACTCGACGAAACCGCATGTCGTTCTGCTCGATGTCCACATGCCTGACGGTGGTGGAGTGGCAGTTCTGCGCGGAATCGATTCCGGCCCGGTGTGCTTGGCGCTCAGCGTTTCCGATGCGGCCGAGGATGTGATCGCGGTGATCCGCGGCGGTGCGCGCGGGTACGTGACCAAGACGATCTCGGGATCCGAACTGGCCGAGGGTGTACGACGCGTTGCCGGTGGTGACGCAGTGTTCGGGCCTCGCCTGGCAGGCTTCGTACTGGACTCCTTCACCGGGCGTTCCAACGCACCCGAGCCGCAACTCGATCCGGAACTCGACTCGCTGACTCCGCGAGAACTCGAAGTGCTCAGATTGCTGGCACGTGGGTACACTTACCGTGAAATCGCCGAGGACCTGGTGATTTCCGTGAAGACGGTCGAGACTCACGCATCGAACGTCCTGCGAAAGACTCAGCAGTCCAATCGCAATGCGTTGACGCGTTGGGCACATCGTCGCCAGATCGACTGAATTCCCGCGCGCTCTTTCGCGATTGCGTGTGAAGGCGCACCATGGACCGATGACGGAACCACTGGCGCTCGCGTCGAAGCGTGGGCGTTGGGTTGTCGCCGCCACCGTTCTCGGCTCGAGCATGGCTCTCCTCGACGGCACCGTCGTCAACATTGCTCTTCCTCACATCGGTGAAGAACTGGTTTCCGGTGTCGCCGGACTGCAGTGGACGCTCAGCGGTTACACCTTGGCCTTGGCGTCGCTGATTCTGCTCGGGGGAGCCCTCGGTGATCGTTGGGGTCGGCGACGGGTATTCGTGTGGGGGACGGTCTGGTTCGCGGTCGCGTCGTTGCTCTGCGGAATTGCACCTGACATCACGTTTCTGGTGATTGCACGAATCCTGCAGGGAGTGGGAGCTGCGCTCTTGACACCTGGCAGCCTTGCCATCATCTCCGCGTCACTTCGTGAGGAGGACCGCGGCGCGGCAATCGGATTGTGGTCGGGTTTAGGTGGTGTTGCCGGCGCCATCGGACCGCTTTTCGGTGGTTGGCTGGTGGAAGTGGCGGGATGGCGATCGGTATTCCTGCTCAATATCCCGCTGGCGATCGTCGTGGTGTGGGCAGCGGTGCGCCATGTACCGGAGAGCCGCGACCCGCATCCGCCCGAGCACCTGGACGTGGTCGGATCTGCCTGCGCAGTAGTCGGTCTCGGCGCACTGACGTACGGGCTGATCGAGGTCAACCCGATAGTCGGGCTGATCGGAGTGATCGCGCTCTGCCTGTTCGTCGTGGTGGAACGACGCTCACCGAGTGCCCTTGTGCCGCCGTCCCTGTTCCGTTCGCGGATGTTCGTCGCGGCCAATCTGGTGACCCTTGCGGTCTATGCGGCGCTGGGCGGTGTGTTCTTCCTGCTCGTGCTGCAACTGCAATTGGTTGCCGGGTACTCGCCGGTGGCTGCCGGCGTCGCAACGGTACCGATCACCTTGGCATTGCTGCTGTTGTCTTCGCGCGCGGGCAGTTACGCGCAGACGCACGGACCGCGATTGCCGATCACGGTCGGGCCCGCCGTTGCCGCGGTGGGGTTGGTGTTGATGACGCGGATCGGCCCGGATGCGTCGTACCTGACCGTCGTGCTGCCGGGAGTTCTGGTGTTCGGGCTCGGCCTGGCGGTGATGGTCGCGCCGTTGACCGCCGCGGTGCTTGGTTCGGTACCGGTGGAGCAGTCCGGAATCGCGTCAGGTGTGAACAATGCCGTTGCTCGCACGAGCCAACTTCTTGCCGTCGCGGCCTTGCCTGCCCTCGTGGGTATCGACGCCGAAAGTCTGGTCGATCCGACGAGTTTCTCCGACGGGTTCCGGTACGCGATGTACATCTGTGTGGCACTGCTGTTGGTCGGTGCAGCGATCGCCGCGACGCTGATCCGAACTCCGACAGTAGAGCCTGTTCAGGAAGCGGATTCGGTTGCCTGCAAGCCGCATTGTGATCTGACGGGACCTGCAGTGCAACCGAATCCGATGAGGGACTAGACGCTGATGTCGCGATCGCGGCTGGGCACCAAGGGAATTGCTGCGGCGGGAAATGCCGCGACTATCGCGAAGGCGAGCGGGTAGCCGACCGCGCCGATCAGCGCACCGACCACCGGGCCCACTGCTGACGCGGCAATGAACTGCCCGGTGTTCTGTGCGCCCAATGCTTTTCCTTGCCATTTCGGCCCGGCAGCTTCGGCCACGGAAGTGAATGCCAAACCGTTGTCGGCGACGCTGATAGTGGTTGCCAGCAGCAGGATCAAGGCGGGAACGCCCCAAGGCGCTGCGCCGGCTGCCGCCATTGCCAACATGACCGCAGACGCGGAGACGGCAACCAACCGCAGCGGGCCTACTCTGCTTCCGGCGCGATCACTCCAGATGCCGACAACGATGCGTCCGAGTGCACCCACGAACTGGGAGATCCCGATCAGGAGCCCAGCGGGCGCAGCGTCCCATCCTTGCTCGCTGATCAGCCAGACCAGACCGAATGTCGAGAGGGTGAACTGCGGAAACACCAGCAGTGCCGAGACGACGTGAATGCGCCACAGGAACCAGTTCGAGCGATAAGGATTTACCGTTTCGACCGGGATGTCTGTGGGCCGCGCCGCCGGCCGCGGGGGATTGATCAATGCGACGGCGCAGATCAGGGCGAGAACGCCGTTGAGAGCTACCGACAGTCCGACAGCCGAACCGATTCCTACGTTCGCAGCGAGAGTCGGGATGGTCAGCGATGCGATGGTCACGCCCAGGGGCTGTGACATCTGCCGGATTCCCATCGCGAGGCCGCGCCGATCCTTGGGAAACCAGCCGACCACAACACGTCCACTGGCAGCGTTGGTGCTCGCCGCAGCCATTCCGCCCAGCAGAAATGCGATCCCGAGGAGGGTGTAGTTGTCGGTGGTGGTCGCGGCCAGCGCGGCGATCGCCGTCAGGCCGAGCCCGATTGAGATGACCCATTTCTCGCCGAATCTGTCAGCCATCGCTCCCCACGCCACCAGCGTGAGAACCATGCCGAAAGTGGGTGCAGCGGCCAGAGTTCCGGCCTGCGTCAACGAGAGGCCGTGCTCGGAATGCAGCAGCGGGATCAAAAAGGCGGGGGTGCTGACGAAGACGGTGCCTGCGGCCTGGGCTGCGACGCCGATTCCGAGCATCGTCCACGCCTTCGGGGAGACGGCCGTCTTTTCCAGCCGCGACGCCTGCGTCATGGTGCCCTCCGATCTCTACGCTGTTCGACGATGCCGACGCTACTCCCGTGGTTTCACATGTTGAAACCAGAATCCCATTATTTGGTCAAACGCGGACGGTTCAGGGTGCGAAGTGCCCACCCCTTTTCGAGCGAACGGTACGACGATCGCCTTGGGTGCGCCGAAAGGTACGTTCGCTCGGGAAGGGGTCAGCGACGGGGCAGGCGAACCGTGAAGACCGTGCGACCATCCACCTGGTCGACGCCGATGGTGCCGCCGTGCAGGTGTACGTTCTCGACGGCGAGCGAGAGTCCGAGTCCGCTGCCCTCGCTGCGTCCGCGCGCGGTGTCGACCTTGTAGAACCGCCGAAAGATCGCCTGCCGGTCTTCGGGTGAGATGCCGGGGCCGTGGTCGACGACGGTGATGACGGAGAAACCGGATTCGACGCTCAACTCGACGCGAACCGGGGGCGCTCCGTGGCGCAGTGCATTGCCGACGAGGTTGGCGACGACAATGTCGATCCGACGCGAATCGACTCTGGCGCTGACACTTTCGGGTGCGCGCAGTTCGACGGTATCTGTCCATCCGCGGCTCTCGAGTGTGCGCTCGGTCAATTCGACGAGGTCGACGTCGTCGAGGACGAGGTGCGCTTGCTGAGAGTCGTGGCGAGACATTTCGATGAGGTCTTCGACAAGTCGAGTGAGCTTGCCGATCTCACTGCTCACGATGCGCGCGGCAGCGGCGGCGTCGGGCGGAAGATTGGGGATCTCTTCACGGAGGATCTCACTGACCGGCACCAGTGCTGCGAGCGGCGTCCGGAGCTCGTGGGAGACGTCGGCGACAAACCTTCTCGACTGCTCTTCCGATTCTTCCAGACCTCGGATGACCGCTTCGTTGCGAGCGACCATGTTGTTGAACGTTGTTGTGACCTGGGCGAGTTCGGCTACTCCGTCTTCGGGGAGTCGGACGCTGAGGTCGCCGTCGGCAGCACGGGCGGCCGCCTTGTCCAGGCGTTTGAGCGGACGGACAAGCGTCGACGCGATCCACAGCCCGAGTAGTCCGCTCACCAACACACCGGCGGCGAGGGTGAGGCCGACAGCTCGAAGCAGGTCGTCGAACTTGTCCTGCACTCCTACCAGCGGCCGGATGGTGACGGCTTTGACCAATGTCTCGTTGTCGTAGCTGTCGTCCGCGCTCATGTCCACGACATTGACGGACATTCCCAACATGATGCGCTGGGAGTCGAGCCTCTCGAAACGGATCAGCTTCGGACTGTCCAAACCTTCGTCGAAGCTGGGCGGAATGGTCGCCGCATCCACGGATCCTTGACGGATGACTTCGCCGTCGACGATCAGCGTCATGTCGGACTGGAAGATCTGTTGGAGGTTGGCAGGCGTCAACTCGTCTACCGGTGTTCCGTTGACGTATTGCAGTTCGTCGCGAAATTGTGCGGTCGCGACATCCTGAGCGTTGGAATAGATCCACGACCGCGCCATGAACGAGACGACACCCGCGGTTGCCCCGGCGATGATCACGACGATTGCGATGAACACGAGCACGAGCCTGGTTCGCAGACCGTCGACCTGAAGCCAGGTCGGTCTCATCGGGCTGGGCTGGTGTTGAAGCGATACCCGAACCCGCGCACCGTTTCGATGACGGTCGGTGCGGCCGGGTCGTCCTCGATCTTTCCGCGCAGCCGCTGCACTGCTGCATCGACGATTCTGGAATCACCCAGATACTCCTGGTCCCAGGCTGCGGACAACAACTGTCGGCGGCTCAGGACCTGTCCGGGGTTCTCGGTCAGCGCCAGGATCAGTCGGAGTTCGGTCGGGGTGAGGGTCAGCAGCATCCCGGCCTTGCGGACCTGCAGCGACGACCGATCCAATTCCAGGTCGCCGAACGTCTCTGCACCCGGCGTCGCATCCGGGCGCGTCGTTGCCGGTGCCGAGCGCCGCACGACGGCTTTGATACGAGCGTCGAGGACGCGCGGACTGGCCGGTTTGACGACGTAGTCGTCGGCACCGGCTTCCAGGCCGGCGACGGTGTCGATGTCGTCGGATCGAGCGGTCAGAATGATGATCGGGATCGAACTTCGTGTGCGGATACGTCGGCAGATCTCGTAACCGTCGGCACCCGGCAGCCCGAGGTCGAGTAGGACGAGGTCCGTGGCACCCAGGGCGTCGTCGAAATCACCGTTACCGTCGGGGCGATGGCTGACGTCGTGCCCGAGTCGGTTCAGTCCCAACGTGATTGCCTCGGCCACGGCTGGATCGTCTTCTATGAAAAGAATGCTCACCATGAGCTCACCTTGGACTCGCCATGATCAGGGGCCTTCTGCGGTCGGAGAAATCTCGGTCAGTCAAGGGTACAGGGGTCACACTCGCGAGAGTCGCTCGTTGCCTGAGTCTGCCAGCACCGCATGCCGGGCGACGCTGGTGTTCAAGGGAAATGCCGACACAGCGAGGGTGTAGCAGCCGACGAGCAGTAGTGCACCGATCACGTCGCTCGGGCGGTGCCATTGCAGCACGACTACCGAGATCGCGGTTCCGATGGTGATCAGCGCACCGTTGACCGCAACGACCGCCCGCCACCTCGAGGGCGTGACGATCACGATCGCGCAGACCAGAGCAGCTATGGCCGTCAAAGTGCCGCTGGGGAAGGAATTGTGCATCACCAGGCCGTTCAGGTCCGGTCGATTCAGCGATTGTTTGAGAACCCAGGCTGTCGTGATGGGGCCGAGGGTCACGACGACGACGCGTAAAGCTAGCGCAATCGGGTTGTTGCGCAATGTGATCATGAGCGCCACGAGCACTCCTCCCACTATCAGTATCGGGGTGACGAGGCCGATGAACTCGGCGGAGAACACGCTGAGGCGTTCGGAGGTGGCCGCGCCCACCATGAGTTGTTGGTCGACGATCTGACCACCGGTCGTGTTGACCGCCAATTCGAATTCGACGACTCCGAGGATCAAGACTGCCAGTGCGGCAATCAGTCTCGCTGGCTTGACTCGTGTCATGATCAGCCTTCCGCTCTCTCGTCCGAGGGGTTGCTCAGTTGTGGCGGGCATTCCCCGCCAGGAGTGGTTGCCAATTCGAAATGCCACATCTCGTTGGCGTAGGTCTGGCAGAGGCCGTAATCGCTGCCGTGCTGAATGAGCCAGTCATCGGCGTCGGTCGGTCCGATGTCGACGGCCTGTCCACTGACATGCTTGGACAGGCTCGGCGAGTGCACCCACTTGGACGCTTCGTCCACGCTGCCGTACTTGACGACGGCTTCGTCGAACAGTCGCTGCTGGTATGCCGCGGACCGCCAACCCGACGTGACGTGCATGTCCACGCCGGATGCCTGTGCGTCGGCCGCTGCCGACTGGAGCGCCGCGAGCAGTGCGGAATCGAGACGAGCAAGCGCGGGCACATGAGTGTCCTGCAAGCTGATGCCGTCCTCGATCTCGCCGCCTGAGGGTCCTGAATCAGGCTGAGTGGCAAGGTAGTTACCGCTCTTCGGTTGTGCTTCTTCTGTGTACGAGCAGGAGCTGAGCGCGACCGCACCGAGCACGACTGCACCGAGTGCGACGAAGCGGATGATTCCGCGGTGGCTGGGCATACAACAGAGACTTCTCGGTCAGTGTCACCGGCAGGTGGTCACCGTTCGTCGACGGTGTCACGGTCTGCAACAGCTCTGTAACAGGACGGAACGGGGCTGGTGAGCGCGCGCTACGCGGGGCGCGGGATCGACGCGAAAGTCGACAGCTCGAACCACGAAGGCAAGCTACGACGCAACGCAGTAGGCCCAGAAATGGTGACGTCACCGGACCGTATGGCGTCCGACCAGGTCAGGTTACCTCGCCAGATCTCGGTCATCTGTCGCAAGCCCGCAGAGACCGACACTGCAACGTCGAAACCCGGATCGATATCGCACATGTCCACCTCACCGGAATTGATGACGAGCCACCAGTTCCGCGAATGTCCACGTACTCCGGAGAATGCGAAGTGCACCACGGTCTTGCCTTCAGGCACCACGGAATGATCCACGCGGCGATGCATGTCCCACAGCAGCAGCTTCGGATCCAGATCTTCGTCGCCCAGTTCACCGATCCACCTGGTACCCCAGATGCCGAGAGCTTCGACCACAGGGCGCAGTTCGCGGCCGGCGTCGGTCAGACGATAGCTGACGACACAGTCGGTTTCTTCTCGCTCCACGATGCCGGCGACCGCGAGTTGGTGAAGCCGGGTCGAGAGCAGAGTCGGTGACATTCGCGGCAGCCCGCGGCGGAGATCGTTGAAATGTTCGCTTCCCATGATCAGTTCGCGGAGGAGAAGCAGTGTCCACCGCTCGTCGAGTAGCTCCATCGCCTTGGCGACGGGGCAGAACTGGTGGTACGAGGACCCCATCTCTCGATCGTAGGCCTCCGGGGTGCTCCGGTACAGATTTCGTACTGGAGAGGAGCGAACCGTCGTCGTAGCGTCGGAGTAACGGCATGAACGCTGTCGGGCTCCGAGTACGAAAATTATTGAAGGAGAACGGTAATGAGTGAATCAACGGGGACTCTCGGGTTGGACCGGGAGCTGAAGGCCAAGCACCGGGCAATGTGGGGGCTCGGTAACTATCCGGCGGTGGCGACGCAGGTCATCGCGGAACTCGGACCTGTATTGGTGCGTGAATGCGGCGTGCAGAAAGGAGATCGGGTGCTCGACGTCGCGGCGGGGTCCGGCAACGCCGCCATTCCGGCGGCTGCGCTGGGTGCGCAGGTGATCGCCACCGACCTGGCTCCCGAACTGTTCGTGGCAGGACGGGAGGCCGCGGCGCTCGCGGGTGTCGAACTCGATTGGCAGGAGGCCGATGCCGAGGCTCTTCCGTTCGGCGACAACGAGTTCGACGTAGTGCTCTCGTGCGTCGGTGTGATGTTTGCCCCGCATCATCAGCGCGCCGCGGACGAACTTTTGCGAGTATGCCGACCCGGCGGAAAGATCGGAGTGCTGAGTTGGACTCCGACGGGGTTCATCGGCGAGATGTTCAAAACGATGAAGCCGTATGCACCGCCCCCGCCTCCTGGTTCGCAGCCGGCGCCTTTGTGGGGCGACGAGAACCATGTTCGTGATCTGCTCGGCGATGTTGCCGCAAGGAAAGACGTACTTCGTGTGGACACATTCAGCGGGCCGGAAGATTTCCGCGATTTCTTCAAGAAGAATTACGGCCCGACCATCGCGGTGTACCGGAACATCGCCGACGATCCTGACCGCACGCAGGCGCTCGATCGCGATCTGCTCGAGTTGGCAAAGAAGTACGGCAGAGGAAGCGAGCCGTTCGTGATGGAGTGGGAGTACCTGCTTCTCACCGCGACACCCGATGAGGGCGGTGCATGATGACGACGGTCGAGTTCGCGCCACTGAAATCGGCGATCACGGGTTCTGTGTTCAGCCCCCGAGATCCGGAGTACGACGACGCCAGGTCGATCTGGAACGGGCAGATCGATCATCGTCCGGCGGTGATCGCCAGGTGCCGGTCGGCGTCGGATGTGTCTGTGGCACTTGCATTTGCCAGAGCCCATTCGTTGGAGGTTTCGGTCAGAGGCGGTGGGCATTCCTACCGAGGTACATCGGTGTGTGAA
Source organism: Rhodococcus sp. FH8 (assembly GCF_019266085.1). Lineage (NCBI taxonomy): Bacteria > Bacillati > Actinomycetota > Actinomycetes > Mycobacteriales > Nocardiaceae > Rhodococcus > Rhodococcus sp. FH8. The sequence goes on along the minus strand of NZ_LPNQ01000078.1, from coordinate 486,416 downwards.
GGCGGTGTGATGATCGATCTCAGTGCGATCAACGTAGTCAGTGTCGCCCCGTCCGCGAAGCGAGCCAGGGTCGGTGGTGGTGCGACGATTGCCGACCTCGACGCCGCGACGCAGGAACACGGATTGGCAGTGACCGGTGGAGTGATCAGTGATACCGGCGTCGGTGGCCTGACCCTCGGCGGCGGCATGGGGTGGTTGACGCGCACGCTCGGCCTGGCGATCGACAATCTGGTGTCGGCAGAGGTGGTGCTCGCCGACGGTTCGATCGTGCGGGCCTCCGAGAACGATCACAGCGACTTGTTCTGGGCGCTGCGCGGCGGCGGCGGAAACTTCGGAGTGGTCACCGAGTTCGAGTACCGTCTGAGCGAGATCGGTCCGGAAGTGCATCTGGGACTGTTCTTCTGGGGGATGGAGGACGGACCCGCAGCGCTTCGTCTGTGCCGCGAAGTGGTGCCTGCCCTGCCGAGAAATGCCGGAGCGATGGTTGCCGTCGGTTTGTCCGCGCCTCCGGCACCGTTTGTTCCGGATCAGTTTCACCTGCTGCCCGGATACGCGTTGCTGGTAGCCGGTTTCGGATCGGAAGAGGAACACTCGAACGCGATTGCGCCGATTCGAGAGGGCGTGCCGACGCTGTTCGAGTTCGTCACCCCGCTCCCGTACATCGGTTTACAGTCGATGCTCGACGAATCGGAACCATGGGGTGCATACGCCTATGAGAAGGCCTTGGACCTGGTGGATTTCTCCGACGCCGTGATCGATGTTCTGACCGAGCAAGCGGGCAAGAAATCGTCGCCGATGTCCTTCATGCCGATCTTTCCGCTGCAGGGAGCTTTCACCTCCGTCGGCGAGGACGACACTGCGTTCGGTGGTTCTCGCACACCACATTACGTGTGCAACATGACGGCTACGGCCACCGATGCCGGGACACTGGAATTGGATCGATCGTGGGTGCGTGAGACCTGGGAAGCCTTGCGTCCGTTCTCGTCCAATCAAGGCGGGTACGTCAACTTCATGACCGATGTCGACGAGGACCGAGTGCGAGCGTCCTACGGTGCGGCGAAGTACGCGCGATTGTCCGCCGTCAAGGCGAAGTACGACCCGGACAACGTGTTTCACCTCAACGCAAACATTCTGCCCGCGTAGAGCGTCCGGTCAGGCCGTGAATACCAGGATGACGACGATCAGTGCGGCCAAGATGATGACGGCAACCATGCCTGTCATGGCGAGGGGAGCCCAGGCCACTACCTTGTCGCGGGTGCTGGCATCGGCGGGGCCGGTCGGTATCCGCGGCGGCCAGGAGAACATGTCCATGGGGCTGGGGACGTTCCGCAGTGGCGTGTTCTGTTGCACTGCAGGCAGTCCGGTGATCGTGGAGCCGGTCAGGCGATTGCGGCGGTGTGGGTCGGCGAGTTGTGTGGTGCGGTGAGCCCACGCCGGCACGGCGCCTTCGGACGAGTAGACGGGAGCGTCGATCAACTGCTCGATCGTGCCACCGCCCGTCGCGGCTGCAGCGAGCGCGTCGCGTGCCTGAGCCATCGTCGGCCGACGGGTGGGGTCCGGCTCGAGGAGCTGAAGGAGAACGTCGGTGAGCGGTCCGGACTTGGTGGGTCGGTAGATCTCGGCCTTGGCGACACGATGCAGTAGAGCGATGGCGTCCGAGTCGATGCCGAAGGGCGGTTGACCCTCGATCACCGTGTAGAGCGTCGACCCGAGTGAGAAGACGTCACTGGCCTCGGTGGGATCGTCGCCGCGGGCAACTTCGGGTGCAAAGTACGCGGGAGTGCCGGTGATGACCTCGTCCTGGGTGTCGGATACGTCGCTCTTTGCGCGGGCGATGCCGAAGTCACTGATCTTGACGGTGCCGAGAGACTTGCCTCGGTCGGCGATCAGGATGTTGCCGGGCTTGATGTCGCGGTGGACGATGCCGGCGGCGTGCGCCTCGGTGAGCGCCGCAGCGATCTGCGCGCCGATCTGCGCGACCTCCAGCGGTGGCAACGTGTCGGCCAGGTTCATCGCCTGGGCGAGGCTGCGGGCGGGGAAGTACTCCATGACCAACCACGGTTCACCGGACTCGATCGCGACGTCGTACATGGCGATGGAGTGGGGGTGGGTGAGCTTTGCGGCGTTCCTGCCTTCGCGCAATGTACGTTCACGGACCTCTTCGGCCGTTTCGGTGTCGAGGCCTTCCGTGCTTGTGACCTGTTTCACCGCGACGTCACGGCTGAGGAGGGTGTCGCGGGCCAGCCAGACGGCGCCCATGCCTCCGTCGCCGATCTTGGAGCGGAGTCGGTACCGCCCCGCCAGCAGGTATTCGGGCCCGATGCCCCTCCCGGTCTGCTCCTGAGCTGTCACATCTCAAGGTTAATGGATTGATGCCACTGTGACGCTCGAGGCTCCTGTGAACTGGGTTTTTTGCTCTGCTTGACGTGTCGGGGGTGACACGGTTTACTGAAAACAGTTCGAAAATATGTTCGAAATTGCTGTTCGTTGGATGCATGTCAGACCCGACTTCCCCGCGGTTTGCCGGCTGGTTATGGATTGCTGCCGAGTGAGTTTTTCCGGTGTTCCGGAGGATGGGGATGACCGAGGTGACCGAGTTGGTGGAGCTGTCGGCAGATGCGGCGGGGTTGTCCCGTCAGGATCGGCTGGCACAGCTCCGCCGACAGATCGCGTCCATTCCCTCTCGCGGCGATACGTCGTTTTCGGGACCGAGTGTTTCCGTGGCTGGTGTTTCCGGGACAAGTGCAGCAGCCTTCGAGAGTGTTGCCGACCGGGACATACCGGTCGTGGACCGCGCGCACAAGGCTGGTGTTCTCCCAGTGCCGGAAGGTATCGGGGCATTGCTACCGCAGGGCGGTTTGGTGCGCGGAACCGTGGTGTCCGTCGAGGGCGCTGCTTCCTTGCTTTTGGGATTGGTCGCGTCCGTGACGGCGTCCGGGGGGCATGTGGCAGTCATCGGGCAACCTCGACTGGGATTGCTGGCGGCGTACGAGATGGGTGCGCAACTGGAACGTCTGGCGCTCATTCCGGCGCCTGGGCCGGATCCGGTCGAGATCGCTGCTGTGCTGCTCGACGGTATGGATCTGGTGATTCTGGGATTGGCGGGTGCGTCGGTATCCCCGTCGCGTGCGCGAGCGGTGGTGGCGCGCGCCCGGAGCAAGGGCTCGACTCTTGTTGTCACCGAAGGTCACTGGGACGGGGCCGAAGTTCGGTTGGACGCTCGGGTTCATGGTTACGGTGGGTTCGGTCAGGGCCGTGAGTTGGGGCGTGGTCGGCTCAGTTCCCTGAGCCTCGCGGTTCGTGCTCGGGGGCGCTCGTTCCAGCCCCGGACCACGCGTCTGGACATCTGTAGTGCAGCCGGGCGGGTCGAGTGGGTACCTTCCCGGCCGGTCGAGGCCGTGTCGGAGCAGGTGGTGTCGGAGCAGGTGGTGTCGTCGCGGGTGGTGTCGTCGCGGGTGGTGTCACTGTGAGCAGAGTTCTGGCGTTGTGGTGCCCGGACTGGCCGGCGGTGGCAGCGGCAGCGCTTGCCGATCTTCCTGCCACGCATCCTGTCGCGGTCACCTCGGGTAATCGGGTGATCGCATGTTCGGCGACGGCCCGCGCGGAGGGAGTGCGACGAGGCCTGCGCCGACGCGAGTCGCAGGCCCGCTGCCCGGAACTGTATGTGGCGATGGCAGATCCGGAACGCGACGCCAGATTGTTCGAGCCGGTCGCCGCGGCCATCGATGCGGTGGCACCGGGCGTCGAGGTACTTCGTCCTGGTTTGTTGGTGCTCAGTGCGCGAGGTGTCAGTCGGTACTTCGGTTCGGAGGAAGCCGCGGCGGAACGATTGGTGGATCAGGCATCTGCTGCGGGCGTCGAGAGTCAGGTGGGTGTGGCGGATCAACTGTCCACAGCGGTCATTGCCGCGCGCCGGGCAGCGCTGGTGCCGCCGGGGGAGGGGGCACGGTTTCTGGCGCCGCTACCCATGCCGGAGTTGGCGGCCGAGCCCAGTCTGTCTGCGCCGCATCGCGGGGAGTTGGTGGATCTGCTGCGCAGGCTCGGGATCAGAACCATCGGTGCTTTCGCGGATTTACCGGCAGTGGACGTCGCTTCGCGTTTCGGGGCCGATGCGGTGCTCGCGCATCGTGCGGCGCGCGGTGAACCCGAGCGGCCACCGTCGGCGCGGACGCTTCCGCCGGATCTGGAAGTGGAGCAGCATTACGATCCGTCGATCGAGCGGGTGGATGCCGCAGCGTTTGCCGGGCGCGCCTTGGCGAGTCTCCTGCACGACAAATTGTCGGCTGCCGCAGTGGCGTGCACCCGCCTGTCGATTTCGGCCAGCACGGGCAACGGTGAAAATCTTTCTCGGACTTGGCGTTGCGCCGAACCTCTGACACCGGAGGGAACGGCCGATCGAGTGCGATGGCAACTGGACGGCTGGCTCACCGGGCGCAGTGAGACCCGGCCGACCGCAGGCATAGCGGTGTTGCGTCTGGAACCGGTGGAGGTGGTCAGTGCCGGCGCTTTGCAGTTGGGGCTGTGGGGCGGTGTCGGCGACGAGGAGGAGCGGGCCAGGCGAGCATTGGTGCGCGTGCAAGGTCTTCTGGGCGGCGAATCTGTTCAGGTCGGTGTCCTGAGCGGTGGTCGAGGGCCCTCGGAGCGAATTACCCTGTTGCCCTTGGGTGACGAGCGGGTAGCTGCCCATGATCCGACAGCCCCGTGGCCTGGTCGTCTGCCGCAGCCGTCTCCGGGGTCGATCTTCGTCGACAATCCCAAGGTATGGCTGGAGGATGTGGCCGGCAACGCCGTGTACGTCACTGAGCGCGGTGTCTTCAGCTCGCAGCCGGGAAGGCTGAAGTGGGGGAGCAAGGAATGGGTAGTGCAGGGATGGGCCGGGCCCTGGCCGGTGGACGAGCGATGGTGGGACGCAGCCTCGGCGCGCACGGCCGCGCGGGCTCAGGTGCTGTTGGAGGAATCGCGGGCGTTGCTGATGATCTGTGAAGGCGGTGGATGGTCGGTGGAAGGCGTGTACGAATGAGCTCGAAGGTACGGCCAGCTGTACCGGACATGGTCGAGTCGACTGTACGAACAGTAGGGGCGCTGGCGCCATCGCACCGACGCCATCGGGCGCCTAGCGTTGATGACATTCAAAAACTCACTGTTGCAATGATTCTCGTCGTTGCAACTCTTCGCGAGGAGTGTCATGAAAACGGCGGGTCGAGCTGACGTTTCCGGAACCGATCGACTTCACTACGAGCCGATGGAGCTACGCGACGCACAACTTCTGGCGTACGACGAGACCGGCGAAGGCCGGATCGTGGAGGTGTTCGGCGATGTCGCCACAGCCGAGCACATCATGATCTTCGTGCCGGGCAACGACAACGGACTGGGAAACTACTTCGACGAGAACCGTCCGACAGGACCACGCGCGAGCGGATGGACACTGGGAAGGATGCTCCGAACGCTCGGGCCGAACGACCGCGTCGCGGTGATCGTGTGGGTCGGTTATCGGACGCCGTGGGGATTTCTCGAGTCGTTCTCCCGGACACTTGCAGAACTTGGTGCGATAGATCTGGCGCGGTTGACTCGTATCCTGCCGCGATCGGCGCATGTGACGCTCGTCGGACACAGCTACGGGGCCGTGGTGTGCGGACTCGCTCTCCCGTCGGCGCGAGTGGACGATTGCGTGGTGCTGGGTAGTCCGGGGATGGGGACCAGTTCGCGCGAAGACCTGTGCTTTGCCGGAAATCTCTGGGCTGCGCTTGGTCCGTCGGACTGGATCCGCTACTTCCCACGCGTGAAGATCGGCCACATCGGGCACGGCCCGTCTCCAGTTCGGGCGCAGCACGGAGCCATTGTTTTCGGTACCGGTGCCGTTCGAGGGCATTGCGGCTACTTCGCCGATGCAAGCGAGTCGCTGCGAAACATCGCGAGGATCGGACTCGGTCGCTACGACGAGGTCACGCGACCAGGGGAGTTGCAGCCTCGGCTGACCGCGTCAGCAATCCGCGAGGACGGGTCTATCCTGGGAACTCGTGAGTGTCGCTAACGTACGAAGTGCCGGCGGGGTCCAGATCAGCTACCGCGATTCCGGCTCGCATCCCAGTGTGGCCGATCTGCCTCCGGTAGTCCTCGTGCACGGGATGGGCGGCGACAGCGGTACCTGGGACAAGTTCGCGCGGACCTTGCGATCACGCAACCGGCGAGTTGTCTCGGTCGACCTTCGCGGCCACGGCCGGAGCGCTCGTGCGTCGTCGTATCTGTTCGAGGAGTTCGCGGACGACGTCATGGACGTGTGTGATCATCTCGAACTCGAGCAGGTGGATCTGGTCGGCCACTCGCTCGGCGGGCACGCGGCGTCGTTGATCGCGCAGAAACGTCCCACTGCGGTGCGGAAGTTGGTCATCGAGGAAGCGCCGTTACCATTACGCGCGGGTGACCCGGAACAGGTGTTCGCGAGGAAATTGCCGAGTGTCCCAGAACTGTGGCACGCCACAACAAGTTTGGTGCGGCATCCGCGAGCCGCGTTGACGTTCGATCGCTCGATGACGCGGTCCGCGCTCGAGCAGTTCCGCCGACCGGATTCGCAGTGGTGGGATCGGTTGCCGCTCATCGAGGCTGACATGTTGTTCCTGCGTGGAGGTCTGGGCGGGATGGTGGATCCTGTTCGCCTCGACGCTGTTGCAGCCACCGTCGCACGCTGCGAATTGGTCTCTTTCCGTACCGGCCACAGTGTCCACCGCGACGGTCATCGCCAATTCGAATCCGTTGTGTTGCCGTTCATTTCCTGAAAGCGCAATACTCGATCGGTGATGCCACGAACCCATCCGAAACGTGTGTGGCACCGAATGTACTTCCATGCATACCAACGGCAACGACTGGTCCGCACACGAATACGTCGACGCGGTAGCACGATCCGTTCACGGTGAGACAGTTCGATGGCCGCAGGGTCCGAGCACGGATGCGGTGATCGTTCTCCCCGTTCATGCCCGAAACCATCCGGGGAAGAACGCAGTTCTGCTCTGGAATCACGACTTCGGTTGGTCGTGGGGTGTCGAGGAGGCTGATGTGCGAAGGACGATTTCGATAGTCGACACCCTCGGTATCGGCCGGACACCGGATCCGCTGCGCTGTGCGGATCGGGTTATCGAACTGATCAGCGCACGGGCAGTTTGCTCGCGCATGTGTAGCGAAGAGTGATTCGGTCAACTCTGGGGCGACAACGCCTCCGAGAGGACGACGCCCGTGAACCCAGAGAACGTTCCAGCCCCGCATTGTCATTCATTGCCGCGCCGGACGTTCCTCGGTGGCGTCGGTGCCCTTGTCCTCGCGGGAGTGGCAGACGTCGCGGCCGGCGCGGTGAGCGCGGTGCCGGTACAAGCAGCACCCGCCGATCGGTTTCCGCAGAAACCCAACATCGTTGTCATCATCACCGATCAGGAACGCCGGCCGATGTACTGGCCACAAGGCTGGGCTGAACAGAATCTGCCCAACCGCAAGAAGATTGCCGATCACGGGCTGAGTTTCGACCAGGCAGTGTGCAACACCGCGATGTGCTCGCCCAGTCGCAGTACGTTCTTCACCGGCCTCTACCCCGCGCAGCACGGGGTCACCAGAACGCTCACCGAAGGTGGCACTGTCTCACCCACCGAGCCACAGTTGCAGGTCTCCGAACAGAACATGGCAAAGCTGCTGGCGTCGGCCGGCTACAACGTCCAGTACCGGGGGAAATGGCATCTGAGCAAAGGCGTCGAGGGTGGTGATCCGACAAGCGAGGACGTGGCAGGATTCGGCTTCGAGGGGTGGATTCCGCCGGACGCGGGCCAGGACACCAATCCGGATCACTTCGGTGGCGGGTGCGCAGACCATGATCGCCGTGTCGCCGAGGAAGCTGTCGAGTTTCTCTCCGGACCCGCAGTCGCATCCGGACAGCCTTGGGCGCTGATCGTCTCGTTCGTGAACCCGCACGATGTCCTCGCGTACCCCCAGACGTGGAACGCGATGAACGGCACGTGCGACAACTACGGATCGGACGCGCCAGGCGCCTTCGAGCAGGGTATCGACTTGCCGCCCACCTTCGACGAGATCCTGGCGCTCAATCACAAACCGACAGCCCAGGTTCAGTCGGAACTGCTGTTGGCAGCCGGGCTCGGGCCGCTGCTCGGACCCGATCAGGCGCGTAAGTACATCAACTTCTACGCCTATATGCACAAGGTGGTCGACGAACACATCGGCAGCGTGCTCGACGCGATCGAAGCCACTCCACAGATGCTCGACGACACGGTGATCGTTCGGATGTCCGATCACGGGGAGATGGGGATGAGCCACGGAGGTTTGCGGCAGAAAGTGTTCAACGCCTACGAGGAAACACTGCGCGTTCCACTGGTCATCAGCAACCCCTTGCTGTTTCCCGAACCCGTTCGCACCGACGCCCTGGCGTCGTTGATCGACGTGATGCCCACTCTCGCCACACTCGCCCAAGCGCCTGCGCGTCAATCGTGGAACTTCTTGGGTACCGATCTGACACCGGTCATCGTCGACGCTGCGGCGTATCCGAAAAGTCCCAGCGCGCAGGTTCAGGACACGATTCTGTTCACCTACGACGATCAGAACTGTGCGACGCCCGACGGTCAGAACATCGTCACGCAGCCCAACCACATTCGGTGCATACGCGAGAGCCGCTGGAAGTACACGATGTACTTCGATCCTACGGGAGTTGCTGCGCCGCAATACGAACTGTACGACTTACAAGCCGACCCCTGGAACTGAACAATCTCGCCAATCCGCTCAACATCGGTTCGTATCGGCCGGATCTGGCAGCTCAGATGAACGCCAAGCTCTTCGCAGTGATGGAGACCAAGGGTGTTTCCCTGAAGGAATAGATCGAATTTCGTCAAAACTGATTCACGTTTCAGTTCTACGGGCATGCTGGTGGGGCATCTGTCTTCGGTTCGGGAAGAAGGAATGTCATGACTGTCACCTCGCCGGGGCGAGAAGGTTTCAGTTCTCTTCGGTCGGGAGGGTTGAACTGGGATTCGTTCCCACTCCGATTGTTCACCAAGGGAAACGCCAAATTCTGGAACCCAACCGACCTCGATTTTTCGCAGGATGCCCGTGACTGGCAGGAGCTGACCAGCGAACAACAGCGCAGCGCCACCTTCCTGTGTGCGCAGTTCATCGCCGGTGAAGAAGCCGTCACCGAAGACATTCAACCGTTCATGAAAGCAATGTCGACCGAGGGACGATTCGGCGACGAGATGTACTTGACGCAGTTCTGTTTCGAGGAAGCCAAGCACACCCAGGTGTTTCGGCTGTGGATGGACGAAGTGGGATTGACCAGTGACCTGCATTCCTACGTCGCTGACAATCCGTACTACCGGCAACTGTTCTACGAGGAGCTGCCGTCGTCGCTACGCATTCTCGAGACAGACCCCAGCCCGGTCAACCAGGTGCGTGCCAGCGTCACGTACAACCACGTCATCGAGGGCAGTCTGGCGCTGACGGGTTACTACGCCTGGCAGAAAGTTTGTGCGACGCGCGGAATCCTCCCTGGCATGCAGCAATTGGTGCGAAAGATCGGTGACGACGAACGACGGCACATGGCTTGGGGAACGTTCACCTGCCGAAGGCACGTCGCCGCCGACGATCACAACTGGGACGTCGTCCAGCAGCGGATGGGTGAACTCATGCCCATGGCCCTCGGAATGATCAACTGGGTCAACGATCAATTCGAGGTGCAACCGTTCGGTTTGGACAATCAGGAGTTCCTCGAGTATGCCGCAGACCGTGCGCAGCGCCGACTTTCGGCGATCGAGTCTGCACGCGGGCGCGACGTCGCCGAGATCGACCTCGACTATTCGCCGGAGACCCTCGAGGAAAAGTTCGGGGCAGAAGATGCCGCTGCGATGAGTGAGGCGGCCAAATGACTGCGAATTCTATTGGGGCCAAGCCGAGTTCTGGATGACCTCGACAAAATCGATGTGCCGAAATCCCGGCACGAAATGTTCGAGTACGTCAGCGTTCACCGTCCCGAACGTGCTTTCGGGACGGTGCTTGAAGCCGTCGGTGAAGGCCTTCAAGATCTGATTCTTGAAATCCGGACGGGGGTGGGCCGCGGTGACGGCGTCGATGTCGGCCTGGTCGAGTTCGCTGTATCCGATTCCGAGTACATCGGTCTCCACACCCGCTGTCACCAAGGCGATTTCGGGCTCCAGCCGCGAGGGGACCTCGGGCGTCGTATGTAGAGCGATGCCTTCCCACACTTTGCGGATGTCGGTTTCGTCGACTTCGTAGCCGGTGAGGAATCGCCGCGCTTCGTCCGCGCTGTCCAATTCGAATCGCGCCGTACTGTCCCGGAATTTCTCGGTGAGCCCCAGGTCGTGAAACATGGCGCCGACGTAGAGCAATTCAGGGTCGGCGTGCAGTCCCAAACGCGCGCCTTGCAGCGATCCGAAGAGGAAGACGCGTCGCGAGTGGTGAAACAGTAACTCGGACGCCGTATCTCGGACGAGTTCGGTGGCGTCGGCAGCCATCTTCGAATCGGGGATTTTCACACCGGCAATGATCGTGTTCATCGGTACCTGCTCTGCTCGTCGCTGCTGCGAATTTCTCGGTCTGTCCCAGTGTCGGTCGAGCACGCACGCGGGCGCACCCTGATCTCGGCCATACTGTCCACAGATCAGGACGAAGGGGAGCGATCGTGACCGCAGTGCATCGAGTTGCCGTCCTGGTGTTCGACGGCGTCAAACTGCTCGACGTCGCAGGTCCGAGTGAGGTGTTCGCAGAGGCCAATCGCGGCGGAGCGAACTACGAGTTGGTGATCTGCTCGGTGGGTGGACACGATGTCGACTCGTCGACCGGCATGCGCATTCCGGTCGACTGTGACGTCGCAGATTCCGGTTCCTTCGACACGTTGCTGGTCATGGGTGGCGACGTGTTCCCGTCGATGCCGGTGAGTCCGGAACTGCGTGAGGCAGCGAGCGATCTGGCGAGACGTTCGGGTCGGGTTGCCTCGATCTGTACCGGGACATTCATCCTGGCGGCGAGTGGACTGCTCGACGGACGCCGCGCAACGACGCATTGGCAACACACGGCAACGCTGGCGCGCGCCTATCCGCAGATCACGGTAGTTCCCGACGCCATTTTCATCCAGGACGGCACGGTGTTCTCGTCTGCGGGTGTGACCGCCGGGATCGACCTCGCGCTCGCATTGCTCGAGCGAGATCATGGTGCAGAAATGGCCCGACGTGTCGCACAGCTTCTGGTGGTATTTCTCCAACGTCCAGGTGGGCAGTCACAGTTCTCGCCGTCGTTGAGCGGGCCGCGGCCCCGGGTGCCCGCGCTTCGCGCAGTGGTCGAGGCGGTGGCCGCCGATCCGGCGGGGGAGTACTCGGTCGACGAACTGGCTGCCCTGGCGCACCTGAGCCCACGGCATCTGGCGAGGCTCTTTCGGGAAGAACTCGGTACGACGCCGGCCAAATACGTCGAGTTGATCCGTTTCGACTCCGCGAAAGCGCTCCTCGATGCCGGCCACTCGGTGACCGAAGCCGCGCAATTGGCGGGATTCGGCATTTCGGAATCCCTACGACGAGCATTTTCGACGCATCTCGGAATCTCGCCGCAGGTGTACCGCCGTCGTTTTCAAGCTTTCGGCTGAGACTGACTTTCGTGCTTGCCTTGCGGCGGGCTCATGCCCTGCTTGTCGAGCCAGGCAAGGCTGTAGTCCGCGATCTCACGCCAGCCGTGGTCGATGGTCAGCGAGTGACCTCGATCGCCGAAGACCTTGTATTCGTTGATCGTCGGGGCCTTGGCGTACTTCTTGAACGAGCTGTCCGAACTGGCCTTCGGGACTGTGCGATCCTTGCCGCCGCCGATCATCAGGAGTGGCCCGCGGCGGGCGTTGAAATCTACTGCAGCGGGGCTGTGGGGCGCGAAGTTGGCGAGTGCTGCCTCGAACAACGGCCGACCAGGGGCGGGAATCGCATACTGCTCGAACAATGCGTCGGACTCGTCCTTGGACACGGCACTGGCGAAGGACTTGTGGAACGACTCTCTGTTGTGTGAGTACGCCTTCCGGTAGTTCCCGGGGTTGGACAGGACCGGGAAAACACTGCCCAGTTGAACGAGGGGAAGTTTCAACACCCCTTTGGGCTGAGCCGGGTCGATGGCAATTGCCGCGGTCGCCAACTTCTGGCCCAGCAGTTTCTGCGCGATCAAACCTCCGAACGAATGCCCCACCACGATCGGTGGCTCGTCGAGATCGGCTATCACCTTGGCGTAGTGATCCGTCACGTCCTCGATGCCGTGTCCCGCGATGTCTTCCGGGTGTTCACGCGTCTCACCCACGGTCGACGCGTCCCCTGGCCACCCCGGCGCCATCGTGGGGTATCCCTGCGCGTTGAAAACCTGCGCCCAGGGGTCCCAGGTGGTCGGGTGCATCCAGAGTCCGTGGATGAACAGAACAGTCGGGTTGGACTTGGGCGACATGCGCGCTCCCCGCTATCGGACCGATGATCGATACGGGATGCCCGCTTTTTACAACCTCATTCACATTTTCGGCGAGCTCTTCCGTCGGGCCGTTCCGTTCTGTTGTGCGAAGATGGCACGATCGTGGCATGGCACCAACTGGATCTGCGAAGGCGATGGCACTGTGGACCACCGCTTTTGTTGTCTCACAAGCGAATATTGCTCGCCTACTCGGGCCGGTGGCTCCCAAAGTATTGGAAGTGCAGACGGCCTTCTCTGCTCGCCGGTACGTCGAAATATTGGACTCCATGGACGCAGAGGCCACGGCACGATTTCGTAGTCACTACTACCCCGACTTCGTACATCCCGCGATCTACGCGATGGCTTTGCGGTCAGCGGGCACGAGGCTCGGGGAGCGGGTTCCCCTTTCCCCGGCAACTCGGCGCGCCCTTGCCGTAGTGCCGGTACTGTCGGCGGCCGGCGACTACGTCGAGAACGTGGTCGGACTCCATTTCCTCGATCATCGCGACAGGATCACCGACTCGAGGGTTCGCGCCGCTTCGACCGTCAGTATTGCCAAATGGGTGCTCGCACTCGGAACTCTCGGATATTTGTCGCAGGGTTTTGTCAGAGTATGGGTATCGCGAAAATGAGGAGCACTGATGGCAGTCGAACTCGGCACCGAATACTTCGCTGACGGAGAAGAGTTCCGTCGATGGCTGTCCGAGAACCACGAGTTGGTCCCCGGCCTTTGGCTGAAAATGGCCAAGAAGACCTCGTCGCACAGTTCGATCGACTACGACCAAGCGTTGGACGTTGCCCTGTGCTTCGGCTGGATCGACAGCCTCGCACGGCGAATCGACGACGATTTCTTCGTACAGAAGTTTTCGCGACGCACCGCGCGGAGTCCGTGGTCCAAACGCAACGTCGAGATAGTCGCCCGCCTCGACGCTGCGGGACTTCTCGAGCCTTCCGGCATCGCCGAGATCGAGAAGGCCAAGGCCGACGGTCGATGGGATCGCGCGTACGAGGGATCAGCCAAGGCCGAGGTCCCGAAAGACTTTCTCGATGCGCTCGCGGAAAACCCGAAGGCTCGTGAGTTCTACGCGACGCTCAATTCCACCAACCGATTCACCATCGCGTACCGACTGCAGGAGGCAAAGCGTCCGGAGACGCGAGCCAGGCGGATCGAGAAGTTCGTGAACCAGCTTGCGGAGGGCAAGAAGTTCTATTGAGCTGCCGCGTCACTGGGCCACAGGGACTTGCTAATCGACACCCAGCGAGGCTGACACAATGGGCCTCGTGATCGAAGCCGAAACCTGTTCCGCACTGTCTGCTGTCGATGAGCCGCTGGCAGGCAGCGCTGCCGTCGTGCGGGGCTGGGTATGCCTCGAATTCAATGTCGCGTGGGGTCGTGACGTGTTGGACGGTACGGCCTTGGGGGAGGACCTTGCCGCCGAGCTGAGCCGCCGAGCCGATGCAGCGAACGTGCGAATCATGTTCGTTCGGCGACCCGGGCGTACCGATCCGATGACTGATGGACACACCGTCCTGCTTGCGCGCTCCGATCCGAGCGACTCATGGTGTGAAAGGTTGCACATCGATTTGCCGATGGAATTACTCGACGTCGATTTCTTCTTGTTGGATGGGCCGCCACCAGGACTGGGCGAGCAAGTGACCGAGCCAGTCGTATTGGTCTGCGCGCACGGCAAGCGCGACCAGTGCTGCGCTGTATTCGGCAGGCCGATCGCCGCAGCGCTGATGTCGTCCTTCGGACCCCAGGTGTGGGAGTGTTCGCATACCGGCGGGCACCGATTCGCGCCGTCGATGATCCTGTTGCCGAGCGGCAATACGTACGGCCGTCTGTCGGCAAGTGAGAGTGTCACGGCCGTGGAGGTGGCTTCCCGAGATCAGGTCCATTTGCCAGGCCTGCGTGGACGGAGTTGTTGGTCTCCTGCGGGGCAGGCTTCGGAAATTGCTGTGCGACAGCAAATAACCTGCGGAATCGACGACTTGGCTGTCATCGAGCAGGCGAGTGACGGGACATGCGTCGTCGCACATGTGGACGGCCGGCAATGGGCCGTGGAGACTGCAGTCTCCGAACTCGCGCCGCGTCCACCGAGTTGCGGCGCGGCGCCCAAGCCGGTCAGGCCGGTTGTCGTCACGTCGATTCGAGACCTGTGATTTCATCGTCGGTTTTCTACGATCAGTCTCGATGAACTCGGGTGTGGGTCATCGCTACTGCAACAGGAGCGCAATGACTGCGGGCGGTAATTGACGTTGTCCGAGGAGGTTTACGCGTTGGCATCCGTCGAGTTCGACTGCCATCCGCGTGCCGCCCGATCCGTCGGGACGAAGTACGTCGATCGAAGCGATGTGATGGGCGACGAGATCGCATGGGCCTGCAGGTGGCGCGGTGGATGCAACCTCCATCAGATCAGTACTCTGCTGGCGTGACAAGCGGATTCGGGACTCGGGCAGCGGCGGTTCGGTGGAATAGCGGCACACCAGTAGTCTGCCGACGTCGGAAATCGGTGTAGCCAAAGCTGTTTCCGTCAGTGGGCGCGCGTGAGTGTCTTCGTGTTCTGCCATGCGACTCATGTCAGCTTCAGTGGTCGTCGCGAACGGTTGTCCGATCGACTCCGCGCAGGTTCCGGCGTCATCGGAGGAGATGCCGTCGACCGGATGCTGCGCGCGGCTGATCTCATGTAGTTGGCTCAGGGCTGCGTGTGGTTTCTCTTGCAGTCCACAGGGCGCGGTCGGCCAGGTAGGGCGTATGGCTGCTCCTGCTTCGTCTACCAGCCACAAACCGGCTGGCGGGACGAGACGGTACGCGCAGTCGGCCCGGACGTTGGCAGGAAATCGACGAGACTGTTCGCGGAATGCATCGTCCACCGCGTGGATGTCCCCCTCGAGGCGTACGGAGTCGATGGTCAACCCACCGTCGGACGTTTCTCCGCGTTCGCATCGAACAACGGCAACGGGGCTGAAATCAGGAGGCGGGTAACCACTTCCCTCGGGGCGAAGTGCGATGCTGCTGTCGCGTGCCTCGGGGGCTACGAGCGCGGCGGTGATATCAGGGGCGAGGCAGTCTGCCCGATCGACCGCCGTCGCGACCGGTGGAGTGAAAGATTCATAGTCTCGAACGCCGGTCCAAACCAACGCAACGGCGACGACACTGACGACGACGATAAAGACCCCAGCTGTGAATCGTCCACTCATACATCGACACTATGTGCTTTTGCGATGGATTGAGGTGAAGTCTCGACCATTGCGGGTGCGACGTAGCATCGCTGCTATGACAGTCGATTTGGTTGCGCCTGACGAGGCCTTGTGGGTGTCCTGGTTGGAGTCGCGTGACGAGTGGGGTGGACCGCAGGCGGATCAGCCCGCTTCGGCGTTGGGAGTTGCGCAACGTCTGGATCTCGACCTTGCGTCACGCGATGGATTCGGGCAGTGGGTTCAGGAGTTGTTGGCGCAGCCCGAGGCGTTGCCGGGGCCCGACATTGTCCCGGCAACCAACTGGTGGATCGTGCGAGACGGCAGGTATCTCGGTGCTATCCAGTTGCGGCACAGCTTGAATGAGTTCTTGGCCGATGTCGGTGGTCATATCGGCTATGGGGTCAGGCCGTCGGAACGCCGGAAAGGGATAGCGTCGGCTGCTCTGGGGGAAGTGCTCACGTATGCCGGCGACCCGGTGGGGCTCAGTCGCGTCCTGATTACCTGCGACGAAACGAACGCGGGTTCGCGTAATGTTATCGAAGGGTGTGGGGGACTTCTCGATAGCGTGCGCCCAGCTGATCAGTTGTCGCGCAACCTCGGCCATGCTGGAGACACGCTTCGCTACTGGGCGGCCACGGGCCGGTCAAGCGTCAGTTGACCGTATTTGACCGTCAACGGGAAGTCACGGTCGCAGGGTAGGCGACACGGGACGCGATGCTTTCGCTGAGGTCGTGGATTTCTGCGGCGAGGACGTCTCGGCTCTTCGTGTCCGACTCGTGAACGAAGGTTGTCGATCCCATTGTGGCACCGCAATATTCGATGATTCCGCGTTCGATCTGTGTCCGGAAGGCCTCGTACACGCCGTGTCGGTCGAAACTCTCGGCGTCGTCACCTGCGACTGGAATCAGGTGGACGGTGAGTCGGTCCAGTTTCTTCACGAATTCGCTTCCCGGGGTGAATTCGTACGCCCATCCGCTGACGAAGACTCGATCGATCCAACCTTTGAGTAGTGCGGGCATCGACCACCAGTACATCGGAAACACGAGAATCAGATCGTCTGCACGATCGATTCGGTCCTGCTCGGCTACAACGTCGGCCGGGGGAGTCCCTTTGCCGCGGAACAGGTTCACATCGGCTTCGGCGAATCGGGGATCGAAATTCTCGGCATATAGGTCCGCGAAGTCGACGTCGCCGCCCAGGTCGCGGATCGCGTCGGCAGTAGAACGGGCGACATGCTGGGTAAGTGACTGGGGATCGGGGTGGGAGACTACGACGAGTGTGGTCATGAGCGTCCTTCGGTAGATGGTGCGCTTATGTACTAAGAGTAGGTTACTATTGGTATATAGCGCAAGGAGGTGTCCGATGGCACGTACGAGACTGTCGCGAGCCGGCAGGTACGAACAACTCGTGGAGGTGTCGTGGGCATTGGTGCGAGAGGAGGGTGCGGACGCGCTGACCCTTGGTCGGTTGGCTGAACGTGCCGGCGTTGCAAAGCCAGTTGTATACAGCCATTTCGCCTCTCGCGCCGCGTTGTTGGCAGCGCTCTTCAAGGAATTCGACGATCGTCAGACGGTGATGCTCGAGGAGTATCTCGATGCCGCGGATGAGTCTCTGAACGGACGCGCGAATGCCATCGCCGACTCCTACGTCGGATGTTCGCTGGCGCAGGGGCGTGAACTGACGGGTGTGCTTGCAGCGCTGGAGGGTTCGCCCGAGCTGGAGCGGGTCAAGCGTGAATCGGAACACGCCTATTCGGAACGATGTCGGGAGGTGCTGACTGCCTTTGGTGCGGGCGGAGGACTTGCGCAACCTTCGATGACCGCAATATTCGGTGCTGCAGAGGCACTCTCGCATGCGGCGGTAGCGGGAGCGCTCTCGCCCGACGATGCTCGAAGCGAACTTGCCGCACTGATAGTCGCGGTGGTCGGCCGGACCTGAGGTCACCGGTTATCTTGGTGCCCATCCAATTCGACGCGCTCACGCATGGATTCGGATATCGCTGTCAGAGTTCTGACGAACGCGTCGATCGCGGGAGCAAGTGGAGGTTTGCCGTAGGTTGCGACGGAGACAGTGCGTCGCTCGCCGGGAATGCGGTGTGCGCGGATACTCGGGTTCTGATGTGCCTGGAGGGCGAGGGCCGGAAGGGTGCTTACCCCGCTTCCGGAGGCGACCAGGGCTTGGACGGCGACGTAGTCGTCGGTCTCGAACTCGATCCGCGGAATGAATCCAGCTCGATTGCAAGCGGTGAGGAGGTGGGCTCGGCAGCTCGGGCAACCGGCAATCCAGGTCTCACCGGCGTAGTCCGTGATCTCGTTGGCGGCATCTGCATTCCGCGCAGAGGTGATCAGGTACAACGGATCTTCCAGTAAAGCCGTCTGCGCGACATGCTTGAGCCCGACTTCAGGGGTGTCCTCGTGCGCGAAGACAACAGCTACGTCGACATCGTTGTTACGAAGCAGTGCAAGTGCTTTGGGTGGTTCTGCATCAACGAGGCTGATGGACACATCGGGGTACTGGGACGTGAACGCTGCCATCGCCTGCGGAATCAAACTCGCCAGGGCTGACGGGAATGCGGCCAGTCGTACCCGCCCGGCCCTCAGTCCTGCGTACGTCTGGACTTCGGCTACCGCTGCGTCGACGTGGCCGAGGATCTCGGTGGCTCGCCGAACCAGCACTGCGCCGGCGTCCGTCAGGCGCAGTCCACGACCCGCTCGCTGGAACAGTGGAACCCCGACTTCCGATTCGAGCTGTCGAAGGTGGTGACTGATGGAGGGCTGCGCGTAACCGAGAGAATCGGCGGCGGCTGTCACCGACCCTTCCTGTGCAACAGCGACCAGGACCCTCAGCCGAATTAGATCGAGCATGCCAAAATCATAGAAGATTTCGATGCTTTGGACGAAAACACGTATTGGATCTATGAATCGGTGTTTGGCAGGGTGAATCACATGGCACCGGCATCTGATCTCACGGCATCAAACCAGCTACATCCACCCGTATGGGCAGACATCGAGCGTGCCAGTCAGGTCGTCCGTCGGCATCTACCGGTCACGCCCCTGATATCGCACCCGACCTTGGGTGCGGGCTCGTGCAGCCAATTGTTCGTCAAACACGAGAACGTGCACCCCACGGGTGCGTTCAAGGTTCGCGGCGGACTGAACCTGGTGGCAGGACTGGATGAGGCGACGCGGGCGCGGGGGATTGTCGGCTACTCGACCGGAAACCATGCTCAATCCTTGGCGTATGCCGCGGCGGGTGCGGGCGTGCGGTGTGTGATCGTCATGCCGGTTGGGGCGAATCCAGTCAAGGCTCACGCTGTCCGCATGCTCGGAGCCGAGCTCATCGAGCACGGTGTGAACTTCGACGAGGCACGTGCTCATGCCGATTTCATCAGCGAACGTGACGGCCTGCGTCTCGTGAGCGCCGCCAATGAGCCGGCAATCCTCGCCGGTGTTGCAACGGCCTACGTCGAACTCCTCGAACAACAACCTGATCTGGACGCGGTGGTGGTCCCAGTCGGTGGCGGCAGCGGTGCGGCGGCGGCGTGTCTCGTCGCCAGTGCGCTTGCACCGCACCTCGAGGTGTTCGCAGTGCAGTCTGAGGCCGCACGAGCCGCACATGACTCGTGGAGTTCCGGCACGTGCGTCGAGCGCCCGAACACCACCCGTGTCGAAGGGCTTGCGACCGGTGCCGGGTTCGCACTCACTCAACGTGTCTTGCGTGAACGCCTCGGGGGATTCCTGCTCGTCACGGACGACGACATCACCCTCGCGCAGCGGGCGTTGCTCTTCGACGCTCACACTTTGAGCGAAGGCGCCGGTGCGGCCGCACTTGCTGCGGTCTATGCGCATCCGAACACCTTCGCTGGCAAGCGCGTTGCTGTTGTCTGCACGGGCGCCAATGCCTCCGAGAGTGAGATCCGCAGGGTCGTCGGCTAATTCATCTCGCATTCGTAACAATGTGCAGTGTCAGCGAACTGACGGAAAGCCGAAGTACGGTGTTCCAATGACTTCACCCCGAGACAAGTCACCTATCACTCGCAATGTTCCCGCACTCATGCTGGTAGTCGGGGTCATTGGATTGATCGCAAGTTTCGGAGTGACCTCACGTTGGGGGTTCCCAGCGTCCGCATCGGAGCTTTGTAGATCAAGTTCGTATGGAAGCGGATTGCTCGAAGAAGCAGGATGGGCTTGGATCCCGTTTCCCGTAGCCTCTTGCAAGGCAGTGGATTTCGATTCTTCCGCAGTTTACTTCGCCCTCGGATGGGAAAACTCGATCACTGCCGCAGTATCGATCGCATTCATCGCCATGGCTCTGAAACTCACTTGGGGTGCAGGAGTTCAGTGATGCTCATATGCCCGGCCTTGGGTTCGTTCGGAAGGCTGACCGGCACAAGCCCCATGCTTTCCCGACGCTCGTTGACCGAAAAGACGTACTGGGCAAATTCAGGCTTGACGTGCACGTCCGGAAACTGTGCCCGAAGTTTGCCCACGATCTGATAGCCCTCGTCGTACCAGTCGAAAACGTTGATCCCTGGATTCCACCGCGGTCGTATCGCGAAGCCGTCGATCTCGGTCACAAAGAACTTTTGGAAGCGATCAGTCCACGCCAGTATCTTCTCTCCGAGTTCGTCGTCGATCCCCATTTGGCTCGGGAGAACGTATGCCTGCGGGAACCGTTGCGGCGGGATGACAATCAATTCCTTCGACGGCCACAGCGAACTGGGATGACCATGGTCTGGATAGATTCTGATGACTAGCATTGCAGACTCGTTCCGCTGGCCGAAACGCTCCGAGGCGAAGTCACACCACCGGTCACCAGTGCGTACCGGGCACGAGTCGGGCGGCACGACGGCCGAGTTTGCGGATGCGCGAGCGCGAGTGGTGCTGTCGCGTCGGTGTTGCCGGAGCGTCTGCCGGAGTTTCCTTGTCTACCTGACCCTTTGCCGCCGGAGAGTCGGGGAATGCCTGGTACATCTGGTTGAGAATTCGGTCCTTGGTGTGCGGTGCGAACAGGGTTCCCAGATCACCCAGGGTTCCGAGTGGTACGTCGATGCGTTTGGGGCGGTCGATCAGCGCGCGGATCACCATTGCCGCAGCCTTTTCCGGGCTGGTGATCGGGCCGTTGTTGTATTCGCCGGTCGGAGCGATCATCGGTGTTTCGACCAGGGGCATGTGGATGGTCGTGAAAGTGATTCCGTCCGCCAGGGTTTCAGAGGCGGCTACGTCCGAGAAACCGTCGAGGGCGGCCTTGCTCGCCACGTAGGCCGAGAATCTAGGCGTTGCCGCCTGGACTCCCGCGCTGCTGATGTTTACGATGTGGCCGAAGCGGCGAGAACGCATGGTCGGTAACAAGGCGAGCACCAATCGCACAGCGCCGAAGTAGTTCACGGCCATCGTTCGTTCGTAGTCGTGGAAACGATCAGTGGAGTGGTAAATGCCGCGCCGGATGGATCGGCCGGCGTTGTTTACCAACATGTCTACGTGATCGTGTTCTGTCAGAATGCTTTTGATCGTGTGCTGGACCGACTCGTCGTCGGTGATGTCGCAGGGGTAACCGAACGCCTTGCCTCCGGCTGATCGAATCTCCTGTACTGCGGCATCGAGTTCGTCGGTGCGGCGTGCGATCAGGAGAACGGTGGCGCCCTTCTGAGCGGCGGCAATGGCCGATGCCTTGCCGATTCCGGAAGAGCCTCCGGTGATCAGAACGATCCGACCCACGAGCGGTCCTTCGGGACTGTTACGTCGTGCGCGATTGGGATCGAGGTTTGCGCGCCAGTACTTCCACAACACAGTGGAGTACGACCCGAACTCGGGGACCGCCAGTCCCGATCCGGCCAGGGCGGCAACGGTTCTCTCCGAGGTGAAGGTCGGCGCCATCGTCATGTTGTCGAGCAATGCTGCAGGCATGCCGATGCGATCGAGGAAGACCTTCCGTGCCGATTCTGCCGAGTCCATCGGCAAGGGCGAGACAAAGGGTTTGGCGATCACGCCCGGAAGGCTGAGTGCGGGCCGGGGTGCTCCGGCGGCCTTGGCGAGTCCGGCATAGATTTCGCGTACCGGTTGAGGTTTCGGATTCACGAGATGGAATGCTTCGCCGTCGTGGCCGGGCGCGTGCATCAATTCGACGAGGGCGGCGGCTACGTAATCGACGGGCACCACATTGGTTGCGCCGAGGTTGGGGATCGGGACGGGGAGTGCTGCAGGTAGTTTCGCGAGTAGCGCCAGTCCTGGAAACAAGTAGTACGGACCGTCGATCTTGTCCATCTCCCCGGTGACGGAGTTGCCGACCACGGCAGACGGCCGATAAACACGCCAGGTGAGGCCTTCTCGTTCTCGAACGAGCTTCTCGGCCTCGAACTTGGTTCGGTGGTAGGGCGTCGGAAAGCCTTGGCCGCAATCGAAATCGGTCTCGCTGAACGTGCCCGGATAGTCGCCTGCGACTGCGACCGATGACACGTGATGAAGGGTGGCTCCCAGTTTCGCAGCAAGTTCGACCACGGAGCGTGTGCCCTCGACATTCGTCGAAGCCTGCTCGTCTCCGGCGGTGATGTCGTAGATCGCGCCGAGGTGAAGGACGTGGTCGGCAGGTGGGGGAGAATCGATGCCCAGCCCAGGCTCGGTCAGATCTCCAATGAGCGGATGCACGCGATCGCCGCCGGGAATTGCCGACACCTGTTCTTCGAGTTTGGCGACAGAACCGGCTCTGACCAGCACATGGATCTGAGCAGTTTGATCACGCTCGAGCAGGAGTGGCAGTGCAGCTCGTCCGAGAAATCCGGTACCGCCAGTGACGATGTATGTGGCCATAGTCGGTAACTTACTCCAAAGTAAGATCAGCGGCTAGAGGGAAACGAACATCAATGCGTCATGACCCCGTCCTCGGCGTCGAAGTCGATGCCCGCGGAGATGATTCCGGAGAACAAGAACGCGACGGCAAGCGCAAGAGCGGGGATTGCAAGGATCCATTCGAAAATTGTCATGCTCCAAGTCTGACGAAATCAGCTTCGGAGAACATCGCCCTGCGGAGCGATTTAGACGATCGGGCAGTCATCCTCGAGGACGACTGCCCGATCAGGGAAATCCACTAGGTCTGTTGCTGAAGAGTTTCGGGCGCAGTGGGGTGCGCGCTCGTCCTTGCGTCGCGTGACGTGATTTCGGATGAGATGTGGGCGGCCGTTGTTCCGAGGGTGTGAAGGCCATGCGCCGTCCGCCAGTAGACCGGCGCACCATCGTCGAGGCGATGGAGTGGCCAGGCCGGCAAACCCTAGGCCGGTTCAGCGCCCGACAAGTCCTCGACCGCATACGGGGTCGTTCCTTCGAACAGAACACCGATCCCGAAAGGATCGGCCATCTCGAGCCTTGACTCAGCGAACCGCAGCAGCCAGGTTCCGTCAGCCCAGATCACCGCCTCAGGTTCGCCGAACAGTGACTCCGTGGCGTCCAACTCCACGAGTTCGGAGTGGCGGAGGCCGAACTGTGGCCCACGCAGCTGTTGACGCAGGTAATCGGCGGCGACTTCGGCAAACTCACCGAACCGGGCCATCACGGTCGCAGCGAGCTCACACACCGCAGACTCCGGCACGGTGGCCGGCTCGATAACCAGACTCACCGGCCTGGAGTCACCGACCCCCTGGACATCGATGATCGATGTCCAGCACGCCAACGAATCGTCCGAGTCGACACGCGAAAACACTGCTGAGCCGACCACAACACTCTCAGGTAAGTCATCCACGACCCCTAGTCAAACACGGCTCTCCGCAGGATCCCAGGCACTCTTCAGCGACATGATCCAGTCGCGATCAGTGGCCGATGCCGACCTTCGCGTGAACCTTTTTCATCCACACAGGAGCCCACCAGTTCGCTTCGCCCATCAACTTCACGAGCGAGGGCACGAGCAACATGCGGATGATGGTCGCGTCGACGATCAGCGCGACGATCATGCCGACGCCCAGGAACTTCATCACTGACAGCCCTGACATTGCGAAGGCCCCCGTCACCACTATCAGGAGTAAGGCGGCAGCCGTCACGATGCGGCCGGTGCGCTCGGTTCCGAACTTGACCGCTTCCTCTGTCGTCGCTCCCGCGTTCTTGGCCTCGACCATCCGTGACATCAGGAAAACCTCGTAGTCCGTGGACAATCCGAAGACCACCGCCAGGATGAGCACGACAAACGTAGCCTCCAGCGGAGTTTGACTGACCCCGAGGAGTTCGACGCCGTGTCCGTCCTGGAAGACGAAGGTGAGGACACCGAAGGTGGTCGCGAGACTCAGGGCTGCCATCAGAACCGCCTTGATCGGCAGCACCACCGAACCGAACGCGAGGAACAACAGGATCAGGGTGGATCCGACCATGATGAGGATCATCACCGGTAGCCAGTGCAGGACGGCGTTGTTGCCGTCGTCGACCATGGCTTGACCGCCGCCGACAAGCAGCACCGTTCCGTCGGGAGCGGAGATCGCACGCAGATCTGTCACTGCGGCGCTCTGTGATTGGGGTGTAGAGCCCTCGCTGTAGAGAGCCTGAACCGCGACGAGTTGATTGGTGCTCGCGACGACGGTCGCCTGACCGATGCCCTCGACTCGACCGGCGGACTCGGCGATCGCTGCACCTTCGGCCGGGGTGAGAGTGTTCCCGTCCTCGGCCTGAAGGATCATCGTTGCGCCGTTTCCGGTTTGCGGGAAGTCGTTGACCAACGTGTCCATTGCGACGCGAGCGGGGTCGTTGTCCGGTAGTGCGGTGTACGAGAGTTCTCCCAGCCGGGCGCCGAGCAGCGGCGAGGCCATCACGAGCAGCACAGCCACGATCGTCACCGAGACTGCGACCGGACGCTTCATCACCCACGTGACGACGCGGCCCCAGAACTTGCGCGAGCGTTCCTCGCCGCGTTGCGCCGCATCCTTGCGCCACGTCAGGGCGTTGATGCGATGCCCCAGAATGGCAAGCAGCGCAGGCACAGCGGTCAGCGACAGGACGGCCGCGCTCAATACTGCGGCGATCGCGCCGAAGCCCAGAGACCGGATGACGGCCTGGGGGAATACGAGCATGCCGCTGAACGCACAGATCAGCAGTAGACCCGAGAACATGACGGTGCGACCCGCCGTCAGAACTGTCCGCTGAGCAGCCGCTCCCGGGTCCGAGCCCGAATTCAGTTCTTCACGGAACCGACCGACCACGAACAGTCCGTAGTCGATGGCAAGTCCCAACCCGAGAAGAGAAGCGACGTTGATCGAGAACGAGGACACATCGGTGATCAGCGTGAGGATTCGCAGAACGGCCAAAGCGCTCAGGACACTGAGTACACCCACGAACACGGGCACGGCAGCGGCGACGATGCCGCCGAAGATAAAGACCAACAGCACCAGAGTGATCGGAATGGCGATGGCTTCGGCGACCACCAGGTCCTTCTCGAGCTTGGTGTTGAATGCGACGCCGACGACGGTGTTACCCGCGAATTGTGCCTCGGCACCTTCGACTTCGAGCTTCGGCAGGAGATCGGCGAAAGTGGCGGGCGTGACGCCCGAGTCCGGTGCCAACGTGATCGCAACGGCCGCCATGGATCCGTCGTTCGAGAGCAGGCTGGCCTTCGCTGCGGCGTCTGTTCCCCAATACGATTTCACCGAAGCGGTCGGCACTTCGGTTTTGAATTGGTCGACGGCGGCTGTCACTGCCGGCCCGATGTCGTCCAGAGTCTTGCCGTCCGTGGGCGAGTAGATCGCGATGATGTCCGGGGTCTGCGGTCCGAGATTGTCTTCGATGATGTCGGCGACCTTCGCGGAGTCGCTGCCCGGATCGATGAAGCCGCCCTGGCTGAGCTTGCCGAACACTCCGAGTCCCCACACCCCACTGATGAGAACTATCAGAACCGCGAGGCTCAGTACCCACCATTTCCGGGCGACGACGGTTTGGGCCCAGCGTGTCATGTATCAACTCCGGTGTGTGGGGGCGTCTGGCCAGATCGACTGTAGTGGGCGTTTGGTCTTGAATCGGAAACGTCATGCATACTGCTCGAAGCACTTGCAAGCCACGCGTGTGGGGGAAGCCGGTCCGAATCCGGCGCTGACCCGCAACGGTAGGTCGATTCTCGGTAGTCACCGAGTGTCGGCAAGCCCGATTACCCGCCGCGCGGTGTGCGACATCCATTCGTCGTGGTCTACGAAAAGGAAGTCCAGCAGGAGCTCTGGCCGAGGATCAGCGTGCGGGCGGAGTTGTCTGTCGGATCCTCATTCGTGGCTCAGAGCCCTTACGAGGTCCCCGTGTCACTTCAGTTCTCCCCGTCCCGCGCCGCCGCAGTTCTCATCGCGGTCGCCTTGGTTTCGGCAGGTTGTTCCAAAGGTCAGGAATCAGAGTCGGCGTCTGCTGCGGAATCCTTCGCACAGCCGGTGTCCGTGACCAACTGCGATCGCGAGATGACCTTCGATTCGCCGCCGCAGCGCATCGTGTCTTTGAACGGACACGTCACCGAAGCCCTCATCGAGATCGGCGCGGGTGATCGGATTGTCGGGCGGGCGTACAGCGACAACCCGCCAACTGCCGAGACCGCCGATGTATTCAACAAGATTCCCAGCCTCTCCGATACGTTCCCCAGCATGGAGCAGGTTCTCGACGTCGATCCGGACTTCGTGGTCGGAGGAATGACCAGTGCCTTCAACGAGAAGCAAGGCCGTTCCCGAGACGCTTTCGGCGAGCGCGGAATCAACACCTTCCTCTTCTCGGAATACTGTGGCACCGGGTTCCCCGACATCGGATTGCTCGAGAACGACTACACGCAACTCGGTCGAGTCCTGGGCGTCGAAGATTCCGCCCGCGAGGTAGCCGAGGAGATCAGCGATGGTCTCGATTCCGTCCGCGCTTCGGTCGGAGACGCGGCGCCGGTACCGACCTTCTTCTACGACAGCGGTGACCAGGTTCCGACGACCATCGGCGGAGTCGGCGTCGGTCAATTGGTCGCGGAATACTCCGGCGTCTCGAACATCTTCGCCGAAGGGACAAAGCCCTACATCGACGCATCGTGGGAAGCTGTTGCCGAGCGTGCACCCCAGGCGATCGTGGTCATCGACTACGGCGACAAGACAGCCGAGCAGAAGATCGACTTCCTCCGTGCCCAGCCGTTGATGGCGACCACCCCTGCTGTGCAGCAGAACCGGTTCGTCGTGGTTCCTCTCGCTGACCTGTTCGAGAGTTCACGGTTGGTGCGTTCGGCACAGACCATCGCAACAGCCTTCCATTCAGGCGCTGACGCGGCGAAGTGACCCGCACGCGTTACGGGTACGGCGCCCTGCTTGTCGGCTTGGCGGTCGCCTTGGCGATCGTCCTGGGGTTGGCCGTCTCCTTGGGATCGGTTCGCATTCCCGTCGGTGACGTCTGGGCGATAGTCGGAGCCCGTTTGGCGCCAGGGACTTTCGAGACGTGGTGGACCGCGGCGCGGGAGTCGATCGTGATCGACTCCCGCCTGCCACGTGCACTCACTGCCGCGGTAGTGGGTGCTTCGTTGGCCATGGCAGGTGCAGTTGCTCAAGCTGTCACCCGTAATCCGCTTGCCGATCCGTATCTGCTCGGAGTCTCGTCGGGCGCGGGATTCATGGTGGTGCTCGTGTCGGTGCTGGGTTTCGGCGCCGGCCTCCTCGGGGTTTTCACGATTCCGGTCGCAGCATTCGTCGGGGCGATGATCCCGTTGTTTCTCGCACTGCTGATCGGCGGCCGGTATCCGCAGCCGACCGCGATCATTTTGGTGGGTGTCGCGCTCGCCCAGATATTCTCGGCGCTCATCACCTTTTGCATCCTGGTATTGGCCGATGATCGGCACGTGACGTCGGTGATGCACTGGATTGCCGGCGGATTCGGTGATGCACGATGGTCGACGCTGATCTTCCCGACGATCACACTGGCCGTCGTCGGCACAGCCCTTCTGTTCAGTTCGCGATGGATGGACGTTTTGCAGACCGGTGACGACGGGGCCGCTGCACTCGGTATGAACGTCCGACGGTTCCGTGTGTTGTCCTTGCTCGCGGTCTCCGTACTGGCGGGCGCAGCAGTCAGCGTTGCCGGTGGAATCGGTTTCATCGGTCTGCTGATCCCGCATCTGGCCGGCTTCATCGTCGGCACCAGAGCAATTCGACTGCTCCCTGCTGCAGCCCTGCTGGGCGCCGTCGCGATGGTTGCCGCGGATACCGCTGCGCGCTCGGTGGCACAATCCACTGAAGTTCCGGTCGGAGTGATCACGGCCCTCGTGGGTGCACCGATCTTCGTCTGGATGCTCTACCGGCAGTATCGGAGGCTCGAACAGTGACACAGGCCAGAACAGTGACACAGGCCAGAACAGTGACACAGACCAGAACAGTGACACTCCCGAAAGACTCCGAAACTGCGCCCCTGCTCGAACTCGTCGAGACCCGGGCGCGGCTCGGAAATCGCGAAGTGTTGCGCGGCATCACTTTCGCAGTCAAGTCCGGTGAAATATTGGGCTTGGTCGGGCCGAACGGCAGTGGCAAGACGACGGCGCTGCGCTGCTGCTACAACGCTTTGACGCCGACAGGTGGCGCAGTTCTGATCGATCAAGTCGACTCGACGACGCTCTCGCGTAAGGACATCGCCCGAACTGTCTCGGCAAGTGTTCAAGAACCCACTGTCTCGGCAGGACTGTCGGTTCGTGAATCGATCGCACTCGGACGAACTCCGCACCGCAGCTGGTTGGACCGAAGCACGGAGCGCGATACCGCCATCGTGGACCGGTGCATCGAGCAGGTCGGTTTGGTCGAGCTTGCCGGACGAGACGTATCGACCCTGTCGGGTGGTGAGCGGCAACGTGTCTCGATAGCTCGCGCATTGGCTCAGGAGCCCAAGGTTCTGTTGTTGGACGAGCCGACCAATCATCTCGATCTTCGTCACCAGTTGATCGTGATGGAACTGCTTACCGAACTTGCGTCGGCGGGGCTCGCAGTTGTGGTCACGATGCACGATCTACGGTTGGCGGTCGAGTACTGCGACAACCTTGCCGTGCTCACCGAAGGTGAACTCCGCGCGTGTGGGTCTACGGTCGAGGTGTTGGACGAGCCGTTGTTGGCCGAGGTTTTCGGCATCAGGGCGCGAGTCGAACGCGGAGTACGTCCGCGGATGGAGATATTGGGGCTGGCATGACGGAATCGGTGGCCGGGATCTACGCCCGTATGGCAGTAGCTGTGCCGTTCTTCGACAACCTGAGCGCGTATCCGGATACGGTGCCCGCGGTGTTGATGACCGACCCCCAGTGGTTGGCAGCACGTGTCGCCGATACGGCAGAGCGATGGGGGAGTGCGGACAGTCGAGTGAACGGCACGTTGTGGTGGTACTCGGCCAGCTCGACGCTGACCGGCATTCCGATCGGAACCGGGATGGTCACCGGGTTCGCGGCCGATCCATCGTTGGACGGTGGGCGGATCTTCTTGCGTGACAACGGCTATCTGGGCGGTTTTGCTGCCGGATCGGTCATTCCGATCTCGCGGAGTGTGGCGGAGTTGGGCCACGCGATGTTCCGCTCGCTCAATCCCGTGATCGAGGTACTCGCCGAGGTGTCCGGCGTTCGGCAGCAGGCGCTGTGGGCGATCACAACGGACTCCATCGCCAATCGCAGCCTCGATGCCGCCGGTAATGCGCGGGAGCGCGGAAGTGCATTTGCGGCCGGTCTGATCGAAGTTCTCCGCGGTGAGAACCCGGGCATTCCGGTCCCGCGTTTCGTGGACGTGGATCGCAGAGAATCTGCTGTGCGCGTAAGTAATCCATTGACGCCGGTGGCGTTCGGGCGACGCAGATTCACGCAGCGGGCGTCGTGCTGCCTGATCTACGAGGTACCCGGTGAAGGCAAATGCACCAGTTGCCCGAAGCGCGCACCCGAAGATCGGGTGCGCGCCTTGGCTGCTCTGGTGTGACTGGACCCAGGCTTTTACCGGGTCGGGTGTTGTCAGGTCAGTGAGCTGCGACCTTGGAACGGTCGAGTCCCAGCGCGTCGGTCATCGTGAAGAACAGATCGGTCTGGTCCGTGAGGCCGCTGACATTGGCCGCGTGCGGGCCGAAAGCTGCTACGCGCAACTGAGTGCCGGTATGCCCTTCGGATTCGACGGCCGGATCTTCGGACGTTCCGTAGCTGATCGTCATCTCCGAGCCGTCCTTCGTGGTCAGCTTGCGGGTCAGACCGGGGTAGACGATTTCCTGGGCGCGCTCGACCGGGATGTTCTGGTCCTTGGCGATGGTGGCGATGTCGTCGGCGCTGACGTTGGTGACGATCTGGCTGGTGTGAGCGTGGTCGGCTGTGACGATGACCAGGGTTTCTCCGTCGGTCTTCGCGAATTCGAGTGCCTTCTGCACAGCTTCGTCGAGGTCGACGGTTTCACCGATCTGACCGCATGCGTTGGCTGCGTGATCCTGCTTGTCGATCGAGGCACCTTCGACCTGGAGGAAGAATCCGTTGTCGTTGACCTTCAGTAGGTCGATCGCCTTTTGAGTCATGTCCGCGAGCTTCGGTACGTCGGAGGTTCGCTTGGGGTTGTCGACGCAGGTTTCTGCGGGCTGCAGGTAACCGTCACGGGTGGCGACAGAGCCTTCCCAGCGGACGGGCATGTTGCCGTCGGCGAACAAGCCGAGCACGGGTGCATCCTGATCGGCCTTGCCGACCTCGTTCATCTCGGCGGCATTCTTCACCAGCTGGTAGCCCCGAGCTGCGGCCTGCTCGTTGAGTGTCTTGCCCTGCCAGTCACCGGCTTTCGCAGTCTCGGCGAAGGACTTGGCGCCGCCGGCGAAGGTGACGTCGGCGCGGGTGTCGAGGAGTTGTTCGCTGATCGACCCCTTGCCGCCGTTCTCGAGGGCGTTCTCCGGGCAGGACTTGGACGTTGCCTCCGGTCCGTAGCACTTGCGGCCACTGACGTGCGCGACCTGCACTGCGGGTGTGGCGTCCTGCACCTCGGCGGTGGAGACGTTGCCGGTGGCCTTGCCGTTCGCCTTGGC
The DNA here is from genome assembly GCF_019266085.1 of Rhodococcus sp. FH8. Classification (NCBI taxonomy): domain Bacteria; kingdom Bacillati; phylum Actinomycetota; class Actinomycetes; order Mycobacteriales; family Nocardiaceae; genus Rhodococcus; species Rhodococcus sp. FH8. The sequence continues at coordinate 455,775 of NZ_LPNQ01000078.1, read as the reverse complement.
GATCTCGAGGACGGTCGACTGGGCCTGACCCTTGATGTCGACGGAAATCGCGCCGTTGTAGGTCTTGGTGCCGGTGGACCATGCCGATCCGCTGGCTGCGGAGTCGGTGACGTAGTCGGGCTTGCCGTCCTTGGTCAGTGCGTAGTGCGTGTACTGGCCGGTGATCGGCAGGGCGTCGAGACCGGGGAAGCTGCCGGCAGCGCCCTCGGCGTAGTTGCGCGCGGCGGTGATCTCCGAGTCGCCCATGCCGTCGCCGATCAAGAGAATGACGTTCTTCGCGCCGGAAGCGTTGACGGCGTCGCGCACTGCGGCCGACTGATCACCGTTGATGCGGCGAGCACCACCGTTCGAGGACAGTTCGCCGGTCGCGGCGCGATCGACGGTCGTGCCGTTCGAGCCGGTGGCCTCGTCGGCGCTGCTGCTGCAGCCGGCAGCGGCCAGAACGGCGACGGCGCCGGCGACGGCCGTCAACCTACGTGTGTTGCGCGAGAACGACATACGAGTAGTACTCCTGGAAACAGTGTGGATGGAGATTATGAACGCCGCTAATGATCTGGGGCGAAAGTGAACGGAGTGCAGACATGCGTACATCTGAATGTGACGAGACGGTGAGGGTTGAGATTCGCTCTGTTGACTGTGGGTGAGTGACCTGTCAGACTGAATCTGCATCGAACATCAGTTCGATGCATGTGGTGCGTCTTCCCTTTCGGCATCCTCGAGCAGTCGGTCGTCCCTGACGGCCGACTCGATCAGGTGCGAGGTCAGTGTGGGTTGGGGAAATGGGCCGCCGACGTGGTCCGAGATGGAACGGGTGCTTTCCGGACGACCCGGCCGTGTGGAACATGAGGATTTGTTTCCGGGCGATGGAAGCGACAGCCCCGCCTGGTCAAGAAAGCGCGGCGAGTACCACGCGGGCGAGCTCACCCGTGGTGCCGGTGTAATTCCTTACGCAGAACTGCACGCTCACTCGGCCTTCAGTTTCCTCGACGGTGCATCACCGCCGGAAGAGCTGGTCGAGGAAGCAGTGCGTCTCGGGCTCGAAGCTATCGCCGTCACCGATCACGACGGCTTCTACGGCGTGGTGAGGTTTGCGGAAGCCGCACGTGAATGGGGAATGCGCACCGTGTTCGGGGCCGAGTTGTCTCTGGATTCGGTACCCAGAACCGGCACGGCAGATCCCGGTGGAACGCACCTCCTGGTACTTGCCCGTGGGCAGGAAGGGTATCGCCGGCTCTCGCGGGAGATCGCTGCCGCGCATCTGGCGGGCGGCGAGAAGGGCAAACTGCAGTACGACTACGACGTGCTGACCGAAGCGGCCGGTGGCCACTGGCAGATCCTGACCGGGTGCCGGAAAGGTCATGTGCGGCAAGCCTTGACGTCGGGTGGTCGCGAAGCAGCGGCGGATGCCTTGGGGGATCTGGTCGAGCGTTTCGGGGCGGAGCGAGTGTCGGTGGAACTCACTCATCATGGGTTGGCGGAGGACGACGAGCGCAATGCCGTTCTGGCCGAATTGGCGAGAGAGCATGGACTACGTACGGTGGCGACCACCGCCGCGCACTTCGCCGCTCCTCCGCGTCGACGCCTCGCCATGGCAATGGCGGCTGTGCGGTCGCGTCAAAGCTTGGACGAGGCAGCAGGATGGTTGGCCCCTACCGGCGGAGCGCACCTGCGGTCCGGCGCGGAGATGGCGGCACTGTTCTCGCTCTATCCCGAGGCTGTCAGTAGTGCCGCCGATCTTGGTCGTGAGTGCGCTTTCGATCTCAAGCTCATCGCGCCCAAATTGCCACCGTTCGACGTGCCAGCCGGGCATACCGAGGCGTCGTGGTTGCGTGAGCTCACCATGGTGGGGGCGCTGGAACGCTACGGACCGCCGGAAGGTGCACCGAAGGCATACGAACAGCTCGAACATGAACTTGCCATCATCGAGGGATTGAACTTTCCCGGATATTTCCTGGTGGTGCATGACATCGTGTCGTTCTGCAAGAACAACGACATCCTCTGTCAGGGAAGAGGTTCCGCTGCGAACTCGGCGGTGTGTTACGCGATCGGCATCACCAATGTCGATCCGGTTCGCAACAAACTGCTGTTCGAGAGGTTTCTTGCGCCTGAACGTGACGGCCCGCCGGACATCGACGTGGACATCGAGTCCGACCGCCGGGAAGAGGCGATCCAGCACGTGTACGCGAAGTACGGGCGTACGTATGCCGCGCAGGTCGCCAATGTCATCACCTATCGAGGAAAGTCGTCGGTGCGGGACATGGCTCGGGCGCTGGGCTTTTCGCAGGGACAGCAAGATGCGTGGAGTAAGCAGGTCGGCCGGTGGGGTGGTATCGACAAGAATGCGGATACCGATATTCCGCGTCCGGTACTCGAACTGGCGGCGCAGATCGAAGGCTATCCGCGGCACCTCGGTATCCACTCGGGCGGCATGGTCATCTGCGATCGTCCCATCGCCGACGTCTGCCCGGTGGAGTGGGCGCGGATGGCCAATCGCAGTGTCCTGCAATGGGACAAGGACGATTGCGCTGCCGCTGGGCTGGTCAAGTTCGATCTGCTCGGCCTCGGCATGCTCTCAGCTTTGCACTACATGATGGATCTGGTGGCCGAACACAAAGGCATCACAGTCGATTTGGCGCAACTCGATCTGTCGGAAACAGCGGTGTACGAGATGTTGCAGCGGGCAGATTCGGTGGGTGTGTTCCAAGTGGAATCACGTGCGCAGATGGCGACACTGCCGCGTCTGAAGCCTCGAAACTTCTACGACCTGGTAGTCGAGGTCGCGCTCATCCGTCCGGGGCCGATCCAAGGCGGATCAGTGCATCCGTACATTCGTCGGCGCAACAAACTCGAACCTGTGTCCTACGACCATCCGTCGCTCGAGAAGGCACTCGAACGCACGTTGGGGGTTCCGCTGTTCCAGGAACAGTTGATGCAGATGGCCGTCGACGTTGCGGGCTTCACGCCGTCCGAGGCCGATCAATTGCGTCGGGCAATGGGATCGAAACGCTCCACCGAGAAGATGGAACAACTGCGCGCGAGGTTCTATCAGGGCATGCGAGACCTACACGGCATCGGTGACGAGGTTGCCGACCGGATCTACGAAAAGCTTTATGCATTCGCTAATTTCGGTTTCCCGGAAAGCCATTCACAGAGTTTTGCCGCGCTGGTCTTCTACTCCTCGTGGTTCAAACTTCATCATCCCGCTGCGTTCTGCGCCGGACTTCTGCGCGCGCAGCCCATGGGTTTCTACTCGCCGCAGTCCTTGGTTGCCGATGCGCGCCGGCACGGAGTGCAGGTACACGGTGCAGACATCAATGTCAGCCTCGCGCATGCCACCGTCGAGGCAGGTGGATTCGAGGTTCGGCTGGGGCTGGGGGAAGTGCGCAACATCGGCGATGCACTCGCCGAGAAAATTGTCGAACAGCGCGACCTCGGTGGACCGTTCACGTCGTTTCTCGATCTGACGGGGCGGGTGGAACTGACTACCGCACAAGCTGAATCGCTGGCGACCGCCGGTGCGCTAGCCAGCTTCGGTATCTCGCGTAGAGAAGCGCTGTGGGCAGCGGGCGCTGCGGCGGGGGAGCGCCCCGACCGCTTGCCCGGTATCGGTGCGTCGGTCACAGCTCCCACCTTGCCCGGCATGAGCGACGTCGAATTGGCGGCGGCGGATGTCTGGGCGACAGGAGTATCTCCCGACACGTACCCGACACAATTCCTCCGCCCACAGCTCGACGCGCTCGGCGTGGTGCCGGCGTCGAGACTTCTCGACATCCCGGACGGTGACCGTGTGCTGGTGGGGGGAGCAGTCACACACCGGCAGCGTCCGGCCACAGCTGCGGGCGTCACGTTCATCAACCTCGAGGACGAAACCGGCATGGTCAACGTCGTGTGTTCGGTGGGGTTGTGGGCAAAGTACCGAAAATTGGCAAATACGGCGCCGGCGTTGCTTATTCGAGGGAAGGTGCAGAATGCAGAAGGCGCTGTCACCGTCGTGGCAGACCGGATGCAGCTGATGGATCTGCGAGTCACGGCCAAATCGCGAGACTTCCGTTAACGCCTGATTCTGGCCACCGTGTTAGTGCCGAGAGACAGTTTTGTGCCGAGAGGACAAATGTGGAGCTCAACTCTGACCTCCGAGCATATGGTGCGGGTCACATTTGCTCCCTAGGGTTGTCGCTTGAGCGCGATCGATTCACCACACGCAGCCGCGGTCAGTTGCCTTGCGCGTGAATATCGTCGCCTTCCAAACGCGCTGAACCAAAAGCACTTCGAGTCGAAGAGGAACTTCATGAGCACAGCGATTCTCGTCGCACACGTACACCCCGCCGATCCGTCTTCGGAGGATGCGTTCAACCGCTGGTACGACGACGTGCATATTCCGCAGGTCGTCGAACGAGTGCCCGGAGTTGTCTCCGCCTCCAGATTCTTCCTGGCGGATGTGCAGTTGCTGCCCGAGGATGCATTGCCCGCGCGCCGCTACCTGAGCATCTATCAACTCGACACGGAAGATCTCGCGGGCACCGCGCAGGCGTTGGGAAGTGCTTTGGGCGACGGAACTCTCGACATGTCCGAGGCCATCGCGACCACCGGTGACACCGGACCCGAATTGCTTTTCTACGTCCCGACCGAGAACTGAAGGGGAACGCTGACATGTCCGATCTTCTCGCGAACAAAGTTGCAATTGTCACCGGCGCAGGTGCCGGAATCGGCGCCGCCATTGCCCGGGCTTTCGGGGCGGAGGGCGCGAGGGTCGTGGTCTCCGACATCAACGGTGGCGCAGCACAGGCAGTGGCGGACTCGATCGACGGAGCTATCGCTGTCACCACTGATGTCACCGACGAACAGCAGGTCAAGGATCTCGTCGCCAGAGCGGTCGAAGAGTTCGGCGGACTGAACGTCGTAGTACCCAACGCCGGTATCGCCACCACGACCCCGCTGATCGAGACCTCGTTCGAGGACTGGCGGAAAGTGATGTCGGTCAACCTCGATGGAGTGTTCTTGACAGTGCGTCATTCGCTGCCCGCTCTCGTCGCATCCGGTGGCGGTTCGATCGTGAACATCTCGTCGATCTCGTCGACCACCGGCTCGCCTTTGATCGGCAGCTATGCCGCAGCCAAAGCAGCAGTTCGCAATCTCACCGAAACCCTGTCAGCCGAACTTCGCTTCCACGGAATCCGCGCGAATGCATTGCTGCCCGGATTCATCGATACCGACCTGGTCAAGAGTCACCAGCAGGATTTCGAGAATGCCCTCGGCCTCGAGTCCGGGGGATTCGACGACTTGATGGTCACGAAGCAGACGCGCTATGGCCGGACCGAGGAAGTTGCCGCCGCCGCAGTGTTCTTTGCGAGCGACCAGTCGTCGTGGTGCAACGGCAGCAGCCTGGTTCTCGACGGAGGGTTCACCGCTTCTCTCCTCTGAGCAGCAGAACCCTTTCCGAACGTCACCCGATCACCATTCGTGCGAGGATCCACACCATGACCAACCGCGCCGTGTACGTACTCCCGCCTGGAGGATTGAACAACCTCGAATCGAGGACGATCGAGACCCCGGGCCCGGGTGCGGGTGAGGTGACGATCGCGATCCACGCGAATTCGCTCAACCACCATGACTACCTCGTGGCGACCGGAGAGATAGCGACCGACGGTCCGCGGATCCTGTTGTCCGATGCTGCCGGGGAGGTCGTTGCGGTCGGAGACGGCGTAACGCAGTTCAGCGTCGGAGATCGCGTGATGAGCACCTATTTGCCGCATTGGCGGAGCGGCACACCGGATTTCGACGGATTCGGAAATTCGCCGGGTGACGGTGTCGACGGGTTCGCCCGCGACACCGTCACCGTGCCGGTATCTGCTGTGACAGTGATGCCGCGAAACTACACCTACGAGGAAGCCGCTACCTTGCCCACCGCGGGATTGTCAGCGTGGCGCGCACTATTTGCCGGAGTCCCGATCATCCCAGGGTCGTCGGTGTTGATCCCTGGGACCAGCACGGTAGCGTTGTTTGCCGTCCAGCTGGCCAAAGCTGTTGGAGCCCAGGTGATCGCAACCTCGTCGGCCCCCGACAAGATGGCTCGATTGACCGAACTCGGTGCCGATCACGTGGTCAACTACCGTGAGCGCCCGGACTGGGGTTCGGAAGCGATGCGGCTCAGCGGCGGGATCGACCTCGTCCTCGACGTCGGCGGGCCGTCCACCCTCGGCCAATCTCTGGCGGCAGTCCGACCAGGCGGGCGAATCTGCGCGCTGGGCATCATGAACGGCCCCTCGTCGTCGATCGACCTGACTTCGCTACTGACCAAACAGGTCACCATCGAAGGTGTTCTGGTGGGCAGTCGTGCACATCAGGAGGAGATGGTCGCCGGGCTGGAGAGCCTGGCGCTTCGTCCCGTCATAGATTCTTCCTTCAGCCTCGACCGCCTCGCTGACGCTTTCGAGCAGCAGAAATCCGGGCAGGCCTACGGCAAGATCGTCATCACAAACCCTTGATCGCTTGCCGGTCCCAACGGGGATCGGTGAGGATTTCCGCCGAGTCGCCGACAAATGCACGTGCGGCAGTCTGGTCGCCGCTCAGGGTGAATCTCAGCCACGCGGTGAGGTAGCCCCGGAATCCTTCGCCATCTGCGGCCCAATTGTGGCCGACGCCAAGCAGTCTGCCGCGGACCGCCGGTCCGGCGGTTTTGTCGAAGTACTCAGCTTGCGGATCGGCGGTGGAGACCGGGTCGTCGGCGCCGGTCATGAAGAACGTCGGTCCGGTCAACTGGGCCACGTCGATCACGTCGACAGGTCGCGAGGCCCACCACGGGTCAGGCAAATCGAGTACCGCCGTGGCGGTGATCAGATTCGCGGACTGGGTTGCCGCGTTGATCGCGCCACCGGCGCCCTGGGAGTGTCCGACCGAGGCAATGTTGTCGGTGTCGATCCGCTGGTGAAAAATGCTCTCAGCGTTGGTGTTCTGATCGACGACGTACTGGGCAGCCCCCAAGATCTCCGTCCCGTCGCCGGTGACGCTGCTGTCGGCCACCACAACGACAAAACCCCAAGAAGCGAGATGCTGCAGGAGCGCTTCGTACTCTTCGTAAGTCGCATAGCTGCCGTTGCCGAAGGTGACGACGGGATGCCGATTGCCATCAGACGACAAGCCGGCTGGGTAGAACAGTTGGTACCCGGGAACTGAATCGGCAGCCACTTCATGCGCACCCTTGGCTGCATACAGATCGCTGATCGATTCCGACGCGATGGATTCGGTGGTCGCGACTTCGGGAGTTGTCGGAACCCCCGCGGTGGCATGAGTGACGGCACCGGAGAGTGCCAGCAGACACGATGCAGTCACGACGGCGAACGAGTACGTGGTTCGAGAAGGCATGGGCACAAGTATGTCTTGTACGGTCGCGGTCGGTCAGGCCGAGACGGGTGTGTGCCGATCTTCGCCGATTCGATCTCGAATGAGGAAGACGGCGATCACCCCGAAGACGACCAAGAGGACCGTCAGTAGAGAGGTGATGGCGGCGGCGCCGCTCACTTCCGTGGTCACCGAAGTGTCCAGCCCGCCGGTCGAGAGAATTGTGGTGGGGTCGGTGAGGCCGTGTAACACGATTGCGGCCCAGATCGTGCCCGTCACACGCATTGTCAGGTACATGCACATACCGAAACCGAAGGTGTAGACCACGGTGACCAGAACGGTTGACGCCTTCATCCCGGCGATGAGGTTGACGGTGTGCATGAGTGCAAACACCAGTGAAGACACGACGGCGACAAAGCGTTCCCGGTGGCCGGCGTCGCGCAACATCTTCACTGCCAGGCCACGGGTGGCCAATTCCTCGGTCAGGCCGACGCACGCACCGAGCACCAGCAGGGCGATTACCTCGCCGGTGGTCCAGGCGCTCCAATCGGTTCCCGCCAGATGCGCAACAATGGCGGCGACCACGATGATCGGACCGATCCACATCCAACCCCGCCCACGAATGGGTTGTGGGCCGAAGACGCCGCGCAGCCAGCCGACCTTTGTCGTGAAAACCAGCAGGGCGATCCCGCCGATCGCGATGGGCAATGCGACGCCGAGGAGGATGCTGGAGGCGCTTGCCACGACATTGTCCGTGTCGATCTGGTCTGCAAGAACCCTGGAGGTAACCTGCCCGACAGCAAGATAGAACGCCAGGTAGACGACGATCAGCAGGAGCACTTTCCACACGGTGGGGCGACTCCAAAAACCGGACTTTTCGGGAACCGTATTGGTCATTGTCAGATCGTAAAGGGAGCTGCACGAAAACGCCCGGGTACCGTCTATTCGGACAGCAGCGAACACGAAGGCAGGCGCAGAAGAAATGTTGGAAGTCGATTTGAATGCACTGGACACGGCTTTGGCAGCGGGTGAGCCGTTGATCGACGTCCGTGAGGCCGACGAGTTCGCTCAGGTCCGAGTTCCCGGTGCGACGCTCATTCCGCTCAGCGAATTCGTCTCTCGCGTGGGTGAAATTCCGGACGCGGAAACGGTGTACATCATCTGCGCCGTCGGTGGTCGGAGCTTGCAAGCCGCTGAGTATCTGCAGGCTCGCGGCATCAATGCCGTTTCGGTGGCCGGTGGAACGATGGCGTGGTACCAGTCGGGGCGCCAGGTCGAGACCGGCGAATAGTGCGTAACTGTTGGGGCAGCTCCCGTTTACGGAGCTGCCCCAACACGTCACTTCCGCCAGAACAGGTGGTGCGTCACGCCGCTCGGGCTCGGCACAACGTCGAGGTTGAAGCGGTCGAGTAACTCGTCAGGTGTCTCCCACAGTCGTAGACCGGATCCGAATTCGATCGGGGAGACAGCGATGTGCATCGTGTCGACCAGATCGGCGTCGAGGAATTCACGGATAGTGCTGACTCCGCCGCCGAGTCGAACGTCCTTGCCCTGCGCTGCCTCACGTGCCTGCGCGAGGGCCGTCGCGGGGTCGGCGTCGACGAAGTGGAATGTCGTGTCCGATAGCGTGAACGACGGCCGCACGTGGTGGGTCAAGACAAAAACCGGGGTGTGGAACGGTGGCTCGTCGCCCCACCAGCCCTGCCACTCGAGATTCTCCCAAGGGCCGCGGTAGGGTGAGAATTTGTTGCGGCCCATGATTTCGGCGCCGATGTTGTTGGAGAAGTCCCGCGTGAAATAGTCGTCGAGGCCTCGGCTGCCGCCGGGATCGGTGCGATTGGGCCAGCTGGCCGTAGCTCCTGCCCACGCAAACATTTCACTGTGGTCCAGGCCGAACGGGCTCTCGAAGCTCTGGTCCGGACCGCAGGCTATTCCGTCACTCGAAACGCCGAAATTCTGCACTCGCAATAACTGACTCACCGTGTACTCCTGCTCTCGACAATGGTCTACGTGAGTACAGACCGTACGGCGAGCCAAAACTCATCGGTGCGAATTCATGCAGCCGCCGGTAGAACTCCACTGCGGATCGACCGGACGGTCCTGACCGCGACGGTTGCCCAGATGGGGATCAGTACGGTCAGCAGGGCAAGTGCGATTCCCAGGATCAGGGTGGAACCGGTGGCGACTCCGAAGGCATTCGCTCCGACGGCACATGCTCCGATGGGGAAGGTGAAGCTCCACCAGCCGAGCGAGAAGTCCAAGCCGCGGCGCAGTGCGTGGATGGTGACGACGGTGACGGTGACAAACGCGATCACGCCGATGATTCCGACGACGGTTCCGTAGGCGATCCCGAATTCGTGCAGGGTGTCGGCATGCTCGGGGCTGAGTGCATGCCGTGAGGCGGCGGCCAACAGGTTGGATGCCGCGATCGACTGTCCGATCACGCCCAACGGAATCCACAGTGAGGGAATGGCATTGAACGGGATCACGTCGACGCCGGCCGAACGGTTGCGTGCGAACTGCCTGGCGACGGCTACCAGAATGCCGATGGCGGCGGTCAGCGCCAGAGCGAACAGGATGTAGCAGAAAACCAGTACCGCGATGCGTGGAGCGCCTTCGGGCATGTGGGTGCTGACCGCTGCGCCGGTGGTGGCCGAGACCATCGGAGGTACGACGGGCATGAGCCAGAACGGCATTGCCGTCGCCATCCCGGCATCTCGAACGAGTCGAATCATCATCACGACGTAGGTGACCAGGCCGAGTGCCGTGCCGAGTGTCCACAGTGTCAGCGACACGGTGATCGCCACGTCGTGGCCGAGGAAGTCCGGGCCGGTGATGCCGGTTGCGGATCCCACGGTCAGCAGTGCCATTGCGACGGCGCCGTAGAAGGGGAACATCGCGGGGCTGTGCAGGTAGGCGAGGGCCTGACATCGATGTTGTGACCAATGGGTGGCAAATGCTCCGATCAAGGCGCACAGTACGAGAACCGCCAGAACCCAGAAGATCTCGGAGACCAGTTTCAAGCCCTCGATCTCCGGTTCGAGCGAAGCGGCGGCCACCGACACGATTCCCGTTCCCATCGCTGCCGCGAACCAGTTCGGAGTGATGTGGGCGAAGGTGGAACTCGTTGTGGTGGTCATGTATTTCACTGTCGTCTCATCCGGTCCGTACCGGTAGACCGGTTGTTCTTGAATGCCCACAAACTCGCCTTGTGGGTCTAATCTTGGGACTATGTCGTTGTCTCCTCGGGTGCCGGAACTCAGTGCCCTCGACGTCCTCCTTTCCGTAGGGCGTCTGGGCAGCATGGGTGCTGCCGGCCGGGAGCACGGACTCAGTCAGCAGGCGGTCAGCGCCCGGGTGCGTTCGGTCGAACGCCAACTCGGAATCAAGGTGTTCGATCGAGCGGCGACCGGTGTTCGTCCCACCGCCGAGGGCGGTCTGATTCTCGAGTGGGCAAGTCACATCCTCGTCAGTGCCGAGGAAATGGCATCGGGAGTTGCCGCACTTCGCGGTGAACGTGATGCTGCCGTCACGGTTGCCGCCAGCATGACCATCGCCGAGTATCTGGTTCCCGGATGGACGGTCGCGATGCGGCACAAGTTCCCCAACGTCGTGGCGTCGGTGAGCTTGCACAATTCCTCGGACGTCTCTGCTCAAGTTCAGGCCGGCCAGGCCGATATCGGATTTGTCGAAGGGCCGGATGTGCCGTCGGCGCTCGCGTCGTGCGAAGTAGCGCGTGATCACCTCGTCGTGGTTGTGCCGCCGGGACACGACTGGGCGAATGGTGTGCCCGTTCCGGTCGAGGAACTCGCACGCACACCGCTGATTCAGCGAGAATCAGGGTCCGGTACGCGCCTGACGCTCGAGAATGCTGTTCCCGATTGTGTGCCGCCGCTGCTCGAGCTCACCTCGTGTACCGCTGTCAAGGCTGCGGTGGTGGCAGGCAACGCCCCGGCTGTTCTGTCGTCGCTGGCAGTTGCCGCCGACCTGGCGGACGGCCGACTGGTCGCGGTCAACGTCGACGGCTTGCGGATGCCGCGTCGACTCCAAGCCGTCTGGGATCCCGATCGCGGATTGCGCGGTGCGGCAAGAGATTTCCTCGATATAGCGCTCGGATCCAACACCGCTGTTCATTCACGCTGACGGCTACGGCCGCTATCGGACGGTGTCGATCCCCGCGAGGATGAGCTCGATGCCTGCCAGAAACTGTTCTCGGTCGTCGTGGTCGCGCAACTGCGCCGTCACCTGATTGAGGAACGGGTACTTCGCAGAGTCGAGTTCTTCCCATCGCGTGGCGACGCCCGCGAGGAAAGCGGACCGATCTGTCTCACGGGGGAGCAGACGGGCGCCCGCGGCGTACTGTCCGGCGAGACCGAGCACGTAGTTCAGGAGCGCGGACGCGCAGTCGAACTGTGCCGATTCGGGAACGCCGAGCGCCTGGAGTTGCTCGCCGAGACTTTCGAAGATCTGCATCACCGCTGATTGCCACGGTTCACGTGAGAGTTGGGTGCCGACCCAGGGGTGGGCGTCGATCGCGTCGAACACGCCGAGGGTGATGGTCCGGATCGCCTCCCGTGGGGCTGCGCCTTCGGTTGCACCGGTTGTCACGCGGGCGATGACGTCGTCGGTCGCCGCGGCGAGCAGTTCGCTCTTGTTGGCAACGTGCCAGTAAATCGCCCCGCTACCTGTTGCCAGGCGTGCGGAGAGTGCGCGAAATGTCAGCGCGGCTTCGCCCTCGTCGTCGAGGATCTCGATCGCAGCCTCGACGATTCGCTCCTTCGAGAGCGCATCCGTACGTCGTTCGGTCCGCTGATTCCTGGTCGCCATGCGAACCATCTTGACATATCTGGAACGCCGTTCCAAGATGTCATTGGAACGACGTTCCAATCGAAGCCTGAAAGGAAACAAACATGAGCAACTCGATAACGATCATCGGGGCGGGCCTCGGCGGTCTGACCCTCGCGCGTGTCCTTCACGTTCATGGAATTCGGTCGAAGATCTACGAGGCGGAACTGTCGGCAGAAGCTCGCACGCAGGGCGGTCAACTCGACATCCACGAACACAACGGTCAGGCCGCGCTCGACGCTGCCGGCCTTACCGACGAGTTCCGCGCGATCATCCACGCGGGCGGCGCCGCGTCGCGCGTACTCGATCAACACGCCGCCGTGCTCCTCGACGAACCCGACGACGGCACGGGAGCACGTCCCGAGGTGCTGCGCGGCGACCTCCGTCGAATCCTGATTGATTCCCTTCCGGACTACACGATCGAATGGGGACGCAAAGTCGACACTGTGCGCTCGCTCGGAGATGATCGCCACGAGTTGACCTTCGTCGACGGTTCGACAGTGACCACCGACTTTCTCGTCGGTGCAGACGGTGCCTGGTCGAAGGTCCGGCCGCTGCTCTCCGATGCGAAGCCGGAATACGTCGGCACCACGTTCGTCGAGACCTACCTCTACGACGTCGACGAGAAGCATTCGGCTGCAGCCGAAGCCGTCGGGGACGGGGCGATGTACGCGCCCGCACCAGGAAAAGCGATCGCCGCGCATCGAGAGGCGGGAGACATCGTGCACACCTACGTTCAGCTGAACCGTCCGGCGGAGTGGTTTGCCGGTATCGATTTCACCGACGCCGCCGCTGCGACAGCGCGGGTCGCGGCCGAGTTCGACGGTTGGGCACCGGAACTCACGGCGCTGATCACCGATGGTGAAACCGCTCCGATTCCGCGCGCGATCCATGCACTTCCCGACGAGCACCGATGGGATCGCGTGCCTGGGGTGACGCTTCTCGGTGACGCGGCGCACCTGATGTCCCCGTCCGGTGAGGGTGCGAACTTGGCGATGTTCGACGGCGCCGAACTGGGAAAGGCGATCGCCACGCACCCCGACGACATCGAAGGGGCACTCGCCGAGTACGAAGAAGCGATGTTCGTGCGCAGCGCATCCGAGGCCGCGGACTCGCACGTGATCCTTGATCTCTGCCTCGGTGAAGGCACACCGTATTCACTGGTCGATTTCTTCACCGGCGCTGCTTCCATATCCGGATAATGGGCGAATGCCTGTTGATTCCACTCCTTGGTCTGCCGCGATTGCGCACGTGAGCGGTCTCTCGAAGGGCGGCCCGTTGGATCGAAATCACCGGGTGACGTTGCACTTTCATCCGGACCTCCCGTCTGAACGTGGTCTGACACTGGCCTCGATCGCACGTCAAGGCACCTATGTGACCCAGTTCGAGACTCGAACGAGCAACGGCGGACTGACGGCGCATCACGGCGGCGATCGTTGGCGTTGGGAGAGTCGGATATTCGGCGGAGCTTACGACGAGCGAGAGCCCTCGGAACGGCCGAAGTACGGAGCGTTGAACTTCTCCGCCGATCCCTACGGGGCATCCCCTCGGTTCGGCTCGTCCTACTTCCGGCTTGCCGAGCACACACTCGACCGCACCACCTTCTGCTTTCCCGACAGCGTCTTCGAGCCTGATCTCTTCGGAACGGCCGAAGCGATGAGCTTGGTCGACGCCGCACGGGCTGCCGAGCTCGACGATCCGCTCGACCACTACATCGAGGCGCACGTCCACGGCGCCGTCGACATCGGAACGGACGTCGAGGCGCTCGTTCTGGATCCGAGTTACCGGGGCACACTGATCGAAGAGATCGCCCACTCGCTCACGTGCCCGGTGCTGTGGCACGAGGGATACGCGGTCGATGTCGACGAGATAGCCGAACATCCCGAATACCGGGGAGCGGCCGTGATCGACCTTGCCCGAGAAATTGCGCACGGCAGGCGGCTGACGCCTGCCGTACTGGGGCTCGCACGGGGTGCATCCTTCGATCCGCAGGACGTCAAGAAGGTTTGGCACTACATCGCTCGATTCGGCGGCAGAGCGTAGAACTGGGCATTCGCGTACAGCTGCACGTCGACGACCGCTGGTCCCGGGACCGCACATCGGCCCGAAGGTCGCGGTGAGGAAAGAGTGATTGATACGCAACATCGGGCATGAACTCCCGAAACAACTGCATCCGAAGATAGAAGTCGACCTTGATCCTCGGTCGAAGGGATGCATGAATCGATGGGCGCTCAACTCACCACCACCAGTGTCGACACACTCTGCGCATACTGCGGGGTGGGCTGTGGTCTTGTCCTCGACATCATCACCGATCCCGAGACGGGACGCCGGAAGGCTGCGAAGTCTTCCGGTCTGAAGACACATCCCACCAACTTCGGGCGTCTGTGCACCAAAGGCACCACGACCGCAGACATGCTCGCCGGCCCGGGGCGCATGGAATCTGCATATCGCCGTCCGCGCCGAGGTGATGCGATCGAAGCGGTGGACATGGCCGCAGTCATCACTGACACCGCCCAGCGCCTGCGGGCAATAATCGACGAGCACGGTCCCGACGCGTTTGCGTTGTACGTGTCCGGGCAGATGTCACTCGAAGCTCAGTACCTGTCGAACAAACTGGCCAAGGGCTTCATCGGGACCAATCAGATCGAATCGAATTCCCGACTGTGCATGGCAAGTGCCGGCACCGGATACAAGCAATCGCTCGGGGCTGACGGACCGCCCGGTTCCTATCAGGACTTCGAACATGCCGACGTGTTCTTCGTGACCGGCGCGAACATGGCGGACTGCCATCCGATCCTCTTCCTCCGAATGCAGGAGCGGGTCAAGGCAGGCGCGAAGCTGATCGTCGTCGATCCTCGACGCACCGCCACCGCCGACAAGGCGAACTTGTTCCTGCAGATCGCTCCCGGCACCGATCTCGCGCTACTCAACGGACTACTCCACCTGCTCGTCGTAAACGGCCACACAGATCCGGACTTCATCGCCGACTTCACCGAAGGCTGGGAGGTCATGCCCAGTTTCCTCGCGGAGTACACGCCTGCGAAGGTCAGCGAGATCACCGGTATCTCCGAAGCCGACATCCACACGGCAGCGCAGTGGATCGGTGAGGCCGTCAACTGGATGAGCTGTTGGACAATGGGTTTGAACCAGAGCACCCACGGCACGTGGAACACCAACGCCATCTGCAACCTTCACCTTGCGACCGGTGCGATCTGCAAGCCCGGCAGCGGTCCGTTCTCGTTGACCGGTCAGCCGAACGCCATGGGTGGGCGTGAAATGGGCTACATGGGGCCAGGTTTGCCAGGTCAGCGCGCCGTGATGGTCGACGCCGATCGCGACTTCGTCGAGGACCGATGGGGGATCCCGCAGGGCTCGCTGCGCACCGACATCGGCGGTGGCACCATCGACATGTTCTCCCGAATGGCGGCGGGCGACATCAAAGCGTGCTGGATCATCTGCACCAATCCCGTTGCGACGGTAGCCAACCGCAAGACCGTCATCGACGGCTTGGAGAAGGCCGACCTCGTCATCACCCAGGATGCTTTCCTGGGCACCGAGACCAACGAATACGCCGATGTTCTGCTGCCTGCTTCGCTGTGGACAGAGTCCGACGGAGTGATGATCAATTCCGAACGCAACCTGACGCTCTTTCAGCAGGCACTGGATCCGGTTGGGCAGGCGCTGCCTGATTGGCAGATCATCGCCCGGATCGCCTGCGAGATGGGGTACGCCGAAGCGTTCACCTACACCTGTGCCGAAGAGGTGTTCGAAGAGATCAAGCAGTTCTGGAATCCGAAGACCGGCTACGACTTACGCGGCGTCACCTACGAGCGCCTCCGCAAGACATCGATTCAGTGGCCATGCCCGCCAGACAGTGATCAGGACCGTCATCCCATCCGATACGTCAATGACGGTGTCAGTCAAAGGCTCCTGATCCGCGAGGACGGCAGCACTCCGCGGCTCGCATTTCCCACCGCCACTGGCCGTGCGATGTTCTTCGCACGGCCGCACATGCTTCCCGCCGAAATGCCCGACGACGACTACCCCTTCCTGCTCAACACCGGTCGTCTCGCGCACCAGTGGCACACCATGACCAAGACCGGCAAGGTGGCCAAGTTGAACAAGCTCAACCCAGGTCCCTTCGTCGAGATCCATCCCGACGACGCCGCCAGGCTCGGCATCGTCGACCAGGATGCGATCGAGGTTGCCTCACGCCGAGGTCGCGCTGTGCTTCCGGCTGTTGTCACCGACCGAGTGCGTCCGGGGAACTGCTTTGCCCCATTTCACTGGAACGACGCCTTCGGTGAATATCTGTCCATCAACGCCGTCACCAACGACGCCATCGACCCTGCCTCGCAGCAACCGGAGTTCAAAGCCTGCGCTGTCACTATGACGAAGGTCGCCGTGAACACACCTGAAACAGTGCTCGCCGAGGCGGCGCTGGTGGCTCCCGCGCCAGCTGATCGGGCTTTGTCGCGAACCGATGTCCTCGCGGGCGTCCTCGGTCAAACAGGAACACCTGCAGTGGTATTCGATCCGCTCCAACAGAGCTACCTGGCCGGCCTTCTCGCTGCGTTGCGTGCGGACGCCGATCGCACTGCCGGGGTACCTACCTTGCCGTCGACGGCACCCTTCGATGCCGAAAAGCGGATGTGGGTCGACGGTGTTCTGGCCGGCCTGTACTCGCGGATCTCACTTCCTGACACCGACGGGCTTGCGTTGTCATCGAGTCCGAGTATTGGATCCGAGCGCGCGCCGATCGTGGTGCTCTGGGCATCGCAGACCGGAAACGCGGAAGAATTCGCTGCTGAGTGCGCCACTCGTCTCGGGGGAATCGGCTTACCCGTGGTGATGCACGCGATGGACGAGTTCCCCGCCGCCGACCTGGCAGCTACCAGAGAGGTCCTGCTGATCACCAGTACCTCCGGTGACGGCGAATCCCCGGACAACGGCAGCGGTTTCTGGGATGCGTTGTCTGCTGACACGGCGCCCCGCATGTCCGAGACACGTTATGCAGTCATCGCTTTCGGCGACTCGAACTATGCCGACTTCTGTGGACACGGACGAAAGCTCGACGCCCGCCTTGCCGAACTGGGAGCCAGTCGTATCGTCGATCGCGCCGACTGCGAGCCCGATTTCGAGGACACCGCTGCTGGATGGCTGGAGGCGGTCACGGCTGAGCTTCGGAGCTCGGTGGCCGGCGAGACGACCGACGTCCTCGTTGCAAAGAAGAATTCTGGGACAACCGTTGCAACCCCGCCGATTTCACCGGCGATGTCGCCGCCGCTGCGATACAACAAGAAGGCGCCACTGACCACAGCCTTGACGCGCAATGTCGTGCTCAACCGTCCGGGTTCTTCCAAAGACGTGCGGCAGTTGGGCTTTCACCTTCCAGGTGACACGGTCAGTTACGAAGCCGGCGACGCTCTCGGAGTCTGGCCCCGAAACAGCTCTCCGTTTGTCGACGAGTGGCTCACCCTTACCGGCCTCGACGGTGACGAGACCGTCGAACTGGGGCAGTACGGGGAAATGACGCTGCGTACCGCGCTCACCGAGCGCTTGGAGATCACTCGAATCTCGACCGACATGATTCGATTCGTGCATCAACGAACCCGCGATTCGGACCTGGCCGAGTTGTTGAAGCCGGAGAATGTCTCCACGTTCAAAGACTGGTCGTGGGGACGACAGTCCGTCGACATTCTCGCGCAGTCGCCCGTTCGTGCCTCGACAGACGAATGGCTCTCGCTGCTCAAACCGATTCAGCCGCGGCTGTATTCGATATCTTCCAGTCCGAAGGAGAACCCACGCGAAGTGCAGTTGACGGTGTCCGCGGTGCGATACAACGTTGCGGGTGTCCCACGGCGTGGAGTGTGCTCGACTTACCTCGCCGACCACGCTCACGATGACGACATCGGTATCTACGTGCAGAAGTCGACCCACTTCCGGCCACCTTCCGATCCCGAGACCCCGATGATCATGGTCGGTCCGGGGACCGGCATTGCACCGTTCCGTGCCTTCCTGCATGAGCGGCGGGCATTGGGGCACACGGGTCCGAACTGGCTGTTCTTCGGAGAACAGCACGCCGCGACCGACTTCTACTACCGCGAAGAAATCGAAGAATTGCGGAAAGACGGATTCCTCACCGAACTCGACCTCGCGTTTTCCCGGGATCAAGCCGACAAGGTCTACGTGCAGGACCGGATGCGTGAGCGGGGTGCACTGCTGTGGGAGTGGTTGCAGAAGGGAGCGCACTTCTACGTCTGCGGCGATGCCAACCGGATGGCCAAGGACGTCGACAGTGCCCTCAACGGGGTGGTCGCTCAGCACGGAAAACTGGCACCTCGCAGTGCCGAGGCGTACGTGAAGGCTCTTTCGGCGGAGAAGCGCTATGTCCGGGACGTCTACTGACGTCGATCAGACAGCGCCCTTGAACCCGTGCTGACGCCAGGCCTCGTACGTCACGAGGGCGGCAGCGTTGGACAGGTTGAGGGACCGGCGTCCGGGCAGCATCGGGATACGCAGGCGCTCGGTGACGTGTTCGTCCGCCAATACTTCTTCGGACAGTCCGGTGGGTTCGGGCCCGAACAGCAGGACGTCGCCGGGTTGGTAGGCGATATCGGCATACGACGTGGTCGCGTGCGCGGTGAAGGCGAACACGCGAGCGGGGGTGACGGCTTCCCAGGCAGCGGTCAGGTTTTCGTGGACCGTGACAGTCGCCAGGTCGTGGTAGTCCAAGCCTGCGCGCTTGAGCTTCGGCTCCGACAAGTCGAACCCGAGAGGGCTGACCAGGTGGAGTTCGCAACCGGTGCCTGCGACCATGCGGATCGCGTTTCCGGTGTTGGGTGGGATGCGGGGCTCGTGGAACATCACTCGGAACACTCGAGGAACTGTACCGGGCGGCATATCGGTGCCCGCGTCTGCGAGAAGAGCGGTGGAGAAGTGTGGGCGAATTGGTAACAAACCGGCCAGTCCGTGCGAACCTATTTCCGGTACTCTTCGCAGAACGGACATTTCATGAAACCTCCCGCCGGTTGGAACCCCGACCCCTTCGACCCCACGATCGACCGTTACTGGGACGGTCAGCAGTGGACCGCGCAGACACGGCCCAAGGGCGTCGACGCACCCACTCAGGCTTTCGGCACTCCCACGCAGGTCTTCGGCGCACCCGGATCGGCGGTGCCGGACACTAACGCCGAGGAAGGCAAGACGCGGCGTAAGTGGCCGTGGATCGCCGGCGCGGCAGTCGTGGGGCTGGTTGCCATCGCCGCGGCGACGGGAGCGGGCAAGTCGGAAGAATCGACGACGCCTGCTGCGACCTCTTCGACGACAGCTGCAGCGACGACAACCAAGAGCACTGTCCCGTCGACGACGAAGACCACGACTTCGTCCCTCTTGCCGACGACGACAACGATCGTGCCGCCACCGACGACAACCACCGTGGCAATCGTGCCGCTGGTGCCTCAGGTACCGGAGACCACGACAACGCCGTACGTTCCGCCCGCTCCGGCCTACACGCCGCCGAAGACAACAGAACCGGCGTACGTTCCGCCGCCGGCCAAGGTGCCTGACGCGGGGGTGTATTACGCCAACTGTGCAGCCGTGCGAGCGGCCGGTGCTGCCCCGATCTACCGCGGCGATCCCGGCTATTCGTCCAAGCTTGATCGTGACGGTGACGGCGTGGCCTGCGAGACCTAGGCGATCGAACCGGTGTCGGTGCGGCGGGGCAGTATGGACGGCATGCTCCCCGAAGAATCCGACGATGTCGTCGGCGAAGATTATTCAGACGCGCGGCTGGCCGGGCAGAAGTGGCGTCAGCGCACTTTCACCAATTGCAATTTCCGAGATGCCGATCTCACGGGACTCACGACGGAGTCGGTGGTGTTCACGGACTGTGATTTCACCGGCACCGATCTGGGGGAGTCCGTGCACACGGGAACTGCGTTTCGCTCGTGCAATTTTGCTCGGACCAGCCTGTGGCACAGCACGTTCCGAAACTGCAGTCTGCTCGGGTCGACGTTCGACGGTTGCCGCATCCGGCCGTTGACGCTCGACGAAGTCGACTTCTCGTTGACCTCACTCGGTGGGGCGGACCTGAGGAAGATCGACTTCACCTCATGCCGATTCCGTGAAGCGAACCTGGTTCGGGCCGACATGCGGGGCGCGGTGCTGGCGTCGGCGGATCTGTCCGGTGCTCGTACGGGTGGACTCAAACTCGAAGGTGCAGATCTGCGCGGTGCGCGGATCGATCCGAGCCTGTGGACGTCCGCGTCCGTCGGAAACGCGCAGATCGAGTTGATGCAGGCGGTGGCGTACGCGTCGGCGCACGGTCTTGTCGTCGACATGAAGTAGCAGCGCCTAGCTCTCCAAGCGCTCCTCGAGGCGCACCGTCACCAGCTCGCCGGTCTCCTTGCCGATGGCTTTGCGAAGATCGGCTTTGACCGGCAGCTTGTGGTTACCGTCTCCCAACGCCATGAACGAACTCTGGAACGGATGTCCGTCGATCGTCCCGCGTACCTTGACCAGGCCGCGGGTGCCGAAGAACTCGGCGGACTCCGGCCAGATCACATAAGTCCACCCGCCCTTGGCGTCGCTCTTCTGCAGGGTGGCCGTGAATTCCTTGTCCAGCAACTTGATGTCGGTCCTTTCGAACTCGTCCCAGTCGATCAGCGGATGAATTCCCGTGCGAGCAGATCCATCAGCAGTCCGTCCTTCCACACACCATGGCGATCTCGCGAATACTCGCGCATCACCCCGACGTCTTTGAACCCCACCGATCGGTAGCACGCGATGGCGACGGAGTTGTCGACCTCCGGGTCGATGACCAGACGGTGGAATGCGAGGTCGTCGATCAGGTGGGCACACAGCACGCGAATCGATTCGCGACCGAACCCTCGGCCGTGGAAGTCGGGATCGAGGAACAAGTCGAGCCCGGCGTGGCGGAAGTCGGGGTTGTCCTCCGCCTCATACCACTGGATGAAGCCGATCAGGTGGTCGCCGTGGAAGATGCTGTAGCGCGTGGTGCCAGCCTCCGGCGCTGCAGGCCAGTCGTCGTCGGGATTTTGCCACCAGTGCACGACGTCCGGGTGCAGGTGAATTGCCCGCAGACGGGCGTGATGATCGGGCGCGACGGGGGAGAGGAGCACCCTCGGGCCGCGTAGTTCCGGAGCCGTTGTCACTCATCGACCCTAACCTGGAACAATGGTCGCCGTGACTGCAACGATCCTCGACGGCAAAGCTACCCGCGACGAAATCTTCGAAGACCTGAAGGTGCGGGTGAACGCTCTGAAGGCAGAGGGCATCACACCCGGCTTGGGCACCATCCTGGTGGGCGACGACCCCGGATCCGCGGCTTACGTGCGCGGCAAGCACAACGACTGCGCCAAGGTCGGTATCAATTCTTTGCGACGCGACCTGCCTGCCGACATCACGCAGGAGCAGCTCAACGCGACGATCGACGAGCTCAATGCCAATCCCGAGTGCACCGGCTACATCGTGCAGTTGCCGCTTCCCAAGCACCTTGACGAGAACGCAGCCCTCGAGCGCATCGACCCCGACAAGGACGCCGACGGCTTGCACCCGGTCAACCTCGGTCGACTGGTGTTGGGCAAGGAAGCCCCGCTGCCGTGCACCCCGCGTGGAATCCTGCATCTCCTGCGCCGCTACGAGGTCCCTATTGCAGGCGCACACGTGGTGGTAGTCGGACGAGGCGTCACAGTCGGTCGCCCGATCGGATTGCTGCTGACGCGTCGTAGCGAGAACGCGACGGTCACGCTCTGCCACACCGGTACCCGCGATCTCGCGGCCGAGGTTCGCCGCGCCGACATCATCGTCGCTGCCGCCGGCGTTCCCGGCCTCATCACCGCAGACATGGTCAAGCCCGGGGCAGCGGTCCTCGACGTCGGCGTCAGTCGCACCGACGACGGCCTGCGCGGCGACGTCGCAGCCGACGTCAACGAGGTCGCCGGCTTCGTCTCACCCAACCCCGGTGGTGTCGGACCGCTGACCCGCGCGTTCCTGATCACCAACGTGGTCGAGCGCGCCGAGCGGGTTCTGGCCGAGGCCTGAGTCCGATGTCCTCACTGGTCGGCCTCGCGAAGAAGAATCTGCCCATGCTCGCGGTCCTCGCCGTGATCGCGGCAGCGGTTGTTCTCGTGCTGGCCGACCGGTGGCGCCGCGGCGCCCTCGTCTTCGGTGTTGCCGTCATCATCGGAGCTGCCGCTCGGTGGTTCGTTCCCGAGAACCGTGTGGGATTGCTCGCGGTGCGTGGAAGGGTCTTCGACACTGCGGCGATGGGCGTTATGGGTGTGCTGATCGCGACGCTCGCCCTGACCATCGATCCGCTCGGTACCGACTGAGAAGATCAGTCCCCGTAGAACGAGCGAATGTCGATATCACTCAAAGGGATCCACTCCGGCGAATGTGTGGATGTCGACTTCTTTCCAGCCTTGACCGGTGCACTCCGTAACGTCACCGCAAGTGCAGGTTCCTCGTCGATTCGCCCGGCGAGGGCGTAGATCGCGGCGAGATGGTGAACGCACGGCGAGCGTCTACCTGAGCAGTCGCAGCTGGCAGTGCACTCCGAAAGATCAACGGCTACTGCGATATTTCGAGCCTGCAGTTCGGTGACGATGCTGTCCGGCAGTTCGCCGGTGGAGACGGATCTGTTCGCCTTTCCAGCCGAACGGAGAAGGCTCTTCACTGCAGCGATCTCGGATTTGGTCCAGAGCGGGACACCAATCGTCACTGACGAAGTTTTTGCCTTGGTGCTCACCTCGGCGACGACGGTCCCCGACGAGACGACGGTGAACTCCACGGAACCGTTGCGTGCCAGGGTGCGAGCCGTCGGCAGGGACGGGTTCGGACCGGACGCCGCGGTCCGCTCCACCGTGCGCAGCCACGCTCGACCCCAAGCGGTGACGCCGAATTCGTTGGCCATCAGATGATCACCGCGCCGTCGAGTTCGAGAAGTTCACGCAGTTCGGCGTCGGGGAGATCGGCCAGCGCGGCCTCGACGTTCCCGGAGACAGCATCGGCCACAGCTCGTTTGGACTCGTGCATCGCTGCTATGTGATCCTCCACGGTACCGCCCGTCACCAAGGTATGGACGTTGACGGTGCGTTTCTGGCCGATGCGGTGTGCCCGGTCGGTTGCTTGATCCTCGACGGCTGGGTTCCACCACCGGTCGTAGTGCACGACATGACTTGCGCGCGTGAGGTTGAGGCCGAAGCCGGCGGCGCGCAAGCTCAGAATCAGAACCGGTGGTGAATCCGTCTCGTTCTGGAACGCGTCGACCATCGCGTCTCGTTTGTCGGTGTTCAGGCCGCCGTGGAGGAAAGGCACGGCACCGATACCCAGTTCGGCTCCCAGGTGTCGCGAGAGCATCTCGCCCATCGTCCGGTACTGCGTGAATATCAGCGCGCGATCGCCGTCGTCGACGATCTCGGCGATCATTTCCGTTGCGCGGTCGAGCTTTCCGGATCTTCCGTAGAGGTCGTCCGTATCGCCGGTGACCTGCGCCGGGTGATTGCATACCTGCTTGAGGGTGGTCAGAAGGGCAAGAATGTTGCCGCGCCGGGCAATTCCCGTGCCCAATCCGGAGTCGAACGCATCGGCAACTGCCGACCGGTAGATGCGCGCCTGTTCCGACGTCAGAGTGCACGAGACCGTGGAGAACTGTTTGGGCGGAAGATCCTTGGCCACTGTGTCTTTGGTTCTGCGCAGAATGAAAGGATCGATCACCGCGGCAAGTCTGGTCGCCGCGGTGGCCGATCGACCGGATTCGATCGGGACGGCAAAGCGTTGACGAAACCGTGCGCGAGTTCCGAGGACGTCGGGATTTGCGACGCGAAAGAGTGACCACAATTCTTCGAGGCGGTTCTCCACCGGCGTGCCGGTCATCGCTACCTTGACGTCCGCCGACAACTGCATTGCTGCTTTCGCGGCGAGGGAAGCGGGGTTCTTGATCTGTTGCGCCTCGTCGAAGACCACTGAACTCCAATGGACCGGGGCCAATTGGTCTGCGTCGGAACGCAAGACGCTGTAGCTGGTCAGAACCGTAGTGCCGGCGGGGATACGAGTGGGAAGTGCACGGGCGGCCCCGTGATGAACGTGCAGTGGCAGATGCGGAGCGAATCGCTCGATCTCGCGGCGCCAGTTTCCGATGACCGAGGTGGGACACACAACCAGATGCGGACCGTCGCCGGCGCGGATCGCGATCATCGAAACCGCTTGCAGTGTCTTACCCAAACCCATCTCGTCGGCCAAGATCCCACCACCCGAACCCGACAGAGCCGTCAGCCAGGCAACTCCCTGCATTTGATACGGGCGCAGAGTCGCCTGAATCTTTGCTCGGCGAAGGCTGTCCACGGCTGTACGCGCATCCGTGAACAACCGCACCGTGGACTCGGCGCTTCGGATCTTCGTGTCGTCGCGCTCGATCGCGGCATGCGCTGCGGTCGGAATGTCATGTGCGCCGGTGTCGATGACGCGCTTCCATGCGAGCAGCGACGATCCGAGGTCGCCGCGACCAGCATCGAGGTTGTGGAAGGCGTCGATCGCGGTGGTGAGGTCGAGCAGTTGCGCTTCGACGTCGGTTGCTGTGATCGACTCGTCGACCGGGATCGCAAGCCTGCACACGCCCGGCGACCCGGTCGGCATCCCCAGTGCCGACAGCCGCGCTGCCGGGTCTGCGTCACCCCAGAACGCGAAGGACATGTGCTCGGGAATGTACGTAGCCTGCAGGCGCGTCGAGCATGGCTGATTCACGTTCGCCGATGCTAGCCGCGCCGGCTCACGTTCGCCAATGAGAATGTCGGGAAAACCCGCAGATCAGCTGTGGTTCCCGACATTGACGAATCCTGAAAACGTGGCTCTGTGCCGAATCAGCGAGCCGTACGTGCGAACTCCATCGTTCGGCGAAGCAGTCCGGCGACGGCGTCCGCCTCCGTCAGGAAGCCGTCGTGTCCGTCCTTGGACTTGAGAATCTCGAGGCCGCTGCACGTGGAAATTCCGTCGGCGATCTCCTCCTGCAAGCGAAGGGGATACAGCCGATCCGAGTCGACGCCGCCCACCACGACCGGTGCCGTGATCGACGCCAACGCCGCCGCAACACCGCCGCGTCCACGACCGATGTCGTGCCGGTTCATGGCCTCGGTCAGTAGGACGTACGTGCTCGGGTCGAAGCGGTCGACCAGCTTGTCTGCCTGATGTTCCAGGTAACTCTGTACGGCGTATCGTCCACCGTTCCAAGGATTTTCGTCGTTCTGAGCGGAGTTCTCGAAGCGCGCGTCCAGTTCGGACTCGGTGCGGTACGTCAGGTGCGCGATGCGACGGGCGATGCCGAGTCCGGTGCGAGGTGCCCGCCCCGTTCCGTGGTAGTCACCGCCCTGCCAATCCGGATCGGAGACGATGGCAGCGATCTGCGTCGTCTGGGTGCCGATCTGATCTGCAGTGGCCCGTGAACCGGTTGCGAGAACCAGCGCGGAGCGAATGCTGTCCGGGTAGGTAACTGCCCATTCGAGGGTGCGCATGCCCCCCATGGATCCGCCGACTACCGAGGCCAACTGGTCGATCCCGAGGAGATCGACGAGCTTCTTCTCCGCCGCGATCTGATCCCGGATGGAGATCTCCGGGAACCTGCTGCCCCACGGCTTGCCGTCGTCGGCCGGCGAACTGGGACCGGTCGTGCCGCGACAACCACCGAGGACGTTGGTTGCGATGACGCACCATTCGCCGGTGTCGATCGGTTCGCCGGGGCCGACCATCCCGTTCCACCAGCCGGGGGAGGGCTGATTCGCGGAGATCGGTCCGGTGACGTGTGAGTCTCCGGTCAGTGCGTGCTCGACGAGTACTACGTTGTCGCGGTTCGGGGAAAGCTCACCCCACCGCTGAACGGCGAGCGAAACCGATGGGAGCACCGCGCCGCTTTCGAGTTCCAAGGCACCGATGTCGACGAACCCCACCTGGCCGTCGGGTGGGGGCAGGAGGTCGATCCTGGGCTCCAATTCGTTCACGGTCACGAGTTTGCCACCGCTGCCAGGCCGACGGTGAGATCGGCGAGGATGTCGTCGATTCCTTCGATGCCGACCGCGAGGCGAACGAGCCCGGGGGTGACACCGGAGGCGAGCTGCTCTTCGGGGGTGAGCTGCGAGTGTGTCGTCGAGGCGGGGTGGATCACGAGTGAGCGAACGTCACCGATGTTGGCGACGTGGCTGTGCAGCGTCAGGGCGTTGACGAACGTCTTGCCCGCATCGATACCGCCGGGCAGCTCGAAGGTGACGATGGCGCCGGTTCCCTTGGGCGTCAGCTGCTTTCCACGTTCGAACCATGGCGAGGAGGGAAGTCCCGCGTAGGAAACGGAGGCCACCTCACCGTGGCCGTCGAGGAATTCGGCGACCTTCTGTGCATTGGATACGTGGCGCTCGATGCGCAGGCTCAAGGTTTCGATACCCTGCGCGATGAGGAACGCGTTGAACGGCGCCACGGCGGAACCGAGATCGCGCAGCAGTTGGACGCGGGCCTTGAGTGCGAACGCCGGCGCGCCGAGGTCCGCGAAGGTGACGCCGTGGTAGCTGGGATCAGGCGTCGTGAAGTTCGTGTGGCGACCCTGCGTCCAGTCGAAAGTGCCACCGTCGACGATGACGCCGGCGATCGCGGTGCCGTGTCCACCAAGGTATTTGGTGGCGGAGTGAACGACGATGTCGGCGCCGTGTTCGAGTGGGCGAAGCAGGTACGGCGTCGCGACTGTGTTGTCCACGATCAACGGAAGACCGTTCTCGTGGGCCAGTGACGAGATACCGGGTAGGTCGAGGATGTGGTTCTTCGGATTGGCGATCGTTTCGCCGTAGAACGCCTTCGTATTCGGGCGAATGGCTTCGCGCCACTGCTCGAGATTGTCGGGATCCTCGACGAACGTGACTTCGATACCCAGCTTGCGAAGGGTGTAGTGCAGGAGGTTGTACGTGCCGCCGTACAGGTACGGGCTGGAGACGATGTGGTCGCCGGCCTCGGCGATGTTGAGGATCGCGATGGTCTCGGCGGCCTGACCCGAGGAGAGGAGGAGTGCGGCGACTCCGCCTTCGAGGGCAGCGATGCGCTGCTCGACGGCGTCCTGTGTGGGATTCATGATCCGCGTGTAGATGTTGCCCGGCTCGGCGAGGCCGAACAGTGCAGCAGCGTGATCGGTGCTGTCGAAGACGTAGCTGGTGGTCTGGTAGATCGGCAGAGCGCGCGCATTGGTGGCGGTGTCCGCTGTTTGTCCGGCGTGCACCTGCTTGGTCTCGAACGACCAGTTCGCGGTCGGATCCGAAGTTGCTGCGGCGTCGGCTGTGTTGTCGGTCATGATTTGTTCACTCCAGTGGTCTGACGGATAGATGTCGGACGGGGGCGAATGATCGCCGCCCCGTGCTGGGGTCTATCTACAAGTGCGACACATACTGAAATACCTCCGTGGGGCTCGGCCCGGTCTGGGGTCCGTCCCTGTCGGACCCGCGCTTGTCACCCGAATTGCGGTGGAACTGCGCGAGCAGATCCACGTCGGGAAACCTGGTCATCACCCGGGGCACCCCACCGCGGTTGGAGGGTTGCCGTCCAGCGAGCCGGGGCTTGACGCTGGCACTCATGACCAAGTCGGATTCTACCGGGAAGTGAGCGCAGTCCTGACACGGGGCGAAATGTGAGCCGCAACCGCACGCGAGGCAGAGCGACGCAGCCCACTAGCAGGCAAAAGTTACTCGCGAGTAGAGACCGATGAGTGGACCTGCCGGTTGCGGCCTCACGGGTTAGCAGTACGCTTGTCTTGTTTGGGACTCATCTCCCGAGATCAGTCCACACCGTCTAGGTTTGATAATCGAACCGTTCGCGGACCCACTCACAAAGTGTGACCGCAACCGTGTAACCAGGGAAACTTCCTAGGAGGACGCGAAGCACCCATGTCCAAAATCAAGGTTGAGGGCACCGTCGTCGAACTCGACGGCGATGAGATGACGCGCATTATCTGGCAGTTCATCAAAGACAAGTTGATCCATCCGTATCTCGATGTGAACCTCGAGTACTACGACCTCGGTATCGAGTACCGCGACGAGACCGACGACCAGGTCACCATCGACGCAGCGCACGCGATCCAGAAGCACGGCGTCGGCGTCAAATGCGCCACGATCACGCCGGACGAGGCACGTGTCGAGGAATTCGGTCTCAAGAAGATGTGGCGTTCCCCGAACGGAACGATCCGCAACATTCTCGGCGGCACGATCTTCCGCGCACCGATCATCATCTCCAACGTTCCGCGACTCGTTCCGGGCTGGACCAAGCCGATCATCATCGGCCGTCACGCATTCGGCGACCAGTACCGCGCCACAGACTTCAAGGTCCCCGGCCCCGGCAAGGTGATGATCACCTACACGCCTGAGGACGGCAGCGCACCGATCGAGCACGAACTGGTCAACTTCCCCGAAGAGGGCGGCGTCGTCCAGGGGCAGTACAACTTCACCACGTCCATCCGTGACTTCGCTCGCGCGTCGCTCACCTACGGACTGCAGCAGAACTACCCGGTGTACCTGTCCACCAAGAACACCATTCTCAAGGCGTACGACGGTGCCTTCAAGGACATCTTCCAGCACGTCTACGAGACCGAGTTCAAGGCTGAGTTCGATGCTGCAGGTCTGACCTACGAGCACCGCCTCATCGACGACATGGTCGCTTCCGCACTCAAGTGGGAGGGCGGATACGTCTGGGCATGCAAGAACTACGACGGCGACGTCCAGTCCGACACCGTGGCCCAGGGCTTCGGTTCGCTCGGCCTCATGACGTCGGTTCTGCTGACACCGGACGGAAAGACCTGTGAGGCAGAGGCTGCTCACGGCACCGTGACGCGTCACTACCGTCAGCACCAGCAGGGCAAGCCCACCTCGACCAACCCGATCGCGTCCATCTTCGCGTGGACCCGCGGGCTCGAGCATCGTGGCAAGCTCGACAGCACCCCTGAGGTCATCGGCTTCGCGCAGGCGCTCGAAGACGTTGTCATCAAGACCGTCGAAAGCGGCCAGATGACCAAGGACCTCTCGATGCTGGTCGGCGGCGATCAGGGCTACCTGACCACCGAGGAGTTCCTCGGCGCGCTCGACGTGAACCTGCAGAAGGCCATGGCCGCGAAGTAGATTCACCGCTTCACCTGTCAAATGGGACGTCTGGGAAACCGGGCGTCCCATTTGTGTTCGCGGTCTCAAGTGAGTGAACTCACCCGCTCTCACTTGGAAGTTCAACCAGGTGTGAGACCACAATTGATCAGTGACTTCGTCTACCCTCTCCCTTTCTGACACCTCGACACCCGGGGTTCGTTCCGCCAGAGGTCCGGCGATGCTCGCTCTTGCCCTCGGCGGTTTCGGTATCGGCACCACCGAGTTCGTCGCCATGGGATTGCTCCCGGAAATGGCAACCGGGCTCGGTGTCTCGGAACCCATCGCGGGCCACGTGATCTCGGCATACGCGCTCGGGGTTGTCGTCGGTGCTCCACTGATCGCTGCACTCACCGCACGGGTTCCGCGCCGCACCCTGTTGATCGCACTCATGGTCGCGTTCACCGTCGGCAATGCCGCTTCGGTTTGCGCGCCCTCGTACACGACGCTGATGATGGCCCGCTTCGTCGCCGGATTGCCGCACGGCGCCTACTTCGGAGTCGCCGCACTGGTCGCAGCTCACCTGGCCGAACCGGGAAAACGCGCGAAGGCCGTCGCGATGGTGATGATGGGTCTTTCCGTGGCCAACGTGATCGGTGTGCCGGTCGCGGCCTGGATCGGCCAGGCACTCGGCTGGCGCAGCGCCTTTGCCTTGGTTGCGGTGATCGGAGTGGCAACGGTTGCTTCGCTGTTCGTCTGGATTCCGCGGTTGGACGGTATGCCGGTGACGAATCCGATCACCGAACTCGGGGCACTGGGCCGCGTTCAGGTGTGGATGACCTTGATCGTGGGCATGGTCGGATTCGGCGGGATGTTTGCCGTCTACACCTACATCAGTACGACTCTCACCGACGTGTCCGGGCTTGGCGCTTCGTTCATTCCCCTCGCACTCATGCTGTACGGACTGGGCATGGTGGCCGGCAACTTCGTCGGTGGATACCTCGCGGATCGCGCACTGATGAAGGGCTTGTTCCTGTCGATGGGATCCCTCGTGGTCATCCTCGCGATCTTCGTTATCGCCGTGCGCAATCCGTACACGGCGCTCGTCTTCGTCTTCCTCATCGGGCTCGCCGGGTCGTCGATGGTGCCTGGCCTCCAGACACGGTTGATGGATGTCGCCGAGGATGCTCAGACCTTGGCCGCGTCTCTCAATCACGCCGCACTCAACATCGCCAACGCCTTCGGAGCGTGGATCGGCGGCGTCGTCATCGCAGCCGGTTACGGGTACACCGCGCCGGCAGCGGTGGGGTCGTTGCTGGCCGTCGCGGGTCTCGTCGTGCTGGCGGTAGCGGTGATTCTGCAGCGTAGGGCCGCGCGCTGACCTGGGCGCCCATCCGCGTCGGTGGAATCCGCTACGGTGCTTGCCGTGCCACAAACTGCTGACTCCCACATTCTTGCGCCCCACACCATCACGTCCGTGAACGTCAACGGCGTTCGAGCAGCTGCCCGCAAGGGCATGCTCGACTGGCTGGAGAAGACGTCGGCGGATTTCATCTGCCTTCAGGAAACGCGTGCGTCGGACGATCAGCTTCGCGAGACTCTCGAACCAGCGCTCGGCAACGGATGGTTCCTCGTCTCCGCCGAGCCGTCCGCGAAGGGACGCAACGGAGTCGCGGTGCTCTCACGCACGGAACCTGACGCGGTGCGGATCGGTCACGGGGACGACGAGTTTCTCGACGCCGGTCGATACATCGAAGCCGACTTCGCCGATCTGACCGTCGCGAGCCTGTACCTGCCCTCCGGTGAGGCGCTCACGCCGAAGCAGGAGGAGAAGGAGCGGTTCATGGCGTCCTTCGCAGTTCACCTCGCTACCACCGCTGCGGCGGCCGAGGCTGCCGATCGTCACGTGGTGGTCAGCGGCGATTGGAACATCGCGCACACCGAACTCGACCTCAAGAACTGGAAGACCAACAAGAAGTCTTCGGGATTCCTCCCCGAGGAGCGCGCCTGGATGGATCTGCTGTTCGCCGAAGATTCCGCGTGGGTGGACGTCTTCCGCGCCCTCCATCCGGGTGTCGACGGCCCGTACTCGTGGTGGTCGTACCGCGGAAAGGCATTCGACAACGATTCGGGTTGGCGTATCGATTACCAGGTTGCCACTCGCGGATACGCCGAGCGGGCCAAGGTCGCGCTCGTGGAACGCGCTGAGTCCTACGACCTCCGTTGGTCGGATCATGCGCCTGTCACCGTCTCGTACCGATAGAGACGCGTATGTCTGAAGGTCTGAAAATGCCGAGCGCAAAGACGCGCAACGCCATCATCACCGTCGTGGTGGCGGTGGTTGCGCTCGTGCTGGCGGTCACCCTTTCTTCACGTGACTCCGACAGTTCGGCGTCGTCGGTGACGAAGTCCTCGAGTGCCCAGTCCTCGAGTGTTCAAGCCAAGCCTGGCGCCACCACCAAGGCTGCGCCGTCGAGTTCCGTGCCCTCGAGCTCCGCTGTCAAGACAACGCAGCAGACGAACAGCGATGCGCCGGCGCGAGTGCTCGCCACGCTGGTGGAGATCGACGCCGGGAGGTGGCCGGATTCCGCCAATGCGCCGGGCACCAAGGGCGGCATCACCTTCCGCAACAGCGAAGGACGTCTACCCGCTGTCGGTGCCGGTGGCGGACGTGTCGTCTATCAGGAATGGGACGTGAACCCGAAGAAGAACGGCCAAGGACGCGACGCCGAGCGAATCGTCACCGGCAACGACGGTTCGGCGTGGTACACCCTCGATCACTACGACACGTTTGTGAGGATTCGCTGATGTCCGATTCGTCTACGGTCAGCGTGGCGCAGTGGCTGGATCCGTCTTCGGATGTGGCTTCGGTGGCGCTGCAGAGCGACCCGGCCGTTGCAGATGATCTTGCACGTCAACTCCGTGCCGAGAATTTTGTCGTTCGGGTGGTTCGCGGAGAGAACATGCGGACAACGGCGCAGGTCTTCGACGAGTTTGCGGCAGCCTTCCAGTTTCCGTCCCACTTCGGGCGAAATAAAGACGCTTTCGACGACGTCATGCGCGATCTCGACGACGTCCTCGGACTCGGCGCCGGATATGTAGTTGTGGTCCGAGGCGCGGGTTCTCTACTGTCCGAGCAACAGGATCAGTTGGAGTGGTTCTGCGAAACGATGGACTTCTACGCCGAAGAATGGGAACCCGTCGTTTTCCGGACCGTCTACCAGTTCGGTGCGGAGGACCTCACCGCCCACGGTGAAGACCTCGTCGAACTCGACTACCCGGGCACCACGCCACTGCACTGATTTCCACTCGTGAAAAGATCGGAACCATGTCGACCCCTGCAGAACAGAAGCCCACCGCAAAGCCTCGCGTGCTTTCCGGAATCCAGCCGACGTCGGATTCTTTCCACCTCGGCAACTACCTGGGTGCGCTGCAGCAGTGGGTTCCGTTGCAGGACGATTTCGACGCTTTCTACTTCATTCCGGATCTTCACGCCATCACGGTGACGCAGGACCCGAAGGAATTGCGTCGTCGCACCAAGGTTGCGGTGGCTCAGCTCCTTGCGGTGGGGATCGATCCGGATCGGGCGACGCTGTTCGTACAGAGTCAGGTTCCCGAGCACGCACAGTTGGCGTGGGTCCTGAACTGCATCACCGGTTTCGGTGAAGCCAGCCGTATGACGCAGTTCAAGGACAAGTCCGCCAAGCAAGGCAGCGACAACGCCAGTGTCGGCTTGTTCACGTATCCGGTTCTGATGGCCGCGGACATCCTTCTGTACCGCCCGCAGCGAGTTCCGGTGGGTGAGGATCAGCGTCAGCACCTCGAACTCGCACGCGATCTGGCCGGACGGTTCAACACCCGCTACGGCAAGGCGTTCGTCGTTCCCGAGCCGCAGATCATCAAGGGCACGGCAAAGATCTACGACCTGCAGGATCCGACCGCGAAGATGAGCAAGTCCGCTGCCAGTGCGGCCGGACTGATCAATCTGCTCGACGATCCGAAGGTGTCGGCGAAGAAGATCAAGTCGGCCGTCACCGACAACGAGCGCGAGATTCGTTTCGACCCGCAGGCCAAGCCGGGCGTCAGCAACCTGCTCACCATTCAGTCGGCTCTCTCGGGAGTACCGATCGAGACTCTGGTGGCCGGTTACGAGGGCAAGGGGTACGGCGACCTCAAGACCGATACCGCTGACGTGCTGACCGAGTTCGTCACCCCACTCAAGGCGAAGGTCGACGGTTACCTTGCCGACGAGGCAGAGCTGGATCGCATCATCGCGGCTGGAGCGCACCGCGCCCGTGAGGTGTCTTCACGCACTCTCGCCGCTGTCTATGACAAGGTCGGATTCCTGGCACCGAAGGGCTGACTTACGCGAATTCGGACTCACGACGCCTGACCGAACATGAGGGGGACGGCAATGGCTGACACGGACGACGACGCACCGAGCTTTCTCGAGAAGCAACGGGCAGCGCGACCCTGGCTCGATCATCTGGTTCGCGCGGCCGGACGGTTTCAAGAGCAAAAAGGCGACTATTACGCTGCTGGTATCACGTACTTCAGCGTTCTCGCGTTGATTCCGATCATGATGGTCGCGTTTGCAGTGGCCGGTTTCGTATTGGCCGGGCATCCCGAGTACCTGGAGTCGATTCAGGAGCAGATCACCAAGAGCATTCCGGGCAGCTTGGGTGACACCATCAACACGCTGATCGATTCGGCCATCGACTCGCGCGCGAGCGTCGGAATCTTCGGTCTCCTGGGTGCCGCGTACGCGGGTCTCGGTTGGATGGCAAACGTTCGCGACGCGCTGACGGCGATGTGGGAGAGCAAGCGCGAGCCGAAGGGTTTCGTACGTACCAAACTTGGTGACGCGGGGGCCCTCGTCGGTCTGGCTCTCGCCATGGTCGTCTCACTGGGAATGTCGGCGCTGAGCAGTGGGCCGGTTGCGACTCAGATCGTGAAATGGCTCAACCTCGAGAACATCACCGGTGTCGGCGTGGGGCTCAGAGTCATTTCACTGTTGCTCTCACTCCTGGCGACGT
The DNA here is from genome assembly GCF_019266085.1 of Rhodococcus sp. FH8. NCBI lineage: Bacteria > Bacillati > Actinomycetota > Actinomycetes > Mycobacteriales > Nocardiaceae > Rhodococcus > Rhodococcus sp. FH8. Next base: position 421,445 of record NZ_LPNQ01000078.1, on the reverse strand, counting down.
GGGCGGTGTTCCTGTGGGTGATCGCCCGGCTGCCGCGCGAGCCTGTCACGCTGCGTAGCGCTGCGCAGGCAGCGCTTATCGCCGCAGTTGTGTTCGAGATCTTCAAGCAGGTGGGTGCGATCTACCTCGCTGCCGTCACCAACGGACCAGCGGGCGTGGCATTCGGTCCGATCATCGGTTTGCTCGTGTTCGTGTTCACGGCGTCACGGATGCTGCTGTTCTGCACGGCGTGGGCGGCGACGACCAAGGAAAGTATGGCCCTGGCGTTCGTTCCGCCGCCGGATCCCGCCGTGATCTCGCCGCGAATCGTTGTCAGTGACGGTGCTTCACCGTCTCGCGTGGCTGCGCTGATCGCCACGGGTGCGGTTGCCGGCCTGGGTCTTTCGGGCTTCATGCGTCGTCGGCCGCGCTAGCGCCTCCGACGGTTGAGGGCAACGGCTCCCGCCACCAGCGCGATCACCACTACTCCGCCGACCGCACCGATGAGTATGCGGTCAGTGGTGTCGGATTCGGCGTCGGTAGCGGTGGGTGCAGCCGAGATCGAGCCTGGTGCAGCGGCAGACGGTGTGCGAGTGACCTCGGGCGAGGCATCGTCGGTGGATCGATCCGTCAACGAGCCGACGGTTGTGCTCGCGGGGAGTGCATATCCGTAGTCGAGTAGACGGGCAGCTTGTTCCCAGGGACGGATCGGCTTGGCTTCGCCGCCCATCAATGTCACCAGTAGTTTCCGGCCGTTACGCTCCGCGCCACCCACATACGTGTGGCGGGCGTCGTCGGTGAAGCCGGTCTTGCCGCCCAATGCGCCGTCGTAGTTGTAGAGCAGCTGATTGTCGTTGGCGAGAGTGAATCCGGGGCGGTCCTGATCGTCGGGAATCGTCGGATCCTTGGGGAAGCCGGGAAATTCGACGGTCTCGGTATGGATCAGACCGGCAAACGTCGGATTCTGCAGGGCGGTATGGAAAATCACGGCCAGGTCGTACGGCGAGCTGCTCATCCCCGGGCCGTCGAGTCCGGATGGAGTTGCCGTGCGAGTGTCGAGGGCGCCGAGTTCGGCCGCGAGCGCGTTCATTTTCGACACGGCTGCAGCGTCACCGCCGAGTTGGCGGGCAAGAGCATGCGCGGCATCGTTTCCCGACGCCATGACCAGACCCTGCATCAGTTGCCGGTTGGTGTACTTGCCGCCCTTGCCGATGCCGACAGCGCTACCTTCAGCGTCCGCGTCTTCGGCCGTTGCGGTGATTTCGGTGTCGAGATCGAGTTCGTCGAGCGCGACAAGAGCCAAGAGCATCTTGATGGTGCTGGCCGGGCGGTAGCGACCGTGCGGATCTTTGGCGGCGAGGACCTCGCCGGTTTCGGCGTCCGCGAGTACCCATCCTGATGCCGCGATGTCGGCCGGGAGCGGGGGAGCGCCGTCAGGGAGCACAACACCGCACTCGCCGAGCTTGTCTCCACCGACGGGGCTTTCCGGAATCGGGACAGCAGTCGGGGCCGTGGATCCGGGCGCGGGTGCTTCGGAGAGATCGATCGCCGGTGCCGGGCTACTCGTGAACGGGCAGCTGTCGGTGTTGGGTGTTGTGAACGGCGCTTCGGTGGTGGTGGTGGGCGGCGGCGGGGCCGGTTGGGCGCCGGCCACTCCCGAGGTCCCTACGACACCGGTAAACGCAATGCTCCCTGAGAGCACTGTTCCGGCTACTGCCACTGCACACTTTCGACGCCACATCATCGATATACGAGGGTATGCGAACCTGAGGGAACGTCCGAATCGCCACGCAAGCAGAGGGATCGAAAACAGGCGATTCGGTTTGTACATCGGTCATAGTGGACGGATGAACTTCGCAGGCACGCGTGGACGCCAGACGCTCGCGGCAATGACGCTCGTTGGAGCATTGACCGCTGTCGTCGGATGTTCCGGCGATTCGGAACCGTCGGCCGAGAGCCAAATCTCTGCGGTCGTCGGTCAGAGTTTCGAATTCATGGCCGAAAGGGACTGGGAGGCAGTGGACAGCACTCAATGCAGTTCGATGCGCAGCGAGAGTCCGCGAGTCGAAGAGTCGCCGTTCGACGACGCACTTGCCAGTCTGAGGCTGGACGGAGTGGAGAACATCGTCGTGAACGGGGATTCGGCGACAGCCAACACTCGCCATTACAGCACCGAGGATCCGTCCGAGATGATGCGCGAAGACATCACGTTGATCAAGGAGAACGGTGCCTGGGTTGTGTGCTGACGTCTTTATGTGGTGACAATCGGAGATCGCCGCCGATGAGTTCCACCACCACGCAGAGTCTGTAACAGTGGGGTAGTCGGCTACTCGAATGGCGCACACGCACTGACGACAGGGGATCGGTATGGGCAAGATCGTGGTGACAGAATTCGTGTCCTTGGACATGGTGATGGAAGCTCCCGGTGGCGAACCGGGTTATGCGCACACTGGATGGGTCTTTCCGTACCAGGAGGGCGATCAGATGAAGTTCAAACTCGACGAAACCCTCGCCGCGGACGTCCTTCTGCTCGGGCGGCGGACCTACGAGAGCTTCGCCGGTGCCTGGCCCGAGCGCGAGGACGACCAAGGCTTTGCGGACAAGATGAACGAGATGCCCAAGTACGTCGTCACGAGTTCGACCGAACCGCTCGAATGGAACAACTCGACGGCGCTCGACGGTCCCATCGAGGAATCTGTCCCGAAGCTCAAGGAGCAGATCGACGGCGAGATCCTGGTCGCGGGAAGTCGGACGCTCGTCCACGCGTTGTTGCTGGCCGGTCTGGTCGACGAGCTTCGTCTGATGGTCTTCCCGGTCATTCTCGGGTCCGGCGGGAGAGTGTTCCCCGAATCGGCCGACAAGATCGTCCTCGAGTTGAAGGACGATCGTCGGTACGAATCCGGAGTTCAAGTACTGACGTACCACCCCACGGTCACGTAGACCTCTCGAAAACATCTGTGGCCGAGACTCTTCGAGAGTCTCGGCCACAGATGTCTTGCCGGCTAACTGTTCTCGGGGAATCCGAGGTTGATTCCGCCGTGGCTGGGGTCGAGCCAGCGACTGGTGACGGCTTTACCTCGCGTGAAGAAATGAACACCTTCTGTCCCGTGAGCGTGGGTGTCACCGAAGAGGCTGTTCTTCCAGCCGCCGAAGCTGTAGTAGGCCATGGGAACCGGGATGGGGACGTTGATGCCGATCATTCCGACCTCCACCTCGTTCTGGAAGCGTCGGGCAGCGCCGCCGTCGTTGGTGAAGATGGCGGTGCCGTTTCCGTACGGGTTGTTGTTGATCAGTTCGAGGGCTTGGTCGTAGGTATCGACACGCACGACGGACAGGACAGGTCCGAAGATTTCGTCGGTGTAGATCGACATGTCGGTGGTGACGTGGTCGATGAGGGTGGGCCCGAGCCAGAAGCCGTCCGGTCCACCATCGGCCTGAACTGTGCGTCCGTCGACCACGATCGTGGCACCGTCCTTCTCGCCGGCATCGACATAGGACGCGACTTTGTCGCGATGGGCCTTGGTGACGAGCGGACCCATGTCGGAGTTCTTGGTGCCGTCACCGGTGACGAGGGGAGTGGTGCGTTCGACGATCTTGGCAACCAGTTCGTCGGCGATGTCGCCGACTGCGACCAGGGCGGAGATCGCCATGCATCGTTCGCCCGCGGAGCCGAATCCCGCGTTGACCATTGCGTCGGCGGCGAGGTCGAGGTCGGCGTCCGGCAGAACGATGGCGTGGTTCTTGGCGCCGCCGAGTGCTTGCACGCGTTTGCCGTTGGCGGTGCCGGTGGCATAGACGTACTGGGCGATGGGGGTGGATCCGACAAACGAAATCGCTTTGACTGCTTTGTTTTCCAGAAGTTCGTCGACGGCGAGCTTGTCACCTTGGAGGACGTTGAAGACACCAGGAGGCAGACCGGCTTCGGCCCAGAGTTCGGCGAGCCAGATCGCGGCGGTGGGGTCCTTCTCCGAGGGCTTGAGAATCACGGTGTTCCCGGCGGCAATGGCGACCGGGAAGAACCACATCGGGACCATCGCGGGAAAGTTGAAGGGGGAGATGATGCCGACGGGGCCGAGGGGTTGGCGGATGGAGTAGACGTCGACCTTGGTCGATGCATTCTCGGTGTATCCGCCCTTGAGGAGATGCGGTATTCCGCAAGCGAATTCGACAACTTCCTGCCCGCGGCTGATTTCGCCGAGGGCGTCGGAGAGAACCTTGCCGTGCTCGGCTGTGATGATCTCGGCGAGTTCACCTTTGCGAGCATTGAGGAGTTCGCGGAAGCTGAACAGTACCTGTGTGCGCCGGGCCAGTGAGGTGTCACGCCAGGCGGGGAAGGCCGCCGCAGCCGCGTCGATGACAGCGCGGGCGTCCTCGAGGTTCGCCAGGGCCAGTCGGCCGGTGATCTGTCCGGTGGCGGGGTTGGTGACGGTGGCGGTGTCCTCGGACGTTCCGGCGAACGGCTTGCCGTCCAACCAGTGCGCGATGACACGAGTATCAGTGCTGGTCATGGTATTTCCTAGTGGTCTGGTGACTCAGGAGTTCGGGGAGGTGTACTTGGCGACGTAGTCGTTCATCGTCTCGCGCTGGTACCGGGAAACCTCGTGCGCGTTTTCGTTCTCGGCGAAGACGCTCGACACCATCACGGTGTTGTCGCGATCGTAGAAGCCGAGTTTATCGAGACCGCCGAAGAATTCGTCCCAGTTGACGTCTCCGTCACCGATTTTGAGATGCTGATGCACTCGAACGGCATTGCCTGGCGGGTTGGTGATGTAGCGCAGTCCGTGGGAACGGTGATGATCCATGGTGTCCGCCACGTGAACGAGTCGGACCATGTCGCCGGCGGCCTCCATGATGGCGGGAAGGTCCCCACCCATGTGGAATTGGTGGCACGCCACGATCACCATGCCGAGGTTCTTGGAGTTCACACCACGGATCGTGCGGATCGCGGCTAGTCCGTCTTCGACAAAATCGTCCGGGTGGGGGTCGATCAGGACGTCGATTCCCTCGCGTTCGATGATCGGAACCAGTTCCTCCATCGAACGATAGAACGCACGCTCGGACTCTTCGGCCTTTTCGGGGCGGCCGGAGAATTCGGTGTTCATGACGTTGACACCGAGATCGACCGTGATCTGGATGGCCCGCTTCCAGTAACGCACGGCTGCTTCGCGAGCGTCCTCGTCCGGGCCGGACCACCGAAGGACCGGGAGCACCGACGCGATGCCGACTCCCGCACTCGCGCAGGCCTTCCGGAACTCGGTGACGAGCGCGTCGTCGGCTTTCGGGTGATTGAAGAACGGGATCATGTCGACGTGCGGTGTGAGCTGCAGGTACTCGTACCCGAGATCGGCAACAACCTGAGGTAGCTCGAGTAGTGAGTAATCGTGATGGAAAGGTGTGGGGTCGAGTGCGACCTTCATCGCTAAGCTCCGGCCACAGAGTCGCGCGCAACCATGTCCACGACGACGCGCTGACCCGTCTCCAGAGACTTCACACCGGCGGCGCAGACAGCGGCCGCGGCGTACCCGTCCCAAGCACCTGGTCCGTCGATGTAGTTGCCGGTGCCGGCGCCCGTCTTCACTGCCTTGATCCACCGGGCGAACTCGGTGTCGTAGGCCTGCCCGAAGCGTTCGCGGAATCCTGGGGTGATCTGCCCACCCCAGTTGCCGGGCTTGGTCTTTCGGATCAGTCCCACGTCGAGTCCGATCATCGCGCTTCCGAGTTCGCCGACAACTTCGGTGCGCACCTCGTAGGCAACTCCGGTGGTGACAAACACCTCGGCGTCGACGTGTCTACCGGACTCGGTCTCGAATATCGCGATCTGTGGGTCTTGAATGCCCTCGGGAGCAAGCGAATTCGCGGCCGGTCGGATGATCTGCACCGAGGTGATCTCTTCGTCGAGCAGGAATCGTGTCACGTCGACCTCGTGGACGAGTGAGTCCTTGACGATCATCGCGCTGTCGAAACCCTTCGGAACCGCAGGATTACGATGCGCACAGTGCAGCACGAGCGGGCGACCGAGATCGCCGCTGTCGATCAAATCCTTGAGCTGGGTGTATTCGTGGTCGAATCGCCGCATGAAGCCGACCTGGATCAGCTTCTTGCCCAGCGCTGCTTCGGCTTTGACGATCGTGAGCGAACTGTCCGCGTCGGTGGTCAGCGGCTTTTCGCAGAGAACAGGCTTGCCCGCTTCGAGGCAGGCAAGAACCTGCTTCTCATGGGTCGGGCCCGGGGTTGCGAGAACAACGGCGTCGACGTCCTCGGCTGCGATGGCATCGAACGGATCGACGACGACGCGCGCCCCTGGCGTCAGTGCTGCGATTTCCTCGGCGCGGGCGAGAGAGTAGTCGTTGACGACGGTGACGCGGGCACCGCCGATTTTGTTGGTGATGCGGTCGACGTGATCGGCCCCCATGATGCCGACGCCGAGCACTGCGATCCGGAGATCCTGGTTGTCAGACATGCGGTGGTACTCCTCGATTGTGTTGCTCAGTTGAAGCGGACGGCGGGGACGCCACAGGTGGACAGGTATTTCTGAGTGCGCGCTGCGATGGGCAGCGGTGTGTCGGGATGGCAGGGATACATGTCCTGCTCGACGATCGCGAACACGTCGATGCCGAGCTTCTCGATGGCCTCCAGAAGCGGCGGCATGTCGGGGATTCCGCGCGGCGGTTCGATCATGGCACCGAGTTTGACGGCCTCACCGAACGGCAGGTCCTCCGCCTCAACCTTGGCGACTATCGCCGGATCCACCTGTTTGAGGTGTAGGTACCCGATGCGCTCCGGATGTTTGTTGATAATTGCGAGATTGTCGCCGCCGCAGTAGCTGATGTGGCCGGTGTCGAGACACAGATTCACGAAACGCTCGTCGGTCCCTTCGAGGAACTTGTAGACGTTGTCTTCGATGTCGACGTGACTGTCGGCATGAGGATGGTACTGCGCCATGACGCCGTACTCCTCGAGCATTGCCTTCCCGAGAGCGTTCATGCCGTCGGTTTTCTTACGCCACTGCTCGGGCGTCAGATTGCGGTCTTCGAGTACCGCTCCGGTGGAAGGGTCGCGCCACATCTCAGGGATGACCACCACGTGCTTGCCGCCGACGGCTGCGGTCAACTTGGCGACGTCCTTGATCTGATTCCAGACGGCATCCCAGGAATCGTCCTGGTGCAGGTGTTCGAAAACGGTACCGGCCGAAAGCTTCAGGCCGCGGGCGCCGAGTTCGTCCGTCAACTTGGCTGGATCGGTCGGAAGGTATCCGAACGGGCCGAGTTCGATCCATTCGTATCCCGACGCGGATACCTCGTCGAGGAATCGTGTGTAAGGGGTCTGCTGTGGATCGTCCGGAAACCACACGCCCCAGGAGTCGGGGGCTGATCCGACGCGAATCGCGCTCATGTCTAGATTCCTTTCGCGGGCAAACTTTATGGGGTGTGGTTGTGCGGAATTTTCATTCGGATGGACGGAGGTACGGTCGCTGGATCTTCTTCCAGGACTCGTAAGTTGTCCGTGCCTTCTTGGTGGACTCCAGTTCGGAGGTGGCCGATACCGGTACATCCCACCAGGATTCGCTGTCCGGGGCGCCGATCAGCGGATCGGTTTCGACGTGGATGACGGTGCTGGTGTCGCTTGCTTTGGCAACCTTGATCGCGTCGGCGAACTCGGCAGCGGTGTTGGCGCGGATGACGTCGACACCGAGGCTGGCAGCGTTCGCGGCCAGATCGACCGGGAGAACCCCTCCGTCGAGACGTCCGTCATTCGAGCGGTAGCGGTACTGCGTGCCGAAGCGCTGGGAACCCAGCGACTCGGACAGTGAACCGATGGAGGCAAATCCGTGATTCTGCACCAGGACGACGATGACCTTGAGGCGTTCCTGTACGGCGGTGACCAATTCGGTGGCCATCATCAGATAGGAACCGTCTCCGACCATCACGAACACGTCGCGATCGGGGCACGCCATGCGGACGCCTAGACCGCCGGCAACTTCGTATCCCATGCACGAGTACCCGTATTCGACGTGATACCCCTTGGAATCACGGGTTCGCCACAGCTTGTGGAGGTCACCTGGCATGGACCCGGCAGCGCACACCACGACGTCACGTGGATCGGACAGTGTGTTGACCAGGCCGATCACCTGATTCTGATTCAGTGACCCGTCGGCAGCGGGTTCGGCTGGGTTGTAGACGGATTCGACGATCGCATCCCAATCGCGAGCGAGGTCACCGATCCTGGACGCATATTCGTCGTCCACCCGGTAGTCGTTCAGTGCAAGTGCCAGCGCGTCGAGTGCCTCACGTGCGTCGGCGACAACGCTGACTCCGCCCTGCTTCACGGAGTCCAGTGATGCGACGTTGATGTTGACGAAGCGAACGTCGGGATTGGTGAACGCGGTGCGGGACGCGCTCGTGAAATCGCTGTACCGCGTACCGATTCCGATGACGACGTCAGCCTCGGTGGCCAGTGCGTTTGCAGCCGTAGTGCCGGTGGACCCCACCGCCCCGACGGATTGTGGATGGTCGTAGACCAATGAACCCTTGCCGGCCTGGCTCTGCCCCACGGGGATCCCGGTCTGCGCGCAGAACGCTGCCAGAGAGTCGGTGGCCTGGCTGTAGATCACGCCGCCGCCGGCGACGATCAGTGGCTTGCGAGCCGAGCGGATGATCGCGGCGGCGCGTTCGATCACCGATCGTTCGGGGAGCGGGCGGGCCACGTGCCACACCCGTTCGGCGAAGAAGGACTCGGGCCAGTCGAAAGCCTCGGCCTGCACGTCCTGCGGGATGGCGATGGTGACCGCGCCGGTCTCGACGGGATCAGTGAGAACGCGCATCCCGGCGAGCAGAGCGCTCGGCAACTGCTCCGGGCGCCATACCCGATCGAAGTATCGTGAGACGGGTTTGAAAGCGTCGTTGACTGTGACGTCGCCGCTCGACGGGAGTTCGAGTTCCTGTAAGACGGGGGCACTGGCGCGGGTCGCGAAAGTGTCTGCGGGAAGGAGTAATACAGGTAGACGATTGATGGTGGCCAGTGCCGCGCCGGTGATCATATTGGTGGCACCGGGGCCGACGCTGGACGAGACCGCCCACGTCTGCAGGCGGTCCTTCATGCGGGCGTGCGCGACAGCCGAGTGCACCATCGCCTGTTCATTGCGGCCGAGCACGTAGGGGAGTGTCGGCTCACGGCCGGCGTCGAGATCCTGGATCTCGGCCTGCAAGAGTGCCTGCCCCAGTCCGGCGACGTTGCCGTGCCCGAAGATTCCGAAGCAGCCGGCGAACAGCTTGGTGCGCTGGCCGTCGCGTTCGGTGTACTGGTTGGCGAGGAAGCGGACGACAGCTTGAGAAACGGTGAGGTATACGGTCGGCTCGTCGCGAGGTGGACGATTGCCTGTTGCGTTGTTGGTGGGTGCCACAGCTTTCACTTCCGTCAGTTGTGGGACTGCAACGGCAGTCGAGGGTCGATGTCCTGGTGATCCCAGCTTCCACGTAGCCAGGTGTGTTGCGGATCGTCACAGATGTTCCACGCCCGGATCTCGCCCGAACCTGCCATGACATTGAGGTAGTACATGTGGTGGCCCGGCGCTGCGATGGACGGGCCGTGATAGCCGTGCGGCACGAGAACGACGTCGCCCGAGCGGACTTCCTCGAGCACTTCGATAGGTCTCTCGGCGGTTCCGTATACGCGGTGGTAGCCGAAACCTTCGGTCCCGGTGGGGCTTCTGTCGATCTCGAAGTAGTAGATCTCTTCCAGGGCCGATTCGACGTCGCTGTTCTCGTCGTGCTTGTGGCTGGGATACGACGACCAGTTCCCGCCGGGGGTGATGACCTCACACGCGATGATGGAGTCGGCCTCGAAGGTGTCTGCGGTGGCGAAGTTGTGAACCTGTCGGCTGCAGTTTCCGGCGCCGCGAAGTTCGACCGCGACTCCGGACGCGGGACCGTATCGATGGGGAAGCTTGGCGCCGGCGCGCGCTCCGCACAGGGCGAAGCGGCCTCCGCCCGTGCTGCTGACCGAGTAGTCGGCGTCGCGTCCTACGTACGCGAAATCGCTCGGGCCGTCGAAAACCGATGCGCGGCCAGTGAGGGGAATCTCCGTCCCCTCGGCAACAACCACGGCCGAACCCGCAAGTGGAACGACGATGATCTCGTTCTCGCCGGACTGCAGGTGGACGTTCGCACCCGGGGCGAGTTCGAGTGTCCACAAGCTGGATTCGGTCCACCCGGCGGACTCCGGCGCGACCACTGTCGTGAAATCACCGTCGGCGGACGATCCGGCGGGGACGTAGTACTTGCTGAACATCTTGCTCCTGCCAGGTCGGTTCTAGTGGACGAGCTTGACTGCGGTGTCGACGGCCGCGGTGACGTCGCCGTCGGGTGGGTAGAGCAGCGCGCGTCCGACGATCAGTCCGCGCACGGACGGCAGCTGAAGTGCAGCGTCCCACTTTGCGTACGTTTCTTCCGGCGCGATCTGCGGATCTCCCCCCAGGAGGAGCGTCGGGAGGGTGGTCGCATCCATGACGCGTTCCATCTCGTCGACGACCGGCAGTTTCATCCACGTGTACGCCGAGGTGGAGCCGAGGCCCTGGGAGATATGGATGGACTTGATGACGGCGTCGGGGCTGAGATCGTTGACCACCTTGCCGTTTACGCGACTAGAGAGGAACGGCTCGAGCATCGCGATCAGTCCGGCCGCGGCCAGTTCGTCCACGGCTTCGGCACATGCCGTCATGGTGGGCAGTGTGCCCGCGTCGTCGAGTGCGATGCGTAGCAGCATCTTTCCGCCGTTCATTCCGAACTTCGCGGTGCCCGCCGCGGTGTATCCCGTCATGCGGTCGTCGAGTTCGAAGCTCGCGCCTGCCAGGCCGCCGCGGTTCATCGACGAGAAGACGACCTTGTCGTCGAGGGCGCCGAGGAGGAGCAGATCGTCGAGAATGTCCGCAGTACCGAGAACGCCGTCGACTCCAGGATTGTCGAGAGCAGTGCGCAACCGGTCCAGCAGATCGGTACGACTGTTCATCGCTGTCGGCTTGCCGCCGACAGACAGCGCCCCACGCGCCGGATGATCGGCCGCGACGATCATGAGCCGGCCATTGCCTCGAACAGTGGCGCGAGGAGTTCGCGCTGCCCAGGCCTTTTCGATGATCTGCGGATCGCTCGCACGCAGTTCCGTCACTTCGGCGTAGGTGGTGGCGAGGGGGCGGGCGGCGAGCTTGTCAGACATTGACTGCCTCCGTGGCTGTGGCTTCGGCGAGATCGTGGACTTCTTCGGCGGTCGGCATCGCAGTGGAGCATTCGAGCCGAGATGCGACTATCGCGCCGGCCGCGTTGGCGTACCGCAGTACCTTCTCCAGCGGCCACCCGGCCAACAGTCCGTGGCACAGTGATCCGCCGAAGCTGTCGCCTGCTCCCAGCCCGTTGACCACGTCGACGGCGTTGGGCGGCACGGTGATCGACTGCTTTCGCGTTTTTCCGAGAACGCCCTTCGGGCCCTGCTTCACGATGGCCAGTTCGACGCCGAGGTCGAGAAGTGCGTCGGCCGCCTTGTTCGGGTTGGTCTCACCGACCGCGATCTCGCACTCTTCACGGTTTCCCACGGCCACAGTCACGTGCGCCAGAGCGCGCTGCACCTGATTGGTTGCTTCCTGGGGCGTCGACCAGAACATCGGACGGTAGTCCAGATCCAGAACCGTCAGCGGGCGTCGTTCGCGGGCTTCCCAGGCCGCGAAGTGTGCACTGCGACTCGGTTCTTCGGACAGCCCCGTCACAGTCGACCAGTAGAGGGACGCCGTTCGAACGGCGTCGAGGTCGATGTCTTCCGGGGTGATCCGAAGATCGGGCGCATGCGGCTTGCGGTAGAAGTACAGCGGAAAGTCGTCAGGAGGGAAGATCTCGCAGAACGTCACCGGTGTCGGGTACTCGGAATTGGTGACGACAAACCTGTTGTCGACGCCCAGACGTGCCAACTCGCGTGTGACGAACTTCCCGAAAGGATCGCTGCCTACGCCGGAGATCAGTGCTGCTCGCCGGCCGAGGCGCGCGGCCGCCACCGAGACATTGGCTGCGCTGCCGCCGAGGAACTTGCCGAACGTCTCGACGTCCTCGAGTCCGACACCGGTCTGAAGTGGGTAGATGTCCACACCCGATCGGCCGATGGCAAGCACGTCGAAGGGTGCGTCAGGGATGTGTGACCCGCTCTGGTGAGTGTTGATGCTTGTCAAAACTGACTCCCGAGAGTTCGTGGTGGGTTGCCCACGCAGGGCACCGATGTATGACTGAAACTGTGCGCCGCGACACAGCGATTGTCAATAGTTTGTCTGGACATTATGACTTGCGGTCAAGTGAATGTTAGTGTTCGCATACACTGCCGAGAGAAGTAGCGTCGATACGGCGCCTTCCCAAGACAGATCGGAGTTGGCCGTGGTCGCAGCACTCGCCGTCGAGTTGGACCGCTCGAGCCCGGTGCCGCTGTATTTTCAGCTGGCACAGGCAATCGAGGGCGCTATTCTCGGTGGCGAACTTGCCCCAGGTGATCGCTTCGAGAATGAACTGGCGTTGGCCAAACGGCTCAATCTCTCACGTCCGACCACTCGACGCGCGATCCAGGAGCTGGTGGACAAGGGACTACTTGTTCGTAAGCGGGGAGTCGGAACTCAGGTGGTGCAAAGTCCGGTGCACCGCCCGGTCGAGCTCACCAGCCTGTTCGACGACCTTGCGAGGGCCGGCCAGGCGCCGACGACCAAGCTGCTCGAGTTCACGGTGGGAGTTCCCGCCGAGGACGTTGCCGCGGAACTCAACCTCGAACCTGACGCCGAAGTGGCCACCATCAGGCGTCTGCGAAGCACCAACGGCGAACCGCTTGCCGTGATGACCAACTACATTCCGGTGGACATCGCACCCGATCCCGAGGAGTTGGAGACGCAGGGGCTGTACCAAACCTTGCGAACTCGCGGCGTTCACATCCGTGTGGCGCGGCAGCGAATCGGCGCTCGGGCGGCGACTCGCGAAGAAGCAGGATTGCTCGACGAGAAAGTGGGTGCTGCCCTCTTGACCATGAGCCGCACTGCATTTGACGATTCAGGTAGCGCCGTCGAGTACGGCAGCCACTGCTACCGAGCGTCGCGTTACTACTTCGACACCACCGTGGTCGACCGCTAGATCTCGATCCCGGTGACACGAGTACCCGCCTGACCGAGTCAGTGGGGGTGATTTGTGATCCCAGCATTTCTGCGATCCTTCGATCATTTGACCCGAACGGAGCCTCATGACAGGCATTTCAGTAGCAGTTGCCGGATTCGGATGGATGGGCCGCGTCCACACGCAGGCGTATCTGCGTCTGCGGCAGCACTATCCGCAGCTTCCCGTGATCCGCCTGGCCGCCGTCGCCGACGAGGTGCCTGGCAGAGGGGAGGAAGCAGCGGACCAATTCGGTTTCGAAGCTTTCACCCAGGATTGGCGCGATATCGCAGCCGATCCGGCCATCGACGCGGTGAGCATCACGGCCCCGAACTTCTTGCACCGTGAAATCGGCGTCGCAATGGCAGAGGCCGGCAAACACATCTGGATCGAGAAGCCCGTCGGCTTGTCCACGGAAGACGCCAAAGCTGTTGCCGTAGCAGTCTCGAAGGCCGGTGTGCAGTCGACCGTCGGCTTCAACTACCGAAACGCGCCGGCTGTGGCCCTGGCAAAGAGCCTGATCGACTCAGGGGAGTTGGGCACGATCACGCACTCGCGTTTTCGTTTCCTCAGCGACTATGCGGCCCACCCTGAAGGTGCTTTGAGTTGGCGATACGAGCGTGAGCGCGGCGGCGCCGGCGTCCTGGGCGACTTGGCTTCGCACGGCATCGATCTGATTCGTCATCTTCTCGGTGACGTCGACGCTCTCGTTGCGGATACTGCGATCTTCATCCCGGAGCGTGCGCGTCCGTCCGCCGCTACCAGTGGACATGCGCGGGCCAGCGGTGGGGAGATGGGGGCTGTCGAGAACGAAGACTTCGTCAGCGCACTGCTGCGCCTCGGGTCGGGTGGCCGGTGCACCCTCGAAGCATGCCGCGTCGCCGTGGGAGAGCAGAACAATTACGGATTCGAGATTCACGGCACGAAAGGTGCCGTGTTCTGGGACTACCGCCGGATGGGTGAACTGGGCACCAGCCTCGGCTCGAAGTACCAGGACCAATCCGTCACGACGGTTCTGGTCGGCCCCGAGTCCGGTGAGTTCGGCCGCTTCCAGCCTGGCGCGGCCAACGCGATGGGCTACGACGACCTGAAAGTGATCGAGGCTCGCAATTTCATCGCCTCGATCGTGGACGGAGCGCCGCAGGGCGCGACCATCGCTGATGCAGTCGCGTCCGCACAGGCTCTGGACGCGATGGTCGCCTCGGTGACCTCCGGCAGCTGGATTTCTCTCGGCTGATCGACAGCTCCTCCGAAAGGCTCTGGTGCAGTGACATTTCCCCGCGGACTGGCGCTGCTCGTGGCAGCAGCGCTGTTCATGGAGATGCTGGACGCGACGATTCTCGCAACGGCACTGCCGTCGATCGCCCAATCTTTCGGAGTTGATGCCGTCGACGTCAATGTCGCCGTTTCTTCGTACCTCCTGGTGTTGGCCGTCCTGATCCCGGCGAGCGGATGGATGGCCGACAGATTCGGAACGCGACGTGTCTTCATCTCTGCCATAGCCGTTTTCACGGTGGCGTCGGTGGGATGTGCACTGAGCACCTCCCTCCCGATGCTGGTGGGAATGCGTGCTTTACAAGGGGTAGGCGGCGCCATGATGGTGCCGGTAGGGCGGCTCGCAGTATTGCGGGTGACGTCGAAGGCGGAACTCGTACGGGCTATCGCCTACTTGACGTGGCCGGCGCTCACAGCGCCGGTTCTTGCGCCCGCTGTGGGTGGAGCCATCGTGTCGATCGCTTCGTGGCGCTGGATCTTTCTGATCAACGTTCCGATCGGGATCGTCGGGTTTCTGCTGGCATTGCGCATGGTGCCCGACATTCGGGAGGCGCAGGAACGGAGCCTTGACTGGCTGGGATTGGTGGTGATCGGAGCAGGCGTCGCAGTGCTTGTCGTGGCGCTCGAGAGCGTGCACAGTGCCGGAACCGACTGGCTAAGAGTGGGCCTCGGGATCGTTGCGGCTCTGATCTTGTTGAGCTTGGCCGTCATTCACCTCGTCCGGTCGGATCACCCGCTCATCGCGCTCGGCGTCCTCCGGCTTCGATCGTTTCGGCTCGTCGCGTCGAGCGGCTCGCTGTACCGGCTCGTGATCATGGGCGTGCCGTTTGTGCTGCCGTTGTTGTTCCAAGTGGGATTCGGAATGTCGGCGTTCAAGGCCGGTCTGCTGGTGATGGCTCTGTTCGCGGGGAATATCGCGATCAAACCGCTCACCACTCCGCTCATGCGCAGATTCGGGATCAGACTAGTTCTGGTGGGAAACGGAGTTCTGTCGGTGGTGTGCTTCGGTGCGCTGGTACTGATCTCGTCGACGACACCGGACGTCGTAATCGCTGTCGCACTGTTTGTCAGTGGCGCGTTGCGATCCATCGGGTTCACCGCGTACAACAGCTTGGCGTTCGCCGACGTCGACTCGGGTGAGCTGACCGATGCCAATACTCTGCATGCAACGCTGCAAGAGTTGGCATCCGGTCTAGGTATTGCACTGTCCGCGTTGGTGATCACGCTCTGCACACCGTTGGCGGAGTCGGGGGATCTGAGCGGCGGAGTGCCGTTTTCTCTGACGCTGGGTGTTCTCGGGGCCATGCTGGTGCCGACGGTGATCGAGAGTTGGCGGCTCCCACGCGATACAGGTGCTGTGGTGTTGGTGCGCCGATGATGAAGCGTCTTCCGCCACCTTCATGATAACGCGGGACCCGGGGCTTGCGGCAAGGCCCCGGTGATGGTGCACACTCGTCTGCTGCGAGCAAGCAAAAGCCTTGCCCGGAGGAGGGGATCGCATGAGTGACGTCATCATTGTCGGTGCTGGACCAACTGGATTGATGCTGGCAGGTGAGCTCCGGCTGCAGGGCGTCGATGTCGTCGTCGTGGACAAGGACGAGGAGCCGACTCAGTTCGTCCGTGCCCTCGGCATCCATGTGCGCAGCATCGAAATCATGGAGCAGCGCGGGTTGCTGGACAAGTTCCTCGCGCACGGCCGCAAGTATCCGCTCGGTGGATTCTTCGCGGGGATCAGCAAACCGGCACCGGCGCACCTCGATACTGCGCACGGGTACGTACTGGGCATTCCTCAGCCCGAGATCGACAGGATTCTTGCCGAACATGCCACCGAAGTCGGTGCGGACATTCAGCGAGGGAAGCGCGTCGTCGCGATCCGTCAAGATACCGATAGCGTCACAGCGGAATTGTCCGACGGCACAACACTTCACGCGCGTTATCTCGTGGGCTGCGACGGCGGCCGCAGCACTGTTCGGAAGCTGATCGACGTCGGGTTTCCCGGCGAGCCGTCGAGCGCCGACACGTTGATCGGCGAAATGGACGTGACCATGCCGGCTGATGAACTGGCCGCCGTTGTCGCCGAAATCCGGGAAACGCACAAACGATTCGGAGTCGGTCCCGCCGGCAATGGTGCTTTTCGCGTCGTGGTACCCGCGGCCGAAGTTGCCGACGGTCGCGCGGTTCCCACCACCCTCGACGACATCAAACAACAGCTACTGGCCATTGCGGGTACCGACTTCGGTGTGCACTCGCCGCGGTGGCTCTCGCGCTTCGGTGACGCCACCCGTCTGGCGGAGCACTACCGGCGCGACCGGGTGTTCCTCGCCGGCGACGCCGCACACATCCACCCACCGATGGGCGGACAAGGCCTCAATCTCGGTGTCCAAGATGCCTTCAACCTCGGCTGGAAGCTCGCCGCAGAGATTAACGGTTGGGCGCCGGAGAGCCTGCTCGATACTTACGAATCGGAACGGCGTCCGGTGGCTGCCGACGTCCTCGACAACACGCGCGCGCAGGCGGAGCTGATCTCCACCGCAGCCGGTCCACAAGCTGTGCGACGCTTGATCTCCGAGTTGATGGAATTCGAAGACGTCAAGCGTTATCTGACCGAGAAGATCACTGCGATCTCGATTCGCTACGACTTCGGCGAAGGTGACGACCTACTCGGTCGGAGGCTGCGGAACATCGCGTTGACGCGCGGCAACCTGTACGACCTGATGCGATCCGGCCGCGGACTTCTTCTCGACCAGGGTGGCCAACTGTCCGTCGATGGTTGGAGCGATCGCGCCGACCACATCGTTGACACAAGCACTGAATTGAACGCTCCGGCTGTCCTGCTTCGGCCGGACGGTCATGTGGCATGGGTCGGGGATTCGCAGGCGGAGTTGGATACTCAGCTGTCCACGTGGTTCGGCCGGCCGGCGACGGGCCCCGTGTGACTCTTCGGATTCGGCAACCGAGCACCGTGGCGACTCGGACGCACTACCGTTGACGACTATGAGGCGAAGGTCAGCACAGGTTGCGGCTGCGGCAGCGGGCTCTGTGGGAGCGCTGATGCTGACAAGCTGCACGACCAATGTCGATGTGCCGAAAACCTTTGCCGCCACGATAACGGTGACCGGTCAGGCAGAGCAGGCCGAGACGGTCTCTGGAGAGTGCGTGATCGACATGATTCGTGTTGCTCCGAACGACCAGATTCAGATTTTCGGGGGCAGCGGCGCTGCATCCACAAGGTCGGCACTCGAGGTCGAGGCAATCGATCAACTTCCCGACGGAATGAGCACCTGCTCCTACACCGCACATTTTGATGCCGTCCCCGCAAACCAGAGAAACTATGAGGTGAGCTTGGGCCACTTCTCTCCGGAGTCCTTCAGCTCAGATGAGTTGGAGAACGGTGTCACCTATCAACTTCGCCGGCCCTGACTGAACCAGTTCTCCCTCGCGTTGTATCCGGTCCGACTTTCACTGAGCTCGCTTGGTGGTCCCGTCGCCTCCGCGCTGTCGAGCCTTACCCGGGTTGATGTGGAGCCGAACACCCTCGTAGGCGACTGTGTACGGCACATCGTCGTCGTTGTCCGGGTCGCCGGAGTCCGCAGGATCCGGAAGTTCCGCGATCTGTTCGATGACAGTCTGTGCTCGCGCCGCACCGGGATCGAACATCTCCTGAAACGGCCCGACGAACGACCCCCCAAGCCCGCGGCGCCTTGCCCGAACAGCCGCCCACCCGAACACCGCCAACGGGCCGATCATGGCGAACAGCACTAACAAGTCCCACCCCATGCCACGAGCGTACCGACTGACCGGCATTGGGCGGTCCAAGTCTCGTCAGCGCTGTCGTCCCTCAGGCCATTCGTCTCTCGGACTGTGCCTTCAACAACTCGGCCAGATGGTCAGGCGAGATCCGCTCGCGAACCGCCTCCATCACTAGTTCGGCCTGCGTCTGAGGCGCGAGGCCGTAGACCGGTTGGTCTCGGTCCAGATTGGTCGGGAAGGCGTAGCCCTCAGCGGAAGCGGCGACGGCACAGCGAACGGACTCGTCGGAACCTGCTTCGCTGAGGGCGAGCAGTGCCGGATAGATCGCGTTGACGAGCGCGTCCCGGTCAATGGTTCCGAGGGCGCGACCGAAGGCTGACGACACCTGAAGAAGATTTGCCATGCGCAGGACGTCGGCGGATTTGTTGTGGCCGGCGGCGTGGAACAGTGCAGGGTTGAAGAAGACGGCATCTCCCTTCTCCAAGGGTAATTGGACGTAATTGGCCTCGAAGAACTCCTTGAACTCGGGACGCTCGAACGCGAGGTATCCGGATTCGAATTGTTGGGAGTACGGCAGATATTTCGTCGGGCCCGTCTCGACCGGCATGTCCACATGGGCGACTGCACCTTGCAAGGTGAGGGCGGGGGTCAAGCGATGAACGTGCGCTCGGAACTTCGCAGCGACGTCGCTCGACATGAAACCGAGGTGGTAGTCGCGATGTGGATTCTGTGCGGCGCCACCGGGATTGACGACGTTGACGTCCGACGTCACCTGATACATGGGGCCGAGCCAGGCTTCCGAAGCCAAAGCGACAATGCTGTTTGCGTAGTAGTCGACGTAAGCCTTGGGATCTTCGAGCGCCAACTTCAGTTGTGCTCCCCAGATCCGGTCATTGGCTCCGGGTTTGGCGAAGTGATCCCCGGACGTCGCGCCGGATTCGTGTTGGCGCGCAATGAGTTCGCGGAAGACCGCACTGGCGCGATCCAATACCTCCGCGTCGAACGCGCCTTGGAAGACCGTGATGCCTGGACCGGTGAGTAACGCGCGGGCGATCTCGTCCTGAATCTCCGCCCGGATTTCAGGATTCGACAATTTGTCGACCAGAGCATCCGAGCGGTAGAGAAGAACGCCGTCGGCCACCGAATGGGCGTACGGGTAATCGACGGGGTCTGTCTCGTGTGCGACCAGAGCGGCGAAGTCTTCGATGTTGCAATCTTCTCGGTGCAATCTACCCGCGAACGGCACGGTGTGGTCGGTCAGTGCTGGAGTCATTCGGGGGCCTTCCTGCGGAGTTCACGATGTGCTGTGACTCAAAGACTGCCAAGGAAAAGCCATCGAAACTACCCCTGAAATCCATCAAAAAGACCTCAGGAAGCGCTCCCCGTGGACTCGACCGGTGACGGAAGATCTGCGCGCTACGACGGGATCACGTTCCTGGGTGAGAGTTAGAGAGTGAAGGCGTTCCGGAAAGCAGTGAGTGCGGTGTCACTGTCTCCGGATGCCCAGCCCTCCAATCCGATCGTGCCGGTGTAACCCTGCTCGGCGAGAACGCGTGCGATGGCTGGGTAGTTGATCTCGCCGGTTCCGGGTTCGCATCGGCCGGGTACGTCGGCCACCTGAATCTCGCCGATGTTGTCACCACAACGCCGCACGAGTTCGATGAGGTTTCCTTCGCCGATCTGTGCGTGGTAGAGGTCGAGCATCATCTTGAGGTTGGGGTGTGAGACGGATTCCACCAGTGCCAGAGTGTCTTTGGCTCTGGCCATCGGTACGCCAGGGTGATCGACGATCGTATTGAGATTCTCGAGGCAGAAGACGACTCCGGCGTCTTCACCCAGTCGCGCGATCTTCTCGAGAGCGCGTTGGGCCGTCAGCCACATCGCTCCCGTAGTTCGATACTGCGGGCGCGCGGCCTGTCCGTCGATCAGCTCGCCGGTATGGAAGTTCAGCCGAGGAACGCCGAGTTTCGCTGCCGGCGCGAGGCATAGCGCCGCTGTACGTACGAGTTCGGCGCTGCCCGCTTCGTCGAACAAATCGCCGTGAAGATAGCCGGTCATCGAGGAGAACCGAGCCCCGGTGGCGACCAGAGCATCGAGGTCCTTGTCTTGCCAACTCCAGATCTCGGCTGCGAACCCCGCCTCCGAGATCCGCCGAATGCGTTCGACGACAGGGAGTTCGGTGAACGTCATCTCGGCAGAGACCGCCAAATCGAAGGGGCTCACTGCGGCACCGACAGCAGCGATACGGGCAGTCCGGTTTCCACGGATTCTTTTGCAGCCAGTGCGATTTCCAGGGCGTTGCGAGCATCGAGACCGTCGACCGACGGCGCGCTGCCGGAGCGGATGCAGTCTGCGAAGTGCGCTAGCTGGGCAACATAGGCGTCGTGAAACAGTTCGATGTTCACCCGAGGTGTGTCGGCCAGAACGCCCGGTGAGCTGTAATGACGCATCGCGGTCCGCGTGACCTCGCCTGCACTCACCATTCCACCGGAACCGAAAACCTCGCCGCGAACGTCGTAACCGTAGGTGGCCTGGAAGTTGGCCTCGGCCGACGCGAAGGCGCCGTTGTCGAACCGCAACTGAACCATCGACGTATCGAGGTACCCCTGCTCCTTGTACTGCGGATGGACGAGAGCATCGGCCTGCGCGAACACCTCGACGACGCGTGCCCCCGGGTTGAGCCAGAGCAGGGCGTCGAAGTCGTGAATCAGTGTCTCGTTGAAGATCGTCCACGGCTTGACTCGAGAGGCGACGTCGGCGGTGATTCCCGGATCGCGAGTCAGAGAGCGAAGTAGCTGCGGGGTCCCGATTCCGCCGGAGGTGATCACGTCGTGGGCCGCCGCGAAATCGGCGGCGAAACGGCGATTGAAACCGACCTGCAGCGCAACATTGTTCGCGGCGCATGCGCCGATTGCGCGATCGGCGTCCTCGAGTGTCAAAGCCATCGGCTTTTCGCAGAAGACATGCTTGCCGGCCTCCGCTGCTGCTACCACGAGATCGGTGTGAGTTGATGCGGGCGTACTGATGAGCACCGCTTCGACGGTCGGATCGGCAATCAGCTCAAGGGCGTCGGTGTACGCGCGGGCGTCGGGACTGACACGTTCGATCAACGACGCCGCAGCGCCGGGCGCAGGATCGGCGACGGCGACGAGACGGGTGCCGGGGATACGCAGCGCGACGGACTCGCCGTGGAAACGGCCGATCCATCCAGCGCCGATCAGACCGACTGCAACAGAGGCAGACATGGGGGCTCCGTTCGGAGTGAGGATGAGGAACTAGATCGTTCTAGTCGTGTCAGTAAAGCGCTGGTTGCCTCGTGCGTCAACGTTTCGGCGTGTATTCGCTGGAACGATCTAGTCTGTGGAGGTGAACAGTCGACGCCCCACCTTGCAAGACGTAGCAGACCTGGCCGGTGTGTCACGCGCACTGGTGTCCATCGTCATTCGCGATGTCCCGGGTGCCAGCGATGCGACGCGGGTACGGGTCAAGGCGGCCGCGGACGAACTCGGCTATCGACCCGACAACGCGGCGCGACTGCTGCGCCAGCATCGCAGCCGCCTGATCGGTGTCAGTTATGTTGCCGCGCAAACCTTTCACGCGGAGCTGCTCGACGAGATCTACGACGCAGCCGAACGCTTGCGCTACGACGTCGTTCTCAGCGCTGTCTCGGACCGCAGGCCTGGCTCGCGCGCCGTGCGCACCCTGCTCGACGACCGATGCGAGGCGATCTTGCTGTTGGGTTCGCAGGCGCCGGAATCGGAGATCGTCGACCTGGCGGCCAAGGTTCCCGTCGTCGTGCTCGCCCGGAAGATGCCCTCAGCACATGTGGACGTTGTCCGCACGGACGACGAGGCGGGCGCCGTGATGGCCGTGAATCATCTCGTCGGACTCGGGCACCGCTCGATCGTCCACGTCGACGGCGGACGCGGTCCGGGCGCCCAGGAGAGGCGTCAGGGCTACCGGAAGGCCATGCGGGCGGCCGGACTGGAATCGCGGATACTTCCCGGCGGCCTCACGGAGGAGTTCGGCGCGGACGCCGCGCGGTCGATGGTCGAACAAGGGATTCCCGGTGCGGTCTTCGCTTTCAATGATCGCTGCGCACTGGGGGTTCTCGACGTCTTCCTGCGTGCCGGGGTCTCGGTGCCCGGCGACGTCTCCGTGATCGGATTCGACAACAGTGCATTGGCAGGTTTGGTGCACATCGATCTGACCAGCGTCGGGCAGGACACGGCGTTTCTGGGTGGCGCCGCGGTGGAGCGAATCTCCGAACGTCTCGATGGCGGAAGTGGACTCTTGGGCAAGGACATAGTCGCGCAACCACAACTAGTGGTTCGAGGTTCAACTGGACCTGCAGCGCGTTGACCTGGCCTTTCCACTCCCTTCAGTTTGTCTGGTCTTTGATAAGCAGTCCTAATGTCAGAACAAACTATTGACATTCGACTGTGACGGGTATTACATCTTTCACATACAACCGAGCACCATCCGTTCGCGGGCCGTTGGTTGATGTCGAGAGGGAGTTCACATGTCGTTTCTCACGGGGCGCAAGAGCGTTGCCGTACTGGCCGGAGCCTCAGTCGTGGTCTTGGGTCTGGCCGCCTGTTCCAGCACCGGCGGTAAGCCGGATTCATCCGGATCCGGAATGGGCGCGGGTACGGCGGACACGCCCCGCGCCACCATTGCGATGATCACCCACGAAGTTCCCGGTGACACGTTCTGGGATCTGGTGCGCAAGGGAGCCGAAACCGCAGCGGCGAAGGACAACATCGAACTTCGGTACTCCGCCGATCCCGAGGCACCGAATCAGGCCAACTTGGTTCAGAGCGCGATCGACAGCAAGGTCGACGGGATTGCCGTTACCCTCGCGAAGCCCGACGCCATGGTTGCCGCGGTCCAAAGTGCCACCGCC
Organism: Rhodococcus sp. FH8; assembly: GCF_019266085.1. Taxonomy (NCBI): domain Bacteria; kingdom Bacillati; phylum Actinomycetota; class Actinomycetes; order Mycobacteriales; family Nocardiaceae; genus Rhodococcus; species Rhodococcus sp. FH8. Next base: position 398,375 of record NZ_LPNQ01000078.1, on the reverse strand, counting down.
GCGGGCATTCCGGTGGTCGCCCTCAACTCGGGCCTCGAAACCTGGAAGGACATGGGCGTCAAGGAGTACTTCGGTCAGGACGAGTCGATTGCCGGTGAAGCTGCGGGCGAGCGACTCAACACCGAAGGAGCCACCAAGGTGCTGTGCGTCATTCAAGAGCAGGGCAACGTGAGCCTCGAATCACGTTGTGCCGGTGTGAAGAAGTCGTTCAAGGGAACGACGGAGATTCTCAACGTCAACGGCAAGGACATGCCGTCGGTGGAGTCGACCATCACCGCGAAACTTCAACAGGACCCGGCAATCGATCGTGTTCTCGCGCTCGGTGCGCCGTTTGCATTGACGTCCGTGACGTCGGTCGGCAATGCGGGCAGCAAGGCGAAGGTCGTCACCTTCGACACCAACGCGGCGCTCGTCGACGCCATCAAATCCGGTGACGTGCAGTGGGCAGTGGACCAGCAACCCTTCCTGCAGGGCTACCTCGCCATCGATTCGCTGTGGCTTTACCTCAACAACGGCAACGTGATCGGTGGTGGCTTGCCCACCCTGACCGGACCCGCGTTCATCGACAACACCAACATCGACTCGGTCGCCGAGTACGCCAAGAACGGAACTCGCTGATCCGGGCGCACGGAGGGCTGAGAGTCCGCCCTCCGTGCGCCTGTCCAGCACGGAAGGGAAATCATGTCCACTCAGGCAGATCTCGACCTTGCCGCCCATAAAGTCGTGACCGATGAACGGGTGAAGGAGCAAAAGCGCATTCAGCGTCTGCTGCTCCGCCCGGAGATGGGTTCACTTGTCGGCGCCATCGCCATCTTCATCTTCTTCTGTATCGTCGCGGCACCGTTCCGTACGCCGGAAGCGCTTGCGACAGTGCTCTACTCCAGCTCCACGATCGGCATCATGGCTTGCGCGGTCGCCCTGCTCATGATCGGCGGCGAGTTCGACCTCTCCGCCGGCGTCGCAGTCACCACGTCCTCGCTCGCCGCGTCGATGATCGCCTACAACCTGCACCTCAACCTGTGGGTGGGCGCGATTCTGGCGCTGGTCGTCTCGCTCGCCGTCGGATTCTTCAACGGCTACCTCGTCATGAAGACGAAAATTCCCAGCTTCCTCATCACCTTGAGTTCTTTCCTGATGTTGACCGGTATCAACCTGGCCGTCACCAAGCTCGTGAGTGGTCAGGTGGCCACACCCAGCGTCTCCGACATGGCTGGATTCGATTCCGCCAAAAAGGTATTCGCGTCGTCGTTCTCGGTCTTCGGGGTGTCCGTCAAGATCACGGTCGTGTGGTGGCTGCTGTTCACCGCGATTGCAACATTTGTTTTGTTCAAGACCAAGATCGGCAACTGGATCTTCGCGGTCGGCGGCAATCAGGACAGTGCCCGCGCGATCGGTGTGCCGGTGACCGCAGTCAAGATCGGCTTGTTCATGACCGTCGGCTTTGCTGCCTGGTTCGTGGGCATGCATCTGCTGTTCTCGTTCAACACCGTTCAGTCCGGTCAGGGTGTCGGTAACGAGTTCCTGTACATCATCGCCGCAGTCATCGGCGGTTGCCTGCTCACCGGTGGTTACGGAACCGCGATCGGCGCTGCGATCGGTGCATTCATCTTCGGTATGACCAACCAGGGCATCGTCTACGCAGGCTGGAACCCGGACTGGTTCAAGTTCTTCCTCGGCGCCATGCTGCTCTTCGCGGTCATCGCCAACAACGCATTCCGCAACTACGCTGCGAAAAGGTGACACATGAGTACCACAGCTGAAGTTCCCGCTCTCTCGAACTCGGGCGGCAACGTGCCACTGATCGAGCTCAAGGACGTCGGTAAGCAATACGGAAACATCATCGCGCTCAAGGGAATCAACCTGCGCGTCGGTGCGGGTGAAGTAACGGGCGTGCTCGGTGACAACGGCGCAGGCAAGTCCACGCTGATCAAGATCATCGCCGGTCTGCACCAGCAGAGCGAAGGTGAACTACTCGTCGACGGCGAACCGACAACGTTCCACTCGCCGAAAGAAGCGCTTGGCAAAGGCATCGCGACGGTCTATCAGGACCTCGCCGTCGTTGCGTTGATGCCGGTGTGGCGCAACTTCTTCCTCGGGCAGGAACTGCGCAAGGGCGGTCTGATCAAGTCGCTCGACGCCAACGCCATGCGCGCGACGACTCTTTCGGAACTGTCGAAGATGGGCATCGAACTGCCTGACGTCGACGCACCGATCGGTAGTCTCTCGGGCGGTCAGCGTCAGTGTGTTGCCATCGCCCGCGCCATCTTCTTCGGCGCGCGCGTGCTGATTCTCGACGAGCCGACAGCAGCGCTCGGCGTCAAGCAGTCGGGAATGGTGTTGCGCTACATCACCGCTGCCAAGGAACAGGGATTCGGCGTCATCTTCATCACGCACAATCCGCACCACGCGTACATGGTCGGCGATCACTTCGTGCTCCTCAACCGAGGCAGGCAGAAGCTCGACGCCAAGTACGACGACATCTCACTCGAAGAACTGACCAAGGAGATGGCGGGCGGTGACGAGCTCGAGACGCTGACCCACGAGCTTCGCCGCTAGATCAAAACCTCGCGACTACAGCCTCGGTTCGAATCGAACCGAGGCTGTAGTCGTTTCGTCACAGGATGGCCGTCGGCCGAACCCCGAGGCCGGAATGCATGTACGCCTCGTCGATCATCGTCATGTTGGCTACCGCGTCGCCCGGCCCGATCGGCAGCGCCGAGACCCCGGACAGATGATCGGCGAACGCTTCGAGTTGATAGGTGTACGACGACTTCGTGCCCAGATGCTCGACGCTCGTGCGCCCACCGGCCGTGACGGAGACACGGTCGTCGATGTCCGGCTGCAGGAAGTTGTGCACCAGGACGTCTCCTTCAGTGCCGAATACTCGGAAGGTGAAGTGATACCGCTCGTCCAACATCGTGGTCACCACGGATGCCGTGGCGCCGCTGGGGTATTCGAGTTCGATGTCGAACCACGAATCGACCCCCGGAGCGTATTCCTCGTGGCGGGTCCCGGTCACCACTGGCGCACCGCCACAGACGTCACTCAGCGTCCGGGAAGCATGTAACCCGTAGCAGCCCAGGTCCATCAGTGACCCGCCTGCCAATGCGAGCTCCCACCGCGGGTCGTTCTCGGATGGTGTGGGCATCCGCAGTACGGTTTCCACCCGAGTGACCGCGCCGACTGTGCCGCTCCGAACCACATCCAGCAGGCGCCGGTTCACCGGATGAAAGAGGTAGTGGAACCCCTCGAGCAGCGTCACTCCGCTCACGCGCGCTGCCTCGGCTACAGCATGCGCTTCCACCGCGTTGCTCGAAAACGGTTTCTCCGTCAGCACGTGCTTGCCGGCCTGAACGGCGGCGAGATTCCACGGTCCGTGCAGGCTGTTGGGCAGCGCGTTGTAGACGACGTCCACCTCCGGATCCGAGATCAGCTCGGCGTACGAATCGACCACCCGTTCGATCCCATGCTGGGCTGCATAGGCTCTGGCCCGCTCGGGGCTGCGTGCGGCAACGGCCACCAGGCGGTGCCCGGTGGCCGTTGCAGGTTTGATCATCGCGTTCTCGGCGATGCGTGAGGCTCCCAGAATGCCTATCCGCAGCGGGGCAGGTGTCACAGAACCGACCGCAGATACTCGACGCTCGCTCGCACATCGCGCACCGGTCCCTCGTCGGACGGAGCCTCGGCCAGAATGGTGTCCTGCTCGAGCACGTACCACCCGTCGAAACCGTGGCGCTGCAATATGGCTGTGACACCGGCGATGTCGACGTCGCCGCCACCGAGCGGACGGTACATTCCCGCCTTCACGCCGTCGGTGTAGGTGAGCTCACCACTGCGAACGCGTGATGCGAGGGCATCGTCGACGTCCTTGAGATGCACGTGGGTGATGCGCTCGGGAGCTTGACGCGCCAGGTCGACCGGATCGGTGCCGCCGATCAACAGGTGGCCGGTGTCCAGGCACAGTGGGATGGCCGAGCCGTCGAGCACTCGCAGGACCTCGTCGCGCTGCTCGATCATCGTTCCGACGTGAGGGTGGACAACTGCCCTGATTCCACGCTCGGCCGCGGCGTCGGTGAGGCGATCGAGATTGTGTAGCAGGGTTTTCCAACTCTGCTCGTCCAGTTCTGGGCGTGAATCGTAGCCGTCGGAACCCGTCGCGGCGGCCAGAACCAAAACCTCGGCACCCGAGGCGACAAAACCGTCGAGGATGGGGGAGATGCCGGGTACCGGATCATGATCGTCATCGTGCAGCAGTACTGGTGCAAACCCGCCGACTGCGCTCAGGTCGTGATCCGCGAGCACCTTGGCCATTTCGGCGGGTGCTGTCGGCAGAAAGCCCTCCGGTCCGATTTCCGTTGCCGCCAGACCGACTTCGCGCATTTCCCGGAGGACTTGCGCAGGGTCGAGTTGGTAGCCCCAGCCCGGGACTTCGCACACGCCCCAGGAGATCGGTGCGCCGGCGATGCGAGGAGTGCTCATGTGTGTGCCTCATTCTTGTCGTGAAGGAACAGATCTTTGACTTCGGTGATCGTGACGGGCCGACCCTCGCGCAGAGAGTGCGTTGCAGCTTCGGAGATCCACGCCGACTCGACCGCATCTGTGGGCGTGCACGGTGATTCCCGACGCCCGGCGACAACGCCGAGGAATGCTTCGAGTTCCGCACGGTAGGCGGACGTGAAGCGGTCCATGAAGAACGTGTACGGCTCCTTCGAGGGGAACGATGTTTCGGGGTCGAGAGAGCGGAGTGGCAAGCGGTCGTCCAGCCCGGCAACGACGGAGTCCGCCGAGCCGAGTACCTCGAGTCGGCAGTCGTAGCCGCGGCCGTTGTAGCGGGTATTTGACACGACCGCGATGGTTCCGCCTTCGAAAGTGAGAACCGTTGCGGCGGTGTCGACGTCACCGGCATCGGCGATCCCGCGATCACCCTGATTCGAGCCGGTGGCAAAAACCGTGGTGACTTCGCGGCCGCTGACCCACCTGACGATGTCGAAATCGTGGATCGAGCAGTCGCGGAAGATGCCGCCGGAGTGTGCGATGTACGAGATCGGCGGGGGAGCGGGGTCGAGGGTGGTCGATCGGAGAGTGTGGATCCAACCGAGTTCTCCGGATCGAACTGCGTCGTACGCCGCCACAAATGACGGGTCGAATCGGCGCTGAAATCCGATCTGGACTGGTACCGACGTCTGCTCGGCAGTCGCGAGGACACGAACCGAGGATTCGATCGAGTCGGCTACCGGCTTTTCGCAGAACGTCGGGATGTCTCGGCGGACAGCGGCTTCGATCAGGTCGGCGTGCGAACTCGACGACGCGGCGATCAGAACGCCGTCGATGCCTGACGCTAAAAGCGCGTCGGGATCGGCAGCGGACTCCACGTCGAGTTCGCTTGCCACGTCCGAGGTTCGACGTGCGTCGACGTCGGTGACAATCAGTGCGTCGACGCCGTCCATCGTCAGCAGGTTTCGGGCGTGGTAGCTGCCGATTCGTCCGAGCCCGATGACTCCGATGCGAGCGCCCATCAGTCCAGCCCTCCGAAGACGTTCTGGTCCCAGTCGATGATCGAACCCGTCACGACTCCGCTGCGATCGGAGAGCAGGAAGACGACGAAGTCGGCGATTTCGTCGACCTGTCCGAGCTTGCCCATGGGGAGGGTGCTGCCCGCGCGTTCCTGCCAGTCGTCACCAGCGTCGTGAAAAGCTCTCTGCGTGAGGTCTTCACCCTCGGTCTGTGTCCACCCGATGTCGAGACCGTTGATCCGGATACGATCCCAGCGATGCGCATGGGCCGCGTTGCGGGTCAGCCCCGCCAGCCCGGCCTTCGCTGCCACGTACGGCGCGAGATACGGCTGCCCGCCGAGTTCGGACGTGGAGATGATGTTGACGATGGACCCGGGGACCGCACGCTCGCGCATGTCTTTGACTGCTGCCTGCATCGTGAAGAACGGACCGCGAAGGTTCACCGCGATGTGCTGGTCGAAGAGTTCTTCGGTGGTGTCGAGCAGCGTTCCGCGTGAAGTGAGCCCGGCGGAATTGACCAGAGCATCCACGCGGCCGAAGTGAGAGATCGTCTCGGCCACGCTGTCGAGCGCGGAATCCGTTTGTGCCACATCGGCTTCGATGAAGTGAGTTCCCGGAAGTTCTGTCTCGAGAGCCTTTCCGACGTCCGGGCGTCGGCCGGTGAAAGCCACCTGAGCGCCCTCACGGACTGCGGCGCGTACGACGCCGGCGCCGACGCCTTGCGAGCCGCCACTGACCAGTACGACGGTGTCGGCGAGGAGTGCGGGCCTGGTTACGCCCGGCGGAGAAGTCATGGGTTTAGTCTGGCTGTGACGAAGACCTCGAGCAACAGCGAAAAACCATCAAATATCCATCATTGTGAGGTAGTTGTGGCGCATCGATTCAAAGTGCGGGAGATTGCCCAGCAGTCTGGCCTGAGTGAGGCCACCGTCGACCGGGTGCTCAACGACCGCCCTGGAGTTCGTGAGGGCACACGATCGGAGGTTCGCCAGGCGATCACGGACCTGGAACGCCAACGCTCGCAATTGAAATTGGTCGGCCGCACGTTCATCGTCGACGTCGTGTTGCAAACCCCTACACGGTTTTCCGACGCCGTCCGCGGCGCGCTCGAGGCCGAACTGCCGACCCTTGCGCCCGCTGTGGTGCGGTCTCGGTTCCACTTTCGTGAAACCGGTTCGGTAGAAGCGATGACGTCGACGCTCGACAAGATTCGCCGGCGCGGGTCCCACGGAGTCATCGTCAAGGCTCCCGACACTCCGGAAGTCGTGGCGGCGATCGATCGGCTCGTAGCGGCAAAGATTCCGGTCGTCACGTTGGTGACCGACGTTGCCGGCAGCAGGCGAGCCGCCTACATCGGCATCGACAACCGGGCCGCCGGAGCCACCGCCGCGTACTTGATAGATCAGTGGCTGGGGAATCGGGAAGGCAATGTTCTGGTGAGCATGAGTAGCGGGTTCTTTCGCGGGGAGGAAGAACGGGAGATGGGATTTCGCTCCGCCATGCGAGTCTCGGCTCCGCATCGACGGTTGATCGACATTCCGAACAGTGACGGTCTGGATCAGACGAGTAGGAAACTGGTGCGAGCGGCACTCGAATCCGATCCGCAGATCCGTGCCGTGTATTCGATCGGTGGTGGCAACCTGGCCACGGTCGACGCGTTCGAAGAACTGAACCGGGAGTGCAGTGTCTTCATCGCTCACGATCTCGACGGTGACAATCGAAAGTTGCTGGGGGAGAGGCGAATATCAGCGGTGCTCCACCACGATCTGCGGGCGGATGTTCGCACTGCCTGTCAGGTGGTCATGAAAGAACACGGCGCCATGGGCGCTCACTTCGGCTTTACGACGTCACCGGTTCAAGTCGTGACACCGCTCAACATGCCCCCGACATAGCTGTGCGCGGTTAAGGAGTCCGGAGACTCCCTAACCGCGCACAGGCCGAAGGCCTAACGAGCTTGGAGCAGCGTGCCCAAATTTCTGAACGATTCGATTGCCCGATGCAGATAACCTGAGGTCAGTGGCAACAACGCGTCGCTTTACACCGACGCGTTAGCGACGGCTTCGATTGCGGTTGTTTGAAAGACTCCTTCGGTCAGTCGGCCCTGATCGCTGAGACGGACGAGTAGCGGAATATTCGTGAGTCTGTCGAGGAAGTTTCTGTAGTCAGGAACCCGGTCGAGTGGATCTGTTCCGAGATCGAAATCGCGGCGGAGCGCGGCGGTTCCGGCGCGAATGGCGTCGCCAGCGGTGGTGTTGTCGGAGGTTGCGTCGATTCGTCGCAGCATCGCCGCAGCGCGGTCCCTGACACAACCCGTGGGATGATCATCCGCGAAATCTCTGATGATGCGCTCTACTCGTTGTTCGCGTCGGGAGTCGATCTCGCGTTCGCGGGCCAGTCGCAGGGTGTCCGTGAGTTTCTCGATGAGGGAGGCGAAGTTTGCGTCGAGGTCGTTTACTCCGTTGAGCTGGGTCTCATCACCGTCGTGCTCTTTGAGGTATCCAAGGAGCTCCTTTGCGAAGCCGGCCTTACCGATCTCGGTTCCAAATGTTGCTTCGAAGGCTGTCGCGACGGCATCCCACATCGATTTCGTGCCCGCTTGGATTTCAGTCCGGATGGCGATGTCCGTGAGGCTGCTTGCCTCGGTCTCATCCAGGCTCAGGAGGTGCTTTGCATAGCGGCGTGCGGAAATGCCGGCCAGCGTGAGCGGAACTAAGTCTTCGGGTTCCATTATGGTCACTCCGGATTCACACTTCGCTCCGATTTCGGTCGCCCAATCGCCGACCATGACGATGAGATCATCAGTCACGGTGGGTCTTCCCTTGGCACCACCCTTCTGGATCTGGGCCCGCGCGGTTACTCCGGCCTTGTCGCTGTCGAGGAGAACCGCGCATGCGGGTTTGTACTGATCGCGGCCGCGGGCGAGGTAGAGCATGTACGCGACGTTGGACCCTCCGGGAACGAGAGTGACCTGGTTGAGGTCGAGGCACTTGCTGGGTGCGACCCCGCTGCGGCGGACCCTGGCGTTCATTCCAGCGATCAGGATCTGATCGGCGATCCCTTCGACGAACAAGTTGTCGCCGCCGACGAAGGCCGTCTCTGCTACGAAAGCGCCCAACGATGTTCGTAGAGGCTCGTAATGATTTTGGGTGGCGTCCTTGACGAGGCGGGTTCCTTCGTCGCGAGCACCCTTGTCCACAACGCGGACGCGGTGACCGGCGTTTCGGTTGATCAGAAACGGGGAGTGGGTGACATACACGACCTGGTCGGTTCGGTCTGAGTCTTCCGGATGAGCGTGATCTTCGAGTACACGCAAGAGGTCCTGCTGCCCGAGGGCTGATAGGTAGGCATCTGGTTCGTCCATCAGGAGAACCTCGGGTCGTTCCTGGGGACGATCGTGAGACCGTAGCTGAACGTAGTAGCTGAGGAAATAGGTGAGTCCGCGGCTGCGTTCGCTGAAGGAGTAGTCGGTGCCTGTGCGGTCGCGGATAGTGAAAACGAGTTCGTGCTCTCGCGGGGATACTCGCAGTTGGAAATCTTCATCCTGACTCCACCATTTCGAGATGTTCAGGTGGCGTGCGATCGACTTGTTCATCTCCTGGATGAGTGCGTTGACGAGGCCTTCCTTCTCGTTTGCAATGGCATCTTGGAGATCCCTGAATGCGGACGGGTCGATCCGGGCGACCTTGGTGAGCAGTAGTCGACCCAGTTTCTGCTGTTCGGTTTCAGTTGGATCGGTCGCCGTCAAAATCTCGACCAGTGCCACCGATCTGGGCGCGATGTCTTCGACGGACCTGATCCCGTTGAGGGTTTCGAGGAGTTCGTGCCGTCGAGTTCGACTGGCCATCGGTGTGACGCTTTGGGCGAGAGAGGCGATGGAAACCGAGTCCGGTAGGTCGATCTGCGTTTTGAGCTGATGGGCATGAGGAAGCAGTTCCTCAAGGCCTTTGAGTTGATCGTCATCGAGCGCAACGCGCTGCTCAGCATCATTGAGGACCTCGACGGCGTCAGGGTTGGGCCGCAGAATCAGAAGGTCGCCATTGGAATGCAAGGGAATCTTCAGTGCCGTAAGCGCTTCTGAGTCATCTGAGGTCAGGGCAAACACAGCACCAATTTCAGGAAACAGCCGCTGACCTTTCTCGACGGAGAACAGCGACGAGTATCGGCAGAAGTCGGTCTGGCTGTGATTCTTTCCGGTGAGAAGAATGTTGATGGCATCGAGCAAGTGTGACTTACCGGACTCGTTGGCTCCGACGACGGAGGTGATGTCGTGTTCGAGGCCAATTGACACGTGGGGAAGCCATCCATCGGCAGTCATCTGCCAGTCATTGCGTGTCGCGCCTGGAATCGCCTTCAACTCGTAGTCGTAGTTGAACGACTTGTACCAACGAATCAGCATCTTGCGGATGCGCATCTTGGGCTGCCTATTCCGTCGGGTTCTTGGCTGGGTTGCCTGTGATTCGGTCTGCTCGCTCTTCTGCGTAGCGCGGTGCGAGCACCTCCATTTGCTGCATCACCTGGATGATCGCTTCAGGTTGCTTGTCCGGCGGGTAGCCGTACTTGCGAAGCAATCTCTTGATGCTGGCCCGCAGTTTGGCCTTGACGTCTTCGCGGACGGTCCAGTCGGTACGGGTGTCGCGCCGCATAGCGGCCACCAGATCTCGGGCGATGTGGGCGAGTACGTCGTCGCCCATCACGTCGACGGCTGTCTCGTTCTGCGCCACGACGTCGTAGAAGGCAAGTTCGTCAGATTCGAGCGGGGGTTCAAATTTCTTGCCGCGGTCTGCCTCGGCCACAACCTCTTTAGCCATCTCGACCAACTCGGCAATGACTTCGGCGGCGGTGAGCTGCTGATTGGTGTAGCGGGTCATCAGATCGGTGATCCGCTCGGAGAACAGTTTGCGCCGTACCTCGTTGCCCCGGGTGACGGTGGTCGACTCCTCAAGGAGGCTTGCCTTGAGCGCCTCGATTGCCAAGTGCGCTTTGCTGGGCTCGGACGCCTCTTTCTGCCAGGTGGGTGTGAGAGCATCCAGGCGCGGCAGCTCCAGACCAGCTTCCCGATAGATGTCGATGACACCGGTGGAGGCCGCCGACGTGACGATGATGTCGCCGAGTCGTCGGAGAATGTCATCGGGAATCGGCTCACCCTTCGACACCCGTTCCTGGGCGTCGAGTTTGGCCATCCAGGTGCGGACCTCCTCGTGGAAGCGCACCTCGAACCGAACGGTTTCCAACTCGGTTGTTCCGGCGGCCAGCGCCCAGGCTCGGGCGAGCTTCGCAGACTGATTGCGGTACGACTCACCCAGCGGCCGCGCCTCAGGGTCCTCCGGATCAGTGTTGCCCGGCGTCAGCGGTGATCGCAGCTTGGTTGTCACGGAGAGCACCGCTTTGATCCAACCGCTCTTCGCATCGGCCTTGAAGATCGACTTCCACTCGTCCCCGATCAGCGCAGAGAGCGAGGACAGCAAATCGTGGACGATCTGCGCGGCCTCGTCCGCAGTCCGACCCACAACGCGGTCGCCGGTCTGATCGGTGTCGCGTGTGAACTCGGCAAGAGCCTTCGTCAGGTTTTCCGCCAGCGGTGCGTACGCGACGAGCAACCCATCCTGCTTGCCGCGATAGGTACGGTTCACCCGAGCCAACGTCTGCATGAGCAAAGCACCCTTGAGCGGGCGGTCCAGATACAGGGTGTGCAGTGCCGGAGCGTCGAATCCGGTGAGCATCATGTCTTTGACAATGACGATCTCGAGATCGTCATCAGGGTTCTTGATCCTCTTCTTCACTGCTGCAGTAGCACTGGGACGACGCATGTGCTTTTTGATCAATGCCGAATCGGACGGATTTGCCGTGTAGACGACCTTGATTTTTCCTTTGTCGTCGGCGTCGTCATGCCAATCCGGCCGCAGCGAGACGATGTCGTCGTAGAGGCGAGCAGCGATGTTTCGGGTAGCGCAGACGATCATCGCCTTGCCGGACCCGCCGATGAAGGGGCGCATCGCTTCACACCGCGTCTCCCAATGCTTGACGAAGTCGTCGGCGAGCACCTCAAGTCGCTGCGGAGCGCCGTACACGGTGTCGAGTACCGCGACGCTGCGCTGGAGGCGGTCTTTGTCTGCCTGGTCGAGCTGCCCGGTTGCTTCCTCTGCAGCGTCGTCCAGATCGTCGTCGTCGACACCGTCGACCCGAACGAGTTTGATCAATCGAGGCTCGAACGACACGGGAACGGTCGCACCGTCGGCGACCGCCCGGTGTAGGTCGTAGATATCGATGTCGTCGCCGAAGACCTTGCGGGTATCGCGCTCACCCTCGGCGATCGGTGTGCCGGTGAAGGCGATCAACGTCGCGTTCGGAAGCGCGTTTTTCAGGTGTGCGGCGTAACCGTCGATGGAGTCGTAGTGGCTGCGGTGCGCCTCGTCCGCCATCACGATGATGTTGCGCCGATCCGACAGCATTGGGTGATCGGCGCCGGCCTCGCGCTCGTCTTTGGACAGGCCGAATTTCTGCAAGGTGGTGAAATAGATTCCCCCGGTGCGTCGTTCGGTGAGCTGCTTACGCAACTGTTCCCTGGAGGCCACTTGCTGTGGCGACTGGGGCAGCAGGGTGCTGCGCTGGAAGCCGTCGAACAGCTGGGTGTCTAGCTCCGTGCGGTCGGTGATCACCACAATGGTTGGATTGGCCAGACGCGGATGACGCATCACCTTGGCGGAGTAAAGCTCCATTTCCATCGACTTGCCTGAACCCTGCGTGTGCCACACCACGCCGGCACGGCCGTCGCTGTCGACTGCGCGGACAGTGCTCGCCACAGCCTTGGTGACGGCAAAGTATTGGTGGGGCTTGGCAATTCGCTTGGTGAGCCCCGACGCGTCCTCGTCGAAGGCGATATAGTCACGCACCAACTGTCCGAAGCGTTCGACGTTGAACACGCCTGCGAGTGTCAAACCGAGTTCGGTGACGGGATCGCCGTCTTGCGCAGCTTCACCGGGGCCGACGAGCCGGCCGTCGTCGTCGACGTTCCACGGCGCAAAGTGGTGCCATGGAGTGAACGGAGTGCCGTAGCGGGCGGTGACACCGTCGCTGGCAACCACGACGGCAGCGAAGCGGAAAGCCATCGGGAACTCGTGCAGGTATGTCTGCAGCTGGTTGAAAGCGCCTTCGGCACTGGTGTTCTTGGCCCCGGCCTTCTTGAGTTCGATCACCGCCAGCGGCAGTCCGTTGACGTAGAGGACCACGTCGAAGCGGCGCTCGTACTCACGATTGCGGATGGTTACCTGGTTGACCACATGGTAGCGGTTCTTGGCCGGATCCCCGGAGAAGAATCGAATCGTGGGGTTGACCTGGCTGCCGTTTTCGTCGACGTAGGTGATACCTCGATATCCGTCGGTGAAAACGCGGTGCAGCCGGTAGTTCTCCGAAATTGCATCTTGAGACTGCGGAGTCAGGACTTCGGCGATAGCCTGCTGCAGATACTCTTCTGGCACTTCGGGATTGAGGTTACGTAAGGCGGTATTGAGGGTTCCCCGAAGAACGATCTCATGCCATGACTCGCGTTCACCTGAGCCGGGCGCAACCGTCGCTCCGTGTACTGGCTGCCATTCGAGGTCGCCGAGTTCGTCGAGAGCCCACTGTTCCCAAGCTGCTTCATTCATCGGGTCACCCACGTCAAACCTCCTGCTCGACTTGCTTTTCAGCGTCCTTGATGGTGATCTTCCCGCTCATGAGTAGTGGAAGGAGTTCGTCGCGAGCTTTGTTAAGTGCCTGAGATTCACGCTCAGCTAAGATTGCGCGTCCGAGTAGCCCCGACAGTCTCACCTCGACTCCTGGAGCTTCACGATCAGTTGGCATCGGAAGCCTCGTTGATTTCACATCGGCCCCATTAATGGACGCGAAGACGGTTCCGCCCCCTTGGAACTCGTCCCACACCGACTCGAATGTGCGCATCGCGAAGAACAAAGTGGCTGGTTGCGTATCCGATACTATGCTGGCGAGCCCGCGACCAATGGCGGTGTCACTGCCCGCAAGGTTGATCTTGCCGACCGGTGCTCGGACCGCGAATAGAACGGCGCCATCGGGCGCTGTCCGGACTGGATTCGAGGTGAATACGCGGTTGGTGGGATATATCTCTCCGAAATCACGGACACCCTGAAAAAAGGGAATTCCGACGCCATTCTCGTTCAGCAAGTCCCCCCGGGGTGATGTACCCATCGTGATAGTCGCTAACTCTTCCAGCGGTTTAGGCCTGAGATCGCCGGCGCGGACTAACGCCTCACCCAACGCCAGCGCTCGATTCACTAGCAGTCCGTTCGCGGCGATCTTGTCGTCCAGCGCCCCTAGAACCTCGGCGATGGCATCTTGTTCTGATAAGTGAGGGAAGCGTATCCGGACAGATCGTAGTGAGGTTAAGGGCTGCCCGATCCCAGGGGTTCCAACGGACGACGCCATTGTGAGAAGATCCCGGTTCCCCTCAGCGAGGAAGAACCAGTAGGCAAACTCCGCACTGACACGACTCTTGTCGAATCGTGCCCTCATCATGCTGGTTGAGAGCATCATTGAACGATCGGCAATGCCGACCCGGCCAATTGAACCTCTATGAGGAAACACGAGGTCGCCCGCGACTGCGATGGACCTACTCAAGCGAGAGGCTGTCGCGCCGTCGATGCAGGGTGCATCCGTCAGATCGGGCCAGCGCCCCTTTCCTAGATCCCCGCCAGTTACCATGGGGATACCGTCAGCCACATAAAGGTCAGCCTTGAGCGCGGAACCAAAAGGGCCAATGGCAACCTCAGCTACATCGCCAACTCGCGACTCAATCCAGTTCATCCGAGTCGTCCGAGCTGCTCGCGCAGGACTGCATCGATTCGTAAGGACGCATCGAGCGCCTCGCCAAGTTCCTTGACGAGGCGGCCGACTTTTTCGCTGATTGGCTCATCATCTTCCTCTGCTGCGGTGGCTCCGACATATCGGCCTGGTGTTACTGCCCAGCCGGTTGCCTCGATTTCCTGCAGCGTGGCGCTCTTGCAGTGGCCCGGGACGTCCTCATAGGCCCCATTTGCAGAATCACGTCCACGCCAGGTGCGGAAGGTGTTGGCTATGTGCTCGATATCGTCATCGGACAAGGTGCGCTCGACCCGGTCGACCATGTACCCAAGTTCGCGGGCGTCGATGAAGAGAACCTCACCGCGTCGATCGATGTTGCCCTTGCTGCCAATTCCCTTGTCCTTGGCGAAGAACCATACGCAAACCGGGATTGCCACTGATCGGAACAGGTTGGCGGGCATCGCAATCACGCATGAGACCACGTCATCTTCGAGCATGGCGCGGCGGATATCACCTTCACCGCCGGTATTCGACGCCATGGTGCCGTTGGCCATGACGATCGCAGCCTCACCCTGCACCTTGAGCTTGCTCAATATGTGTTGCATCCAAGCGTAGTTCGCGTTGCGAGCTGGCGGCACACCGTACTTCCAGCGTTTGTCGTCTTCGCTCCTCGACCAATCCTTGATGTTGAAGGGCGGATTCGCCATGACGAAGTCGGCCTGCATCTCCGGGTGGATGTCGCGGGCAAATGTATCGCCCCAGCGGGAGCCGAGTCCCTGCGAGTCGATGCCGTGGATTGCGAGGTTCATTTTTGCCAATCGCCAGGTGCGCTCGTTGAGTTCCTGGCCGTACACCGCGATATTGGTTGGATCCTCGTTGTGCTGGGCAAGGAACTTCTCGGCCTGAACGAACATGCCGCCCGACCCGCAGCACGGGTCGTAAACGCGTCCGTGATGGGGTTCGAGAATCTCCACCAGCGTGCGCACCAAAACGGGTGGGGTGTAGAACTCTCCACCGCGTTTGCCTTCAGCCTTCGCGAATTTGTCGAGGAAGTACTCGTAAACCTCACCGAGCAGATCGCGCGCCTTCGAAGCGCCCTCGCCGGTGAACCGGGCTGAATTGAACAGGTCTACCAGCTCACCGAGACGCCGTTGGTCGATGTTATCGCGTCCGTAAATTGCCGGCAGGGTGGCTTCCAACGAGGCGTTGTCCTTGGCGAGCAGGCGCATGGCGGTGTCGATCAGGTCCCCGACGCTCTGTGCGTCTTCGCTGGCGGAGGCCGCGATTCCCGTAGCATTTGCGGAGATGAAACTCCAGCGTGCTGCAGGTGCCACCCAAAAGACGCCGTTTCCGACGTATTCATCTACGTCTTCAAGGGTTTCGGCGATGTAGGTGGCGTCCTCGCCGTCCAATTCGGCGTTGATGGCCTCACGGCGCTCCTCGAAGGCGTCGGAGACGTACTTGAGGAACACCAAGCCGAGGACGACGTCTTTGTACTGACTGGCGTCCATGGAACCGCGCAGTTTGTCAGCGGCCTTCCATAGGGTGTCTTGAAGTTCTTTGGCTGTCGACGGCGCCAGGGGCTGTTTCGTCTTGGTTGTCATCACTCGGCTTTCGTTGTGCGGGACGTATGTACTGTGGCTGTCAGGCTGCCTGTGGACAGCCCTTCGGCGAGTTCCGTGTCGAGCGCCTCTAGGGCTCGAAGTTCGTTGATTAGAGATTTTTTTCGAGCCGCGACACGACGCGCGATCTCGGTGATGGCCGGGACTGCATCGACCGGGACAGTCTGCAACTGCCAGGTGCTGCGATCCGATCCGGGTTGCGAGGCGATGTTCGCAGCAACCACGGCCGGGACCAGTCGACGGTCATGGCTTGCGTCATCTTTGCACCGAAAGATTCTTGCCGGGGTCGCGACAGCATGTCCGCCGTCGTGGTCGACGAAAGCATCGCACCCACCGACGGTGACGTAGACAACGTCGCCAGGTTCGGTAAGCGTAGAGCGCGGTGCAACTTCTTCTAGTGTGAGACGGTCGATACCTCGCCGGCCCAGCAACATTGGATCGCGTACTTCGTTGGAACCGATTACCTTTACCCAGCCTGTCTGGGGGACAGCGAGGTGCTGATCGGGAATCCGGGCGCCGGCCAGATCTCGCCCGAGTCCTCGCAACGCCCGAGCGAAGGTGACGTGGCCTGACTGTGAGTCTGCGACTGACACGTCAATTCCGTCGAGGAGTCCCCGGTCCAATTCCCATACACGCGCCAGTCGCTCGCCGCCATCTACCGGGACGCCCGTCGTAGGTGGTGCGGTCAACGTCGACTGTCGCAGGAAAACGTCGGACTTCAATACGGTGCTGGTGCGGAAGGCGTGCGCATATAGATCGATGGTATTGGACACCGCCGTAGCGATATCCGCGGCAATCGCCTCGCGAGCGGCAACGTCTGTCCTCGTATCCGAATGCGATCCGACCACTGTCCAGGTGGATGACGGTCGGCCGAAGACCCAGAGCGCGAGCCGGCGACGCCCACCGAATCGGCTCAGGCCCTTAGGGAGTCGTGCGACATAACGTAGGGGAGCGGTGTAGGACTCTGACGGGAGGAGTAGACGCCGTCGCCTGCTGGCGCCGTGGCGATCTGTCATGAGGTTGGCAGGCCCCACCACCAGCAGTACGTCGAGCTCGCTCAAATCCATGAGTAGGTCCTCGACATGGTCGAAGAACTCGACATCGCTCGAGACCGACAGCCATTGCATGATGTGGAATACGCCGGTCGTAGCGGCCACGTTTCCGTGGATATCGGTATAGGGCTCGATCGGGAATTCTTGTGCAGCAATACTTCTCCAGGCTGCTTGATCACAGGAACGTTCGGTTGATGATTCTCGGCGCCGGACTGTCCACCGCTCGCGCTCATCAGCACGCTTCGCGAGCGCATTCATCAATAGAAGGCTGCCAGACCCGGAGGGTGCGATCTCCCGGGGTTCAGCTCGCTGAACCTCGATAATTGCTGTAGTCAACAGGTCTTCGCCTGTCTGTGTCAGGGCCTCTCCAGCCCACGGTCCGCTGGGAGCGATCAAGCTGTCCACGACGTGTTGGAGTGCACTGCCTCCCGAGTAGGCGGCCTCCGCCAACTCGTCAACTGCCTCGCGTAATGCGACGTCGCCCAGCGCGTCGAATGCAGTCGCTGGATCGAGGACTGATCCGATCGCGTGGGCGTCGATTGCCAGTACAGTATCGATCGGATCGGACTCGGCAAGCGGCTCACCCGTGATGTGGTGAAGTAGTAGAAGAGCGGACGCACCCTCGACATCTTGCATCACACGTTCGAACGCGGACGAGTGAAGGGGTGATTCGATTTCTGCGTCGATGTTGTTTCCGTGGCCCGTTTCGCGAAGCCACTGAATTACCATTCGAGCGTCGAACTGAAGAGGGCTCTCATTGACCGGCGCCGGAAACTGCTGGTCGGAGGAGGCGAAACGCGCCCGCCACATGGAGACGACGGGCCGCTTCACCCGTGCGAGCTGCGCGATTCCCTGCATTGTCAAGGTTTGCATGGTCATGGTTTGCACTGCCTGGCCTCCTTCCGCTTCCGTCTGCCATACGTTAGCCGACTGAGCGTAAAGCAGATGACAAACTACTGATAAGTACTCTTATCAGTCCTATGGTTGCAACAGCGTTCTGCCGTTCCAATGATCGAGTCACACCTCACGGAGGGACCGACAATGACTCGACACCGGATGAATCCCCGCAGCCGAACGCAACTCGACGGGTTGTACAGAATGGCTGCACCTGGCTGCGAACCCTGGAAGCTCGAAGACCCGATATGTCCGACAGGTAAACGACGGTTGCCGACGGAACATGCCGCCGCGTCGGCACTCCGTAACGCGCAACAGCTACGGGTCCGGCGCGCAAAGGGAAAGTACCGAGGAAAACTTGAGAATCGTGCATACGCCTGTGGCGCATGCGGCGGATTCCACCTCACGTCATTGACCGCGGAAGAATACGAGAGCCGCCGCGATTGATGGCAGGCGCTCGTTGGCGTGCGTCGAGGTTCGGCATACGCTGTGCGTCGGTGAGTGTTGGTGCTGTTCCGGCCCAATCGCAGCAAAGGAGTTGTAGGCCCGTGGATCTCGCGATAGATCTGGGTAATGGTGGGCTGGTCGCGGCGGGTGACGCGGAGCGGCACCCAGGTTATTTGTGCCCACACTGCTGCGCCCAGGTCCATCTGAGGCGAGGACGCGCGAAGATCGCGCATTTTGCGCACAACCCAGGTGAGGGAAGTGATCAGTGCGAGCTGTACCACCCCGGCTCGTCGCTGTACGGGATCGCGGGCGACCCGTTGGCAGACGGAGGCATGCCGCTGTATCTGCATCTGAATTCCGACGATCACGGTTGGACGATGTTTATCGAGTGCGACGTGCTCTCGATCGCAGAGAGTCGGAACACCGCGTATGGGCTTCTGTTTTTCGATGGCTTGGTGGTGAATCTACCGGGCGAGCAGCCGCGCAAGGTGCGGGCCGACGCCCTGGCTGCCGGATCGGGAAGGAACCGGATCACGATCACCCCTTCTCGCCAGAGGCTGTCGGTTCGCATGATCGGATCGTGGCCTCGGTCAATTCGATCGAATCGGTGGCAACGGAATCTCGTGGGATTGCCGCGTGGTGGTGCAGTTTTCGTGAAGTTTCGCGGAGGCACATTTCGGCGGTACGACTCGATGACGTCGGTTTATTGGGGCGATTCAGTCGCAGTGGTGCGCCCTGATGCCGTAATACCTCCTACCGAGCTTTCGCCGGTCCAGTTGGGAACAGTCCCGACTGCTGCGGGAACCTGGCATGCTTGGCGCGTAGTTCTTCCCTCGGTTGCACGTCGCGCGGTGATCGACTGGCTGGCGGACTTTGGGGTCGTAGTCGAAACCCGTCGCTCTCGCACGCGCATAGTGACACCTCCCGTCGAATATGCGGGCGACGGGAAACCACGGTTTCTGTTGGGCGAACCGGTTGTGGCGACCGTAGCAGAAGCGGCGAGCATTCTTATCGCCGAATCCGACGTCACGATAAGTGCGCTCAAGCTGCCCGGGCGTGCTCGGGCCGCTTCGGAGCAGGGAATTGCGGTTACGGCTATCGAATCGGGGCCACTGCGATTGCGCACAAATGTTCCACGAGATGTTATCAATTCCGAGATCGTGACGGAGACGTCGGTGGATCGCGACTCGTTCACGCCTATATGGTTTCTGCGCCATGGCGAAACGATGCTTGCCCCGTTCAATGCCAGCGAAGAGACGGATATCGAGGCTCAGATTGAAATTCATTCGGAGCTGGCGGGCTTGACGTTTACCGCGACTGTGCACAGCATGGATGGACGTGTGGAAACACGCCATAACGATGGCGCGCTACAACTGTCGAAATGGCTTCGGCGGTTTCGAGGGAACACCCGACTTATCGAGGTCGATGCTGGAAATCTGGGTTTCGTCCGGCTGGAGTTCGACACTGCGCCGTGTGTGGTGCGAGAAGTGCCGGCAGCATCCCTGCGGCAGTCGGACTGGTTGACCGCTTACACGATTGCGTCCGAACTATCTGGCGATAACAGTGATCTTCGTTGGCGCAACCCACATCAAATTCGTCCGAATCACTCCTCTATTGTCGGCGCATGGTCGTAGCTCCTGGAACCCGGATAGTTGGCAGAGTCGAGTGGATATCGGATACGGGCAGAGCAGGGGTGGTCCCGGCCTACAACGACTTCGGGGCGGGTTGGCTGGTTGCGGATCCAAACGATTATCCGACGCGCGGTCAGATAACTTGGCGAAAGCAGAATTGGTCGGTTGATCGCGGATTGGTTGTCTTGTTCGAGGCAGCCGAGAATCGCGGCGAAGATCTTATCGAAGCCAAGGCGCCACAGTATTTGTGCACGGTCGTCCATTACCCGGATTTCACTTACGACGAGGCGCTCGAGCGATTGATTGCAGGTCGGTTTCCTGCTGGGCCGGAGGTATCCGCGGGCAAGGACATTTACGTATGGTGCAAGGGAGATCTGTTACTCGGACCGTTGACCCCGAAGATTGACGGCGACACATACCTTGTCCCGTCCGACTCAGTGCGATTCGAACAGGTTGCCTACCGAGAGAACGAAAATGCCATTTTTCGATTTCCTGGAGACTTGGCCTTCTGTGCACCGACTTCTCCGATCACCGGCTACTTCGACTGCCGTCCAGACGCCGACATCTTGCGGACGGCGGTCCGGGATGCTGTTGGAGTGTCGGACAAGTCAACTCTTGGCACACCGGAATTTCTTGCGACAAGAGCACTGATGCAGAAAGCAGCAGACTCCCTTCGTGACGGTGACAGTATTGCTGACCGCCAATACAAGTACGATCGCATACACCGCGCGTTGAAGATATGCGGTGACAGTGAAGAGGTCCGCCGGCATGCGGCTGAACTCTCAGCCCTCCTTTTCGAGGATCCGGCAGTTCGGAACGATCTCGAACGACGTAAAGCCGAACACCTCGCAGACGCCTTCGTAGCAGCGAAAGACGAAGTGTTGGCGAAGCTGAAAGATGAGCAGGGCCGGCTCGAGCGGATGCGTGAAGAGAGCGTCGCGCTTGCGAACGAGAAGGTAGAGCACGCTGCGGAATTAGATCGATTGCGCTCCGAGCTTGAATCCACCGAGACTGCGGTGTCCGGGCAGCTTGCAGACCTGGAGCACACGGTGACCGAACGCGTGACAGATCTGGTTGACGATGCGTCCGGCCTACTGGCCGAGTCGGTTCTGTTGCGGGCACTCGGAGTGGGCGCGTCCACACAGGCGCCCGCGATCCCCGCCGCAGCGGCTCCTCTGCTCGCGTGGTCGCCTGGATGGCGAACGAGTCCGGTGATCGAGGCGCGCCCTCTGAACGAGTCCCTAGTGAGCGTTGGTCGAGAATCAGGAATAGATCATTCGGTCCTGCAACGAATTCACGCCGCTGTTGTTGCCGAATTACTACCTGTTCTGACCGGTAACGGCGCGACAGCTGCGTTGACTGCGTATGCCACGGCTGTGTGCGCCGGCAGAATTGCGGCACTACCTGTGGCACACGACTTTCTCCACCCGGTTGATCTTCTCGGTGTCCGCGCCGCTGATCCGCGAGCAACTCGGATGCACGCAGGCCTTCTGTCGGGCGTGAGTGACGCCGTGCGAGAAGGCGGAACGGCGTTGCTCGTTCTAGAAGCATTCAACCGTGCTCCAACCGAGTCCTATTTGATGCCGTGGCTCCAGGTTCCCGATCGAGGTATCGCGGTCCCGATGACGGCGCAGCAGATTCTTGGATCGGAACGAATCGTGCCTCACCCGAGTCTTCTCGTCGCTGCCACTGCTGCCGCCGGCCGCACCACGGCGCCGGTGAGTCCTGATCTGTGGGGGTTTGCCGTCGCGATTGACGTCCCGCGTCGTTCCGGCGGGAAAGTGAACGTGGACACTCGCACCTCCTCACCCGAGGGTGCGTTCGGCGCGAAAGCAGCTGTCGAGTCATTGGAGGATGCAGTTGCAGGATACTGGCCCATCGACGACGGCGTGCTCGACACTGCACGCCGGTTCGCATCGGCACTGGACCTAGTCGGTGAGTCCGACAGAATCCCAACGGCATTGGCGGAATGTATCCTCGTTCCGGCGCTTTCGACGTCCATGGGAGGCCACGACCTCGAGCTTGCAGTCAACGCGGTGCTGGACTGGAGTCGAACATCCGATCCGAAGGAGCGCCGCCGGTTGTACAGCTTGGCACAACGATTCCACAGTAGGTTCGCATGATTCCTGGTGCTCCGCGAATCACGACTCTGGCGGGTGAGGGTATCGTCGGCTATCTCCGGGCCGAGCTGGGCGTAGCACGCGGTGCAACAACCGAAGGTCTTACCTGCGAGCTGATCCGAGCCGTGGCCTGGGCCTCAACTGGGGGACGTGCACCGGTCAGCACCCGGGGATTGCTTGATCGACTCATGGAACCGGCCCTGGCAATTGTGCAGCGCAAGGGTGGCGTTGACGCGCGGCGTAACGAACTCCGTCGCATGATGAATACCCTGGCGATCGTGGGCGACCTCGTAGAACTACAACGCGGTCAGTGGTTGTCGGCGAGCGGGTGCATCGTCAGACTCGACGGGACTCCAACGCCGACATTCCTACTCATCAGCGGCATTCCACTGCGTGAGTTCGATGAAGGGGCGCGCGTGGCGGTCGAAGTCGATGGCACCCGTCGCATCATCCGTGACGCGGAGTGTGTGAGCTTGTTCGACCTTCCGGTCATCGAATATCGAGATTGGGCGCGTACGCCTCGAATGCCGTTGCAGGACTGGACCGACGGCACGCTTACCTTGCCGCTTCGCCGACAAAACGACGAGTGGGCTGATGCTTGCGAAATGCAGTTGTATTCACCGCAGCTGGTAGCTCTGCATAAGGCGCAGGCGCACCGTTGGACTTCACTGCAGGGGAGTCCTGACGGTAGGACCCTGGCGCGCTTCACGATGTTCGGAGAGGCGGCATACGCGGTCGTCGAAGTCGCACAGGGCACGGTGGCAGGGTTCCGTGAATGTGCCCCGCAGGACGTGCGCCGTCTGATGTACGGCCTCGACCAGCAACACAAGAACCCGACAGCCGCAACTTTGGCCTCGGTAGCAGGTGCCGGCACAACTTCCGTACGACTTCACAACGCTCTGCCCTACGCGGAGGCACGGGGCATGCTGGCTCTGGTCGAAGACTCCGTCGATGCACGCCCCCTGGTGACACGACACGGTGCAGCGGTCCGAGTGCTGCTCGACGGGTTGGGGATTCAGCTCAGAGATGGCAGCGGCGCCAAATCGGAATGACGTGAAAATGCCTGTGCGCGGTCAGGGAGTCCGGAGACTCCCTAACCGCGCACAGGCCGAAGGCCTAACGAGCGAAGAGCAGCGCTCGCTTGACTTCCTGAATAGCCTTTGTCACCTGGATGCCGCGGGGGCACGCGTCGGTGCAGTTGAACGTGGTGCGGCAACGCCACACGCCGTCCTTGTCGTTCAGGATGTCGAGACGCTCGGAAGCGGCCTCGTCACGGCTGTCGAAGATGAACCGGTGTGCGTTCACGATGGCAGCGGGACCGAAGTAGCTGCCGTCGCTCCAGTACACGGGGCACGACGTGGTGCAGCATGCGCAGAGAATGCACTTGGTGGTGTCGTCGAAACGTGCACGGTCGTGCTGGCTCTGGATGCGCTCACGAGTGGGCTCGTTGCCACTGGTGATGAGGAACGGCTTCACGGCGCGGAATGCGTCGAAGAAGGGCTCCATGTCGACAACCAGGTCCTTCTCGACGGGCAGGCCCTTGATGGGCTCGACCGTGATGGTGACAGGCTTGCCGTCCTTGGGGAGCATGTCCTTCATCAGCAGCTTGCAGGCCAGACGGTTCACACCGTTGATCCGCATGGCGTCCGATCCACAGACACCGTGTGCGCAGCTGCGACGGAACGTGAGGGTGCCGTCGAGGTAACCCTTTACGTACAGGAGCAGGTTGAGCAGACGGTCGGTGGGCAGTGCCGGGACCTGGAAACTGTCCCAGTGCTGGCCCTCGCCCGATTCGGGGTTCATCCGCGCGATCTTGAGAGTGACCATGACGGCCCCCTCGGGAACAGCGGGGAGTTTGGGTGCATCTACAGCAGGCGCAGACATCAGTACTTACGCTCCATCGGCTCGTAGCGGGTCTGGATCACCGGCTTGTAGTCCAGACGGATGTCGGAGAGCAGGCCGTCACCCTCCTTGTACGCCATCGTGTGCTTCATGTACTCGGCGTCGTTGCGGTCCGGGAAGTCCTCGCGAGCGTGGCCGCCGCGCGATTCCTTGCGGTTGAGGGCGCCGACGACGGTGACCTCTGCCATTTCGAGGAGGAAGCCCAGCTCGATGGCCTCGAGCAGGTCGCTGTTGTAGCGCTTGCCCTTGTCCTGGACCGTGATGTGGTTGTAGCGCTCCTTGAGAGCACGCACATCCTTGAGAGCCTGGGTGAGGCGCTCTTCGGTGCGGAAGACGGAGGCGTTGTTGTCCATCGACTGCTGCAGCTCGGTGCGGATGTCCGCAACGCGCTCGTGGCCGTGATCGGACAGGATGACGCCGACCCAGTCTTCGACCATCGCGGCGGGGGTTTCCGGCATGTCGACGAACTCGGTGGAGTTCGCGTACTCGGCCGCAGCGATGCCGGCGCGACGGCCGAACACGTTGATGTCGAGGAGCGAGTTGGTACCGAGACGGTTTGCACCGTGTACGGAGACACAGGCGCATTCGCCGGCCGCGTACAGACCCTTGACGATCTCGTCGTTGTTGCGCAGCACCTCACCGTTGATCTTGGTGGGGATACCGCCCATGACGTAGTGGCACGTCGGGTAGACGGGCACGGGCTCCTTGACGGGGTCCACGCCGAGGTAGGTGCGCGAGAACTCCATGATGTCGGGGAGCTTCTCGTCGAGAACTTCCTCGGGGATGTGCGTCACGTCGATGTAGACGTAGTCCTTGTTCGGGCCGGCGCCGCGGCCTTCGAGAACCTCGAGGACCATCGAACGCGCCACGATGTCACGCGGAGCGAGGTCCTTGATGGTGGGTGCGTAACGCTCCATGAAGCGTTCACCGTCGGCATTACGGAGAATGCCACCTTCACCGCGGACGGCTTCCGAGATCAGGATGCCGAGACCGGCGAGTCCTGTCGGGTGGAACTGGTGGAACTCCATGTCCTCGAGGGGCAGGCCCTTGCGGAAGATGATGCCCATGCCGTCACCGGTGAGGGTGTGCGCGTTGGACGTCGTCTTGTACATGCGTCCCGAGCCGCCGGTCGCGAAGACGATCGACTTGGCGTGGAAGATGTGCAGCTCGCCGGTCGAGAGCTCGTAGCAGATGACACCGGTGGCAACCGGGCCGTCCTCGGTCTCGGTGATGGCGATGTCGAGCGCGTAGAACTCGTTGAAGAACTCGACGTCGTGCTTGACGCAGTTCTGGTAGAGCGTCTGCAGGATCATGTGACCGGTGCGGTCGGCGGCGTAACACGCACGGCGGACGGGTGCCTTGCCGTGGTCGCGTGTGTGGCCACCGAATCGACGCTGGTCGATCTTGCCTTCGGGCGTGCGGTTGAACGGCAGACCCATCTTCTCGAGGTCGAGCACCGCATCGATGGCCTCCTTGGCCATGATCTCGACGGCGTCCTGGTCGGCGAGGTAGTCGCCGCCCTTGACGGTGTCGAAGGTGTGCCACTCCCAGTTGTCTTCCTCCACGTTCGCCAGTGCGGCACACATGCCGCCCTGGGCCGCGCCGGTGTGGCTGCGGGTGGGGTAGAGCTTGGTCAGTACGGCCGTGCGGGCACGGGGGCCAGCTTCGATTGCCGCACGCATGCCTGCGCCACCGGCGCCGACGATGACCACGTCATAACGATGTTCCTGCATGAAGTCTGTGCTCCCCTAGCTCGCCGAGATATTGGGGTCGAAGGTGAAGATGACGTACGTGCCCAGGCCCATGATCAGGATCATCGAGAGAACGAGGATCGTGGTCAGCCAGAAGCGCGTGGAGTCCTTGCGGGAGTAGTCCGCGATGACCGTGCGCAGACCGTTACCGCCGTGCAGCTGTGCCAGCCACAACATCGTCAGATCCCAGAACTGCCAGAACGGGCTGGACCAGCGACCTGCGACGAACGCGAAGTTCAAACGGTGAACGCCACCGTCGAGCATCAGCATGATGAACATGTGGCCCAGGACCAGAACGATCAGGGCGACGCCGGAGAAGCGCATGAAGAGCCATGCGTACAACTCGAAGTTGTTCCGAGCCTTCGCGCGCGGGGACCGCGGGTTGTCCAGGCTTGCGGGACGGTCGTATGAGGTGCCCAGGCTCTTGGCTTCGGGTCCGTGAGTAGTCGCCATGTCAGTGCTCCGCAAACATGTTGATGAGGATGCGTCCGGCGCCTGGGATCATCACCAGGAACCAGATCGTCAGAATGGTCCAGAGCATGACGCGCTGGTACTTCGGGCCCTTCGACCAGAAGTCCACCAACATCACGCGCACGCCGTTGAGGGCGTGGTAGAGGACTACGCCGACGAGGCCGATCTCCATGAGGCCGACGAGGGGGTTCTTGTACGTGTCGATGACGGCGTCGTACGTATCGGGATTGACCCGAACGAGTGCCGTATCGAGAACGTGTACGAATAGGAAGAAGAAAGTAGCGACGCCTGTGATCCGGTGTAGAACCCAGGACCACATTCCGGGGTCGCCCCGGTAAAGCGACCTCGTGCGCTCCTTCTGAGGAGCGGCTTCAGTCGTAGTACTCATCGAGTGCTGTGCCTCCAACGTCATTGGTGGACGCGTCGAGCCTGCAGAGAGCTTCGATGTACCTCAGCCCGGGCTCGACGGGATCCTGAACCGACTTGACTCAGACTCTAAACCTATGTGAAACCGGGAACTAATCAGATGCGGGATTCGTACGCGTACCAAACTCTTTGTAAGGTTTGCCTTTCCAATCTCGCCGAGACGGTTTCGGCGTGGTTTCTGCATCCATTCAGTCGGCGTGATTGGATAACGAACCATGGGTGACATCGACTGGAAGTTGTTGCGGCACAACGCGCAAGTGGTCATGCGGCAGGCTTATGCACCGTACTCGGGCTATGCAGTGGGTGCAGCTGCCCTGGTAGACGATGGTCGGATCGTCTCAGGATGCAATGTGGAAAATGTCTCATACGGTTTGAGCCTGTGTGCCGAATGTGGACTCGTCGGTAACTTGGCCGCCACCGGGGGCGGGCGGCTGATTGCCTTCACGTGCTGCGACGCGAAGGGCTCGATTCTGATGCCATGCGGCAGGTGCAGACAGCTTCTTCTCGAGCACGGCGGGGGTGAGATGCTTGTCGACACGAGCAGTGGGTTCAAGCCGCTGAGCGAGCTGTTGCCTGATGCTTTCGGGCCGGAACAAGCAGAGGGGCTCCGCCATGTTTGACGCAGTTTCCATCATCGGCGCCAAGCGTGACGGCCGCGAGCTGTCGGGAACCGAGATCGACTGGATAGTTCAGGCGTTCACACAGGGGATCGTCGGTGACGAGCAGATGTCGGCGCTCGCGATGGCGATCTACTTCCGCGGAATGTCACGAGCAGAGACCGGCCGATGGACCGAGGCGATGATCGAATCCGGCGGGAGGATGGACTTTTCGGACTTGCCGCTGCCCACCGTCGACAAGCATTCGACCGGTGGAGTGGGGGACAAGATCACCCTTCCGCTTGCACCCCTCGTCGCTGCCTGTGGTCTTGCAGTCCCGCAGTTGTCGGGCCGCGGACTCGGCCACACCGGTGGAACTCTCGACAAGCTCGAGGCCATTCCAGGTTGGCGAGCCGAGCTCACGGCGACGGAGATGGTCGACATTCTCTCGGATCCGAAAATCGGCGCGGTGATCTGCGCTGCCGGAGCGAATCTGGCCCCCGCGGACAAGAAGCTCTACGCGCTGCGCGACGTGACCGGAACGGTGGAATCCATTCCGCTGATCGCAAGTTCGATCATGAGCAAGAAGATTGCCGAGGGAACCGGCGCCCTGGTGCTCGACGTCAAGGTCGGTTCCGGAGCGTTCATGAAGGACCTCGGCGACGCGCGAGAGTTGGCACGCACGATGGTCGAGCTTGGCAACGACGCCGGCGTGCGTACAAGCGCTCTCATCACCGGGATGGACACCCCGCTCGGATTGACGGCGGGCAACGCCCTCGAGGTACGTGAATCCGTCGAGGTGCTGGCAGGCGGCGGGCCGTCGGACGTCGTCGAGCTGACCCTGGTCCTGGCTCGGGAGATGCTGTCCGCGGCTGGGATCGACGGTATCGACCCCGCAGACAAACTGTCCGACGGCACAGCCATGGACCGGTGGCGCGCGATGATCGCCGCCCAAGGTGGGGACCCACACGCGACGCTGCCGACAGCTCGGCACAGCGACGTCGTCACCGCGGACCGAGACGGCGTACTGACCCGACTCGACGCCATGGCGGTGGGCATCGCGGCCTGGAAACTGGGAGCCGGACGCGAACGGCAGGGCGAAGCCGTTCAGGCCGGTGCCGGCATCGAGATGCATGCAAAGCCGGGCGACGTGGTCCGTGCCGGGCAGAAGCTGATGACATTGCACACCGACACTCCCGAGAGATTTGATGCAGCGCGACGAAGCCTCGGCGGTGGATGGTCGATCGGGACCGATTCCGACACCGTTTCGCGACCGTTGCTCATCGAGCGAATTGTGGGTGATTCGCGTTAGCGTTGGCGAATGAACGCACCGGAGTTGACCACGATCCGCAGCGCACCCAAAGTTCTTCTCCACGATCATCTCGACGGAGGACTCCGACCCGAGACCGTTCTCGAACTGGCCGAGCAATGTGGCTACGACGAGCTGCCGGCGAATACGGCATCCGAACTGGCGCAATGGTTCCGAACTGCCGCTGACAGTGGATCGCTCGAGCTCTACCTCGAAACGTTCGCGCACACAGTCGCCGTGATGCAGACCCCCGAAGGGCTCGCACGGGTGGCACGTGAGTGTGCCGAGGATCTGGCCGACGACAACGTCGTCTATGCCGAGGTCCGTTTTGCGCCCGAGCAGCACCTGGAACAAGGCCTGAGTTTGGACGAGGTCGTCGAGCACGTTCTCGAAGGTTTCCGGGCCGGCGAATCCGCTGCCAGGGTCGCGGGACGGGAGATCCGCATCGGCTGTCTTCTCACGGCGATGAGGCATGCCGCGCGGTCGCGGGAGATCGCCGAACTCGCTGTGCGATTCCGGGACCGCGGGGTTGTCGGTTTCGACATCGCCGGTGCCGAGGCCGGTAACCCACCGAGCCGGCACCTCGACGCTTTCGAGTACATGCGTGACGCGAACGCCCACTTCACGATTCACGCGGGTGAGGCTTTCGGGTTGCCGTCGATCCACGAAGCCATCGCCTTCTGCGGAGCGGATCGGTTGGGCCACGGCGTGCGGATCGTGGACGACATCGACGTAGGAGTGCAAGGTGGGGCAGAGTTGGGTCGGCTCGCGAACTACGTCCGTGACATGCGCATTCCCCTGGAACTGTGCCCGAGTTCGAACGTGCAGACCGGAGCCGTAGCCGCCCTGGCGGACCATCCGTTCGGACTCTTGGCGGACTTGCGCTTCCGAGTGACCGTCAACACCGACAACAGGCTGATGAGCGACACCACCATGAGCCGGGAAATGGCCGCGTTGGTCGAGACCTTCGGTTACGGATGGACCGATCTCGAACGCTTCACCATCAATGCGATGAAGTCGGCCTTCATCCCGTTCGACGAGCGCCTCGCGTTGATCGACGACGTCATCAAGCCGGGCTACGCCGTGCTCATCGGCTAGATGACGTGCGCCCGACTACTCAGATCGAAGCCGGGCCTCGAACTCGCGCTCGAGTTCGCGCCAGGCCTCGGATTCCTTGGTGAACGGCGCACTCGGAGCCATCCGCGACGGATCGGGGTTGAGGAGGTACGAGACGTACCAACCCAGCTCGTTCGACGCGGACAGAGCCTCCTCGGTGGAGTCGTCGTCGGCGAAATCTGCTGCATCGGTGAACAATTCGACTGCGAGTTCCAGCTGCTCGGCATCTACGACGTCCGGGCCCTGGGCGAGGTCGTCGGCGATGCCGGGTAGAACGTAGACGTTCTCGTCCGTGACCTCGATTTCGAGTGAACCGTCGACGGCCGCATTCTGAATTTCGCCGTACGTACTGACCTGCGAGAGATCGTGTTCGTGGTTGTCGGCGAGGTAGCGAGCGAGTGCGCGCTCGCTACGGAAGACGGTGATCAGTCCGTCCTTGCCGAGGAAGATCGCCTGCTCTCCCATGTAGCAGCGCAGAGTGTAGAACGTCTCGGCCGAGGTGATGATGCGGATCGGGTCGACACCGACCTCACCCCAGAAGGTCTCGACTTCGTCTTCGTCCTCTTCGAGGTCGTCTTCGTCGAATTCCTCGTCCTCGCCCTCCTCGGCGACATCGTCGGCGTCGACGGTGTTCTCGGCGGCAGCGAGCAGTTCAGCTTCGGCGACCGCCACAGCAGCTGCATCGACCTTCGGGGAGGTGACCACCTTGTCGATGGCGTCGAGAACGGCGTCCCAGTCCTTGACGATCGCAGCGCCGACCTGGTCCCACAGCTCCAGGCCTTCGCGGCCTTCGAAGGTGCCGGCGCCGGTGGCAAGCGCGCCGAGTACCGGATGGCCGCTGAAGAAGCGGATGACCGCGTCGAGTTCGCACACCTCACCGATGTTGCGAGCCATGTTCAGGGTGTCTTCGAGTTCCGAGACCACCAGTGCCTCAGGGTCACCTGCGGCCAGTTCCGGCACGCCGACGAAGTCGAACGTGAAGTTCTCTTCCGGTTCCAACTCGGCTGCCGACAGTCCGGAGACGACGGCCCACGCTGGATGCTCGACCAGGTCGTTGTCGGAGTCCGTTCGGATGAAGGCCGCGAGTTCCGCGACGGAGGAGAACCCGTAGAGGTCTTCCTCATGGCCGAGAAACGCTTCCCACTCGTCGTCGCCCTCGCGCCAGCGGGGTGCCCACAAAGTGACGAGGTCTCCGTCGGTGAGTCCGATTTCGATAGGGACGATGTCTCCAGCCATGGGCGGAAGCCTATCCACCGCAGAGCGAAAGGCATAGCGGGGGTTCGTCACGTTTGTTTCAGTGCCACTCGGAGCTCACTGACCAGTCGCTCTCGTTCGTCGTTGGACTGTTGAACTGCCTGGTGAATTGTTGCCACCGTCAATGCGGCCACCGTGCGAGAATTCATCGCGGTGATTGCGTCGGTGATCCGTAGGTCGACCAGAGCGCCCAGCCCGTCGACAGTCGCCGTGACTATCCCACCCTCGCTCGAGACGACTGCCCGCAGAGCGCCGACCCCGTCGACGGCTTCCTGCAAGAGTCCGGTCCGGTGTTTCGCCAGCTCCATGATTCGATCAATCTCGCTCATATCGAACGCATCCAGCTCGACGGAAGGTTCTGGCCCTCGGCGGCGTCGACATCGGCCAGTTCGTCTCGGGTCGGTAGACCGAGCCGATCGAGGATCGCTGCCGGGACTCCGGTCTCCTCGAGCTCCACACGATGGCGGGCGCCGGCCTCGATTGCTGCTTTCGAGCACAGCGTGAGTATCTGCTGCGCCAACCGCTGCCCGCCGTACCGCAGTTCGTCCTGGCTGATCCTCAGGTCCACGGGCACGGCGTGCTCCGTGGCGCGGACCGCGATGGTTCCGTTGCGGTTGACGGCTACGGCTGTGATGATCGGCGGTGATTCGCGCTTGTTCTCGGGCATGATTCCCTGTCATTCCGTCGGACGGTAGAAGCCGTGAAAGCCCATGCCGCTGTTCGTGGTTCGGATGGCGCTGATCTCGACAGGATCGCCGGCTTCGACCATCTGACCGTTGCCGATCACCATGGCGACGTGTCCGTCCCAGACCGCGAGGTCGCCCGGCATCAGATTGCTCTGATCGACCTGGTTCCCGATTCCCTGTTCCTGAGCCAACCTCGGAATATCGACTCCGGCCTGGCCGTACGCCCATTGAGTCAGCCCGCTGCAGTCCAGACCGACTCCCGGCGTCGTGCCTCCCCAGGCGTACGGGACACCCTGTTGAGTGAGCGCGTTGCGTACGGCAGCAGCGGCCTCGGCGTTCGGTGCGGTGGCAATCGAGCCGTCGGGAAGTTCGACCTCAACGCCACCGACGGAACCGGAACCACTTGCGGAACCGGAACCACCGACGGAACCGGAACCACCCGCCGACTCGGAGACCCCAGGTGCGGGATCGGGTATCGGGACGGACGGGACGAGTGCGGACATCTTGTCGGTCGACCCGGCCAACTCACCGCGTACCCGCTCGATAACCGATACCGCGCGTCCGAGGTGCTCCAACGCGGCCGACAACAACATCAATTGGCCCGTCGGTGTCATCAGCGTCGGCCCGGCCTTGATCGCGAGTGTCAGAAAGGACTGGAGAATCTCACCGAGTTCGGTCATTCCCGCGTACACGGACGTTGTCGCTTCGTCCACGACGCCGGCGATGTCGGTCCCACGATCGGCGAGGTTTCGCGTCGACGTCTGCGTCTGCTCGGTTTTGGTCACCGCAGCGGTGAGTGCCGTGGACGAGCTCTGAGAGGACGCCAGTTCGCTCAGAGCAGCGCTTCCCAATTGGTATGCGATCTCGAGGGCGTCCGTAGCGATTCGGATGCCGACGTCGGGTCCACTTGCGCTGGGGGCACCAGTCCCGACAGTGTCGACCAGATCGATGATCGGTCGTGCGAGTGCGTCGACGTCGATCATGAGCGTGCGGCTTCAGCGAGAGTCCTTCGTACCGATTCCTCGGAGTCGAGATAGACGGCATGAGCGTCGAGGGCGGCCGACCGGACACTGGAAATTACAGTGGACAGTCGATCGATGTCGTCGATGTGCGCTTGTTGTGCCCGGCCCGCGACGCCGACGAAGTCGCCGCCGATCAGCCCGAGCACAGCGGACAGAGCCATGTGATCGCCACCCGCTGCGTCCTGTCGAGCTTGCGCGACGTTGTCGGCAACAGTGCCCAACCGCCTGGCGAACTCCGCGATGCTTTCAGTGTCCAGATCCAGATTTGTCAACTTGTCTTCCCCCCGTTGCGCTTACTCCTTCTTGGACGCCGCGCGGGGTGCTCCGGTTCCCGAGGAACTATTCTGATGGTCATGCAAACGCACGTAGTCGACCATCCGCTCGCGGCGGCCCTCTTGACGACAATGCGTGACGCACGCAGTGAGAACGCAACTTTTCGTTCCGCACTTCGCAGGCTCACGCACATGCTGGTCTACGAGGCCATGCGTGACGCGGAGGTCGAGGAGTTCCCGGTCGACACCCCGGTAGCAGCGACGACGGGCATCCGGCTCGCGAAGCCGCCGTTGTTGGTACCCGTGCTGCGGGCCGGTCTGGGCATGGTCGAACAGGCGAGTGCGCTGATTCCGTCGGCCGGCGTCGGCTTTGTCGGAATGGCACGTGACGAAGAGACTCATCAGCCGGTTCCGTACCTCGAATCCCTGCCGGCGGATCTGTCCGGGATCCCGGTGTTCGTGCTCGATCCGATGCTCGCCACCGGTGGTTCGATGGTGCACACCATCGACTTGCTGGTTGCGCGTGGCGCGACGGATGTCACGGCAGTGTGCGTCGTGGCCGCTCCGGCAGGCGTCGACGCGCTGGCAGCGTCCGGCCACCCGGTTCGTCTGGTCATCGCGAGCATCGATGACGGACTCGACGAGAACGCTTTCATCGTCCCCGGTCTCGGTGACGCCGGCGATCGGCAGTTCGGACCCCGCTAGAGCGAAAGGGCGAAGGTTCGGAGTTCGGCCAGCCGGGCCTTCGCCTGCTCTACTGCGTTCGCGAGGTCGTCGCGGTTCGCCACCGGGACGACAACTTCGAGATAACACTTGAGCTTGGGCTCGGTGCCGGACGGTCGCACCACCACGCGGATCGACGGTCCGTCGAATATCACTGCGTCCGTGCGCATACCACCGCGAACCTCGGCCAAGTCCTCGACGGTGACCGGCTCGCCCGCGAGTTGGCTTGGCGGATCGGCGCGTAGTCGTTTCATCATTTCGGCGATGTCGCTCGAATCCTCGACGCGGCGGGATACTTGGTCCCCACGATGCAGTCCGAATTCGACGGCATAGTCGCCCAGAACGTCCAGCAGGGTTCTGTTGCTGACCGCGAGGGTGGCAGCCAAGTCGGCCACCAGCACGGCAGCCGAGATTCCGTCCTTGTCCCGCACCACATCCGGATCGACGCAGTGCCCGATCGCTTCCTCGTAGGCGTAGACGAGTCCGTCGCCGGCACGCGTGAGCCACTTGAAACCGGTGAGTGTCTGCGCAAACCTGGCTCCGCGGGCTCTCGCCAACTTCGAGAGCAGGGTCGAGGAGACGATCGTCGTCGCCACCAACGAATCTTCGGGCGCCGTGCTCAGTACGTGGTCGGCCAGGAGCACCCCGGTTTCGTCGCCGCGCAACATGCGCCACTGATCACCGTCGCGAACTCCGACGGCGCAGCGGTCGGCATCCGGGTCGAGTGCGATCGCCAGATCCGCGTCGACACGTCGGGCAAGGGCGAGCAGGCGGTCTGCGGCGCCGGGCTCTTCGGGATTGGGGAACTCGACGGTCGGAAACGTGGGGTCGGGATCGAACTGCTCCGCCACGACGTGCAGGTCCTCGAATCCTGCTGCTCGCAGAGTCGCGGCCGCAGTCTCGCCGCCGACGCCGTGCATTGCCGTGAGCGCAATCCGGATCGAGCGTGCGTCGCCGTGCGGGAGGGTCGCGATGCGGGCGATGTACTCCTCAACCAGAGAATCGTCGGCCGGAATCACCGACGCCCGCGCGACGTCGGCGGCACCACCGATGCGGGCGATCTCGCTCTCGATTTCACGATCGGCGGGGGAGACGAGTTGCGCTCCGCCCGAGAGATACACCTTGTAACCGTTGTCGGCGGCAGGATTGTGGGAGGCGGTGATCTGGATACCTGCCGCTGCCCCGAGCCTGCGCACCGCGAACGCCACCAGCGGTGTCGGCAGTGGGCGGGGGAGCAGGGTCACCTCGAACCCAGCCGCTGCCATGACCTCGGCGGCGGCGAGAGCAAATGCCTCTGAACCGAGCCGGGCGTCGCGGCCGACCACAACGCGGGACCCGCCCTGGCAGCGAGCTGTCAGCCAGGCCGCCAGACCGGCGGTGGTCCGGATGACGACCGCGAGGTTCATGCCGTTGGGTCCACCGCGCACCGGCCCGCGAAGCCCAGCAGTGCCGAACGTCAGTGGTGCGGAAAAGCGTTCGGTCAGTTCATGTTCGGAAAGGGCGGCTAATTCTGCGCGGGTAACTGGGTCCGGATCGGCGTCGATCCACTCGGTGACGTTCAGTGGTGTCACAGCTGCTCGACCAGTTGACGCAGCAGCACTCCCATCCGGGCCGCCGAGGCTTTGCCTGCCGCCAGCACTTCCTGATGGTCGAGCGGGGCGCCCGTGATTCCGGCGGCCAGATTGGTGACCATGGAGATGCCGAGAACGCGAGCGCCGAGCGCGCGAGCCGCGATGGTCTCGTGAACTGTCGACATGCCGACCAGATCGGCGCCGAGTGTACGAAGCATTCGAATCTCGGCTGGAGTCTCGTAGTGCGGACCGGGAAGCCCGGCGTAAACACCCTCGGCAAGGTCCGAGTCGATCGAGCGAGCCAGCGCACGCAGTTCCGGCGAATAGGCGTCGACCAGGTCGACGAACTCTGCGCCGACGAGGGGAGAGCGGGCCGTCAGGTTCAGGTGGTCACTGATCAGCACTGGTTGTCCCACTGCGTAGTCCTCGCGGATACCGCCGGCCGCATTGGTGAGGATGACGGTGTCGGCGCCGGCAGCAATGGCTGTCCGGACCGGGTGGACGACGGTACCGAGATCGTGGCCCTCGTATGCGTGCGCGCGCCCGAGCAGCAGCAGGACTTCGGTGTTTCCGACGCGCACCGAACGAATGGTGCCCGCATGGCCGAGGGCGGACGGTGGGGCGAAGCCAGGAAGATCCGCCATCGAGACTTCGGCTGTCACGTCCGCACCGGCGTCGCCGAACACGTCTGCGGCATCGGTCCACCCCGACCCGAGCACGATGGCGACTGACGGTGACGAAGAGCCAGTCATGGCGGACAGAGCAGCGGCGGCGGCCTCGGCGATCGTTCCCATGTGAGCAACCCTACTGAGGAGTCGGGTCGGTTCGCCGGGTGAGTTGGCGGGCGTTACTCTCCCATCCATGCCTTATCTCGAACGCGACGGCGACGTATTCATCCTGTACCTCGGCAACGAGGGCGAAACGGACAACGAGAACCGCTTCGGCCCTGAGTGGATCGACGCTGTTCACAGCAAGTTGGACGAGGTCGAAGCGCACGAGGGGCCCGCAGCCCTGGTGACGACGGCGACGGGCAAGTTCTACACGAACGGCCTGGACACGACGTGGATCTTCGGCAATCTCGACGGTCTCCCCGGCTACCTGGACAAGGTCCACACCATCTACAGCCGTTTGCTGACCTTCCCGATGGCCACGGTCGCGGCCGTGCAGGGGCACGCGTTCGGCGCCGGCGCCATGCTCGCGTCCTCGCACGATTTCCAGATCATGCGCGCGGACCGCGGCTTCTACTGCCTGCCCGAGGTGGGACTGAACATGCCGTTCACTGTCGGGATGTCTGCACTGCTGAACAGTCGTCTGCCCAAGCAGACGGCAGTCGATGCCATGACGACGGGGCGTCGCTTCGGCGGCGCCGACGCACTCGCTGCCGGCATCGTGCAGGAAACGGTCGACGGCGACGGAGTACTCGCCGCTGCTGTGGCCAAGGCGTCGGCACTGACGTCGACTCACGGCAAGAACTTGGCGGGAATCAAGGCAGGCATCCACCGCGATGCTCTTGCAGACCTCGCTCAGGTGACTGACAAGAGCAACTTCTCCTTCGGGTGAGACAATGATCGCGTGAACCAGAATGTCGACAGCGCAGTCAGGTCCGTAGAGGCCGATCTGATCGCGCTGTCGCATTCGATTCACAGCGACCCGGAACTCGCCTTCGAGGAGTTCCGCAGCGCTGCCAAAGTGTCGGACCTGCTGGCGCAGCACGGTTTCGCGGTCACTCGCGGGATCGTCGATCTGCCGACAGCTTTCGATGCCACCTACGGCAGCGGAGAGTTGGTCATCGCGATCTGCGCCGAGTACGACGCGCTGCCCGAGATCGGTCATGCCTGTGGGCACAACATCATTGCCGCCGCCGCGGTCGGGGCCGGCATCGCGTTGGCTACCGTGGCCGACGAACTGGGGATCACCGTCCGAGTGATCGGTACTCCCGCGGAGGAAACCGGTGGCGGCAAAGTCCTGATGCTCGAGCGTGGTGCATTCGACGGCGTCGGCGCGGCCATGATGGTTCATCCAGGGCCGATCGACATCATCGGTGCGACCTCGCTGGCCTTGGCGGACATCGCCGTGAGTTATCACGGTCGCGAGGCGCATGCGTCTGCTGCGCCGGAGTTCGGTCGTAACGCCGCCGACGCAGCGACGCTCGCTCAGGTGGCGGTCGGACTGTTGCGTCAGCACCTGCAGCCAGGTCAGCAGATTCACGGAATCGTCAGTGACGGCGGCACGGCTCCCAACATCGTTCCGGCTCGGTCCGAATTGCTCTACTACCTGCGTGCCGAAACGGCCGCGTCGTTGGCCAATCTGTCCGAGCGTGCCGACGCGTGCTTCGCCTCGGGTGCACTCGGCACCGGGTGCACCCACGAAATCCGCACGGTATCGCCTACTTACACCGAGCTGACCCCCGATCCGTGGCTGGCGGCGGCGTACCGTGAACAGATCGTCGATCTCGGGCGGGTGCCACTGGCAGCGGAATGGGAGCGCTCCCGTCCACTGGGTAGTACGGATATGGGTAATGTGACCAATGTGATTCCGGGAATTCACCCGGTCATAGGCTTGGATTCATCGGGGGCAGTGACACATCAGCCGGAGTTCGCGGCTGCGTGTATCACCACCTCCGCAGATCGAGCGGTAGTCGACGGTGCAATTGCGTTGGCCCGCACTGCTGTCCGGGTAGCGTCCGATCCAGAACAACGCGCCCGTCTGTTGGAAGGGGTAGATCGCCGGTGAACGCGGCAATCGACACGTGGATTCACGCGCACACCGACGACCTCGTCGCGTGGCGTCGACACATCCATGCCAACCCGGAGTTGGCTCGCCGCGAATACGCGACCACCGAATTCGTCGCCACCCGCCTCACTGCCGCTGGATTGTCGCCGAAGATCCTTCCCGGTGGCACCGGTCTCACGTGCGATATCGGACCGGAGGGTCCACGAATCGCACTGCGCGCCGACATGGACGCTTTGCCGATGCAGGAGGCGACCGGAGCGACGTACTCGTCCACAGTCCCCGGTGTGTCCCATGCGTGCGGCCACGACGCCCACACCACCATCTTGCTCGGCGCCGGACTGGCTCTGGCCACGCTGCCCGAACTTCCCGTCGGGGTTCGGCTGATATTCCAGCCCGCCGAGGAAGTCATGCCTGGCGGAGCACTCGACGTCATCGCCGCGGGCGCGCTCGACGGTGTGTC
Source organism: Rhodococcus sp. FH8 (assembly GCF_019266085.1). NCBI lineage: Bacteria > Bacillati > Actinomycetota > Actinomycetes > Mycobacteriales > Nocardiaceae > Rhodococcus > Rhodococcus sp. FH8. The sequence goes on along the minus strand of NZ_LPNQ01000078.1, from coordinate 359,993 downwards.
CAGAATCTTTGCTCTGCACTGCGATCCGCGACTCGAGGCAGGCCAGGTCGGAATGCGCCTGGGCGCGATCACCTCTGCTGCCGACACGATCGAGGTCGTCCTCGACTCTCCGGGTGGGCACACGTCGCGGCCGCATTTGACCACGGATCTGATCTACGCGCTCGGCACCGTCGTGACCGGGCTGCCGGGAATGCTCAGCCGTCGTATCGATCCGCGTACCGGAACCGTCATGGTGTGGGGCGCGGTCAGCGCAGGTCAGGCGCCCAACGCGATTCCGCAGACCGGCATGATGACGGGCACGGTACGTACCGGCGATCACGACACCTGGGAGTTGCTCGAACCGCTCGTGGAAGAAATCGTCCACGGACTGCTCGCACCCACCGGAGTTCGCTACCAACTCAACTATCGTCGCGGAGTGCCTCCGGTCGTCAACGACGAGGTGTCCACTCGGATGTTCGAGGACGCCATCGCGACCGTCGGACAAGATGCTTTGGCGGACACCCCGCAATCCGGTGGTGGCGAAGACTTTTCGTGGTACCTCGAAACCGTGCCGGGTGCCATGGCGCGGCTCGGCGTGTGGTCGGGTGAGGGCGATCAGCTCGACATCCACCAACCCACTTTCGATCTCGACGAGCGAGCACTCGGCGTCGGTGTGAAGGTTCTGACGAGCCTGGTTCTGGGATAGTGCCGGTTCCCGTCGGGGGTACCGTTTTTCGTGTCGTTCGAGTGAAGGTACGGGCATGTCCATAGGTGTGGGAGTGCGAATCGGCACATTGGTGTCGACGGCTGTCGTTGCGTCGAACGATCCGGGTTCGGCCGATCCGGTGGTATTGGTTCGGGACACGATCCTCAATCAACGCAAGGACGGAACGACGGTGCTCGGTGGCACCGAGCAACTGGGTGCCGGCCGTGAGTTCGCCGAGAGCTGGTCGGGCTTTGTCGGTCGCGTCGGGGACCCGAGTGGCGTCGCGGGAACTGCCGATACTCGTTACCGCGCCGAGGATTTGGTGGCGACCTCGATTCGCTGTCTGTTGCAGGAATGCGAGCCGCTGCCCGATCGTGGTGGTCGAAGCGGGGGAGCGCCCGACATCGTCGCGACCTACCCGTCACGCTGGGACTCGTCGACAGCGGCCCTCATGCAGGATTCGCTGGTCTACGCGGGCCTCGAACGAGTCACACTCGTCTCGGATGCCGAGGCCGTGTCGGCGTGGTTCGAGTCGGAAATCGCGGCACTCGCCGGCACGCTCATCGGCATCTATCACGTGGACGACACCGGGGCAGCGGTCACCCTCGTGCGTTCTGGTGTCGCGGCCGGCCGTGCATTCGGCTTTGCCGGCGACGGGAGTTCGCCGAGTTCACGCCTCGCGACGGCTCTGGGTGCGTTCGGTTGGATGCCGGAGAACCTGGACGCCGTAGTCGTCACCGGTGACGGCGAACCGGCGACAGACAAAGCGGCCATGATGTCCATAGCGGCCGGGATTGCCGAAAAGCTCGGTGTCAGATGTGAACTCGGTCCCGGACCTGAGCAGTCGGCTGCGCTGGGAGCCGCAATTCTGGCTGCCGGATTCACCTCGACGTCGCACACTATCGTGCCGATCGGATTGCCGCCTTCACACGACGTGACCGAGGTGTTCGACACCCTGGGACGCGAGAAGGTGGCGGCAGAAACCGCTGCCGGGGTGGCGACCGCCGAGCCGGAAACTGCAGTTGTCGCAGGCGAATCGGAGTCGCGCGGTTCCAAGCGTGTGCTCATCGGCGTGACGGTTGTGGTGGTGCTCGCAGCACTGGCAGTGCTCGCGTATTTCCTGCTGCTTTGAGCAGGACAGCTATCTAATCGGTAACACCGTTACCCGGACCGACATTGCGGCTGTTTCTCGTCCGCAACTCTCGTACGTACTCGGCCGGCGCTCCGGCAATCTCGGCGGCGTCGGCCATCACACCGATGTAGCGGGCCGACGGCAGCCCGCCTTCGTACGCATCCATGACGTAGAGCCACGCAAGTACCGCGTCGCCGGCGGTGTCGACCCGCACGCGGATCTTGCGGTGCAGACCCAGTTCGGCACCTTCCCAGCGGTCCAGACTCACTTCGTCCTCTTCCGGGACGTCGTAGAGCACCACGAAAACACTGGAATCGGGATCTTCGACCACGGTGGCGAGAGCACCCTCCCAGCCGAGGTCCTCGCCGCTGAAGGTCAGGCGCCAGCCTCGCAGCCACCCTGTCCCGGACATGGGGGAGTGTGGGCAGCGCAACAACATCTGCTCGGGATGCATGTTGGAACCGTAGGCGGCATAAATCGACACGGGCGCAAGCCTAAACCGTGGTCCGAGGGTGTGGCGAAGCGGACCACCGGACGCAAGTAATCTGGTACAAGCACTGCGCGACACGTGGTGCTCGAATAGCGTGACATTGGTCGACGGGAGACCCCTGCCGGCCACGCGAGGACTTGGAGGACACATGACCCGGATCGTGATCATCGGTGGCGGACCCGCCGGCTACGAGGCGGCACTGGTAGCCGCGCAGCACGGGGCCACGGTCACCCTGGTCGATTCGGACGGCGTCGGCGGTGCGTGTGTGCTGTTCGACTGTGTCCCGTCGAAGACGTTCATCGCGTCCACCGGAATCCGCACCGACATGCGTCGTGCATCCGACCTCGGCATCACTCTGGATCCGGAGCAGGCTTCGGTGTCACTGCCGAAGATCCACTCCCGAGTCAAGAGTCTCGCGTTGTCCCAGTCCTCGGACATTCGCGCACGGTTGCAGACGGTAGGCGTCGAGGTTCTCTCCGGCACCGCCGAACTGACCGATCCGCTCCTCGGCATGGCAGCACACCAGGTTCGCGCGACGCTCGGAAGCGGCGAGCAGAAGACCATCGACGCAGACGTCGTGTTGATCGCCACCGGCGCCAGCCCCCGCATCATCCCGGGAGCCGAGCCCGACGGTGAGCGAATCATGACGTGGCGCCAACTCTACGACTTGGACGAGCTTCCCGAGCACCTGGTCGTGGTCGGTTCCGGTGTCACCGGTGCCGAGTTCGTCTCCGCGTACACCGAGATGGGCGTCAAGGTCACGCTCGTGTCCAGTCGCGACCGTGTTCTGCCCGGCGAGGATGCCGATGCGGCGCTCGTGCTCGAGGACGCCCTCGCCGAGCGCGGTGTCACCCTCGTCAAGCACGCCCGCGCGGACGCCGTCGAGCGCACCGAGAAGGGCATCGTCGTCAAGCTCTCCGACGGCCGCACGGTCGAAGGAAGCCACGCTCTGATGACCGTCGGTTCCGTCCCCAACACCAACGGTCTCGGCCTGGAGCGGGTCGGCATCGAGTTGGACAAGGGTGGATACCTGCGTGTCGACCGGGTCTCGCGCACCACGGTTTCCGGTATCTACGCTGCCGGTGACTGCACCGGACTGCTCCCGCTCGCGTCGGTGGCTGCGATGCAGGGACGTATCGCGATGTACCACGCACTGGGTGAAGGCGTCAGCCCGATCAAGTTGAAGACCGTCGCGTCGGCCGTCTTCACACGCCCCGAAATTGCAACGGTGGGTGTTTCGCAGGCAGCGATCGACAACGGAGAGGTGCCTGCGCGCACCGTCATGTTGCCGCTCAACACCAACCCGCGCGCCAAGATGTCCGGTTTGCGTCGCGGATTCGTGAAGATTTTCTGCCGCCCGGCTACCGGCGTGGTCATCGGCGGTGTTGTGGTCGCACCCACTGCTTCGGAACTGATCCTGCCGATCGCGATCGCCGTACAGAACAACCTGACGGTCAACGACCTGGCGCAGACGTTCTCGGTGTACCCGTCGCTGACCGGATCGATCACCGAGGCTGCTCGTCAGCTCATGCGTCACGACGACCTGGACTGACAACCGACCAGAGTCTTCTTACAATGTGGGAACTCTGTTTCATATACTGAAGTATTGGTGGGATAGTCGAGATACCGACCGAATCAAGGGTCGGTATCTCGGCGCTCTCCCGCCCCGTTGACCCAGGACGGCTCAGGGTGTTTTTCCTCTGACCTTCATTCTGCGTGCCTGGGAGCTTCATATGACACACGCCGCGCTGTCCGCTCGCATGGACGGACTCCGTAGTTCTGCAATTCGCGATCTGCTCACCCTGACTGCCCGGCCCGACGTCATCAGCTTGGCCGGCGGACTGCCCGATCCCGATTTCATTCCGCGGGAGCGAATCTCGAAGGCAGCCCACGACGCACTCGGTGACCCCTCGTCCGTTCAGTACGGCGAGACCTCCGGCCTGCGGCGCCTCCGTGAGGTGATCGCCGAGCGCGAATCATCCAAGATCGGGCGGACACTCGACGTGTCCGAAGTCGTGATCACCCACGGTTCTCAGCAAGGTTTGAGCTTGCTCGCGCAGGTCCTCCTCGACGCCGGTGACGTCGTGGTCGTGGAGGAACCGGCATATACCGGTGCGCTGCAGGTCTTTCGAACGGCGCAGGCCCGTCTCGTTCCCGTCCAGCTCGACGAGGACGGAATGGACACCGACGCGCTCGAGACGAAACTCGACGCCGGTCTTCGGCCCAAAGTTGTTCACACCGTGAGCAATTTCCACAACCCGCGCGGCGCGGTGCTTTCGGCGCAGCGGCGAGCGCACTTGGCGGCACTGGCGGACCGATACGGGTTCTGGGTGCTCGAGGACGACCCGTACGGCGAACTGTACTTCGGCGAGAAACCGCCCGCACCGCTGGCGGCGTTGTCGGACAGGGTGATTCGGCTGTCCAGTGCTTCCAAAGTGTTGGCACCGGCGCTGCGCGTCGGCTGGCTGCACGGCGACCGAAAGGTCTGCGAGGCGGTCGAACTGATCAAGCAAGGCGCTGACCTGTGCGGGTCTTCGCTCACCCAGCAGATCGCCGCAGACCTCTTCTCCGACGTCGAATGGTTCGACGCGCATCTCGACGTGCTTCGAGCGGGGTACGGCGCGAGGGCGAAGACGTTGGTCACGGCCGCCGAGACGGAATTGAGTGGGCGTGCACGCTTTTCCGAGGTCCGCGGCGGGATGTTCTGTTGGATGGATTTCCTCGACGACGTCGACACCACCGAACTCCTGGGTGCCGCGCTCGCGCATGGCGTGGCATTTGTCCCAGGTTCGGCCTTCGCGGTCGAAGCGGACCTTGGTCGAAGCGCTCGACTGTGTTTCGCGACGTATCCCGAAGCGGTGCTGGTCGACGCCGTCGGCAGGCTCCGGGACAGTGTCACCGCAGGTACAGCCTGACTTTGTCGATAGTGTTGCGGAGCAGATCGATCTCCGTACCGGACGGTGGGGTGGTGACGGTGACGTGGTCGGCGACGGCCAGATCCCATCCCGTCGCCTCTCGCACCTGATCGACCGAGATGCCTTCGTGGACACTGGTCAGCTCCAACTCGCCGCCGGGGCCCTGGTGTGTCAGGACACCGAGGTTGGTGAACACCTTTGTCACTCCTGCACCTGCCGGCATGATGCCCTTTCCGCTGGCGTGGGCGCGGGCGGGGCTGGGTGAGGTGCAGAAGTCGAGCGCGGCCGGAAAGGAACTGAGGTCGTGGCGACGCATCACTACGAAGATCTCGGCCGCGTTCGCGATGATCTCGACGGCCCCGCCTGCTCCGGGCAGTCTGACCGTCGGGTTCTTCCAGTCACCGATGAAACTTGTGTTCAGGCTTCCCGTTCGATCGATTTGAGCGGCCCCGAGAAAACCGACGTCGACGTTGCCACCTTGCAGGACATAACCGAAGAGTGCGGCCATACTGAGCACGGATTCGGCGCCGGAGACCACGACGGAGTCGGCGATACCTTCGGCCATCGCCGACGGATGCGCGCCGCACACTCCGGATTCGTAGATCAGTTCTACGTCCGGATTCGACGTGTGGCGCGCGAGATCGACTGCGAGCGTGGGGAGCCCGACTCCGGCGAAAACCCGGCGCTTACCCGCCAACTCGCGTGCCGCGACGGCGACGATCGTTTCGGTGGAGGTGGTGTTACCGCTGACAATCGTGGTGGTCACAGTCTGCTCCCGTAGTCGACAGGTGTGGAGAGTTTTGATTCGACCTCGAGATCCGACCAGTAGTCAGCTCCGAGCTTGGCGAGATATTCGTCGTGATCGCCGAGTGTGTACACCCATTCGTCGAGCCAATTTCTCAGCAACGAAGGGTCTTTGGAAATCTCGGTCCAGCGTCGGTAGAAGCCGCAATCGCGGTCGTAGTATCCCTGTGCGTACGACGGGTGCGCGCCGCGCGGGCAGACGACAACCGCGTCGACGGCGTGCGAGGGAATCAGAGTTCGGCTCGGATCTGACCTGATGACCTCGTCGTCGACCAGCTCTTCCACAACGACGATCGCCTTCTCCGCGGCGTAAACGGCTTCTTGCTGCACCCCGGCGATGCCCCAGATCTGTGCGTTCCCGGACGTGTCCGCTCGCTGTGCGCCGATGATCGTCACATCCGGATTCAACGGCGGCACAACGTAGACGCTCCCGCCGCCGTACGGATCCTCGACGAGTCTCAGTTGTGGGTTGAGTGCGGGTAGATCACTACCTGCGTACGACCGCAGCGGGAAGAAGGGAAGTCTGGCCGCTCCCGCCTGATACCGGCACACCATGCCGTAATGGCTGTATTCCTCGACTTCGAGGGGGAGCGGGTCCTGGTTCTCGATGCGTCTGCGTAACTCGTACAGAGAACCTGCGGAGCCGCTGGCGAAGAACGAGGCAACCAGCTTTCGGACGCAGCCGGCGGCGACGAGTTGATCGGAAACGATGTCCGGCGTCATCCGGCAGAGGGTGAGGTCCCTTCTGCCCTGCCGGATGATCTCGTGTGCCGCGGCAAAAGGAATGAGATGCGAAAATCCCTCCAGCGCAACGGTCATCCCGTCTTCGACGTATCGGCCGACGGCCTCTTTCATCGAGAGGGTCTTGTCCACGTGTGTACCTCTTCTTGTTCTTTCGCGCACTCGGTCGGTTTCGGAACTTGACATGTTCGGCCGGTGTGGCGCAACAATGTCGGGTGGAAATTCATCAGATCAACGCTTTTCTCGCGGTGGCTGAGGAGCTACATTTCGGCCGTGCGGCGCAGCGGCTTCGGATTGCGCAACCGCCGCTGAGTCGAACGATCAGGCAATTCGAGAAACAGCTCGGTTCGCCGTTGTTCGATCGGAGCACTCGAACTGTGCGGCTCACTGCTGCCGGTGAAGCGCTGCTGCTTCCGGCGCGCGAGATTCTGGACGCGTGCCGGATGGCCGAGATCGCGGTCTCTGCGGCAGGCAAGGGAACGACAGGTCGCGTTCGCCTGGGTTTCGCGGGGACTTCTTCGCATCTGCTCGTCGGGCGGTGGGCGAAATTGGTGAGAAAGACCAATCCCGGTATCGAATTCGTGCTCGACAGTTCTGCTTTCGCGAACGAGGCGTTGTTGATGCTGCTCGATCGACGACTCGACATCGGGATGGTGCGGTGGACCGTACCGCCGCTCGGGATCACGTCGAGATTGATCGCCGAGGAGAACTTTCTGGTGGTCATGTCCAAAGACCACCCGTTGGCGTCGAGGGACTCGGTTCGGTTGATCGAATTGGAGTCCGAGAATTGGGTGACGCTTCCGGCGGAGCCAGGTTCGATTCTGCGGGAGTCTCTGCTCACTGCCTCGAAGAACGCAGGGTTCCTGGCTCGAATCGTGCAGACGGCACCGGATTCGATGTCGTTGATCGCGCTGGTGTCCGCGGAAATCGGATGCTCGTTGACCATTTCCTCGGTGGCCCAGAGCATCGTGAATCCTGATGTTGTCTTTGTTCCGGTCATGGACCCACCTCCTCCTCTTCAACTGCGTATCGCCTGGCGAGAGGGAGACGACAGACCTGCTCTTCTCGAAGTGTTGAAATTGTCCGAGCAGGCGCTGCCGTCCCTGGCCTAGACGGTTGCCCGACCGGTAGGAATCTCACCCGCTTCGGACTTCGGCGAGTTCGCAATATCGACAAGAGTGTTTTCGAGTTCGAGTTCGTCGTAGTCCGCTTGTTCGGCCGTCGAGAGTTCGCCCGCGTTGTAGCCTGTACGTCGGAGCAGGAGCAGGGTGCAGATCAGTGAGACAAGGGCGTACAGCCCGGATACGATCGCGACCCCGACGATATTGCCTGACGTGTTGAGCATCCACTGCGCCAGTACGGGAGTTCCGCCGCCGACGACAAGGGAACACAATTGGTACGCCGTCGACAGACCGGTGTAACGGATGTTGGCGGGGAAGGCCCGAGCGAGAACGCCGGCGATGGCGCCGTAGAACATCGAGTGCGGGATCGTGGCCAGACACATTGCGACGACTGCAATGGTGAAGTTCCCGGTTCGGATCGCGAAGAACATAGCGGGCATGAGGACGAACTCCGGTATCACCATCAGGCACATGGCTTTTCGCATGTCGATCTTGGAGACCAGGACGGCACCGAAAGGTTGGACGATGAACTGCACGACGAGCGCGATCGCGATGGCGGCCAGGAAGGTTCCTCGATCGTATCCGAGTTCTTTTGTAGCCCAGGACAATGCGAAGGTGTTCTTGAAATAGGTGACCTGGGCGAGGGGGAGTGCGCCGGCGCCGAGGAGAACCAGTACCCAGTGCTTGCGCAAGACTTCGGCGAGCGGAAGCTTGACGACCTTCTTGCGTGCGAGAACGGCCTTCATCTCGTCCGACTCTTCGAGTTTGAGGCGAATGATCATCCCGAGAATGACCAGCACCGCCGAGATGATGAACGGGATGCGCCATCCGTACAGGAGGAACGACGGCGTCGGCATCGAGGATAGAAGGAAGAACGCGATGGTGGCCAACAGATTTCCGGCGGGTGAGCCCTGTTGGGCGAACGCGGAGTAGAGGATGCTCTTGCCCTTCGGGGCATTCTCGCTGGCAATGAGCACTGCGCCGCCCCACTCGCCACCGACCGCGACTCCTTGGATGACGCGAAGGGTGACCAGACCGATCGGCGCCCAGATCCCGACCTGTGCGTAGGTGGGGAGGAGTCCGATGCCTACCGTGGCGACACCCATCATCATCAAGGTGATGACGAGAGTGTTCTTGCGTCCGATCCGGTCGCCGAGGTGACCGAAGATGATCCCGCCGATCGGCCTGGCGAGGAAGCCTGCCCAGAGTGTGATGAAGGCGAGGAGAGTGCCGACTCCGTTCGGGAGAGTGTCGGAGAAGAAGATGTCGCCGAATACCAGGGCAGCGGCAGTGCCGTAGATGTAGAAGTCGTACCACTCGATAGTGGTTCCGATGAACGAAGCGATACCGGCTCTTCGCGCCTTGGCGTTGATCTCCTCGGAACTGCGAGTGGGTGAACTCATGCGTGGCGACCTTTCTCTGCAACATTCGCGGCGCCGAAACGTGGCGTGCCTGAATGAGATTCGCAGAGTGGTGTAGGTCACGTCCAATACCAACTTGGTCGCTTATTGATACCTCAGGAGCATCAATAGACGACCATGATCAGCTCTTCCGGTATGGAAGGATCGGGTGATTACTCGGACCAGTTGTACGTCCGCTCGACGGCCTTGTTCCACTCCGCGTACAGCCGTGACCTTTCGGACTCGTCCATCGCCGGTTCCCAGGTTTGGCCGACGGCCCAGTTGTTGCGGATGTCTTCGGTGTCGGCCCAATAACCGATGGCGAGGCCCGCTGCGTATGCAGCACCGAGAGCTGTCGTTTCGTTGACCACCGGGCGGATGACGGGAACTCCGAGGATGTCCGACTGGAACTGCATCAGGGTTTCGTTGACCACCATGCCGCCGTCGACCTTCAGTGCGGACAGTTCGACTCCCGAATCCGCTCGCATGGCGTCGATGACCTCGCGGGTCTGGTATGCCGTCGCCTCGAGCGCTGCGCGGGCCAGGTGTCCCTTGTTGACGAAGCGCGTCAGACCGACGATGACACCCCGGGCATCCGGTCGCCACCGAGGTGCGAACAGCCCGGAGAACGCGGGCACGAAGTAGGCGCCGCCGTTGTCGTCGACACCTGCGGCGAGCGGCTCGATGTCCTTGGCGTTCTGAATGATTCCGAGATTGTCTCGAAGCCACTGGACCAAGGAACCCGTCACGGCGACGGAACCTTCGAGTGCGTACACGGCAGGGGCTTCGCCGAGTTTGTAGCAGACGGTCGTCAGTAGTCCGTGCTTGCTGTGCACCGGCTTCGTGCCAGTATTGAGAAGCATGAAATTGCCGGTGCCGTAGGTGTTCTTGGCTTCACCCTCGGAGAGGCAGGCCTGGCCGAATGTGGCTGCCTGCTGGTCACCGAGGATTCCGGCGACCGGCACACCGGCGAGATTGCCGCGTGGACGTCCTGTGCCGTAGACCTCTGAGGAACTACGGATTTCCGGGAGCATCGACATCGGGATTCCGAAGTCCGCACAGATCGATTCGTCCCACTGGAGGGTCTCGAGATCCATCAGCATCGTGCGTGACGCATTGGTGACATCTGTCACGTGGACGCCCTCGGTCAGGTTCCACACGATCCACGTGTCGACAGTGCCGAAGCACAATTCGCCGGCCTCCGCTTTTGCTTTCGCACCGTCGACGTTGTCGAGAATCCAGCGGATCTTCGGCCCGGCGAAGTAGGTCGAGAGTGGTAGTCCGGTCTTGTCTCGATACTTGTCCGGACCCTCGTCGCCGCCCAGTTCGACACACAGTTGATCCGTGCGCGTGTCCTGCCACACGATCGCGTTGTAGATCGGCTTACCCGTCGAACGTTCCCAAACGACGGTTGTCTCACGCTGATTCGTGATTCCGACGGCAGCGATGTCGGCCCGCGTGAGATCGACCTTCGCGAGAGCGCCGGCCACCACCTCCCGAGTGTTGATCCACAGCGCCACCGGATCGTGCTCGACCCAACCTGCTCGCGGGAAAATCTGCTCGTGTTCTTTCTGCGCAACGCTCACCACGGCGCCGTCGTGATCGAAGATCATGCAGCGGCTCGACGTCGTGCCTTGGTCGATGGCGGCGATGTATTGATTCACTGTGCTCCTAGGTTCGGGCGTGTTCGCAGTAATCCGTGCGCTGTCGCAGTATGTGGATCAAGCTACTAGCCTGTAAACGGATTCGTCGTCGACTTACAGGAGACCGGGTTGAGTAAGCAGCAAGGTGCGCAGTTTCTCGGCCCGCAGCAGCGCGAAGCTGCTTGGGAACAACTTCAGACCGAGCAATTCGACGTCGTCGTGGTGGGCGGTGGTGTCGTCGGTGTCGGAGCGGCCCTCGATGCGGCCACCCGCGGGCTGAAGGTTGCGTTGGTCGAGGCCCGTGACTACGCATCCGGTACGTCCAGTCGCTCGTCGAAGATGTTCCACGGCGGTCTCCGCTATCTTGAGCAACTAGAATTCGGCCTCGTTCGTGAGGCGTTGCGTGAGCGCGAACTCTCGCTGACCACGCTCGCTCCGCACCTGGTCAAGCCGCTGAAGTTTCTGTTCCCCTTGGCTCACCGAGTGTGGGAACGCCCGTACATGGCCGCGGGAATCTTCCTCTACGACCGGATGGGCGGCGCCAAATCGGTCCCCTCCCAGAAGCACTTGACCCGGGCGGGCGCACTGCGCATGTCGCCGAGCCTCAAGCGCAGTTCACTGACCGGTGGCATCCAGTACTACGACACCGTCGTCGACGACGCTCGGCACACCATGACCGTTGCACGGACCGCCGCCCACTACGGCGCGGTTGTCCGAACGTCGACGCAGGTCGTGGGATTTCTGCGTGAAGCGGACCGGGTCTCGGGAGTTCGTGTTCGCGACTGCGAAGACGGCCGTACCGCGGAGGTCAAGGGTCACGTCGTCATCAATGCAACCGGTGTCTGGACGGACGAAATCCAGGCCCTCTCACGTCAGCGCGGACGGTTCCGGGTGCGAGCGTCGAAGGGCGTACACATCGTCGTCCCGCGCGATCGCATCGTCAGTGAAGCCGCCATCATCCTGCGTACCGAGAAATCGGTGCTGTTCGTCATTCCGTGGGGCAGTCACTGGATCATCGGCACCACGGACACCGACTGGAACTTGGATCTCGCTCACCCAGCGGCAACCAAAGCAGATATCGACTACATCCTCGGCCACGTGAACTCCGTTCTGGTCACGCCGCTGACGCACGCCGACATCGACGGTGTCTACGCAGGCCTGCGTCCGCTGCTTGCCGGTGAGAGCGACGAGACGTCGAAGCTCTCGCGCGAGCACGCCGTTGCCCGTGTGGCTCCAGGCCTGGTCGCCATCGCCGGTGGAAAGTACACGACGTATCGGGTCATGGCGGAAGACGCCGTCGACGTCGCAGCAGAAGACATTCCGGCGCGAGTGGCATCGTCGATCACGGAGAAGGTGCCGCTCGTCGGCGCCGACGGATACTTCGCGTTGATCAATCAGACTGTGCAACTGGGCGAGCAGTACGGCTTGCATCCGTATCGCGTCAAGCACTTGCTCGACCGCTACGGTTCACTCATCACGGAGGTCCTCGAACTCGGCCGACAGACGCCGGAGTTGTTGCAGCCCATCACAGATGCCCCCGATTACCTTCAGGTCGAGGCTGTGTACGCCGCCGCGGCCGAGGGTGCATTGCACCTCGACGACATCCTGGCTCGCCGCATGCGCATCGCAATCGAGTACCCGCATCGTGGTGTCAACTGTGCGCAACAGGTTGCCGGATTGGTTGCCCCGATTCTCGGTTGGGATGCCGCCACCGTCGAGCGCGAGGTCGACACGTACCGAGCGCGCGTCGAAGCGGAGATCGAGTCGCAGACCCAGCCGGACGACGAGTCGGCCGACGCCTTGCGCGCCGCAGCGCCGGAGTCTCGGGCCGAGATCCTCGAACCCGTCGTCGTGGTGCCGGATCGGGTCTGAGTCGCCCGTCGTTTGTTCTCGGTCTGTCGCGGGTAGGCGGATGTCGAATCACCACCCGTGTCAGCACAGACCGGTCGAGCGTCGCCCAGGAGGATCCCAATGTTCGGTAGTCGGTCGAGATCTGCTGAGGAACACATAGCCACTGCTTATCTGGTCACTCACCTGTGCGGAGCGATGGTAGGGCTGCAACTCTCGCGGTCACTCTCGGACTCGTACGGCGCGTGGGCCGACGGTGAGCTGGACTCGTTGCCGGGTGAGCTCGAGTACGAGATCGAGCAGCTGCTGCAACTGATCGAGGACACCCAGGGCATATCTCTGCCGCGGTACTCCAAGATCGACGCGACGGTCAATCGGATCAGGCGCCTCGTCCATGTCGACGCCATCTGGCGCAACCGTCTCGTGAAGCTGGCAACTCTCGAGATCATGCGGACCGCTCTGTGCGGCAAGAGTGCGATGTGGGAGGTCCTGAGAGACATTCCGGCCGGGGAGACGGAGGAGCAGTACCGCGAGCTCAACGACCTGGTGTCCAAGCAGATCACCACCGTGACGGCTCTGCATCACCGCGCGGCCACGGAAGCTTTTCAGGGGACGGACGGGCGGGAATCGGCGAGCGGCGGCGACCCCATCCGCTCGAGTAAGTAAGGTTTGTACCGTTCGGTGAAGAATTCGATGAACGGTAGACCCCGAGGTGTATGGAGATGGCTGAGCGCGACCAAGCACTGACAGAACCCACGGCAGTGTTCGCGGCGTTGGCGGAGATCCTCTACTCCGCAGCAGACAGCGCCGAGGTGTACTCCGCGATCTGTTCGGCGGCTGTCGAGTTGATTCCCGGTTGCGATCACGCAAGCCTGATGCTGCGACGGGGAAACACCAACGTCACGGTAGCGGCAAGCGACGAGATCGCCGAGTATGCAGACGATCTCGAACGTGCGACTGGCGAGGGGCCGTGCATCGACGCCCTCGACACGGAGGCGCCGCAGCTCGAGTCAGATCTTCGCACTCCGAATCAGTGGCCCGAGTTCGCTCGGAAAGTCGTGGCAGAGACACCCATTCGTGGCTCGATGGGGTTCCGACTGATGGTCGATCGTCAGAAGTTCGGTGCCCTCAACCTCTTCTCCGACACTCCGGGAGCATTCACGGAAACTGTTGCCGACCACGCGATCATGTTGGCATCGTTTGCATCCGTGGCCGTCACCGCGCTGAACCGAGGAGAGGATGCCGACTCGCTGCGGCGCGGCCTGGCGAGCAGTCGCGAAATCGGTCAGGCCGTCGGTCTGCTGATGGCTTTGCATCGGGTGTCCGACGACGAGGCCTTCGACATTCTGGTGCGAACCTCGCAGAACATGAACGTCAAGATCGCCGAGTTGGCGCGCAAGGTCATCGTCCAGCATCGTTCGACTCTGGACTGAGCGCTTCGTTCGCCCCGGGCGAGCCGAGGAGTTGAGATCGCTTGAGATCCACCGTCTCTCGAAGTGCCGTCACCACCGCTGCGACTTCCGGTCGGCGCAAGGATTCAGAACGAGCCACCAACCAGTACGAAAGTCTGACTTCGATGTGAGCCGGCAGCACGCGAATCAGATCGTCGTGCTGCTCGGCCATGAAGCAGGGGAGCAAGCCGATGCCGGCACCCGCGCGCGTTGCCTCGATGTGGACGAACACGTTGGTGGACGTGACGGCCTCGCGCATGGAAACCGTGAGCTTGCGAGCCAGATCGAGTTCGTCGACCTGCAGCATCGAGTCGATGAAATACACGAGCGAGTGTTCGGCCAGCTCTTCGGCACTTTCGGGAACAGCATTCTGACGTAGATACTCTCGGGAGGCGTACAAACCCAGCGCGTAGTCGGCCAGATGGACGGCCTCGGCGCGGTGAACTTGAGGTTTGCCGACAACAACCTCGATGTCGAGCCCCGAGCGTATCTGCGACGCCTTTCTGGTCGCGACGACTATCTCCACGCTCACGCGAGGATGGCGTCTGCGAACCGCTGCGCCGGCGGGGGCCGCGATGTATGCGCTGAAGCCGTCGGTGGCCGAGACCCGCACGACGCCGTCGAGTTGCTGCTGACCGGTGGAGTCGAGTGCCAGTTCGTTCACCGCGGCCTCGATGCGCTCGGCCGCGCTGAGGGCTTGTCTGCCCAGGTCGGTCAACTCCCAGCCGCCGGACGAGCGGACCAGTACACGGCCGCCGAGGCTCTTCTCGAGCGAGGCGATGCGGCGCGAAATGGTGGTGTGGTTGAGGCCCAGGTCGTCGGCGGCGGTGTTGAAGCGGCCGGTGCGACCGACCGCGAGAAGCACCAGTAGGTCGTCCGGGCTCAGTCCGAGTGTCATATCTGCATTTTTGCACCTGTATGGTGCGAGATTTGTCATTGTCGTGCCAAGAATCTGCACCGATACTCATCGAGTCACAAAAAATGTGCGAGCGGTCACATTCCTGATCGTGAAGAGCAGGCGAATCGCGAACTGAAGACGAGGGAGTCCACGATGAGCGTCGACAACATGCCGAAACCCGAGAGCCAAGCCCCACCATCGGGGCTGAAGAAGGTGGTCGGCGCCTCGATGGCGGGCACCGTGGTCGAGTGGTACGAGTTCTTTCTGTACGGCACGGCGGCCACGCTGGTCTTCAGCAAAGTCTTCTTTCCTGGCGGCGGCAACGAGCTGGATGCGATCATCGCGGCTTTCATCACCTACGCCGTCGGATTCGCCGCCCGGCCACTCGGCGGAATCGTCTTCGGATATTTCGGAGACAAGTTCGGCCGGAAGCAGTTGTTGCAGTTCAGTTTGCTGCTGGTCGGTGCCGCGACCTTCCTGATGGGCTGCCTACCGACCTACGGTCAGATCGGCTACTGGGCGCCGGCACTGCTGGTCACGCTGCGCTTCATCCAAGGATTTGCTGTCGGCGGCGAATGGGGTGGGGCGGTACTCCTTGTCGCCGAGCACAGCCCGAATCGATCTCGCGGGTTCTGGTCGTCCTGGCCTCAGGCCGGCGTGCCGATGGGCAACCTGGTGGCCACTGTCGTGCTGTTGATCCTGACGTCGACGCTCTCGGACGAATCCTTCATGAGTTGGGGCTGGCGCGTTGCCTTCTGGCTCTCCGCGGTGATCGTTCTGGTCGGGTACTACGTTCGGACCAAGGTCACCGACGCTCCTATTTTCATTGCGGCGCAGAAGGAAGCAGAACTGGTCAAGGCAACCTCGTACAGCGTTTTCGAGGTGGTCAAGCGTTACCCGCGCGGAGTGTTGACCGCGATGGGCCTGCGTTTCGCCGAAAACGTCATGTACTACCTCGTGGTGACCTTCTCGATCACCTACCTCAAGGTCGTCGTTCATGCGGACACGGCGCACATCCTCTGGTGGATGCTGATGGCACATGCCGTGCACTTCGCAGTGATTCCGTTGGTGGGCAAACTGTCCGACACGATCGGTCGACGCCCGGTGTACATGATCGGCGCCGTCACCGCCGGAACATGGGGATTCTTCGCCTTTCCGATGATGAACAGCGGGCACAATGCAGTCATCTTGTCGGCAATCATCATCGGGCTTGTGTTCCACGCGTTCATGTACGCCGGCCAACCCGCGATCATGGCCGAGATGTTCCCGACCCGGATGCGCTATTCCGGTGTCTCCCTGGGATATCAGGTCACGTCGATCGTGGCAGGTTCACTGGCTCCGATCATCGCGACCGGACTGCTGAGCAAGTTCGACTCCTCGGTCCCCATCGCGATCTATCTCCTGTTGGCATCCCTGGTCACCATCGTCGCAGTCGTTTTCGCGCGGGAGACCAAGGGAATCTCGCTCGAGTCCGTCGATGCCGCCGACGCACGAGTGCTCGCCGACGAGCGGGCCGGTGTTTCCGCATGACGCTCTCCGGCAAAACGGCACTGGTCACCGGTGGTGCCAGCGGTATCGGCGAGGCGTGTGCTCGACTCCTTGCCGCCCGCGGCGCCCACGTCACCGTCGCTGATCTCGACGACGTCGCCGCGAAGGCGCTGGCCGACGAGATCGACGGCACTGCGTGGGCCGTCGATCTCCTCGACACCGACCAACTCGTGGATCTGGCACTCGAGACGGACGTACTTGTCAACAACGCCGGCATTCAACGGGTCAGTCCCATCGAGGATTTCGACGTCGAGGACTTCCGGAAGATTCAACGCCTCATGGTCGAAGCGCCGTTCCTCCTGGTCAGAGCGGCCCTGCCGTACATGTACCGCAAAGGATTCGGGCGCATCGTCAACATTTCCTCGGTCCACGGGCTCCGCGCTTCGGCATTCAAGAGTGCGTACGTCACGGCAAAGCACGGACTCGAAGGGCTGTCGAAAGTTGTTGCGCTCGAAGGTGCCCCACACGGTGTCACCAGTAACTGTGTCAATCCGGGCTACGTCCTGACACCACTCGTGCGATCCCAGATCTCCGACCAGGCAAAGGTTCACGGAATCAGTGAATCCGAGGTTGTCGAGAAGGTGATGCTCACCGAGAGCGCGATCAAACGGATGGTCGAGCCCGCAGAAGTGGCATCGCTGGTGGGGTGGCTGGCATCGCCCGAGGCGTCGATGGTGACGGGGGCTTCGTACACCATCGACGGCGGGTGGAGCGCCAGCTAGATCACTGGGGCTGCTGTGTTGTTCAAGCTGCCGGGTTCAGGCTTCGGGAATCTCGATTCCGAACTTCTCGCGGGTGATGACCTCGGGTTCGGGACCGCCGCGAACTCCGGTGTCGAGTGCGTCGATTGCGGAGAGTTCTTCGGCGGTGAGTTCGAAGTCGAACACGTCGAAGTTCTCCGCGATCCGCGAGGGAGTCACCGACTTGGGGATCACCTGGCGGCCCTGCTGGAGGTGCCAGCGCAGCATCACTTGTGCAGGCGACTTGCCGTGAGCGGTCGCGATGGCGCCAATGGTGGCGTCCTCGAGGGTCGAGCCGTGGGAGCCGTCGCGGTAGAACGTGATTCCGCCGATCGGTGACCATGCCTGAGACAGAATCCCGTGATCGGCGTCGGCCTCGAGCAAAGTCGACTGCCTGAAGTACGGATGAACCTCGATCTGGTTGACCGCCGGCACCACGGACGTTGCGTCCAGGAGTCGGGTGAGGTGATCCGGCATGAAGTTACTGACTCCGATGGCGCGGACCTTGCCGTCGGCCAGAAGCGTTTCCAATGCCCTGTACGCGTCGATCGTGCGCTCGAACTCGCTCGGCAACGCCTGATGGAGGATCAGGAGGTCGAGTTGTTCGACACCGAGTTTGCCTGCGCTCTTGTCGAAGGCATGCAGAGTCTCGTCGTATCCGTAGTCGGTGATCCAGACCTTCGACTCGACGAAGATGTCCGCGCGATCGAGTCCGGATCGCCGGATCGCCTCACCGACGCCCTTCTCGTTGCCGTAGGCCGCGGCAGTGTCGATATGGCGATAACCCGTCGACAGCGCGGACTCGACGGCGGCGAGTGTTTCGTCCGGCGGCGTCTGGTACACGCCGAAGCCAAGCGCGGGGATGTCGACGCCGTTGTTCAGTTTCAGACTCGGGATGCTCATGTCGTCCACGGTAGCGGCGGCCGGGGGTTCGGCGGGAGTGACTGCTCAGCCGGGTAACGGCAGTACCTCCCTCGACCGGCAGTACTTCAGCTCGGTTGGCAGGTGCCGCCGATGGGTAAAGCCTGCGCTCGTTCGCCTACCCAGCGGCCGATGTCGCTGAGCATCGCAGTACCGTCGGCGAAAGTGCCCGAGTCCGGCTTGGCTGCGATGGCGACAGCGAGTTGTCCGGTGCCGCTGCTGATGATCCCGAATTGGCGGACCAGATAGCCGCCGTCGTCGTCCGGCCCCCACCCACCTTTGAATCGAGCGGCTGGGATCACTCCCAGGCCCCACTGTTGGTCGGGGCTGATGCTGCCCATGAGCCCGAAGACTTCGGTGGCGTCGCTCCGGCATGGCAGGGTGGCGGCGAATTGCGCTTGGACGGCAAGTGGCCATTGTGTTTGACCGAACGAGCTGAATTCTGGTCGTAGCGTGCGTGATTCCACGGTGGTGGACATATCGCCGGAGGCCACGAGGACTGACTCGACCTTCGCTGCGGCAGTGGTCGGATCGCCGAGGCCTCGCCACAGTTCTTCGGCTGATTCGTTGTCGGAGGTGGTGATCGCCTGCTTGACCGTTGTGAGTTCTGTGTTGTCGGGTTCGTGGAGGGCTGCGATGGACAGTGGGACTTTGATGGTGGACCAGGCGACTCCGTTCTGCCACTCGCCGGCAACGAGTGACTGACCTCCGCCGACGGGCACGAGTGCGATACCCACGGCGCCGCCGAGGGTGTTGCCCAGGGCCTCGAATCCGGCGAGCGGGCCGACACCGTTGCCCGGGGCGGCAGGAGTCTCTGTCGGCTCCGGTGGAACGACGACGATCTCGGTGATCGTCTCGACCTTCTCCGACGACTCGTCTCGCGTCGGAATCGTGCAGCCCGCGAGGGCTGCTGCAGAAGCAGTGGCGAGTGCAACCGCCAGGAGTCGTCGGCGCGTCCCGCTACGAGCCTCGACGCACTGCTCAATAGACATAGACCACCGCGTTGTTTCCGCCGGTACACGTGACGACTTTGTTGCCGGCGCAGTTCATCGAGTACCGAGTTCCCGTGACCGGACTGACCGCGCTGATGGAGACCGGGCCGCCGCGTCGACCCTGGCTCACGTACTGGTAGCGCACTTCTTCGGCGAACTCACAGGACGTCACGCTGGTGCCGACGGCGGACGTCGTGAATTCGTTGTTCGAGAACACCGATCCACAACGCGCTGCGCTGGCAGGGACCGACTCGTTGGGCGCGGGTGTGACGACGCCGTTCTGCGGCGCGGCCGCAGGTGAGGTGATCACCACGGTTTCCGTGCGTGCGGTGTTCTCGTCGGAATTGTCGTTCAAGACGAGAGGGAGAACCCATACGTAGACCACGACGGCGACGAGTGCGACTGTGACAACTCCCAGTAGGACCCACAGCCATGCATACGATTTCGGCGGGCGGGGAGGCATCGGCGAATATCCAGTGCCTTGACCGTATGGGGGCCGGGGCGGGGTGTAAGCAGGCTGATGTCCCGAGTACGGAGCCTGACCGGGTGTGATGCCCGGCGGCGGAGGAGGGGGCGGAGGGAGAGGTGTCGTGTGGTTGGGGTCGTTGTTCCAGGGATACGGCGACTGTGGTGTTGTCATTGCGGGCTGCTCCTCTGCCTACTTGATAGAAGTGGGCCGAGTTAGTCGTCGATCACCGCACATCGAAATTACCGATTGTTAGGTTTCTGCGAATTGCCCGTCTTAGTTATATACGACCGGTCTGACTTCTTTTGCACTTGTGGCTCGTCAATGAGTGAGCACTATCTTCAAGCCGACTATGAGGGTGGCGACGGCAGCGAGGCCGAAGGCTGCCAGATGTGTGTTCGTACTGACTTTCTCGCCGTGCAGTCGGCTGATCACGTAACTGGTGGAACCGATCCGCAGGATCAAGACGATTTCCGCGATCAACTGCGCCGTCCGTGGCTCCAGGAAGTTGAACCACGCCGTCGCGAGAATGACGACAGGAACAACCGCAGAGGTGAGGATCGGGACGGAATCGCGAAGAGAGTCGATTCTCTCCGCGGTCGTCAGTCGGCGATCGTTGCGAATGCTCTCGCCGACTCCCTCGGCAAATGTGTGGGCGATGTATGTCGACAATGCCGTGCCGACCACAATCGCGGCGCCGAGCGATTCCTGAGATTTCGTCACCGGTATGAGTGCGGCGAGGACAAGAATGTTGCCGTAGATGTACGCGGTGGTCCTCGCCGCCACACGTTCTTGTCCCAGCGGCGCACCGTGAGACGTGATCGGACGGTTCAGCAGGGTTCGCAGGTCCCACTCCATGTTCAGAGCATGGCAGATCAGACCCTGGGGCTGTAGTGCATCGGGTTATCTCGCTGCTCGAGCGGGGGCAGGTTGCGCGCCGGTGTGTGGACCAGTGGTGCATCGGCGGGGATTCGGCCGTCAGCTCGATCCCATCCCGCGCGAGCACGTGGCTGATACCGGTATCGCCACGGCACCAGACGGAAGACGGCGTTGACGGTGCGGCCGACAGCGTTGTGAATTTTCTGATCGCGACTGGTCCACGAGTAGCCGAGTAGGTCTCGAACCGGTTGGTCGTACATTCCGACCGTCAGCCACACGAATCCGCGGGCGAGGGGGATTCGGGCGAGCCGCCACAACGGATCGGGTAGCCACGTCATGTACGGGGGCTTGCCGAGTCCCGACAGGTCGAGGACGTCGCGGGTCGCCTTGTTGTCTTCGAGTACGTTGCGGCACATGTGGTCCCAGTACTCCTGAAATGCTTCCCAGGTCTCGGGAACAGGGCGCATGCTCATCCCGTACAGGCGGTACCACTGAATGTGCTCGGTGAAGAGCTGACGTTTCTGGGCCTCGGTCAAGCCACCGGAGAAGTTCTCGGCAGTGACGATGGTGCCCATGAAGAATGTTGCGTGCGCCCAGTAGAAAGTGTCGGGATCAAGTGCGTGATACCGACGCCCCAACTTGTCGACGCCCTTGATTCGTGTGTGATAGCCGCGGACTTCTTCGGCTGTCTGCTGCGCGCGATCGCCGTCGAAGACCACGCCTGCAATGGGATACAGCGAGCGGTACAGCCGTTCCCACCGCTCGTCGAAGAATTGCGAATGCTCCTCGACTCCGGCGCCGAGGCCGGGGTGCATGTTCTGCATCGAACCGGCCCAGACGCCTTGCAGCATCCCGCGCCAGTCGCCGAAATACTTCCACGTCAGGGAATCCGGACCGAGGGGAACCGGGGTGCTGCTGTCGTCAAGTTGACTACGCATGTTGTCAGATTAGGATCGACAACAGCGGTAGTCAAGGATCGAATGCCGGGTGCATTGAAGATCAAGTGTCGGCGAAGTGGGGAAGTTGTGAGCATCGAAGAACGCAGGGCCACTCGAAAGGCGACGTTGTTCGACGTCGGAGTGACACTGCTCGGTGCGGTCGACGGTCCGGCCGTCAACGTGCGTGCGGTCTGCAAGGCTGCCGGTCTGACCGAGCGGTACTTCTACGAAAGCTTCACCGATCGCGATCAGTACGTTGTCGCGGTCCACACGTTTGTCGCCGAGCGCGCGCAGTCGGCGCTTGCGTCGGCAGTGGAGTCGGAGACGACATCCGAGGCCGTCGCCACCGCTGCGGTCGACGCTTTCGTCAAGCTCATGGTCGACGATCCGGCGATGGGGAGAGTGCTCCTGATCGCCCCGCTGTCGGAACCCGTCCTGAGCGGCCGCGGTATCGAATCGATGCCGGCGTTCGTCGACCTGGTGTACGACCAGTTGTCCGAGATCGCTGATCCCGTGGACAAGCAACTGGTGGCAGTCGGACTGGTCGGGGCGTTGTTCACACTGTTCATCGGTTATCTGGACGGCACGATCGTCGTGGACCGTGATCGATTTGTCCGCCACTGCGTCAGGCTGCTGATCAACGCTAACCAGGCGTGAAGGGCTGGCAGGCCGGGCAGAAGAAGATATTTCGCTCGGTGAGCTGATCCGGTCCGAGGGTGTCTTCTCTGATGCGAGTCCCGCAACGGCGGCATGGTTTTCCGCGTCTGCCGTACACCCATGTCTGCCTACCGGGGCGGGTGTCGCCGGTGGTGACCCGGATGCGACGTGACTTGTTGACGTTGATGGTGCGAAAAGACAGATCCACTATCGCGTCGAGATTCCCCGCGAGATGTGTCGGCGTTTTCGGGTGAATACCTCGTAGGAAGCAGATCTCGTTTCGGTACACGTTGCCCAGTCCGGCCATCACCCGCTGATCCAGGAGCGCGATTCCGATCGGTACGGAGTCGGCGGCCCGTAGATTTCGGGCGGCCACGGAACTGTCCCAATCGGTCCCGAGCAGATCCGGTCCGAGATGTCCGACGGCCTCCTGTTCCTGCCCGAGTTCGAGGATCTCGGTGATTCCCAGTGAAAAGCCAACTGCTACAGAGTCTTCGGTGGCCAAGATGATGCGCGCTTGATGGGCGGGTCGGCGCCAGCGCTCGCCGGGGCGATAAATCTGCCACTGACCTTCCATCTTCAGATGCGTGTGAATGGACGCTTCGCCCACTCGGATCAGGAGATGTTTTCCGCGGCTGGCGACGGAATCCACGCGGTGGCCCGAGAGATCAACCGTGGCGTAACGAGGAACGCGGACGTCGCAGGTGGTGAGTACCTTCTCGGCCAGGGCAGCGCGCAGTTCATTGGCGGCCCGCCACACGGTATCGCCCTCAGGCATGGTCGCCGCACCCACACTTCAGGATCTCAACTTCCACGATCTCAATCATCATGACCCCAATCCTCATGACCGCAACCGGAATCCGCGAGGGGTGGCCGCGAAGCCGGCTTCGACCAGGACCGGAGCAAAATCGTTGCCGTGGATGGTCTCTCCGTCGACCTTCTCCACTACCAACTTGTCGATGGCGCGAGAAGTCACCTTCTGAGCAAGTGACAGTGCTGCCAGGCGCAACGTTCCGCCGTCGTCGGTGAATGTCAGGATCGTGCGACCGCCGCGCTCGACGAACAGAACCAACTCACCCTCCACCAGAACTACCAGTGCGCCGGCTTTTCGTCCGGGTCGGTGTCCTGGTGACTCTTCGCCCCCCGACGCCGGCCACGGCAGCGCCGCGCCGTACGGGTTTGCCGGGTCGCACGCCGCGAGAGTGACTGCAGCCGAGGAGGTGTGGCGCCCCTCGATGGAATCACCGAACGTCCGCAAGCGGTCCACCACGGGAGGCGTCGAGAATTGAGCGCCGCCCAGGGTGTCCACGAAGTATCCGCGTCGAGCGCGCCCGTTGTCCTCGAACGTGCTCAGTACCTTGTAGATCAACGCGAAACCGCCCGGCACGTTCTCGCTCATCACCGAACCGCGGGTGACGACGCCGTATCGTTCGAGCAGCAGATCAGCCGTGGCGTGCGCCCGGATAGTGGGGTCAGGTTCGATACCTGGCAGCTGGAACCACCGACCGGAGGCGGTTGCCGGTCCCGTGCGCGCGGGCGTGGAAGCGCGGGCCATTCCGCGGTACGGACGGGCCCGCGGAACACGGCGAGGCGATCGGTGACTGGTTGTTGTTCTGGTGGTGTCGGAGAGAAGTGCGCGCAGCGGTGCAACGGTGTCGTTACCGATGTGTCCGAGCCACACCAACTCCCACAGTGCCGTCGTCACCGCACTGTCGACCGTGTCCGCAGCCGACTCCGTAGTTCGCAACGCGTCGACCAACTGGCGGAAGAAGTAGGCACCGCCGCCGGACAGCAGGTCGAGGATGCGCTTCTGCAATTCCGAGACGTCGGTGTCGGCGGGTGAATTGAGCGTGATCGGTGCCAGGTCGGCGGGGTGCAGCACTACCCACCCGTCCTTGCCCGAGATAGCTCCCGATCCGGACCACAGGACTTCACCCGTCGACGTGAGTTCGTCCAACATCGCGGGAGAGTAGTCGGCAACTCGGCTCGGCAGGATCAACGATTCGAGAGCGGACGCCGGAATCGGGACGCCGGCAAGTTGATCGACCACCGTTGCAACACCGTCGATTCCTCGCAGCGTGCCGCCCACGTGCTGCCAACTGGGAAGGAATCGCCCGAGGGTCGCGGTGCTGACCGGCTCGACCTCCTGCCGTGCCGCGGCGAGCGAGCGTCGCCGCAAGCGACGCAGGACCTCGGCGTCGCACCATTCGCTCCCGGTTGCAGACGGGCGGAATTCACCTTCCAGGACCCGCTTTTCGAGCGCGAGCCGACCGAGAACGTCACGCGCGACTGATACTCCGAGACCGAAGCGTGCAGCCGCGTCGGCGAGAGTGAAGGGACCGTGGGTGCGGGCGTACCGGCTCAGGAGGTCGTCGAGTGGTTGATCGACCGGCTCGATGAACGCGGCCGGAACGCCGATGGGTAGGGGAACGCCGAGTCCATCGCGAAGCCGCGCTGCATCTTCGACGACGGTCCACCAGCTCTCGCCCGCATACGAGACGTGGAGGGCGCGTTTGTCCGTAACCAACTTCTCGAGCCATGAGACCGGGTCCTCGAGACAGCGTTCGGTGACTTCTTCGGTGGTCAGCGGGCCGAGCATGCGGAGGAGATCGGCAACACCCTCGAGGTCCTTGGCCTTTCGGTCAGGGACGCGCCGTTGCAGTTCACGTTCGGCCTGCTCGATCACTCCGGCGTCGAGGAGCTCGCGCAGTTCGACGCGGCCGAGGAGTTCGGCCAACAGCGTGGAGTCCAAGGACAAAGCGGCGGCGCGTCGCTCGGCGAGGGGGCTGTCGCCCTCGTACATGAACGCACCCACGTAGTTGAACAGGAGCGCACTGGCGAACGGAGACGGAGAGGCCGTCTCCACCTCGACGATTCGAATCTGCCTTTTCTCGATCTTGCCGAACAATTCCTTCAGTGCAGGCAGGTCGTAAACGTCCTGCAAGCACTCGCGTACGGTCTCGAGCAGGATCGGGAAGGTCGGGAACTTGCGGGCGACGTCCAGCAGTTGCGCCGACCGCTGACGCTGCTGCCACAGCGGTGCACGTTTTCCGGGATTGCGGCGGGGGAGAAGCAGTGCGCGGGCGGCACATTCGCGGAATCGGGAAGCGAAGAGCGCGGAGCCGCCCACCTCTTGGGTGACCAGATCTTCGATGTCCTCGACGTCGAAGGTGAACAGTTCGGCGCCGGGAGGTTCGTTCTCGGTGTCGGGGAGACGGATGATGATGCCGTCGTCGGAGGCCGTCGGACTGGAATCGACGCCGTATCGTTCCTGCAGGCGCGCCCCGATGGCGAGGGCCCACGGTGCGTGAACCCGTTGGCCGTACGGGGAATGCAGCACCAGACGCCAGTCACCGAGTTCGTCGCGGAAGCGTTCGACCACCAGGGTTCGATCCGACGGCACCTGCCCGGTGGCATTTTTCTGCTCACCGACGAGTTGGATCAGATTGGTTGTGGCGTTGTGATCGAGCCCGCCCACGCGACAACGCTCGACGACGTCGGCTTCGTTACCCAGCGCGGTCTCTCGAACGAATTGTCCCAACGCCTGTCCGAGTTCGGCGGGGCGACCGAGTCCGTCGCCGTGCCAGAAGGGCAAACGACCCGGCATGCCGTAGGCGGGGCTGACCAGAACCCGATCGAAGGTGATCTCCTCGATCCGCCAACTGGTGGCGCCGAGCGCAAAGACGTCGCCGACCCGGGATTCGTAGACCATTTCCTCGTCGAGTTCGCCGACGCGGGACGCTTTCTCGCCAACCATGTAGACGGTGAAGAGGCCGCGGTCGGGGATTGCGCCGCCGGAAGTGACGGCCAAACGCTGCGAACCCGGGCGGCCCGTGAGCGTGTTGGACTCACGATCCCAGACAAGGCGAGGACGTAATTCGGCGAACTCGTCCGAGGGGTACCGCCCCGCCAGCAAGTCCAGAGTCGATTCGTACGCCGAACGGGGAAGCGTTGCAAAGGAACCGCTTCGGCGCACGGTCTCGAACCAGTCGTCGACGTCGATCGGTTCGAGAGCGGTGGCCGCAACAGTTTGCTGAGCGAGGATGTCGAGGGGATTGGCCGGAACGGCCATCGCTTCGATCTTGCCTTCGACCATGCGCTCGACCGTCACCGCGCAATGAATCAGGTCGGTGCGATGCTTGGGGAAGACGACGCCTCGCGATATCTCACCGACCTGGTGGCCGGCGCGGCCGACACGTTGCAGGCCGCTGGCAACCGAAGGCGGTGCCTCCACCTGGATGACCAAGTCGACGGCGCCCATGTCGATTCCGAGTTCGAGGCTGCTGGTGGCGACGACGCATCGCAATCGACCCGATTTGAGGTCGTCTTCGATGAGGGCTCGCTGGTCTTTGCTGACCGATCCGTGGTGGGCGCGAGCAAGGAGGGGTTCTGCGCCGTAGTTGACCTCGGTGGGAGCCCCGATCTGCGCGGGCGGGCGAGATGTTTTCTCGACGGCCAGACCGA
The DNA here is from genome assembly GCF_019266085.1 of Rhodococcus sp. FH8. Lineage (NCBI taxonomy): Bacteria > Bacillati > Actinomycetota > Actinomycetes > Mycobacteriales > Nocardiaceae > Rhodococcus > Rhodococcus sp. FH8. The sequence continues at coordinate 333,260 of NZ_LPNQ01000078.1, read as the reverse complement.
TGCGTTCTGCATGAATCTCGTTGAGCCTGGCTGTCAATCGTTCGGCGAGGCGGCGAGAGTTGGCGAACACGATGGACGATCGGTGGTCGAGAACGAGGTCGACGATCTGTTCCTCGACGTGGGGCCAGATCGAACCGGCTTGCGGGGTGGGAGATTCGGAACCGTCGTCCGGCGTCGCGATCCCCAATTCGGTCATGTCCTCGACGGGAACACGGACCGTGAGGTCGAAGGTCTTGGCGGCAGGCGGAGCCACGATTCGGATCGGTGCCGAACCGGCGAGGAACCGCCCGATCTCCTCGTGCGGACGGACAGTGGCCGACAATCCGATGCGTTGCGCCGGACGCTCGAGCAAGCCGTCCAGGCGTTCCAGTGAGAGCGCGAGGTGAGAGCCGCGCTTGGTGCCCGCCACCGCGTGAACCTCGTCGACGATCACGGTGTCGACACCGACCAGTGTTTCCCGGGCAGCGGAGGTGAGCATCAGGAACAACGACTCAGGCGTGGTGATCAGGATGTCCGGGGGTCGTTTGATCAACGAGCGCCGATCGGCCTGGGACGTATCACCGGAACGGACACCGACGGTGATCTCGGGCGGAGTGAGGCCTAGACGCTTCGCCGTCTGCGTGATGCCGACCAGCGGCGCGCGAAGGTTCCGCTCGACGTCCACACCCAGCGCTTTGAGCGGCGAAATGTAGAGGACTTTGGTGGCGCGTTCGCCTTCGTCCTTGGCGGCGAGTTGATCGAGGGCCCACAGGAACGCCGACAATGTCTTGCCGGAGCCGGTGGGCGCGACGACAAGTGTGTGAGAGCCACTCGCGATGGATTCCCAGGCGCCGAGCTGCGCAGCAGTCGGAGCGCTGAAAGCGCCGCCGAACCACTCGCGTGTGGTGGGCGAGAACCTACCGAGGACGTTGGTCACGACCACCATATTGCCCCTTCCCACCGACAGCGTGTTCGTGCCTGCAGCCGAAGCGCAGAGCATACTATTTGCCCTGTTATAGCGATTCTCTTGTTATCGAGAAGGCGAGTGCCTGATGGAAGCAGTCAAGATTGTCCTCGAGCTGGCGGTAGTGCTCGGGGCGATTGTCATGGGTACCAGATCGAGCGGTGTCGCTCTCGGTCTGTGGGGCGGCGCAGGTGTTGCCGTCCTCGTGTTCGTCTTCGGAGAGGACGTCGGCAGTCCGCCGGTCGACGCTCTCCTCATCGTCCTGTCCGTCGTCCTCGCGTCGTCGATGATGCAGGCGGCCGGTGGTATCGACTGGATGGTCACCATCGCGGCCAAGTTGATCGAATCTCGCCCGAAACAGATCACGCTGATCGCGCCGTTGGTGTCATTCCTGTTCTCGGTCGGTGCCGGCACGTCCAACATCCTCTACCCACTGCTCCCCGTCATCTACGACGTCTCGTACAAGAACGGTGTGCGGCCGTCACGACCGCTGTCGCTGTCAGTTGTCTCGACCGGTGTGGCGCTGGCGTGTAGTCCGGTGTCCGCGGCAATGGCGGCAATGGTCACGCTGACCGACGTGCCGCCTTACGATTTCGAACTCATCGACATCATCAAGATCACCTTCCCGGCTGCTGTTGTCGGCATCGTCCTTTCCTCCATCGCGGTCAACCGACTCGGCAAAGATCTCGACGACGACCCGGAGATACAGGCGAAGATGAAGTCGGGCGAATTGGCCGGACCTGGTGCAGCCTCCAAGACCGAACTCGTCTCGACGAAGACCGGACGAAACGCGGCACTGATCTTCCTCGCCGGCGTCCTGGCTATCGTGATCTTCGGCCTGTTCAAGGGGATTCGTCCCGAAGCTGCCGACGGTACTCCGATGGGGATGACACCGATCATCGAAATGCTGATGTTCGTCGTGGGTACGTTGATCCTGCTGGTGTGCCGCCCGAATGTCGCCGACGTGCCGTCGTCGACGGTGTTCCGTGCCGGTATGGTCTCGGCCATCGCGCTGTTCGGTCTGGCATGGCTGACGGACACGTTCATCAGCGCCCATTCCGAGCTGATCACGAGCACCGTCGGCGACTGGGTCAACGCCGCGCCGTGGATCTTCGCGCTCGGTGTCTTCCTGGTCTGTGTACTGACGACCAGTCAGTCGACCGCTACGAGGACCATCGTGCCGATCGGTCTCGCTGCCGGGATTGCACCCGGTCTGGTGAGCGGAATGTGGGCCGGAGCGTTTGCCGGCGTCTATCTGTTGCCGACAAACGGTTCGCAGATCGCGGCTGCGAACTTCGACCTCTCGGGCAGCACGAAGCTCGGTTCCAAGCTCGTCGACCACTCGTTCTTCCTGCCGACCATCATCTTGGCCGTCACGACGATTGCGGCCGGCGCGTTGTTCGGAGTGGTGCTCGGTTGAGTATTGCGGCTGAGTCAGCCCTGAGTGACAGCGCTGAGTCAGCTGTTGCGGTAGTGGTCCCAGCTCGCCTTGCACGCGTGAGCGAGCTGGTCCACCCGTTCGGCGTCGGGTGTAGGCCAGTCGACGCCGGGTTCCATGATGTAGGCGGCCAGTTCGTCTCCCAGTAGGAATTCTCGTTTGAATTCGGCCTGAACCGCGCTCAACGTGATCCCGGCTTCGGCGGCGCGGGCGCTCAATTCGGCGAATCTCGCTCCGGCTCGGATGATTTCGAAACTGCCGAGGTACGGCTGATTGAGAGCGACCGCATCCGGATCGTCGACCTGAAATCCCTTGCGATGTGAGACCGCAAGTGTGCGAATGAGCTCCGGATCCATCGTCACGGGATTGTCGCCGCGTCGATTACCGTCGTGATCGCCACGATTGGAGAGTGCGACGACGTCGGGGAGTCGATCTGCTTCCGGCCGTTCGACATTGACGGCGCCGTCCCGCCGGGTGGTGTGGTTCATCGTGTCGTGGAACGACAACGTCGTGAACGATCGACCGAGTTCGAAGCTCTTCTCCACCATGGCTTCGATCAGTGTGTCGCGAGTTCTTTCGTAGACACCCAAACCGTGTTCGGCTGTCTCGGTGAAGGTCTCGGCGAGGTTCTTCCAGCCCGCGTCGTCGGTCGGCTCGAGCAGCAGGGGGTAGAACGAGAAGGTGACAGGGCGAACTGCGTCGACGCCGGTGAGGTCTGCTTTGTTGCCTGCACCGGCCTTGTGGACGCGGGCGAATGCTTCGCGCAGTGACGCTTCCAGGTTTTCGGGCTTCGCACGGTTGGGATCGCGAATCATGCGAGGGTGCGGATTCTCCACGTATACGATGCGCGAATCGATTTCGGCCCAACGGCGCACGATGGGACTGGTGGACATGTCGGTGAAGTCGAATTGCAGCCGCTGTGTAAACTCGGGTGCGAGAAAACGTGAGAGTTCTGCTGGAATCGCGGAACCCGAGTGTGGGCAACTGACAAGAAGGTCGGCTTCGGCGATGGCGTCGTCGAGACTGCGGGAGTCGCGATCGGCATAGAACGTCAGGTCCTCCGGCGTGAACACGGTTCCGGCCGGGATGAGTACTGGTTCTCCACTGGTCATGAGCCCCAGCGTAATCGAGTATAACCGTGCGTACTCAGTATCCGCTGAGTCGTTCCACGAGAGCTGTTTTGATCTCCGGGCGACCAGCCGCGACAAGAGTGAAGGTGGCTTCACGCATGAGCCGCTCGGGGGTGTTGCTGCCGACCAGAGCGCGGCTTCCGGTCGCAGTCACGAGTGCGGCCGACGCGCGTATCGCAAGTTCCGACGCTCGGGCGCGGGCGGCCGACATGTCGCCGCCATCGCGCAGTGCTGCATCGAGATCGGCGCGCGCCCGGGTGGCTTGTTCCTCGAACGCGTCGGTGTCGACTCCCAGATCCGCAAGTTCGGTGACAGCGCGGCGGGTGATGCCCATGGCCATCGCGCCGTTGAGCCACAAGCCGGGGAGCTGGGTGCTCTGGAATTGTTCGTCGCTGACGACAGCACAGACGTCGGTATCGGGAATTTCGAAAGCGTCGAACACGATTCGGACGGTGTTGCTTCCGCGCGCCGCGATCAGTGGAAGTTCCTCGATCGTCAGACCCGGGGCCTCGCCCACCGGTACGACGGAATGAACGATGGAATTGTCGAACTCGTCGCGCGCCGACACCAAGAGAACATCGACGATGCCCCAACCGGTGACGAAGGGTGCGATCCCGTCGAGGACGTAGCCGTCGTTCACCCGCTTCGCCCACAGGAGCGGTGGGCGGGGGATGGCGCCGGCATAGGCAACCCCACCGCGAATCGTGCCGGAAACCAGACCGTCCCAGTATTGTTCGCGCAGAGGTGCATTGGGACTCGCCGCCAGGGCTCCGACGACGCCGTGATGCTGCATCCAGGTGAACGTCGTCGCGAGGCAACCGCCGCACAAGGTTTCGAGGACCTCGACCAGTTCTTCGCTGCTGGGGCCACGCTCACCGAGGGCAGCGATGCCGTAGAAGCCGTCGGCGGCGAGCGCGTCGAAATGGCTGCTGGGGATTTCTCCGTCGGCGTCGACGCTGTCGGCGACGGGAAACAGAACGGTATCGGCGATTTCGCGCGCAAGTTCCGGCCACATGGTCACGCTGTCAGGGTAAGCCGTGAGCCGGGGGTTGTGGTGTGGAACTACAGCCGCGCATCTAGAACGAGGGCGGCGAACTCACGATGAGGAACCTCGCGACCGCATCGGTGCGATTGAACCACCGGTGCGGGATGGTCGAGGTGTAGAGGAGGGTGTCGCCTACGTGAAGAACGTGATGCTCGTCCAGTCCCACCTCGACCTCGACAGATCCTTCGAGAACATGAATGAACTCTTCGCCGGCGTGCTCGGTGTGCTCACCTGCCTCGGAATGAGGTGCTGCCGTGATCTCGTTGGGTTCCATGGTCCGTGAGCCGGTGGAGCAGAATCGAATCACCGAATCGTGTGCCAGTTCGAAGGTTCGCCCCTCGCCGGCGCGGACGAGGCTGGACGGAGTTCGCTCACCCTGTGCCAAGAGTGCGTGCGCCGTGGTGCCGAGCGATTGCGCGAGGCGATGAAGGTTCATGACACTGGGTACTGCGTGGCCGTTTTCGGTCTGGCTCAGGAAGGGCTGGGACAAGCCCGACTTCACGGCAACCTCGCGCAACGTCAGTCCGGCTTCTTTTCGCGCCGTCCGCACGGCAGCCCCGATTGCGGTCGCTATCGCCTTCTGGTCGTCGTCCATGTGCCGAAGATAGCAGTGCTCTGGTGAAAGTTTTGATTACACAGACGAAACAAATTCGACCACGGTAAGAAATTATCGACGTGCTGAATAGTCCCGTACACGAAACACTTCCAGCTTCGGACGGAGATCGGCGCATGGCCATCCATCCTGTCGACCAGCGGCTCCCATTTGCCCGCCAGTCTGCTTTTGCTCTTCAGCACGTCCTCATCATGTACACCGGCTGCATCACGGTTCCGCTGGTTTTCGGTGCCGCCGTAGGGCTGGACCGCAGCACAGTCGCGATGCTGATCAGCGCGGACTTGCTCGTTGCAGGCATCATCACGATCATTCAGAGCCTGGGCGTCGGGAAGGTCGCCGGTGTCCGGCTGCCGATCGTCTGCGGGGCGACCTTCGCCGGGCTGACGCCGATGATTCTGATCGCCAAGGAGTACGGCCTGCAGGCGGTGTACGGGTCCATGCTGGTCGGTGGCGTAGTCGGCATTGCCTTGGCCGTGCCGTTCGCCAAGATCGTCCGATACTTCCCACCCCTGGTTACCGGCGTCGTCCTCACAGTGATCGGCATCTCGTTGATCGGTGTCGCAGGAGGACTGATCGTCGGAAACGACCCCACCTCCCCGTCGTTCGCCGACCCGAAGAATCTGGCGCTGGCTGCCGCAGTCGTTGTGGTCGCGGTGGCCTTCATCTGCCTCGGCCGCGGGATGTGGACGCAGCTCGGTGTACTGATGGCGCTTGTGATCGGCACCGTGATCGCCATCCCGATGGGCCTGATCGATCTGAGTGGCGTCGGCGGCTCGGCCTGGGTGGGCTTCCCGATGCCGTTCCACTTCGGCGCTCCGGAGTTTCCCGTCACCGCCGTGGTGGCGATGAGTATCGTCATGGCAGTCGTCTTCGCAGAGTCGACGGCGAGCATGCTGGCGGTCAGCGAGATCACCGGAAAGCCTTTGAAGAAAGCAGATCTCGCACGAGGGCTGGTGGCCGACGGGATGTCGGGAGTTCTGGGCGGAATCTTCAATGCCTTTGTCGACACCGTTTTCTCGCAGAATGTCGGCGCCGTTGCCACGACCCGGGTGTACAGCCGGTACGTGACCGCTACCAGCGGTGCCATTCTGATCGTCCTCGGCCTCATCCCGCGAATGGGTGAAGTGGTTGCAGCCCTGCCTGATCCGGTGGTCGGCGGTGTCGGAATCATCTTGTTCTCCACTGTCGCCGTGGTCGGAATCAACACGCTGCGCAAGGTCGATCTCAGCGACCCGATCAACACCACGATCGCCGCTGTATCGGTGGGGATCGGTATTCTTCCGGAATTTGCGGAGGGGATGTTCGAGCGATTCCCCTCCTCGGCTCAGATCCTCCTCGGTAGCGGCATCACCTTGGCTGCGGCCTCGGCCTTTTCGCTCAATCTGCTGTTCAATCACACCCGACTCGGTGAACTCGCGAGGCGATCGCGAGAGAGCCTCCATGCCACTGCAAAATCTGAACCCGCCACCAGCTCTGCAGGAGACGCCAGTGTCACAGTCCCAGTCTGATCCCTTCGAAGTGCCCGTCGTCGACATCTCGCCTTACGTGCTCGGTGGTGCCGACCAGGACAAGGCGCGAGTGGCTGCCGAAGTCGACCATGCTTGTCGGACTGTAGGTTTCATGCAGATTCGGGGCCACGGTGTTCCGGCCGCTGTTTCTTCCGGCCTCGCCGAAGCGATGGACGACTTCTTCGGGCTGCCGATGGAGACGAAGTCGGGCTACCGAATCGAGGGCGCGAATCGTGGGTACAGCCCGCCCAAGAGTGAGTCGCTGAGCCTGAGCCTCGGCGTCGAATCCGCGACCAGAATGAACGACTTTTTCGAGGCCTTCAACGTCGGAACCGAAGCCCGATCATTCACCGAACTCGAACTGTCGGAGGACGATTACGGAATCAACCTGTGGCCCGCAGTGTCTGGTTTCACGGAGCGGGTGGAGAATTACTACGCCCATGGCGAGCGGGTGGCACGCACACTGACCACCATTTTCGAAGACGCGCTCGGGCTGACCCCAGGATTCTTCGAGTCGATCACCGACCACTCCATCGACGTACTGCGGATGAACAACTACGCGTTACCCGAAGGGACGGTGACGTTGGACGGTGAGTTGAAGGGGATGGGCGAACATACCGATTTCGGGCTGGTCACCGTGCTGTGGGCGGATCAGGTCGAAGGTTTGCAAGTACTCGGGAGCGACCGACGCTGGCACGATGTCTGGCCGCACGACGGCGCGCTACTGGTCAACCTCGGGGATCTCACCGCGCGACTGACCAACGACAGGTGGATGTCCACGCTGCACCGAGTTGCGCCGCCGGTGGTGAACGGCACCATCAAGCGCCGGCGATCGGCGGCCTTCTTCCATGACGGAAACGTCGACGCGGTGATTGCGACCTTGCCGAGTTTTCAGGACGACTCCGGCTTGGAGTACGAACCCATTACCGTTCGCGATCACATCAAGGCCAAATTGGCCGGGTCGAGGCAGGGGAAGTCCAACGCCGCCGCAGGTCGTGAGGCGGCTCGGGTACTTTCGGCTGCAGAGCTCGAGGTCAAGCAGTGAGTGCACGGAACATCGTCCTGATCCACGGAGCATGGGCCGGCGGTTGGGTCTGGGATCGTGTGTGTGGCCCACTGAAATCGGCCGGCTTCAATCCTGTTGTGGTGGAGCTTCCCGGCTCGGGAAGTTGGAACTCAGACGACGTGATCGATCTCGATGTCGTTGCCGAACATGTTGTGGCAGTTGTCGAGTCCTTGGACGGGCAGTGCGCCCTCGTTGGTCACTCCGGCGGTGGCATCGTGGCCTCACAGGTGGCTGAGTTGCTGCCTTCGCGGGTAACGGGTCTTGTGTACGTCGCAGGGATGATGCTTCCATCGCAGACGGACTTCGGGATGCTCTGCATCGAACTCGGTCTGGAAAGTCCGGTCGGGATCTCACGTTGGTTGGTCCCCGCCGACGACGGGGATGCGACGGTGGTACCGCCCGAAGCCGGTGCCGCTGTGTTCTTCCACGAAGCGCCGGTGGCTGATGCGATCTTCGCCGCGCGCATGCTCGTTCCACAACTGGAGTCAGCCCGCCTGATGGCACCGGTCTGGACGGAAGAGCGATTCGGAACCGTGCCGAGGTTGTATGTCGAATGCACGCTGGATCGAACCGTGCCGATCGAGGCTCAACGCGCCATGCAGAGACTTGTCCCCGGTGCCCAGGTGGTCAGCCTGGGCACCGACCATGCACCGCAGTTGTCGGCGCTCCCGGAGTTGATCGACGCGATCACCGATTTCGCCCGGCAGGTGTTCAGCCGAACTCGACCCCTTGAGCCAGCGGAAGCTGGTCCGAGTAATTGACGGTATTGGTGGCTCGGCGCATGTATGCCTTCCACGAATCCGAACCCGACTCGCGTCCGCCGCCAGTCTCCTTCTCCCCGCCGAATGCGCCGCCGATCTCCGCACCGGACGTTCCGATGTTCACGTTCGCGATGCCGCAATCGGAGCCGTCGGCGGCGAGGAAGTGCTCTGCTTCTCGCTGATCGAGTGTGAAGATCGAGGACGAAAGTCCTTGAGGCACGCCGTTGTGCAGCGCAATGGCGTCGTCGAAGTCGGTGTAGGTCAAGACGTAGAGGATGGGTGCAAAAGTCTCCGCCCGCACCACCTCGGTCTGTGCGGGCATACGAACGAGGGCAGGTGTCACGTAGAACCCGGAATCGCCGACGCGGTCCCCGCCACACACCACAGATCCGCCGTCCGCGCGTGCGGCCGAGAGCGATTTCTGCATCGTCTCGAACGCGGCTTCGTTGATCAGCGGCCCGACCAGAACACCGGAATCGAAGGGACTGCCGACCTCGAGCTGTGCGTACGCGGCCGCAACGCGCTCGACGACGTGATCGGCGATCGACTCGTGCACGATGAGCCGACGAAGTGAGGTGCACCGCTGCCCCGCAGTTCCGGCGGCGGAGAACACGATTCCGCGTACGGCAAGCTCGAGATCTGCCGACGGTGTGACGACTGCGGCGTTGTTGCCACCCAACTCGAGGAGGCTTCGCCCGAAGCGTTCGGCGACCCGCGGAGCCACCGCGCGGCCCATTCGCACGGAACCGGTGGCGCTGACCAAGGCCACCAGTGGGTTGACCACCAAGGCCTCACCGACATCGCGTCCGCCGATGATCAACTGGTGCACGTCGATCGGTGCATCACAGTCGGCGAGGGCGCGTCGGAGGAGGGCGTCACATGCCAGCGCAGTCAGCGGCGTGGTCTCCGAAGGCTTCCAGACGACGGCGTCACCGCACACGAGAGCGATGGCGGTATTCCACGACCACACCGCGACGGGAAAGTTGAACGCGGAGATGACCCCGACAACGCCGAGAGGGTGCCACGTTTCCGTCAACCGGTGTCCGGGACGCTCGGACGGCATGGTGCGTCCGTAGAGCTGCCGGGAGAGACCGACGGCGAACTCGCAGATGTCGATCATCTCCTGTACCTCGCCGAGAGCCTCCGAGGTGACCTTGCCTGCTTCGAGGGTCACGATCTCCGCGAGGTCCTCCTTGTGCTCGGTCAGTAGGCTGCCCAGCCGGCGCACGACCGCGCCGCGCGCCGGAGCGGGGACGGTGCGCCAGGTGAGGAACGCGCGATGCGCCGCGTCGACGGCGTCGTCGACTTCTCTACCGGAGTGCTGCCGAACGGTACGCAGTTGCGTACCGGTGATGGGGGTTCGTGCGCTCAGGTCGCCGGCGGGCCACTCGACACCGCACGCGGCAAGGGCGCTTTCGGCGCGATCGGCGAGGCTCGAAGAATCAGGCAGGTTCACTGGGGAGTCCTCTGTTGTTGTGGGCGGGAGGCAGCACGGCACGTGACGCCTCTTGTTGTGCGCGGTACAGCTCGAACGGATCTTCGATGGTGCGGTCGATGGCGCCCTCCAATCGATCCTGCCCGTATTCGGCGCCGGGCGCATCGGAAACGAATCCGGTCACGGAATCGAGATTGGATGCGAAGATCCCGGCCGCGGAGGCAGGTAGGAAGTCCTCGTAGACGATCGGGTCGCGGACGACAACAGTTCCTTCGTTTCGGTACGTGAAGTACGCCAACCCCGCGGCATCGAGTTCGCTTTCGGAGTGCGGAAATTCGCTGTCCCAATCGGCGTCCTCGGGCGTGGCGATCAGTCGGTCGTAGATCGCTCGCCCGCTGCGGGTCAACGCGATTCCGCGTGCCTCCACCTCGCCGAATCTGACGCGGACGGGCTCAGTGGTGACCGATCCGTCGCGCTGACGGAAGAGTCTGTCTTCGGCCAATGCACGAAACGACGTCTGCCGCAGAAGTAGTGGTGGTCCGCTCCATCTCGGCGGGCCTTGGATGCGGTCGATCATGGTGATACCGCGCTCGGTCATGCGGCGGTACAACTCGTCGATGTCGAGCACTCGCGGGGTGAGGTGATTGACGTGGGTCGAGCCCTGCCCCGCAATGTCTGCAGCGACCGGCGAGATTGCGGCGAGTTCGCGGTACCAGCCCGCGTCGATGGGATCGGTGCCGAGCCGAAACGCCGAGGTCGCTGCATCGACGAACTGTGTCGCCTCGGGCTCCGTCAGGCCGCCCTCGCGACTCGATTGCCGTGCCCACTGCAGAAGTTCGGGAGAGAACAGGGTCCGGCGACGCAGGAACCCGGTGATCCGACGCTCGAGGTCGGTGTCGAAGAACCTGGAATCGGAGCTGGTCAGTACCGAAGTGAAAACACGGAACGGGTTCCGGGCGAGTTCGGCAGGTTCGGTGGGGCGAAACGCCGTCGAGACAACGGGAATGGGGGAGTCGGTGAGCCGGAGGTCGTAATAGCCGACCGGAAACATACCGAATCCGCCGAAGACGGTGGCTACGTCACGTAGTTCGTCGAGAGTCCCCAGTCTGATGGCGCCGTGACGCTCGGCGCTGACTCTCGCCAGGCTGCCCAGGCGCTCCGCAGAATCCGGATGTTCGGCGGCAAAATCACGGTTCACCTGCATCGTTACATCTACCAAGGTGTTGTAAGCGGGGACCTCGTCGCCATACATCTTGGCGAGGGCCGCTGCGAACCGTGCACGTAGCTCCCAGGTTTCAACCATACGAATGTCCGATTGCGTTAGCCTGCGCAGGTGCGAGAAACAGAAACCAGTGACGTTGCCGGTGTTCCGGTCGACGAAACCGATCGACTTTTGATGCGTGAATTGGTCTTGGACGGCCGTGCCACTCTCGCGAGCCTTGCTGAGAAGGCTGGACTCTCGATCTCCGCAGTCCAGTCGCGAGTGCGTCGTTTGGAATCTCGCAAGGTGATCCGTGGGTACTCCGCGAAGATCGATCCGGAGGCACTCGGTCACAATCTGTCCGCATTTGTCGCCATCACTCCTCTCGATCCCTCGCAGCCCGACGATGCGCCTGCCCGCTTGCGTCATCTGCCGGCGGTCGTCTCGTGTCACTCGGTAGCCGGGAGCGAAAGCTACGTCCTCCTGGTCCGGGTGGCGTCACCTCGGGCGTTGGAGCGATTGCTGCAGGAGATCCGTACGGCAGCCAACGTCAACACACGAAGCACCATCATCCTACAAACTTTTTACGACGAATGACGCTTGTTCAATAACTTTTACGGTCCTCTATCGACACTCCCGGAAAATTGACATAGCCTTCGCGTATGAGTACTGCGATGCGAGACTTCGGTGACAGTGCGCTCTTTCCGGTCTACGACGTGTTGAAGGCCAGCATCCTCGTCGACGGATTCGATCTGATTCTCGACGTCGAAGGGTCGCGGGGTTCCTATCTCCGTGACCTGCGAGACGGAACCGAGTATCTGGACATGTTCGGTTTCTTCGGCTCTTCGGCCCTGGGTATGAATCACCCTGCGATCACAGGCGACGAGGAGTTTCAACAGGAGTTGGCTGTCGTGGCCTCCAACAAGCCGAGTAACTCCGACATCTACACCGAACCCATGGCGCGCTTCGTTGCGGCTTTCGCTCGGGTACTGGGGGATTCGGCACTCCCACACTTGTTCTTCGTCGACGGCGGAGCCCTGGCGGTGGAAAATGCACTCAAGGTTGCCTTCGACTGGAAGAGTCGGTGGAACGAAAGCCGTGGGTTGTCAGCAGATCTGGGGACAAAGGTCCTGCACCTGACCGAGGCTTTTCACGGCCGCAGTGGCTACACGATGTCGCTCACCAACACCGAACCGGGCAAGGTCGCGCGATTCCCCAAGTTCGACTGGCCACGTATCGACTCGCCGTACCTGGCAGACGGCCGCGATGTCGAAGCTGCGGAGAGGCAAGCTCTCGATCAAGCGCGCCGAGCTTTCGCCGACAACCCCGACGACATTGCCTGTTTCATCGCCGAGCCGATCCAGGGCGAGGGCGGCGACCATCACCTCAGGCCGGAATTTCTGCAGGCGATGCAGGAGTTGTGCCACGAAAACGACGCCCTCTTCATTCTCGACGAAGTACAGACCGGTTGCGGAATCACCGGAACTGCCTGGGCCTACCAACAATTGGGTCTGAGTCCGGATGTGGTGGCGTTCGGCAAGAAAACGCAGGTGTGCGGAATCATGGCCGGCGGGCGCGTGGATGAAGTGCATGACAACGTGTTTCACGTCAGTTCTCGGATCAATTCGACGTGGGGTGGCAACCTCACCGACATGGTTCGTGCCCGGCGGATACTCGAAGTCGTCGAGCAGGACCGACTGATCGACCGCGTGCGATTCACGGGTGCGCATCTCCTTGCCCGGTTGACCGAAGTCTGCGGGCGGTACGCGGCGGCAACCGAGCCGCGCGGTCGTGGCCTCATGTGCGCGATCACTCTGGAAGACAGTGACCTTCGCGATCGCGTCGTACAGCGACTGCGTGAAGACGAGCACGTGATGATACTGCCCACCGGGAAGAGGGGAATCAGATTCCGGCCCGCGCTGACGGTGACCACCAGTGAGCTGGACGACGCGGTCGACGCGGTCGAGCGCGTGCTCGCACGCGAGACCTAGGGCCTCTGTAGCTGTTCCCACACTCGATCCGGTGACATCGGTGTGGAGTACATACGCACTCCACACGCGTTGGCAATCGCGTTTGCCAACGCCGGTGCTACAGGATTGAAGGGGGCCTCACTCATCGATTTCGCGCCGAAAGGCCCGAGCTTGTCGTACGTGTCGGCAAACAGTACTTCGGTGATCGGCAGATCCCCGATCTGGGGAACGTGATAATTGCGCAACTGCGGATTGATCACCCGACCTTCTTCGATGACGATCTCCTCCGACAGCGCAGCGCCGAGCGCTTGTCCCACACCGCCTTCCACCTGCCCGCGCAGTTGTGCCGGGTTCATGACGGTGCCGGCATCGGCGGCCTGAACCGACTGCAGGATCTTCACCCGGCCGGTGTTCGTGTCGACGGCAACGCGAAAACCGTGAACGTTGAACGAGACCGAGCGCGGTGTCCCGTCGTGGCGACCGTCAGCGGCGAGCGGGCCACCTTCGAGTAGCGTCGCGAAATCGAGGCAACCGTGGGACGTTTCGACACCGTCCGGCGAAAGGTCGTCGATCTGCGCGCCGCGACCGCTCGATCGCACCGCACGGGTCAGTATCCGCTCGCGAAGGCGCTCGCAGGCGATCAGGAGCGCCTTTCCGGCGACCACCGTTCCTGTCGACCCGAATGCTCCGGTGTCGTATCCGCCGGCATCGGTGTCGGATTGAACAATCGTGATGCGATCGACTGTCGTCCGCAATTCGGTGGCCGCGATCTGTTGGTGAATCGTAGTGGTTCCGTTGCCGAACTCAGCGGTGCCGATGTTCACGACGTACCGACCGTCGGCCTCGAGTGCGACGGTGGTGTCGGAGAAGTGACCACGCGGCGGGATCGTCGCGATCATGGCAATTGCCATGCCCCGACCGATCTGCCAACGCGACCCAGCCGGTGCAGCCTCTCCGCGTCCGCTCGACAGTGCACTGTCGACGAGGTCGATGCACTGGTCCAGTCCGTAGCTGCCGAATTCGAGATCACCGTCTTCGACGTGCCAGTCGACAAAATCGTCTCCGGGAACGACGACGTTGCGCCGCCGAAACTCGAAGGGGTCCATGCCGAGACGATCCGCGAGCTGATCCATGGCCGACTCGACGGCGAAGATGATCTGGCCGAGCCCGTAACCACGAAAGGCCCCGGAGGGAACGTTGTTCGTGTAGACCGCTTCGGCGTCGACGCGTTTGGTCGCAGCGCGATAGACCGCCATGGATTCGGCGCAACCATGGAACATGACTCCGATCGAATGGTTCCCGTACGCCCCCGCGTCGGAAACGACGTCGATAGCGAGCGCAGTGAGAGTTCCGTCGGCGTCGGCGCCCGCACGCACCGATACTCGCATCGGATGCCGTGACGGTGCGATGGTGAACTGATCGCTTCGGCTGAACTCGTAGGCTACGGGCTTGCCGGTCTTCAAGACGGCCAGTGCGACCAGATCCTCGGTGAGTAGTTCCTGCTTCCCGCCGAAACCCCCGCCTACCCGTTTTGCGAACACCCGGATTCGGCTGCGATCGAGATCGAAGATGTGGGCCAATTCGTCCCGAACCAGAAACGGCACCTGTGTGCTGCTTCTGATGACGAGACGGCCCTCCTCGTCGAGCCACCCCACTGCGCCGTGAGTTTCCAAGGCCACGTGCTGGACTCGCGCAGTTTTCCACGTACCTTCGACGACTGCAGTCGCATCCGCGAGCGCACGGTCCAGATCGCCGACGCCATCGTGAAGCGCGGCAACCACGTTGCGAGGGGCCTCGGCGATCCGCGAGCTCTCGTCTTTGTCGCCGTGCAGGAGTGGAGCGCCGGGGGAACGCGCCAGATCTGGTTCGAATACCGCGTCGAGTACCTCGTAGTCGACTTCGATCAGCGAGAGTGCACGTTCCGCCTGCGTCGGGGTTTCGGCGATGACCGCGGCTACGCGCTGGCCGCGGAAACGGAGGGTGCTGTCGAACACGCGCGTGTCGTCCGGATCGTCGTTGCGGTCCTCGTGCCGGGCGGTCGAGAACAGCACGTCCGGACTGTCATGAAAGGTGAGGACCGCGGCGACGCCCGGCGCCGCTTCGGCTGCTGCCGTGTCTATCCGCGTTATGTGTGCGTGTGCGTGCGGACTGCCGAGTACTGCGACGTGAAGCAGGTCGACCGGCTTCTCACCCGGGGAGAAGTCCATGGTGTACTGCTCGGTTCCCGTGACGATGCGCGCGGACGCCGGTGCTGCGATCGAACGCCCTTGTGCCCCGCCTATTTTGGCAGTCTCCGTATTGGATGTACCGGCGAGAGCGTCACGAATGGACCGATAACCGGTGCAGCGGCACAGGTTACCTTTCATCGAGCACGCGAGATCGGATTTTTGCTCGACCGACAACGCTGATGCGGTGACTACCATTCCCGCTGTACAGAAACCACATTGGAATCCGCCCGCGTCCACGAATGCCTGTTGAATGGGGTGAAGTTTCTCCGGTGTTCCGAGACCGGAGGCGGTGACGACGTCGCGGCCGTCGATGCGATGGGCGGGAAATATGCACGAATGGGTGGGGTGTCCGTCGACCAGCACCGAGCAGGCGCCGCAGTCTCCGGCATCGCACCCCTTCTTGACGGAGTTCGCTCCGTGCTCGCGGAGGAAAGTTCGCAGGCACTGTCCTGGGCGGGGCTGGTCGTCGCGCGGAACTCCGTCCACCGAGTACTTCATTCCAGTTCACCTCGGATTTCTTCGGCAAGAAGCTCGGTCATCGCCTTCCGCCACGGCGCAGTTCCATGGACATCGGTGAAGTAGGCGTCTTCCGGAATCCTGCTGCGCAACGCATCCGCAAGTGCTGTGGCGTCGGGGAGTTCGTCGAATTTGAGAGCGTACGGACGGCGGGTCGCGGCGGTGATCGCCAGCGTGAAACCGTCGGCGCCGCAGCGTCCGGCCACGGCTACGGCCGATCGCCCGAGTGACGTCTGAGCCAGCTTTCGCATCGCGGTACGTGCAGTCAATGCATGCACGGGAATCCGGATACTGCGGATGATCTCGCCGGACCTGAGTACGTTTCGAGAATCGTCGATAACGAAATCGACTACGGGGAACGAGTATTCGGTACCGTCCGGACGCCAGATCGTCAGTTCGGCATCGAGAGCGGTACACAGAGTCGTCATCGCTCCGGCCGGGAAGGAGAGCGCGATGTTGCCGCCGACTGTCGCGTATCGCAACACCTTCCACGATGCGAGTAGTGCGTCAGCGCAGTGTTGGAACAGCGCTGCGGCGCGCCAGGATGCGGGAAGTTCGGCGCGGCACAGTTCCTCGATGGTGCAGGTGGCCGCGATCTCGAGACCGAGATCGCCGACCGCCACAGCTTCCCAGTCGAAGCCCGCAAGGTCGACAAGGGTGGTCAGGTGCGGCTGCGGTTCCGAGTACAGCCAGGTGCCGCCACCGATGAACCCGATGCCGGGTGACGCACAGGGGAGTTCGGCGCGGGTCCGCGGCACCAGAACTTCGTCGACGCTGTGCAGGTCCATCGCGACCTCAAGCCTTTCCGAGTAGATCGCGGTGTGCGCGTGCGACATCCGAGGCCACGACGTCCTCGTCGACGGTGGTGACTCGTCCGTCGGCAACTACGATTCGCCCGTTGACGAGCAGTAACTTCAGCGGGGGAGTCGAGCCGAGTACGAGCGCCGCCACCGGATCGGTGATGCCGGCATGCGCGACGGTGTCGAGTTTCCACACCGCCAGGTCGGCAAGTTTTCCGACCTCGATCGATCCGATTTCGCCCTCGCGGCCCAGAACTCGTGCGCCGGCGATCGTTCCCAATTCCAAGGCTTTTCGCACCGTCATCGTCTGCGGTCCGCCCTTCGCGCGAGCAAACAGAAGTGCATGACGAGACTCCTCGATCAGGCTGCAAGCTTCATTGCTCGCCGCGCCGTCCACGCCGAGCCCCACGGTGACCCCGCCGTTCACCAGATCGGCGGCACGGGCGATACCGGCTCCCAGGCGCGCGTTGGAGGTCGGGCAGTGCGCCGCCGCAGTTCCGGTTCGCGCCATCGTCTCGATACCGGCGTCGTCGAGATGGACTGCGTGGGCGTACCAGACGTCCGGGCCCACCCAGCCGACTCGTTCCATGTATTCGACCGGCGTGCAACCGAAATGCTCGCGGCAGAATCTCTCCTCGTCCAGTGTCTCGGCCAGATGCGTGTGCATACGCACGCCGTTTTCGCGGGCCAGCGTCGCGGACTCGCGGAGCAATGCCTCCGTCACCGAGAAGGGTGAGCAGGGAGCTACCGCGATCTGCAGCATCGATCCGGGATTCGGGTCGTGCCAACGGTCGATCACCGACTGCGTGCCGGTCAGGATGTCATCGAGTTTTTCCACGACGTGATCCGGTGGCAGGCCGCCGGAACTCTGGCCGAGATCCATCGACCCACGACACGGGTGGAATCGAAGGCCGACCTGCGCAGCCGCGGTGATCTCGGCCTCGAAAACGTCGCCGGCGTCGCGGGGAACGACGTAGTGGTGGTCGGTGGTGGTCGTACATCCGGTTTTCGCCAACCACGTGAGGCCGCCGGTGGCCGCCACGTGGACGGCGTCGGCGTCGATACCCGCCCAGACGGGGTACAGGGTGGTCAGCCACTCGAAAAGCGTCGAGTCCGCGGCCAGGCCTCGGGTGATCCATTGGTAGAGATGATGATGTGTGTTGACCAGACCCGGCGTGATCAGGCAACCACTCCCGTCGATCACTTGCGCACCCGGGTATTCGGGTGGCGTTCCGGCGCCGACGTCGACGATCTTGTTGCCCGAGATCACCACATAGCCGTCTGAGTACTCGGAGCGATCGCCGTCCATCGTGACCACATGAGCGCCCGCCACGACGAGTGTTGCCCCGAGAGCTGATTCGGTCACGACAACCAACCGGCGTAGGTGGTCCACGACGGTCCCGCGTCTGGTGCGTCGGATCGGCTGACCGCAGCTTGGATCAGGCCGTACGGACGATCCGCAGCGTGGAACACCTCGTTGTCGTTCTCCACTCCGAAGCGGCCGAGTGCATATTCGAAATGATGCTTGTTGGGTGCGGACAGTCGAACCTCCGCGATGATCGGGAATTCCTCGAGGATTGCCTTGCCGATGTGGAAGAGCGTCTGCTGCAGGGCGAGTGAATGTACCTGTGCGAACTGCTTGACGATCTGTGCCTTGATGCCCGCGTAGACCGATTCCCAGTCGACGTCGGTGGTGACGAATCGCCACTGGGCGACCAACGTCGTCGCCATGACGCGGTCGTCGGTCGGCTCGAGAACGGTGTACGGATCTTCGAGAAAACCCGAGAACTCACTACCGGTCGATTTGAGGATCACCAGGTCCTTCAGGCCGCCGATCACCCATGTCCCGGTATCGGAGATGGTGATCGACGCCGTCCGAACTTCCTGACCCTTCCGAATCCAGGTGTAGTCGTGCTCGCTGCCGTCGACAATCGCACGCTCCCAGGCGTATTCCTCGATCTCGATCCGCGCGCCACTGACCGGTTCGATGTCGTCGACGAAATGACGGGCGAGTTCGAGTCCGTACGTCTCGATCGAGATCAGACCCTTTTCCTTGGCGTAGGAGTAGGCCGTTTGTTTCTGCGTGTCGGTCGGCAGAACCTTCGATTGATCACCGGTGAGGTACGCGTCGGCGAAATCTCCACGCAGGCAGGTGGAGACGTTGATGTCGTGAATTTCGTGACGGGGGGTGTCTCGATAGATTCGGACTACTCGATTTTCCGCTTTGCCGTACTGGTGACCCGATAGTTCGATCGATCCGCTCAACCGTTCGGTGTTCGTACTGCCGGTTGTGATGTTGCCGGTCGTGATGTTTTCGGTAGTCACGTGTTCAGCTCCCGCGATAGGTGGAATAAGCAAAGGGCGACAGCAACAGTGGGACGTGATAGCCCCGTGCCGTGTCGTCCACCCGGAAGGTCACTGTCACTTCCGGGTAGAAGTTTTCTTGTCCGTTGGTCTCGAAATACGTTCCGGTGTCGAAAGTCAGGGTGTAGTGACCGGCGGTCAGGCCACCGGGAGCAAGTTCGGGGATGCGGCCGTCGGAGTCGGTCTCCGCAGTGGTGACGGAGGCGCCGTCTCGATCACGAAGTTCGACGCGAATCCCCGCCGCGGGGTTGCCCGTCGTCGCGTCGAGAACGTGCGTGCTGAGGGTCTTGCTCATGCTGTGCCTCCGGCGAGTGCATCGATCAGACGGGCGAGTCTGATCCGATTGATGGCGGCCAATTCGGTTCGAAGCACGGAACGCTCGGTCGCCGGGTCGTTTCGGAGACGACCTCGAAGGATGTCGAGGAGCTCCGTTCCAGATTTCCCCGACGCGCAGACCAGGTAAACATGGCCGAATGTCTCTTCGTACTCGGCGTTCTTCCGTCGAAGTTCCGCGAGTACGTCTTCTGTCGCCGACGAGACTCCCGACTGTTCACGGGTAGAGGCCGCGCTCTCGCTTCGCTCACCGATTCGTGGGTGGCCGGAGAGAGCGTCGTCGATCTCGGACTCGGGAAGCTCGGCCAGCACCGCATCTGCTTTGTCGAACAGAGCTTCCAGATCGGCGAACGGGCGAGACGAGGCGATTTCCTGTGCCCACACGGCGGAATGGCAACACTCGAGCAGCGCCGCGACTGCCTGGTGGTCACCGAGCGCATCGAAGGCTCCGAGACCACTGGAATTCGTTGTAGGCATGTCCACAGGATTACTTGAGCATGTTACGGATCTGTAGCGCAGCAATTACGGGAGATGATGTGTCTCGATCTTATTTCTCCGGCTGCTCTTCCCCGATCACGGTTTCTCGGCGACCGATACATTCTCAGGTATGACCGATACTCCGAAGCTGTCTTCCGTCGTACCGTCCCTGGCGAACCTCCGAGACATCGGTGGCCCCGAATCGAGCTTCGGTGGCACCGTCCGCACCGGGATCGTGTTTCGTTCCACCGATCTGGCATCGCTCAGTGCGGACGGCGCACAGACCCTCGCCGATCTGGGCATCGTCACGATCTACGATCTGCGCACCGAATCCGAACGCGAGACGGCACCGGATCTGACGCCGGACGGTATCCGAGAAATCGGCCTGGACGTATTGGCGGACAAGCAGTATCGCGCCATTCCGGCTCAGATGCAGCAGATGATCGCCGACCCGGCGTTTGCTGCCGAAGCATTGGGCAGCGGCCAGGCGCTCGAGTACTTTCAGGGAAGTTACCGCGATTTCGTGAGCTTGCCGAGTGCGGTCGCGTCGTACCGGCAACTGTTCGTCGACTTGGCCCAGCCGCCCAGCTCGCCGGCACTCATTCACTGCACCACGGGCAAGGATCGGACGGGTTGGGCCGCCGCCGCGTTACTTCTGTTCCTGGGCGCTTCCGAGGACGCGGTCTTCGCGGACTACCTCGAAACCAACAAGATTTTGTTGCCGATGTTCGCGCCGCTCCTCGAGCGATTCGAGGCCAAGGGGATCGACCCGACCCTGCTCGAGGGTGTCCTCGGTGTCAGGCGCGAGTACCTGGAGGCGTCGATGGCAGAGCTCGCGCAGGTACACGGATCCATCGAGGCCTACTTCACCGACGGCTTGAAGATCGACGCGTCGACCCAGGACCAATTGCGGAGCAACCTGCTCAGCTGATCAGGACCTGCTCGGCTCGTCTCGGCGGGAAGTTCGTCGCCTCGTCACGAGGCTGACGATACCGATCCCGGTGGCGATGCCGAGCAGGTCGGCGCTGCCGTCCCAGATCGAACCCGAACGCGAAATGGGCAGCGCTGCTTGAAGAACCTCGGACGTCGCGGCAAAGATCACCAACCACACAGCGGTGAGCCACACCGGGATCCGCGCGTGCAACGAGGTGATCGCCAATACCGCGAACATCAGCGTGTGAGTGATCTTGTCGGTGTTCTCCGGGCTCGAGGGCACGGTGGAACCCGGGGAGAAGAGCATGATCAGGGCAATGACCACGGCGATCGCCAACGGCCAGTATCGGTTGTTCTTCAATTCGTCTGCCCCTCGACGACGACGAGTCCGAGTGCACCTTCGGCGAACCTGGTGACGGCGTCGGCGGCTGTCGTGAGCGCCTCGGTGTGCCCGTCGCGGGCCCAGCCGGTGAGCAGGGCGGTGGAGTCGAGAGGCGTCAGAACGACCTCGGCGAGAAGCTCACCGGTGTTGGGTTGGCACACTGCCCAGGAGTAGACGCTGTTTTCGTGCCACTGAGCGCTTCGCTGACTCACGTAATCGGGGTCGGTGATACCACCATCGGCAAGGGCGGGGCGGTCGTCCACACGCTCGTCTGCGCGTAGTGCGCGTAGATACCAGCCGCCTGCGTTGATCTCGATCGGCTCCATCAGTCGGAGTCCCGCTCGCGGCGGCGCTTGGCTTTGCGTTCCCGGTCGGTACCGAACAGCAGTGCACCGGCCAGGGGAATCGCGAGGAACCACAACCAGGTACCGGTGACGAAGAACAGGATCACCGCGAGAATCGGGACGACGGCCATGACGCGACCGGACCAGTCGGGGTTGAAGCCTCGCTCCGCCGGTGCGTCGGGAGGCGTCACCATCGACAGGGGAGCGGTGCCGGGGGCTTGGTAGTTGCCCGGAAGATCGGCGAACACCGGAACGAGTTCACTGCGAGTTGTTGCGGCACTGACGATTCCGCTTCTCTCGTCGAACTCGGTGACGGTGAGGCGGCCTGCGGCGAAGTGCTCGCTCAGGAGATCGAGTGCCTGCTCGCGTTCTGCAGTGCCGATGCGAATGTCGGGGACGTCAGCCATCGTTACAGCCTACTCAAACGACTGTGCGCCTTTCCGGTAGTGGGGACTACCGGAAAGGCGCACGGGGCCGGAGGCCCTACTTCAGTTCTGCGAGAACCGTTCCCTGCGTGATTGCTGCACCCGGCTCGACGGACAGTCCGGTGACGACACCGGCCTTGTGCGCGTTGACGGGGTTTTCCATCTTCATGGCTTCGAGAACGGCGATCAGATCGCCTTCTGCGACTTCCTGGCCTTCGGTCACTGCAACCTTGACGACGGTGCCCTGCATCGGAGCCGTGACAGCGTCACCCGATGCTGCACCTCCGCCGGCGCCGCCGCGCTTGCGCGCCTTCGGCTTCTTGCGGATCGCACCGGAGGCAGCGCCGCCGCCGTTGCCGAGCGAGAACTGGCCCGGGAGGGAAACCTCGACGCGACGTCCACCGACCTCGACGACGACGTTCTGACGCGGCAGAGCCTCGTCCTCGTCGTCGACGGGAGCACCGGCGCCTGCGTACGGCTCGATGGGGTTGACCCAGTCGGTTTCGATCCACTTGGTGTAGATGTCGAACTTCTCGCCGTCGCCGATGAATGCCGGATTCTCGACGATGTGGCGGTGGAACGGGAGAACGGTCGCGAGGCCGTCGATCTCGAACTCGGCCAGAGCGCGCGATGCCCGCTGGAGGGCTTCTTCGCGGGTGGCGCCGGTGACGATGAGCTTGGCGAGCATGGAGTCGAACTGTCCGCCGATGACGTCGCCGGCAACGACACCGGAATCGACGCGAACGCCGGGGCCCGTGGGCTCACGGTAGACGGAGACCGGGCCGGGGGCAGGCATGAAGCCGCGGCCGGCGTCTTCGCCGTTGATGCGGAACTCGAAGGAGTGTCCACGCGGGGTGGGATCTTCCTTGATGGAGAGTTCTTCGCCGTTGGCGATGAGGAACTGCTGACGCACGAGGTCGATGCCCGCGGTCTCTTCCGTGACGGGGTGCTCGACCTGCAGGCGGGTGTTGACCTCGAGGAAGGAGATGGTGTCGCCCTGAACCAGGTACTCGACCGTTCCGGCGCCGTAGTAGCCGGCTTCCTTGCAGATGGCCTTGGCGGATGCGTGGATGCGTGCGCGCTGGTCGTCCGTCAGGAAGGGAGCGGGAGCCTCTTCGACGAGCTTCTGGAAGCGACGCTGCAGCGAGCAGTCGCGGGTACCGGCGACGACGACGTTGCCGTGCTGGTCGGCGATGACCTGAGCCTCGACGTGGCGGGCCTTGTCCAGGTACTGCTCGACGAAGCACTCGCCGCGACCGAAGGCTGCGATGGCCTCACGGGTGGCCGACTCGAACAGCTCGGGGATTTCCTCGATGGTCTGGGCGACCTTCATGCCGCGTCCACCGCCACCGAAGGCAGCCTTGATCGCAACCGGGACGCCGTATTCCTTGGCGAATGCGACGACCTCGTCGGCGCCCTTGACGGGATCCTTGGTGCCTGCTGCCATCGGCGCCTTCGCGCGTTCTGCGATATGGCGTGCCGTGACCTTGTCGCCGAGGTCGCGGATGGACTGCGGTGACGGACCGATCCAGATGAGGTTCGCGTCGATGACGGCCTGGGCGAAGTCGGCGTTCTCGGAGAGGAAACCGTAGCCGGGGTGGATCGCGTCGGCGCCGGACTTCTTGGCTGCGTCGAGGATCTTGTCGAACACGAGGTAGGACTCGGCGGACGTCTGTCCACCGAGGGCAAATGCCTCGTCTGCGAGCTTCACGAACTGCGCGTCTGCATCGGGCTCGGCGTAAACGGCAACGCTGCCGTAGCCGGCATCCTTGGCCGCCCGGATGACCCGTACCGCGATTTCACCGCGGTTCGCGACAAGCACCTTCGTAATGTGCGCGCTGGCATGACTGGGCACTGAGCCTCCTGTGGTTCGCATAGTCTGTCTCCGCGGTGTATTCCTCTGGGATTTCACCATCGGGGGATTGGCATCACTTCGGAGTGTATGCATCGCTTCGGCGCTGGTTGTAACCGGATCGCTAAAGCCCACTCCGGCTTAGGAAACGGTTTCGAAAACTACCGATGAGTAGCTGTCGGAGGTGGCGGCGTCCGGTTCGGTGACGATTTCTTCGATGGTCCGGCGCAGTGCGGCCACGTAGGCGTGAACCGCGGCGTTCGCCGTCTCGTTGCCTGGGTACCTGACCGCGAGGTTGAGTCCCTGGGGTGTGCGGTTGATCCAGATGTAGACGTCGTGCGTATATGCCTTGCTTCGAAGTGCTCTGGCGTTCCATTCGGGCCACTGTGCGGCTTCGGGCACGAAGCGAACGTCCATGTAGGACACGACGAATCGCGGTCGGATCGGGGTTTCGAGGTGCTCACCGATCCGATCGAACGGGACAGCTGCGGCAGGCTTGACCGAAGCGATGGATTCGGCGGCGCGTGTCGCGAGGTCGCCGAACGAACAGTCCGATCCAACGGCGAACTCGACCGGGCACAGTCCGACGAACCAGCCGAGCGCACCCGCCCACTCCTGAGCGCTGCGGGTGTGAACCGGCGTCACGACCTCGAATCGATCGGATCCCGCGACTTCGCGACCTACAGCGGCAAGTCCGCCGAGAAGTCCGGCGAAGTACCCCACGCCGGTGGCTGCACACGTCGAACTGAAGGCCTTGGACTGGTCGGCGTCGAGCAGCCAGGTCGACAGGCCGTTCTGAGAATCGGTTCCACGGTCACCGATCGGTAGCGGGAACTGGGGTAGACCGTCCGTGCCGAGAGCCTTTCGCCAGATCTCGACCGCAGCCTTCTCGGCTTCCATGTCGGCCATCTGCTCGCGTTCGACGGCACCGAAATCGACGTAGCTGCCCACCGGAAACAGATTTGCAGCACTACCGGTCGAGGCCTCGCGGTACAGAGCTGCGATCTCGTGAGCGACCAGCACGATCGAGAACCCGTCGATGATCGAGTGGTCCGCCGCGAAGAACACGGTGAACGGACCGTCGCCACCGCGGGGCGTCAACGTCGCGAAGACGTACGACGGCCAACTGTGCGGGGACGCGTAATCGTCGAACAGGCGGTGAAGGTGGTCGAAGTTGTCCTGGCTGGACGCGTCGTAGCCGTGGCTGACGACCCCGATGTCGATTCCGCCGAGCGGGACCGTGTGCCGGGTGATCTCGCCGCTCGAAGGTTCGAGGACGGTATGCGAGCGCAGAACTTCGTGACGGTCGATCCACCGGCCGAGAGCGACTCGGAACGCATCGACGTCGAGCGGGCCGGAAATCTCGAAAGCTGTTCCCAGCCAAGACTTGTCGCCTGCGCCTGCAGCGGAACGGTTGAGATGTGCCTCGTGAATGTAGGAGACGGGCCGCGGATCCGGAACCCAGGGCCCGGTTGCGCACGGCAACCATTCGACGAGTGCGCCGGCCGGAATCGCATAGTCGGCCAGTTCGGTGAACTCCATGTTTTCAGCCCCGCAAGTGCCGCTTGATGCGCGCGAGCATGGCCGACATTCCGCGCAGACGGAGCGGGCTCACGGCTTCTGCGAGACCGAGCGCCGAATAGAAGTCGTCGGGTACACCGAGGATCTCGTCGGCGCTGTGGCCGTCGAGCCCCTGCGCGAGGATCGATGCGAAACCACGCGTCGTGGGAGCCTCGGGGGGAGCGCTGAAGTACAGACGGACGTTGTCGCGATCCGAATCGTCGACCGAGAGGAAGAGCGGCGACTGACATTCGGGGACCGGCTCCATCGCGCTCTGCTCGAGCTCCGCCGGCAACGGCGGCAGCTCTCGGCTGAACTCGAGAAGAAGGGTGAGCTTGTCCGAGGCGCCGACGGCCGCGAAGTCGTCGACGATCTCGGCCAGAGCCGAAGGAAGAGCGCTCATGACGCCGATACAGAGGACGGAACGGCGCCGGGCTCTTCGCCCTGGACGATCGGGACGCGCACGGCATTGCCCCACTCGGTCCACGAACCGTCGTAGTTACGAACGTTCGGGTAGCCGAGAAGATGAGTCAACACGAACCAGGTATGACTGGAACGCTCACCGATGCGGCAGTACGCGACGATGTTGTCGTCGGCCGACAGGTCGCCGTAGATCTCGCCGAGTTCGGTACGGGTGCGGAAGCGGCTGTCCGGTGCCGCTGCCTTCGCCCACGGGATGCTGAGCGCGCTGGGAATGTGTCCACCACGCAACGCACCCTCTTCGGGGTAGTCGGGCATGTGGGTGCGCTCGCCGGTGTACTCCTGCGGAGATCGCACGTCGATGAGCGGCCCGTCGCCCAAGTGCGCGAGAACGTCGTCCTTGAATGCGCGAATGGGAGCGTCGTTGCGCTCGACGACCGGGTAATCCGTTGACGTGATGTCGGGAACGTCGAAAGCGGTGTCGCGGTTCTCGGCGATCCACGCATCGCGGCCACCGTCGAGAAGACGGACGTCCTCGTGGCCGAAAAGAGTGAAGACCCACAGTGCGTAGGCCGCCCACCAGTTGCTCTTGTCGCCGTAGATGACCACGGTGTCGTCGCGGCCGATGCCCTTGCGGTTCATCAACTCTGCGAACTTCGCACCGTCGATGTAGTCGCGGGTGACCGGATCGTTGAGGTCGAGATGCCAGTCGATCTTCACGGCTCCGGGGATGTGGCCGACGTCGTACAACAACACGTCTTCGTCGGATTCGACAACCTTGAGGCCCGGCGCACCGAGATTCGCCGAGAGCCATTCCGTCGAGACCAACCGGTCGGGATGCGCGAACTCGGCAAACGCGGTTGAGGGATCGGGGGCAACGGGCACGGGCGTACTCCTGAAGACGAATCGTTCGGTTCGAACACGGACTTGATCGATTCTATGCGCTGTGCGCAAGGTGAGACGCCCGGAAGCAGGTTCTGCCTGCTCGTGCCCGTTGCCGACCCTAAATCCTCGGTGTTCCTGCTCCGACGCTCGAATCTCTCAATTGTTCGGTGACACTTCCGATCGGCGTCACGCCCCGGGCGCAGACTTCTCTCAGAATCCGGTCGAGTTCGGTGAGGAAATTCACCATGGTTTCGTTTGCCGTCTCGGTATCGGGAAAGCGTGAACGCAGCGAGAGACCACGGTTCGTTCGCGAAATCCAGAACTGGGCATCGTCGGCGACCGTCACATTGCTGATGTGATGGGCGTTGAGGAGATCATGATCGTCTGTGCCGGGTAGTTTGCGGTAATCGATGTACGACACCATGAAGACGTCGGTGCGCGTGCGTCGAATCTTGTCGCCCAAAGCATCTCGAACCTGGGCCATGGTGACGCCCTCGAGCGTCAACGCAACTCGGAACGACGCGTGCGTATGTGCAAGGGATGCACCGAAATCCGCGTCGGGAGTGATCTGGACCGTGATCGGCGCGCTGGTGGTGAGCCAGCCGATCGCGTCGGCCCACCGCGGATCTTTGCGGATGTGAAGCGGAAATTGCAGCGGAAGCGTCGACCGCCCGGTGTACGAGTGGACGGAAAGTCCCATCGCAGTGAGGATTCCGGTGAACACGCTACCGCCGGCGGATAGGCAGATCTCGTCGAACGTCGCCGTCAGCTCCTCGTCGAGCAGCACGCGCACATCGGCGCCCTGCGGCGCGGGCTTTCCGCCCTCGACGCCGAGTTCCAAGGGGAAACTCGGTGATGTGCCACCGCAGATCTCGTAGAACCTTGCCCACTCTCGGATTCGAGGGTCGTTGTCGACGGGAAGCAGAGCGTCTGCCTCCAGTTCGCAGTACCGCACGAAACTTCCCGGGTCACCCAGTCGGCTCATCACTGCGTCGACGGCCTCGTGGTCGGTCAGGTCGGGTAGGGCGATCAGTCCCTCGTAGATCTGTCGCAGTTCCCCGAGAGCGATGACCAACGAGTAGCCGTCGACGAGTGTGTGATCGAACGCGCTCAGGACCGTGTAGTGCTCTTCGCGTTCGACCGTGGCAAACGTGTATGCAGGGAAGGTCAGTGGATCGCATACCGTCGTGAATCGCTTCTTGAGATGCGCTCGGAGGTCTTCGGTCGAATCGAATTTCAGAGGTTCCGAAGTCTCGATGTGTGTGCCGTCGGGATCGAGTCCCATTCGGGTGGTGGTGAACTCGCCCACCTCGAATCCTGTGTGCAGAGTGTCATGGCGACTGATGAACAGGCGCAGCGCGAGATCGAGTGCAGGCCGATTCAGTTCTCCGGGAAGGTCGAATGCGGCTGCCATCCACACACTCCGGCCCATGCCGTGTGTTCGCGCAGTCTCGAGGTGAAAATGCTGGTTGTACGACGGTGGTACTTCCGACTCGGTGACGGCGCCGTCCGCGGGCTGAAGCGACCATTCGGTGACGATTCCGGGGTCGAGTCCGTATCGATCGATCGAGGTGACATGCATCAGGCCACTCCCTCTGGTGCCACGAACGAGTAGTCGCCTTGAGCTGCAACAGTTTTGATGATCTTCGAGACATGCTCGGCGAAGCGGGTGGCCGATTCGTGGGCAATGGGGGTGTCGGGGTGAGACACGGCGATCCAGGTTCCGGTGTGCATCCGGTTGATCCACATCGACGCGATCTGAGTCTCTTTGCCGCCGACGATTCCCGTTGCCTTCGTCTCGGCGTAACTGTATGGATCCGGCATGCGTCGGCCGTCGATGTACGAGACGATCGGCGGCGGGGTGAGCGTCTTCGACAGTCCGCCGGGTGCGGAATCCGACTCGGCCAAGCTCGACAGAACCAGATCGATGACCTGCTGCACAGAGACATCGAGGAGTGCCTTGCCGTCGTGGTACCCCTGCTGCCCGAGCTTTGCCAACTCGGTGAAGCGTCGCTTGTCGTCGACGTCGATGCCGACCGGGATCAGGTTGATGTACCAGCCCTGCGCAAACGAGTCGGCCTCGGTTCGTGTGCTGACCGGCGAGAGGGCGATGTACTTGTCGCGTCCGGCGAGTTCGAATTCCGCAATCGCGAGCGCGGTGAACATTCCGCCGATGAAGTTGGCGCCGTTGGCTTTACAAACCGCACCGAACTTCTCGCACTCGATGTCGTCGGCCAGGTCGAAGCGTGAACCGATAGCCGGTTTGGGCGCGTCTTCGGCCCCGAGCGGGAGCGGAAATCCGGGGAACGAGCCGCCGCTGCGCATGAGGTAACCGAGCCACTGGTGCACTTCGGGTGACTGCATCGTCAGTTCGGTTGTTCGCTCGCGTTCGACGCGACCGAACTGTGCGTAACTTCCGGCCGGCCCGAGCTCGGGATGCGATCCGGTCGTTTCCGCGGCGTAGAGCTGACGCAATTCTGCGTACATCAGCACCATCGAGTTCATGTCCGAATGGGCGTGGTCGACTGCATGGAACAGGGTGAAGCTCGGATCGGCTTCGAGGTCGGCATGGTGGTGCTCGACGGCACCGAACACGAAGGCCGGCCACTGCAGCGCGCTGGTTTCGGTGGCGAACTTGGTCGCGACGAGCGCGCGGATCGCCTCGGATTCGGAGACGTCGTCGCCGACGCGGTACTCGAGTTCGATGCTTTCGACCGGCACCACGTGTCGACGGACCTCGAACGAGGTGTCCGCAGCGTCGGTGGTTGCTTCGTCGAACGAGAACCAGCTGTGCAGCGTGTCGTGGCGACGGATGTAGCGCTGAAGGGCTCGCGTCATGGCGTCGCGGTCCAGTGTTCCTGCAAAATCGAAGGCGATACCGATCCACGGAGACTGCGGATCGCCCTTCTCCGCGGTGACGCGGGCGCGTCGCAGGTGGCGATCCTGCATCGTGGTCGGGGGTAGTTCTCGGTCGATCTCGGCTTCGGCGGCTCGTTGAGCGGAAGCATGCGTGACGCCCCATTCGATTACCCGCCCAGGAAGCGGGTGCCAATGGGTGATCAAGTTCAGATCCATCGAGTAGAACTCCTGCGTGTGTCGTCGAGAAGCCTGCTCTGAAAATGGGCAGACGACGAACTATCCCATCTGGGGGACTGAATTGTCCGAAATACTACAATCTAAACAAGAACAGGTTCTAGAAGCGTTGTGTTCGATTAGGATCATTCGGTGCTTCCGGACCCTTTAGGTGACGCTGTCGGCGCCGACCACAAGGGCGGGCGGCGAGCTGGTTCTCTGACGCCCTGGCTCGGGTTGGCGACGAGTCTGGCGGCGGCATTCATGCAATTGCTCGACGCGACCATCGTCAACGTCGCGCTTCCGAGTATCGCCGTCGATCTTCAAGCAGGCGTATCGGCGCAGTTGCTCATGGTCAGCGTGTACATCCTGGCTTTCGCGTGTTCGTTGATCACTGCAGCGCGGCTGGGGGACCTGTTCGGCCGTAGAGTTGTTTTTCTGACCGCCCTGTCCGTATTCGTGGTTGCCTCGTTGCTGTGCGGACTCGCGCAGAGCGCGACGATGTTGATCGTCTTCCGGGGTCTGCAAGGATTGGCGGCCGGTTCGATGTCCGCCCAGACGTTTGCCATCATCTCGGGCCTGTTTCCGAAGGCCAGGCATCCGCGAGTCTTCGGGATCTACGGTGCGACCATCGGGCTCGCAACGGTCAGCGGGCCTCTGATCGGTGGGCTGCTGATCGAGTGGAATCTGTTCGACTGGGGCTGGCGCCTGATCTTCTTCGTCAACATCCCGATCGGCATCGCCGCCTTGATTCTCGGATATTTCCATCTCGTCGATGCTCGCGCTGAGCATGTGCGCTCACTGGACCTCATCGGCGCCGCACTGTCATCACTGGCGCTGTTCCTGCTGATCCTTCCCCTGGCCGAGGGAAGGGCGCGCGGATGGCCCACAGGTCTTGTCGTAATGCTCGCGATGTCGGCGCCGGTGGCAGTGGCGTTTGTGCTCTACGAATCGCGTTTGGCGAAACGAGGCGGCGATCCGGTCCTTCGTCTCGAGCTTTTCCGCGACCGAGCCTTCACAATCGGCGCGGTTCTTGCGTTCGTTTTCTTCGGAACCCTGACTTCCTTGATCTTCACCATCAGTCTCACCCTTCAGTTCGGCTTCGGGTTCTCCGCATTGCGAGCGGGCGTCATGACGCTGCCGTGGGCCGTCGGAATGGGCGTGGCGGCGGTTCTCTCATCGGCGGTGTACCGGATGCTCGGAAACCGTGTTCTGATCCTGGGGATGGTCGTCTTTGCCGGCTCGCTGATCGCGCTGTCGATCATCCTCGAACGCGAAGGAACCGATCCACGCTGGCTCGCGCTCGCCGGTCCGCTGCTTCTCGGTGGCGCAGGTCTCGGACTGTTCGTGGCACCACTGCAAACCGCGATCCTTGCGACGGTCGAACCCGCGCACGCGGGTTCGGTGTCGGGATTGCTTCCTACCGTTCAGCAGGTTGGCAGCTCCATCGGACTGGCCTTGATCGGAGTGGTGTTCTTCTCGCTCGTCGCGGGGCAAGCTCCGCAAGCAGTGCAGGGGGAGCGGCCCGAGTACGTTGCGAACCTTGAAGCTGCCGGCGTTGGTCCCGGCCTGATCGACATCGCCGAAAAGGCCTTTGTCGATTGCGCGACAAGCCAATTGGCATCCGGAACACCGATGGAGGTGGCGCCGGAATGTCGCCGGGACGGCTCCGCCGGTGCCGGGGGTCAATCCGTTCAGGTGGCAGTTGATGCCGCGTACGCATCGACTCGCGCGGCGGCCGGCGAAGCATTTCTCGAAGCGCAGCGCCGTGTGCTCGCGATCATCGCAGCAATTGCGCTCGGTATCGGATTGGCGTCGACTGCTCTGCCGCGGGTCAATTCGCCGGTCTGAAAATTGCCCTTGACTCGAACGGGTGTTCGAGTACCCTGTGTGCAGGGGATCGGGGGATTCAATGAGTGTCTTGTTGTCGGATGTGGTGTCGGGTTCTGCGGTGGGGTTACGCGGACGGTTGTGGCAGTTGTCTGCTGCAGAGTTGCGCGCTGCTGCGGTGTCGGCGAGTGCGGAGATTCTGCGCCTCGAAGCTGTGCGTGTGGCGGTGGTGGACGAGTTGTCGTTGCGCCCGGATGATCAGGTGATTGCCAGTCGCGGGGTGGGTGCGTGGTTGGCGGCCAACACGATGCTGCAGGTTCGGGACGGGAAGAAGATCGCCGCTCTCGGTGCAGCGTTGCGGCCGTTTCCGGCGGTGGCGGCTCGGTTCGATTGCGGGGATTGCTCGTTCGAGCACGCGGTGTTGATCGTGGCGTTCTGCGAGTCACCGCCGAAG
This sequence comes from Rhodococcus sp. FH8, assembly GCF_019266085.1. Classification (NCBI taxonomy): domain Bacteria; kingdom Bacillati; phylum Actinomycetota; class Actinomycetes; order Mycobacteriales; family Nocardiaceae; genus Rhodococcus; species Rhodococcus sp. FH8. The sequence continues at coordinate 301,275 of NZ_LPNQ01000078.1, read as the reverse complement.
GGGATGCCGGAGGACGCGCTCCCTCGCTGTATCGATTTGTTGTTGGCTGCTGCGTCGGGTGTGGAGGCGACGACGACGAAGGTGCGGAACGTGATCGCGACGTTGGAGCGGTTGTTCGAATCGGATGAGATTCCGCCCGCTGAAGATGTCGATCTCAATGAGTTGCGGATCGCGTCGACGCTCAATGGTCGGGTGGTGGTGCGTGGGGATTTCGATGCCCTCACCGGGGAAATGTTGCTGACGGCGTTGTCGAATCTGACGATGCCGACCCCGGCACCGGACGGGACTCCCGATGCCAGGTCGGCGGCGAAACGCACCGCGGACGGGTTCACCGAACTGATCCGGCGTTATCTGGACTGCGCCAAGACCGGTACCGATGGTGGTCAGCGTCCACACGTGAACGTGCACATCAACGCCCATGATCTCGCTGAGCATCGAGACTGCGCCGCAACACCCTCCACTGCTGATGGTGAAGAGTCTCTGTCGGATCTCGATGTCGGGCACATGCCCTGGCTCGGGCCACTCTCGGTGTCGCAGACCCGACTTCTCGGATGTGATTGTTTCCTCTCCACCGTCCTGCTCGACGATCACGGCGCGCCCTTGGATGCGCAACCCGGGAAACGGTTGGTGACCGCGGAGCAGCGAGTGGCGTTGATCGCCCGAGACAAAGGCTGCGCGTTCCCCGGCTGCACATGTGTACCGGCCTGGACGGATGCGCACCATATCCGGCACAGGGCGAACGGCGGCCCGACGGTGATGAACAACCTGGTCCTGCTGTGCCGTTCGCACCACCGACTGATGCACCGCAAATCCGGGTTCGTCGGGAAATGGGATATCCGTATCGGTGTCGACAACAAACCGTGGTTCATTCCGCCGCCCTCGATCGACCCCGGGCAGCACCCGCGGCCGGCGAACACCACCTTCAAAACCTGAAGGGTCAAACCTTTTCGGTGACAACAAAAACGACCAGCTTCGCATCGGCATGGACCCGATGCGGGGCTGGTCAGTGGTGCTTGGAGAAAACGTGCTTGGAGAAAACGCGTCAGAAGATGCTCTGCGTGCGCCAGAGATCCGAGACGGAAACCCCGACACGCTCGAGAAGTGTTCGTACCAAAGGTAATCCGATACCGATGACGCTCGAGGGATCACCCTCGATCCTCTCCACGAACCAGCCGCCGAGACTGTCGAGCGTGAATGCTCCGGCGACTTGGAGCGGCTCGCCCGTTGCCAGGTATGCCTCGAGATCCTCGGTGGACGGTTGCGCGAAATGAACCACTGTTGCGCTGTGATCCGAGGCCATGCGGACGATGCGGCCGTCGGCGACGCGTAGGACACAGTGCCCGGTCAAGAGAGTGGCGCTGCGTCCGGCCATTGCGGCCCATCGCTTTCGGGCGATATCGACGCTGCCCGGCTTGCCTTGAAGTTGCCCGTCGATCAGGAGCATCGAATCGCACCCGACAACGACTACGTCGGTGAGATTGTCGGCGGCGAGGCCGGGGACGATTTCGGCGGCCTTGGCCTCCGCCAGCACCGTCACGACTTTTTCGGGGGCGGCGTCGGGTCCGAGGTTGTCGGCGATCTTGTCCTCGTCGACGCCGGAGACACGCACAAGCGGCGAAACCCCGGCCGCCCGCAGAACTGCGAGGCGAGCCGGGGACGCTGAAGCTAGAACCAGTTGAGTCACGTCAGCAGAGTGATCGTCAGCTGCGACGGATCGCGGGGTTCAGGTACGCGTACGGCGAGAACGGCGCACGCGTGCGGTGGAACTGAGTCGGATCGCCCCAGGTCTCCGCGGGAACGTTCGACTCGGGAGCTTGACCGCTGCCGGCAGCCGCAGCAAGCACGCTGACCAGTGCCGCGATCTCGACGTCCGTGGGCGAACCCTTGACGATCTTGATGACCGACGCGTCGGAGGTCGACGTCTCGGTCAGCTCCGTGAGCGAAGCATCCGTCGCGGTTCCCTCTACGACCGCACCGTTGGTCGGTGCGGTCTCCGCCAGTGCGACATCTTCGCTGAGAATGTCCTCGGTAGTTGCGGTCATAGGGGAATGTTCCCATGCTTCTTGGGCGGAAGGGAAACGGCCTTGCGCTCTAGCAGTCGCAATGCGGAAACGATTTGTCCGCGGGTGTGCGACGGAGGAATGACAGCGTCGACGTATCCGCGCTCAGCGGCGACGTACGGGTTGACGAGTGTGTCCTCGTACTCGTTCTGCAGCTTGAGGCGCAGTGCATCGACGTCTTCGCCGTTCTTCGCGGCTTCGAGAAGCTGCTTGCGGTAGACGAATCCGACAGCTCCGGATGCACCCATGACGGCGATCTGAGCGGTCGGCCATGCCAGGTTCACGTCGGCGCCCATGTGCTTGGAGCCCATGACGTCGTACGCTCCGCCGTAAGCCTTGCGGGTGATGACCGTGATCTTGCCGACCGTTGCTTCTCCGTATGCGTAGAGGAGCTTCGCGCCGCGGCGGATGATGCCGTTGTATTCCTGCTCGGTTCCGGGGAGGAAGCCGGGAACGTCGACGAGCGTGATGATCGGGACGTTGAACGCGTCGCAGGTACGCACGAAGCGAGCGGCCTTCTCCGAGGCGTCGATGTCGAGGCAGCCCGCGAACTGGGTGGGCTGGTTGGCGACGATGCCGACCGAGCGTCCGTCGACGCGACCGAAACCGACGATGATGTTCATCGCGCGCTCGGCCTGGACCTCGAGGAACTCGTCGTCGTCGAGGATGCGACGAATGACCTCGTGCATGTCGTACGGCTGGTTGGCCGAGTCCGGGATGAGGGTGTCGAGTTCGATGTCCTCGGCGGTCAGGCTGTCTTCGATCGAACCGACGATGGGGTCGGTGATCTCGCCGCGGGGAGCCGCTGCCTGGTTGTTGGACGGCAGGTAGCTGAGCAGGTCCTTGACGTAGTCGAGTGCGTCCTGCTCGCCGGAAGCGACGTAGTGGGCGACGCCGGACTTGACCATGTGGGTGCGAGCACCGCCGAGGTCTTCCATCGTGACGTCTTCACCGGTGACCGTCTTGATGACGTCGGGGCCGGTGACGAACATCTGGGAGGTCTTGTCGACCATCACGACGAAGTCGGTCAGTGCGGGGGAGTACACGTGGCCGCCGGCGGCGGGTCCCATGATCAGTGAGATCTGGGGGATGACACCCGAGGCCTGGACGTTGCGGTGGAAGATCTCGCCGTAGAGGCCGAGCGAGACGACGCCTTCCTGAATGCGCGCGCCTGCACCTTCGTTGATGCCGACGAGGGGCCGTCCGGTGCGGATCGCGAGGTCCATGACCTTGACGATCTTCTCACCGTAGATTTCGCCGAGCGATCCGCCGAAAACGGTGGCGTCCTGTGAGAAGACACAGACGTCGCGGCCGTCGATGGTGCCGTAACCGGTGACGACGCCGTCGCCGACCGGGCGGTTGTCAGCGAGACCGAAGTTCACACTTCGGTGCCGTGCCAGTGCGTCGAGTTCGACGAAGGAGCCCTCGTCGAGGAGGGCGGTGATGCGCTCGCGGGCGGTCAGCTTGCCTTTGGCGTGCACCTTGTCGATGGCGGCTTCGCCGCTCGGTGCCTGCGCCTGGGCTTGGCGATTCCGCAGGTCCGCGAGCTTTCCCGCGGTCGTGTGGATATCGGGTGCGGCCGCCGCCTCCGGCGCGTTCGGCTCTTGGACAGTGGTCATGGACGTGAGCTTAACGAGAGTGCGTGGGGGGCTTCGAAGGCAGGTCCGATTGTCGCTGTCTTGCAGGCTCAAGCTACTGACCAGTACATTCTCGCTGTCGTCATAGGCTGGGGCTATGTGGACCGACTTGAACCGACCGCCCCTCGACGGCAATGCCCTACGACGCGCACTGGTGCGCAGTGACAACGACGACGCGCGCGTTTTCTGGAACCGCCTCGACGTTGTCGAGGAGACCGGTTCGACGAACGCGGATCTCCTTGCGCGAGCGGCAGATCCGGATGCCGACCGTCACGTTCTGATCGCCGAATATCAGGCGAGTGCACGTGGCCGTCATTCGCGCACGTGGGTGAGTCCGCCGCAAGCGCAGATCTCGATGTCGGTTCTGCTGTCGATGCCCGGAATGAATCTCGCGGACATGGGTTGGCTCCCGCTACTGTCGGGAATCGCGGTCGTCGACGCGCTGCGCAACGTGGCCGAAGTACCCGCAGAACTCAAGTGGCCGAACGACGTTCTCATCGGTGACAAGAAGGTCGCCGGCATTCTGGCCGAGGTGGCGAGGACGGCGCCCGATCCCGCGGTGGTGGTGGGGATCGGGCTGAACGTGAGCCTCGGCGTTGAGGAGCTGCCCGTCCCGACCGCTACGTCACTGCTGATCGAAGAAGCATCGACTGTCGACCGCGACACTCTCGTTCGCGCAATCGCCCGTGAATTGGCGACGCAATTCCGTGCTTGGGAATCGTCGAAATGGGATACATCTGTGTTGGCTGCCGAATACCGGCAGCGCTGCGGGACGCTGGGCAAACGAGTCCGCGCGGTTTTGCCGGGCGACAAGGAGGTGTTCGGTATCGCGACCGACGTCGACACTTCCGGACGCGTCGTCATCGAAATCGAGGGAACAGATGGGGAGACCTTTGCGGTCGCAGCAGGTGATATCACGCACCTTCGCGCCGCCCCGGTCACCGAATCGTGAACGTTGCCGGATTTTCTGGCACCAAAGTGCTAATTTTTGGCCCGGACCGGTTTTCGAACCAACCGTCCGTCCTTCATTTCACTCAACTGCGGGATTTACCGAGCTGCCTAGGGGCGTCATGACCACACCGATCGTTGTTCCGACCGAAGCCGAGACGGCCGAGAGCGCTCGCCGCGTACTCACCGGCGTGACGGTGCTGCTCGGTGTCCTCACATTGGGCCTGGGTATCGCGGTACTCGCGTGGCCGGATGCCACCCTGTTCGTGGTCGCGGTTGTCATTGCGATCCAGCTGTTCGGATTCGGAATCGTTCAGATCATCCGTTCGTTCGCGGACGTGACGGCTTCGGGTGGAACTCGCACGCTCGTCGCGATCTCCGGCGCGTTGGCAGTGCTCCTCGGATTCTTGGTTCTCCGTAGCCCTTTGCAGACGGTGGTTCTGATCGCGTTGGTGATCGGTGCCTGGTGGGTATTCCGTGGCGTTCTCGATCTGGTCGACGCGGCGTCCGGGCACACCGTCGATCGCGGTCTGTCGATCGTGCTCGGAGTCATCAGCATCGTCGCGGGTGCAATCGTCCTTCTGCAGCCCGAACTCTCGCTCGACGTCTTCCGCATCGTGGTCGGCGTGTGGATGGTGCTGTACGGCATCATCATCGTCGTGACCCCGTTGGTGCTGCGAAAGATCGCGCAGCCCTGAGCGTTGCCCTGAAGACGGGTGTGCCTGAAAGTCGGTGTGCCTGAAAGTCGGTGCGGGGTGGCAGACTTCCCGTCATGGGATATCCCGAAGACGCCCTCGCTCAGGACGAGGAACTGATACTGCATCGCCATCCTCATTGGAAGATGTTGGTGCTTCCGGCGCTGACGTTCGTACTTGCGACGGCCGTCGCCGGGTTCTTGTTGGGCCTCGCACAGACGAGATTGGACGGCACGGCTCGCACCGTGTCGTCCATTGCCGTCGGAATCATCTGGCTCGGTGTCGTGGCCTGGCGGTCGGTTGCGCCCTTCACGGTTTGGAAGTTCACGCATTTCATCGTCACCGATCGGCGAGTGCTCATCCGCCACGGAGTGCTCACGCACACGGGTATCGACATTCCCATGGGGCGGATCAGCAATGTTCAGTTCCGTCACGGCCTGATCGATCGAATGCTCAAGACCGGAACTCTGGTCATCGCATCTGCCAGTGACGATCCGCTCGAGTTCGACGACATTCCTGACGTCGAGCACGTTCACGCCCTGCTGTATCACCAGGTTTTCGATTCCATGCAGCAGCCACCCTCGCAGGCACCGCAGTGGCCGTCAGGTGAAAACGACGACCCGAACGATCGAAATGGCTGGTAATCAACGTGCAAAGGCGTGTTGTCCGTAGTCTGTTCGTGTGACTGCCGTATTGCTAGCCGAAGACGACGAGGCCATTGCTGCACCCCTTTCCCGCGCCTTGGGGCGTGAAGGGTATTCGGTGACGGTCGAACCGACCGGACCCGCTGCGTTGCAGCAGGCGCTCGAAGGTGATTTCGACCTGTTGATTCTCGATCTCGGCCTTCCGGGCATGGACGGCCTCGAGGTCTGCCGACAGATTCGTGCGCATCGCACCTCGCTCGCCGTGCTGATGTTGACCGCCAGGACCGACGAAGTCGACTTCGTGGTCGGGTTGGACGCGGGCGCCGACGACTACGTCAGCAAGCCGTTTCGTCTCGCCGAGTTGATGGCACGTGTGCGAGCACTCCTGCGTCGCCACGGTGGCCGCGAGGACACGATCGTCGAGGTCGGTGGCATCAGGCTCGAGCCCGCGGCACGACGCGTGCTCGTCAACGGCTCCGAAATCGCCTTGGCCAACAAGGAATACGAGCTTCTGCGGGTCCTCCTCGAGCATGCCGGGGAAGTTGTCTCGCGCGATACGATACTTCGTGAGGTGTGGGGCGACGTGGAGCTTCGTGGATCGAAGACGCTCGACATGCACATGTCGTGGCTGCGCCGCAAGATCGGCGACGAGGGCCCCGCCGTGGAACGCAGGATTGCCACCGTCCGCGGTGTCGGTTTCCGAATCAACACCGACTAACTTCTCGAGAATCAGGAACTGCCGGCATGCGGCGTCGCATATTGCAGTCGATTCTCGCTGTCGTGATCATGACGGCTTTGCTGCTGGGGGTTCCGCTGATCTACACGGCGTGGCTCTGGGTGGAGGACGTGACGCGAAGTGATCTCCGGGTGCGCCTCGACCGGATGGCCGCTGAGGTCATCGCGCAAGAGGGGACGAACGGACTCGTCGAAGGTGCGTTGAACACCGATTCGCTCAAGGTTCTCACCCCGAACGACGGGCGCCTCGTCGTCGTGTATCCGACCGTCGTCGACGGCGCCGCACGCGTCGACGTCGGTGAGGCGACGGTCAAGAACGCACTCGTCGAATCGCTCGCGATGGGAACGTCCGGCTCGTTGCGTCTCGAGGTGCCGTCGGAGAACCTGCGCACCCAGCAGAAGCAAGCGGTGATGGCTGTCGGCGTGCTCGTGCTTCTGTCCATCACGGCAGGCACCGTGGTTGCTGTGGTCACTGCGCGTCGGCTTGCCGATCCGCTGCAGGATGTGGCCGACCGGGCGGCGCGCCTCGCCGAAGGCGATTTCCGGCCGGATCCTCGTCGGCACGACATCCCCGAACTCGACCGCGTGTCCGACGTCCTCGATGCGGCAACCGTGGAGATTTCGGTGCGGCTGCAACGAGAGCGCGCGCTGGTTGCGGACGTCTCGCATCAACTGCGCAGTCGACTGACTGCAGTGCGGCTGCGCCTGGACGAGTTGTCCGTTCACGAAGATCCTGACGTCGTGAACGAGGCCGAGGAAGCCATGGCGCAAGTGGACAGGCTCACCGACGGAATCGACGACCTGATTCGCTCGTCGCGCACCAGTGGGTCATCGGCGAGTCTGGTGTCGGTAGTCGGCGAGCTGGAACAGGTGACTCGCGACTGGCAGGCTCAGTTCGACGGAGAGGGACGCAGGCTGCGCCTACGCGGCGATCGCACGGTGATGGCTGCGACCACAGGTTCGCGTCTGCGTGAAGCTGTTTCCGTTCTGGTCGACAATTCGTTCGAACACGGTGAAGGCACGTGCACGGTGTCGGTGCGATTGATCGACGGTACGGGTCGCAGTTCGTCTCGCCGTGACTCGATGGTGTGCGTCGAGGTCACCGACGAAGGCTCCGGTGTGGAGAACGATCTGGCGCCGCACATCTTCGACAGAGGATTTTCGGGGGCGGGGTCCACCGGCGTCGGGTTGGCGCTCGCACGTGCACTGATCGAAGCCGACGGGGGCCGCCTGGAACTGCAGAGGCGTAAGCCTGCCTTGTTCGCCGTCTTCCTGCCGGTGGCCAACACGGCGCCGACCGCGGACGTCGTTCCGCACCGCGAACCGCGCTGACCGAAAGGTCGGCGCAGACGGAAAACTCAGGAGTGCCCGAGCTCCTCTTCGGCATCAGGAATTACCGGGTCAGGCGCCGTGGTTTCGGATAACGCTGTGGTTTCGGACAATCCTGTGGTGTCGGACAGCTCGAGCGGTTCCGGATTCTCGTCGGGAAACACGAACTTGCGGAAGGCCCAGAATCGGAACGCCATCTGCAGCAGGTTGCCGATGACATATGCACTGATGAAGTCGGCGATGTTCTCCGTCGCCAAGCTGACTTCGGGTACGCGCAGGTTGAAGACGTAACTGGAGATGTACAGCGGGATGAAGCTGATGACGACACCGATGGCGCTGATGATGAAGAACAGCGCAGCTTCGTGCGCTGGTTCACGGCCACCACGGTTCTTGAACGACCACTCGCGGTTGAGGATGTACGACGCGATCACCGCGACGACGCCGGCGATGATCTTGGCCGTGATCGGCTTGGATTCGAGGATCGACAGCTTGAGTGTGTAGAAGATGCCCGAGTCGATGAGGAAGGTCGTTCCGCCGACGATCGCGAATTTGATCAGCTCGCTGTGACGCAGAGCGATGTCACGAAACGGTTGGGGTATGCGGGCAATGACCCCGTCGACAAATGGCACAACAGATGAGTTTACGAAACGAAACCGCGTTACCACCAATTTGCCGCGGATTCATCAGCAGAATCACAGATTGGGAACGCTGAATGAACGGGCGAACGCGGCACATGACAACATAGAGAGCCGTGACCGGCAACAACGATCCCGCGCAGATCCCCGCCCGCCCGACCACCCCTCGACCGGCAAAAGCATCCATGCCCGTCGTCACCATGATCGGTGGCGGACAGTTGGCCAGGATGACTCACCAGGCGGCGGTGGCCCTGGGCCAGACGCTCCGAGTGCTCTCCGGGACTTCGGACGAGCCGGCAGCTCAGGTCAGCCCCGACGTCGTGCTCGGCAGCCACACCGACCTCGACGCTCTTCGACGCGCAGCGGTCGGTTCCAACGCGTTGACGTTCGACCACGAGCACGTGCCCACGGAGCATCTCGAGGTTCTTGTTGCCGAAGGCGTGAACGTTCAGCCGCCGCCGCAGGCTCTGATCTTCGCTCAGGACAAACTGCTGATGCGTCGCAAACTTGCCGAACTGGGCGCGCCCGTACCTGCGTACGCCGAAGTGACGTGGGCAGAAGACGTCGTGCGTTTCGGTGCGCAACACGGTTGGCCGCTTGTCATCAAGGCAACTCGCGGAGGCTACGACGGCCGCGGAGTCTGGATCACCGACGATCAGGACGAAGCAGAAGCCATCGTCACCGAGCAGCTGGACAAGGGTGTTCCGCTGATCGTCGAGGAAATGGTCTCGATGCGTCGGGAACTGTCCGCCATGGTGGCGCGGTCGCCGTTCGGACAGGGCGCTACGTGGCCGGTCGTGGAAACGGTTCAGCGCAACGGCCAGTGCGCCGTCGTGATCGCACCTGCTCCCGCCCTTTCGAGTGCCGTTGCCGAGGAAGCCGAACAATTGGCGTTGCGCATCGCGTCCGAGCTCGGTGTTGTCGGCTCGATGGCCGTCGAACTCTTCGAGACGACTGACGGCACTCTCGTGGTCAACGAGCTGGCCATGCGCCCGCACAACTCCGGTCACTGGACGATGGACGGCGCACGCACCTCTCAGTTCGAACAGCATCTGCGTGCAGTTCTCGACTACCCGCTCGGCGACACCTCGCCGATCGCACCGGTCACGGTGATGGCAAACGTTCTCGGTGCACCGGAAGCGCCCGAGATGACGATGGACGAGCGTGTCCATCACCTGTTCGCTCGGATGCCCGACGCGAAGATCCACCTGTACGGCAAGGGTGAGCGCAAGGATCGCAAGATCGGTCACGTCAACATCGTGGGCGGCGCCGGATCCATCGACGATCCGAATTACGTTGCCGCAGTTCGGGAACGCGCCGAGCGCGCAGCACATTGGCTTTCGTACGCAGTTTGGACCGACGGATGGGATGTACACGGTGAGTGAGAGCGCGCAGGTCGGCCTGATCATGGGCAGCGATTCGGATTGGCCGACCATGGAAGCTGCAGCCGAAGCTTTGGCCGAGTTCGGTATCCGCTTCGAGGTCGGTGTCGTCTCGGCGCACCGCACGCCTCAGCGGATGCTCGACTACGCCAAGGAAGCTTCCGGCCGCGGAATCAAGGTCATCATCGCCGGTGCCGGTGGCGCCGCGCATCTTCCGGGCATGGTTGCCTCGGCCACGCCGTTGCCCGTCATCGGTGTTCCGGTGCCGCTCAAGTACCTCGACGGTATGGATTCGCTGCTCTCGATCGTGCAGATGCCGGCCGGCGTCCCGGTGGCGACGGTCTCGATCGGTGGTGCTCGCAACGCCGGTCTGCTGGCTGCTCGGATTCTCGGTGCTTCGGATCCCGCACTGCAGCAGCGGATGGTGGCGTTCCAGGAGAGCCTCGAGTCGATGGTGCTCGACAAGGACAAGGCGCTCCGCGAAAAACTGCTGGGCTGATCTTCTCGTGTGTGCACGACGCGGGCTGCCGCTGATCCGAGCGAGTCGGGGCAGCGCGCAGTCCGCGTTCGTCACCCGCATCGCCCTGTTCTACGCCGGGATTCTCCGCGCGGACATCCGCTTCGACGACGAGTCCGGGATCTTCGTCGCTTCCGGGCTGCGCAGCGGGTTCGCCAGAGGGGGAACAACTCTCGGTGGTGTGTATCTCACGCGGCGAAACACGACGCGATCCGTCCTTCGCCACGAGGCAGTCCACGCGGACCAATGGGCCAGGTACGGAATCATATTCGGGTTGTTGTACCTGCGTGAGGAACTGCGTCATCGCGGGCCGCGCAACCGCTTCGAAATCGAGGCCGGTCTCGAAGACGGCGGTTACCGCACCTGAGTGAGAGCTCGTCAGTAAAAGCTACTCTTGGCGGCATGGCTCGTTTTCCGACTAGTGAACGCTTCGTCCGTTGGAGCGCGGATCATGCTCGCGGTGTGGACATCTGCATTGCGACGGTTGCCGCACTGTTCAGCGTTGTCGTGGCGGTCGAGGCGAGTCCGCTGGCGGTGTTCATCTCGCTGGGTATGACCGTTCCGTTGGCGTGGCGACGCTCGCGCCCCGAACTCTCCGGCATGGTGATCGCAGGGTTCGCAGTTCTACACGTGATCTTCATCGGCAACACACTGCTCGCATCGGCCGTTGTCGTACCCATCTCCCTGTACGCGCTGGCCGCCTACGGCGCTCGGTGGAGTTCACTCACCGGGCTGGTGCTCGCGTTGCTCGGCTCGATTGCCGGGACTGTTCGATACTTCGGCTACGACGGAATCCCGGTGTCCTCGCAGGTCATGCAGTCCGTGGCCGTCATGATCTTCATGCTCGCGGTCTGGGCGTTCGGTGATTTGCGTCGAGTTCGCACCAAACAATTGGAAGGTCTGACCGAGCGCGCACGGTTGCTCGAACTCGAGCGTGCGCAGGAAGCGGAAATCGCGACGATCAGCGAACGCTCGAGGATTGCGCGCGAGATGCACGACATCGTCGCGCATTCGTTGACCGTTGTCATCGCTCAGGCCGACGGTGGACGCTACAGCGCGGCCAAGGATCCTCAGGCTGCAATTCAGGCACTCGAAACAATTGCCTCCACCGGCCGCCAAGCGTTGACCGACATGCGATCGCTGCTGTCCGTCCTGCGCGAGGACACGCCCCGTGATTTCTCGGTGATCCCGGGCGCCGGCGACATCGACAGTCTCTTCCACGAGTTACGCAGCAGCGGACTCGACATCGCCGTCAGCGTGACCGGGGAACCACGCGAACTCTCTGCGGGTGCGGGGTTGACGGCGTATCGCATCGTGCAGGAATCGCTGACGAACGTTCTCAAACATGCGGGGCCTGGAGCACAGGCGAGCGTCGAGATGACGTGGGCTGAAACCGAACTCGTTCTCGGTATCACCGACGACGGGCGAGGCGGCAGCGCCGCGCTGGTCGAATCGTCACCAGGCGGGCAGGGACTGATCGGAATGGCCGAGCGAGCCAAGCTGCACGGAGGCAAAGTAACCGCCGGACCGAAATCAGGCGGCGGATACAGCGTCCGGGCCGTCTTGCCGTACGAACGAACGTCTGGGTAGGTCTTGAAACGTCCGAAGGTCTTAAGGTGAGTGGCATGGACGAACACGTGGCTCCGATCGCAGTGGCACTGATCGACGATCAGCAGCTGGTCCGCGCAGGTTTTCGAATGGTCATCGACTCACAGCCGGATCTGTCGGTGGTTGTCGAGGCTTCGGACGGTCAGCAGGCGTTGATCGAGTTGGCCGCCCGTCATGTCGACGTCGTTCTGATGGATGTCCAGATGCCGAAGATGGACGGCATCGAGGCGACTCGTCGGCTCCTGGCCGACCCCGATGCGCCGAAGGTCGTGGTGCTCACCACCTTCGACAACGACGAGTACGTGATGTCGGCTATCCGGGCGGGCGCCAGTGGTTTCCTGCTCAAGGACGTGCCACCGGAGCAGTTGCTCGACGCCATCCGCACCGTGCACCGCGGGGACGCGGTGATCGAAGCCCGGGCCACTCGGCGACTGCTTCAGCACGTCGGACCGCTCCTGGAAGGCTCGGCGCCCGAAGCGCAGTTGCCCGAAGAGTTGACGCCGCGCGAGGTCGAGGTGCTCGAAGCCATGGCGTACGGGCTGTCGAATTCGGAGATCGCTGCAAAATTCCACGTCTCCGAGACGACAGTGAAAACCCATGTCGGACGGGTTCTTTCGAAGACTCATTCTCGTGATCGTGTACAGGCAGTCGTCTTCGCCTTCCAGATCGGACTTGTCCGGCGCGCAGATCTCCTCGGCACCGAGGGCTGACACGCAGCCCTGTCCAGTCCTACCCCGGGATGACACCGGGCTCTCCAAGATCGCCCCGCACTCCGACGCGGAGACCACTTGCGCTGCAATAACGTCGATTCCGTCATAGCGAGAAGCTTTACGGAGGGCAAAAAATGCATGCGCACACCACGACGGAACCAGCCGCAGTGCCGGCGATCACTGCCCGCGGTGTCACCAAGGTGTACGGCACCGGTGAGACCACGGTTCACGCGCTCGGCGGAGTCGACGTGGACTTCGGTCGCGAGCGGTTCACCGCGATCATGGGCCCGTCCGGCTCCGGAAAGTCGACGCTCATGCACTGCCTGGCCGGACTCGACACGGTCTCGGGTGGGCAGGTTTTCCTGGGCGACACCGAAGTCACGAAACTCGGCGACACGGAGCTCACCGAACTGCGACGCGAGCGAATCGGATTCGTCTTCCAAGCGTTCAACCTGCTACCGGTGCTCACTGCTCGGGAGAACATGCTGCTGCCGATGAAGCTGGCAGGTAGTGAACCCTCGCCCGAGTGGATGGACGAGGTGATCGGAAAGCTGGGCCTGTCGCAGCGCCTCGACCACCTGCCGCACGAGTTGTCCGGCGGTCAGCAGCAACGTGTAGCTGTCGCCCGTGCATTACTGCCCCAGCCCGACGTGATCTTTGCCGACGAGCCTACCGGCAACCTGGATTCCCGTTCCGGGACAGAGGTTCTGGGACTCTTGCGCACCAGTGTCCGGGAGACCGGTCAGACGGTCGTGATGGTGACACACGATCCGGTGGCGGCGTCGTACGCGGATCGAGTCGTGTTGATCGCGGACGGGCGTATTGCCGGAGAGATCGACCATCCCACCGTCGACTCGGTGATCGGTGCCATGCGAGCTCTCGGTGCCGACGACCTGGCCGATGTTCCTGCAGTTTCGGGTGCACTGCGATGAGAGGTCTGGCTTTTGCGCAGGCGCGGGCACATGCCGGGCGCTATGTGGCGTCGATACTCGCGGTGGTGATCGCCGTCGGATACATCGTCGCGACGTTGACCTTGAGCTCGACGGTCGACGCGAGTGTGAGCAAATCACTTGCGACGCAATACGAAACCACAGATGTCGTCGCGTCCGGTCCAGGCGTGACGGAAGCTCTGCTGAGCGCGGTGCCGGGCGTCTCGGCGGTGGCCGACGACGTGTCGACGTATGTTCGTGTCGACTCCGAGGCAAAGGGTGCGTCCTACGGGGATGCGCTCTCGATTGCCGACAATCCCGAATTGCGTTGGGAGAAGGTGTCGGAGGGATCGATTCCGGCTGGTCTGGGGCAGGTGTTGGTGAGCGCGGACTCCGGGATACCGATCGGTGCCCGAATCACAGTCACGGCACGGGATTCGACGGTCGGTGCCGCCGCACCCACCGCGGAGGTAGTCGGACTGGTCGACCTCTCCGGTTCGGCGCAACGACTGGGCGGGATCAAGATATTCACCACCGCCGAGCAGGTGAGCGCGTGGGCCGGTGACAGTGCCGAACGTGAGTTCCGTGTCGCCGGTGACGGTTCACGCTCTCAGCAAGAACTCGTGGATTCGATCTCGAGCGCGTTGCCCGCGGACTCCACCGTGCTGACCGGCGACGAAGCCACAGACAACGCCGCAGCCGAATACATGGGCGGCACCAAGATCCTCAGCACGGTGTTGCTCGCCTTCGGCGCCATCGCCGTTGTTGTTGCCGCGCTGGTGATCGCCAATACATTTGCCGTGCTGCTCGCGGCGCGCACTCAGGAACTTGCGTTGCTGCGATGCGTCGGCGCCACGGCCAAACAGGTTCGCCGGAGCATTCGCAGTGAAGCCGCGGCGGTCGGCGTGATCGCCTCGGTGATCGGCGTCGGACTCGGTGTCGGACTCGCCTGGGCGATCGGTCGGGTAGCAACGGCCGCCGATGTGCCGGTTCCTCTTTCGTCACTGAGCGTCACCCCGGTGACCGTGCTGGTCGGTCTCGCTGTCGGCATCGTGATGACGATGCTCGCTGCATCTGCGCCCGGGCGGGCGGCAACGAGGCTCTCCCCGCTGGCGGCGCTGCAGCCGATGGAGTCCAAGCCTGAGAGCGTTCAGGTATCGGTGGTGCGCCGGGTTCTCGGCGTCGTGATCCTGCTCGCGGGCATCGCGATGACCGTCCTGGGAGTGACGAATCAGCAGGTGCCGGCGGCAACCGCCGGTGGACTGTTCTCTTTCCTGGGGATCGCGGCATTGTCCGGTCGAATCGTGCCTGCACTGATCAATGCGGCCGGCGGAGTGTTGGCGAGACTGATCGGTCCGGTGGGAAGCCTGGCAGCAGGCAACGCCGGTCGGAACCCACGCCGCACCTCGGCGACAGCCACCGCATTGTTGATCGGTGTGGCCTTGACGAGCACGCTCGTCGTGGGAATCGCGACGGTCAAGGAAGCCGCACCCGCGGCGATGGACAGTCAATTCCCCGTCGACGTCATGGTGAGCAGTTCCGGTTCGGCACCGCTTCCCGCAGGGTTGGGCACAGACATCGTCGCGGTCAACGGTGTCGGCGCGGTGAGCGGTCTGGACAAGGCCGAACTGACGATCGACGGGCGCGGTTCGTTGGCCGGATTCGGCGTCGACGCTGCTCGGGTGAAAGATGTTCTGCGTACCGAGATCTCGGTGCCCGCGGCCGGTCAGTTGGTGCTCTCGCCCGCTGACCTGACCGAATACAAGCTCTCGGCGGGCGATACGGCGACGGTGCGTGGGGATCGCGGCGTCGTGAACGTCAGCGTGGTCGAGGGCGTGAAAGGTCAACCAGCACTACTGGATCGAGGCGATCTCGGTGCAGCGGCCACCGCGCCGACCACCGATTCGTACTGGGTAAGGCTGGGGACGGATACTGACGAACAGGCTTTGGCCGCCACCGACCGCATCACCGAACTGGCACGCCAGGAAGCGCCGGGCAGCGATGTTCAGGGCATGACCGAGATGCGTTCAGCTCTCGATTCGATCCTCGACACCATGCTCATGGTGGTTGCCGGATTGCTGTCGGTAGCGGTGTTGATTGCTTTGATCGGAGTCGGAAACACCATGGCACTGTCCGTTCTCGAACGGCGCCGCGAATCCGGACTGCTTCGCGCACTCGGTCTGACCAAGAAGGGAATTCGAGCCATGTTGATCTGGGAAGCGCTGCTCGTGGCAGGAGTCGCATCGGTGATCGGAGTGCTGTTCGGGATGGTGTTCGGTGTAGCCGGTACCGCATCGGTTTTCGGGATCGAGGACGTCGCCCTCAGCGCAGTGCCGTGGGTGCAGTTGGTAGCCATCGTGTTGATCGGCGGAATCTGCGGTGTGATCGCGTCACTGCTCCCCGCTAGGCGGGCGGGGCTGGTGTCACCGGTGACAGCTCTCGCGAGCTAGCGTTCAGAACTGTTTCGTGACCTTCTCGGTGCCCACTCGGCGCGCGGTAGCTTCCGCGTCCGGGTGGGCCACCTGCACGAGTGAGGCACCCGCGGCGAGAACTGCCAGAAGCCCGTCGATCAATTCGTCTGCCGTGTCCCACGTGCGACTGGAGAGGACACGATCCGTCGACACCAATTCGACGTTCTTCGCCGATGCCCGTGCCGCGTCGATCGTGTCCGCTACGGACCGGCCTTCCAGCGCCGAACCGGCTCCGGCGCTACGGAACTGGTCGCCGTGCACACGGATGGAGGTTGCGTAGTCGGCGACGCCGAGCGGAAGATCGCTCAAACCTTTGCCGAACGCGTCGAGTGAGAGTGCGGCTACCTCCGGTACGTCCGCAACATCGTCCAGTCGGTCGGCAGTGACAAAAGCCAGTTCGGCGTCGGCGTCGGGGGAGAGGACCACCTCACCGCCTGCCCACCACACACCCAGCAAGACGGCGACGCTCTGCCAGTGCGCGGGAAGCAGCACGGCAACTTTGCCGCCGGGCTCGAGAGCGAACTCGTCGCGGACCATATTCGCTGTCTTTGCCGCCCAGTTGGCCAGAGTGCTCGCAGACAATTCGATGCGCTCGCCGGTGGCGTCGTCGTAGTAGGTCACGCGAGGGCCGGCCGGGTCGGCAGCCAGGATCGGTCCGAGGAGGGCGTCGGTCAGGTTGTCTACAGGCGAAGGCACGTCGTCAGCTTACGCAGCCGTTCAGTTCACACAATTTTTCAGTTGACACAGCGCGGGCCGTTGGAGGCCGCGTCGATCGGCGGACCGGGAGGGGCGGGAGTGGGGCTGGTCTCGGTGGTGCTCGACGATTCAGTCGTGCTTGTCGCTCCTTCGGACGGGGATACCGCGTCCGCGGACTGCGGGCCGCTGTAGTCCTCGGCAATGACAACCCGAACCTTGCCCGAGGACAATGACGAATCCGCCTTGACCGTCAGACCTCCGAGTGCCTCGGCGACCGCGAGTGCTGCGTCGTCGTCCGCGGACTTTGCGAACACCGTCGATTCGGTGACGTCGGAGCCGGTGTTGTTGCCGACCTGACCCTGCTTGTACCCGAGGGCACTCAACGCTTCGGAAACCCCGCTGGCCAACCCTGCGATGTCACTGGCGTTTGCGACGTCGACCGTGATCGAGGACGCATTCACCGTGGTCGGTGCTTCGGAGGTCTCCTCCGAGTCCTCGCTGTCGGCGCCGACCAATCCCGCGATGTACTTCTTGACGGCCTTGGGATCGACCTTGACGATGGACTCGCCGTAATCGGTCATGCCGTTGATGTCGAGAACGGGAATTGTCTCGAATTGCACCTTGCCGCCGGCCAGATTCTGCAACTGCTTGGCGAACTCGATGATGTCCCAGTCGTCGTCGATCACGACGGAACGCTGGACAGCCGAGGTCAGCTGACTGAGCTTGCCGGGGTCACTGAGGGTTTTTGCGCTGAGTACCTTGCTGACGAGAGAAGCCATGAACACCTGCTGGCGAACGATCCGGTCCAGGTCGCCGCGAGGAAGGTCGTGTCGTTGTCGCACGAAGCTCAGCGCGTCGGCGCCGTCGAGTGTCTGTTTCCCGGCCGCGAAATTGGCTCCGGACATCGGTTCGTCTACCGGCGCGTTGAGGCACACGTCGACTCCGCCCACTGCGTTGGTCAGCAGGACGAATCCGAGTAGTCCGACTTCGGCGTAGTGATCGACGGTGATGCCGGTCAGATTCGCCACCGCTCCGATGAGCGCGGTCCGGCCGGCTTCCGTCGACTTCTTGTCTGCGTCGCTGTCGGACGACCCGTTGTTGACCAACTTCAGCCGCTCGGTTTCCTTGGTGGCACCGAACGCGGCGTTGATCTTCGACATACCGATACCCGGGACGTTGACGTACGCGTCGCGGGGAATCGAGATCGCGGTCGCGGAACTCCCGTCGTTGGGGACGCGGATCAAGATGATGGTGTCGGTATTGGACGCAACTTCCTCACCTGCGCGCAACGAGTCGAGCTCGCTTTGTGAGAGCGGGTTGCCGTGCGCGTCGGTTCGACTGTCCGTTCCCACCATCAGAATGTCGATTGCTCCGTCCTTGCCGCCACCGAGGCCGAGTCCGCTGGCAGTGGCAAGGCTGTTTCTCAACGAGTCCACACCCCGCCATGCGAACCCGGTGACCAGCAGTACGAGCACGGACAGCACCGCGACCGCTATGCGAGCCGGGCTCGTCTTGGTCCGAATCGGCGCAGGTCGTGGACGCGCGCGGCGCTGCGGTTGCTGGTGGGACACCCCTTCAGGTTACTGGTCCGATGCTCGGCCGCGGGTACCTCGACGCGGCGTGCCAGACTCAACCGTGTGACGAATATCCTGCTCACCGGCGCCCGAGGGCAGCTCGGAACACGTATCGATGCTCTCGCAACGTCGGCGGGTCACACTGTGACGGCCGTCGGTTCCCGCGAGCTCGACATCACCGACAGCCGCGCGGTTGACGACTTCGTCTCGCCTGATTCGGTGCTGATCAACTGCGCTGCGTACACGGCCGTCGATGCTGCCGAGACCGACCAGGAGGCGGCGAGGGCGGTCAACGAGATCGGACCGCGGAATCTCGCGCAAGCCTGTGCGCGGGTGGGTTCGCGGTTGATCCACGTTTCGACGGACTACGTCTTTCCGGGCGATGCAAGCTCGCCATACGACGTCGATGCACCGACCGGTCCCGCGACGGTCTACGGCCGAACCAAACTGGACGGCGAGATCGCTGTTCGAGAGTCGGGGGCTGACGCGGCCGTTGTCCGCACCGCGTGGGTGTACTCCGGTGTCGGCACGGATTTTGTCGCCACGATGAGAAGGCTCGAAGCCGAACGCGAATTCGTGAACGTCGTGGACGACCAGATCGGGTCACCCACGTACAGCGTCGATCTGGCCGGCGGCATCGTCGAACTCGCGCTGCTGGACTTCACGGGTGCGTCGACATTCCACGTGACCAACGGCGGGCAAGCAAGTTGGTACGAGTTGGCGCGAGCTGTTTTCGAGGAGATCGGAGCAGACCCTGCTCGGGTGCGCCCGTGCAGTAGTGCGGAGTTCGTACGCCCTGCCCCGCGCCCGGCATATTCGGTCTTGTCCGAGCGCGCGTGGGTTACCGCGGGAATGACGCCGCTGCGTCCGTGGCGAGAGGCTCTGCACGCCGCTCTGGCGTGAGCATTGTTCGGGACAGTGGCCGCGGACGGCTAGGCTGACCGGCGTGAGTCCCAAGCTGGCCGTGGTAACGGTGACCTACTCGCCAGGCGAGCATCTCGAGAATTTCTTGAGCACGCTCGCTGTGGCGACGACAGAAAAACCCCAGGTCATCATGGCCGACAATGGGTCGACCGATGGTGCCCCCGAGGCCGCCGATGCCAAGTACGAGCATGTCCGTCTGCTTCGAACCGGCGGAAACATCGGGTACGGGGGAGCGATAAATCGGGCTGTAGCGGAGATCGATTCGTCGATCGAATTCGTCGTGATTTCCAACCCGGACGTCCAATGGGCACCCGGTTCACTCGACGAATTGGTGGCTGCGGCAAATCGGTGGCCAAGGGCCGGTGCACTGGGGCCGAAGGTCCTCGAACCGGACGGCAGTGTCTATCCGTCGGCGCGAACGGTGCCCGACATCACCTCGGGCGTCGGGCACGCGTTGCTCGGTACCGTATGGCCGAAGAACCCGTGGACTGCTCGTTACCGTCAGGAGAACGAGGCCGTCACCGAGCGTGCAGTGGGGTGGCTTTCCGGGTCGTGCCTGCTGGTGCGACGCGACGCCTTCGACACCATCTCAGGTTTCGACTCTCGTTACTTCATGTACATGGAGGACGTGGACTTCGGTGACCGCCTCGGAAAAGCCGGGTGGCTCAACGTATTCGTCCCCTCGGCCGTCGTCACCCATGCCAAAGGCCATGCGGCAGGACGTCATCCGGAACTGATGTTGCCTGCCCATCATCGCAGTGCGTACCAGTTCCAGGCTGATCGCCATCCGCACTGGTGGCAGGCTCCGCTACGACTTGCCTTGCGCGGTGGCCTCGCGGTGCGATCCAAGATCGCCGTAGCTTCTGCAGTTCGCGAGCGCGCTCGCACCGACAACTCGACCGACAACCCATCAGTTTCGAACCACGGGGGAAAATGATGTCCGATCCGAATCCGACCGACGCCGTAATCCTGGTAGGCGGCAAAGGCACTCGGCTGCGTCCGCTGACGCTGTCGGCACCCAAGCCGATGCTTCCGACCGCCGGCCTGCCGTTCCTGACGCACCTGCTCGCCCGCATCGAGGCAGCCGGAATCAAGCACGTCGTGCTCGGAACGTCCTTCAAGGCAGAGGTATTCGAGGACTACTTCGGCGACGGCTCCAAGATGGGCCTCGAGATCGACTACGTCTTCGAGACCGAACCGCTGGGCACCGGTGGCGGAATCCGCAACGTTCTGCCGAAGTTGCGCGGTGACAACGTCATGGTGTTCAACGGCGACGTGCTCGGTGGCACCGATCTGAACGGCATTCTCGAGACCCACGAGAAGACGGACGCCGACGTGACCCTGCATCTGGTTCGTGTGGGAGACCCGCGAGCATTCGGTTGTGTTCCGACCGACGAGGACGGACGAGTCTCGGCATTCCTGGAGAAGACCCAGGATCCGCCGACGGATCAGATCAACGCCGGCTGCTACGTCTTCAAGCGCGAAATCATCGAACAGATCCCCGAAGGACGACCGGTGTCGGTCGAGCGCGAGGTGTTCCCGAATCTGCTGGCCGAGGGCAAGCGGGTGTTCGGCCACGTCGACTCGTCGTACTGGCGTGACATGGGAACCCCCGAGGACTTCGTTCGCGGTTCCGCCGACCTGGTGCGAGGTATCGCACCTTCGCCGGCTCTCGAAGGTCCGCGCGGCGAGTCGCTGGTTCACCCCGGAGCCGGAATCGCGCCGGGCGCTGTCCTGATCGGCGGCACGGTTGTCGGTCGGGGCGCAGAAGTCGGCGCAGGCGCTCGCCTCGACGGTGCAATTCTCTTCGACGGCGCCGTTGTGGAAGCCGGCGCGGTGGTCGAACGATCGATCCTCGGATTCGGCGTCCGTATCGGACCCCGAGCGCTGGTCCGCGACGCTGTCATCGGCGACGGCGCGGACATCGGTGCGCGGTGCGAATTGTTGCGCGGCGCACGCGTGTGGCCGGGGGTGACGCTGCCGGACGGTGGCGTGCGCTTCAGCACAGATGTGTGATCGTTAGCTGACCTACTGGAATACTGGCGGGTATGACTTCTCTTCCGAGCCGTTACGTTGCCCTCGGTGACTCGTTCACCGAGGGCGTCGGCGACGCCGACGAACGATTCCCCAACGGTCTGCGCGGGTGGGCAGACCGAGTGGCCGAGCAGCTGGCGGTGAACAATCCCGACTTCCGCTACGCCAACCTGGCGATTCGTGGTCGCCTACTCGGACCGATCATCGACGAGCAGTTGGAACCCGCTCTGGCGTTGAAGCCCGATCTGGTGACCATCTACGCCGGCGGAAACGACATGATGCGTCCGAAGCTCGACATCGATGCGATGGTCGCCCGCTACGATTCGGCAATCGGTCAGCTCACTGCATCCGGCGCTCGGGTTCTGATGTTCACCGCGTACGACACCGGATGGTCCGCCTTCTTCGGCAAGCTCCGCGGACGTCTGGCGATCTACAACGAGCTTGTTCGCGAGGTGGCCGACCGCCACGACGCGACCCTCGTCGACTTCTGGCGATTCTCCGAATATCAGGACCTTCGGATGTGGGACTGGGATCGCCTCCACATGTCGCCCTCCGGGCACGAGAACATGGCGACGCGTGTGCTCGACGTGCTCGGCGTCGAACACGGATTGACCCCGCCCGATCTCGGGCCTGCGCCGGTCCTCACGAAAGCCGAAACTCGTCGCGAGGATCGTCAATGGGCGCGAGAGTTCTTGGTGCCGTGGGTAGCTCGGCGCGTGAAGGGAACATCGTCGGGCGACGGCGTGAGCGCCAAGCAGCCCCAGCTTTCTCCGATTCAGTCCTGATTCTTGCGCTGACGGGCGAGCGCGACCAGGTGGTCGATGGTCTCGCGTTCCGCTGTAGGTGGGAGCGCGTCCACCGGCCACCATCTGAGGTCGGTGGACTCTGCGCTGCGGACGATATGTGAATTGTCCGGCGCCACAACAAGAAACCGTAGATCGAGATGGCGAGTCGGTACTCCGAGTGAGCACGTGATCGGATGCGTGTGGGCGGAGAGTAGGTCCGCGTCTATCCGAACGTCGTGAATTCCGGACTCCTCGCGAGCTTCCCGCAATGCCGCATCTACCACCGTCTCGTCGTCGGGCTCGCAGTGGCCGCCGAGCTGAATCCACCTGCCCACCTTGGGATGCAGGGTCAGCAAGACGTGGCAGCCACTCTCGTCGAGGACGAGAGACGACGCGGTGATGTGTCCCGGTGCGTGGCGACGAAGGCAGCCGTCCGGAGCCGAATCGAGGAACGCGAGCATCGTGTGCCGCAATGATTCGTCCGCTTCGGAGGACGTCTCCCAGCCCTCCAGGACGCCCTTGGCGGAGGCGTGCAGCGATTCGGCTGACATGGGACCTACAGCTCCACCAACGCGTCCCCGGGGGCGGAGACAGAGCGCGGAGTCAGTGGTTCGAGGGGGTGCCCGATTGCGATGGCACCGAGTGGCTGCCAATCCGCCGGGAGATCGAGTTGTTCGCGTACGAGATCGGCGGCGAAGATCGTCGATCCGATCCAGCAGCTTCCCACGCCGCGGGTGGCCAACGAGACCAGCAGTCCCTGCACTGCCGCGCCGGCGGCGACCGTGAACATCGTCGACTCCGCCGCGGTTCGTCCGGCATCCGGATAACTGTGTGCGCCATCGGGCACGCAGAAGGGAATGACGACCTCGGGGGCGTCGAACAGGATGTTTCCGCGGGCAACCCGGGCCTCGACGGATTCGTCACTGCGACCGTCGGCGCGAAGATCGGCGGCCCACTTCTCGCGCATCTGCTCGAGAAGAGCCGTGCGGACCGACTCCGTGCGTAGCCACACGAATCGAACCGGTCTCGTGTGGTGCGGTGCGGGAGCGGTGAGTGCCTCGGCGATCGAGCTGCGAATGATCTCCGCGTCGACGGGATCACTTGCGAACTGTCGGACCGATCGACGCAACAGCAGCGCCTGGCCACGGCCCATCGCCGTAGCTTCCTCGGTGCCCAGCCAGAACAGATCGTCCGGGCCGCGGCGAATCAGATCCTGGCCACTCGAACCGTCGTCCTCGAACCGAAGCCCACGAACGACGGCGACGGGAACGCCGCCCAGCTTGCCCTTGACCAAGTCGCCCGCAGCGGCGATTTCGTCCGCGATCGCGATCTCGGTGACGATCAGATCGTTGCCTTGACTGTCCTGTGCTCCGAGGTAGCCGTGCAGGACCGGAATGCCGGAGGAACCGATTGCGGCGTCGGTCTGCCCGTTGCGCCACGCACGACCCATCGTGTCGGTGACGACGACGGCGACGGACTTGCCCGTGCTCTCGAGAATTCGGGCGCGCAGACCCGCAGCGCTCGCATCCGGATCCACGGGGAGC
Source organism: Rhodococcus sp. FH8 (assembly GCF_019266085.1). Lineage (NCBI taxonomy): Bacteria > Bacillati > Actinomycetota > Actinomycetes > Mycobacteriales > Nocardiaceae > Rhodococcus > Rhodococcus sp. FH8. Next base: position 277,418 of record NZ_LPNQ01000078.1, on the reverse strand, counting down.
AGCGCCAATTCGGCACCGTCGACGTTGGAGCCGTCGATGCCCGATGCGGCCTGCACGATTCCGAGTTTGTTCTCGGTGATCAGAGTGCGGCCCTTGCGTGCCACGACGCGGACGGCTTCCTGATCCACCAGGAGGCGTCGTGCCGCGTCGCGCTCTTCCGGATCGGTCGGTGAGGAAACGATGCGACCCTCGACTTTGGAGAACACCTTGCTCGTGACGACAACGACGTCGCCGCTCTCGAGCCACGGCGTCGCGTCGACGACAGCGGTGGCCAAGTCGTCTCCGGGCCGGAACTCGGGAAGCCCGAGCACGGGAATGACTTCGATTGCGGCGCCGGGGGAGTGATCACCGGGAGAGTGATTTCTGTCGCGGCTTGCTTCGGTTCCGGGCTCGGTCACAGTTCGACTCCGGCGATCTCGAAAGCCGTGCGAACCATTTTCGCGGTCTCTTCGGGGGACGTCATCAAAAGTGGGATGCTTCGCACGTCCACCCCGTCGATGTCGGCCGTGTCACCTTCGTCGACGAGCCAGCCGTCGAGAATGCCGTTGATCGAACGAGCTCCGTAGTGGCGACCGATCGCCTCCGAAGTCGTCTCGACCCCGATCACCTCGAGGCACTCGTCAGCCATGCCGCGCAACGGTTTTCCGCCGATGACGGGGGAGAGGCCGACAACCTTGGCCGCGGTTGTTCGCAGGGCACCGCGAATGCCGGGCACCGCGAGGATCGCGCCGACGCTCACGACGGGATTGGACGGTGCGATCAGCACGATGTCGGCACCGTCGATCGCCTCGACCACCCCTGGCGCGGGCTTGGCCTGCTCGGCGCCGACGTGAGCGAAGCTGTGCGTTTCCACCTGTGCCCGATGGCGTACCCACCACTCCTGGAAATGAATCGCCTTCTGCTCACCGTCTTCCGGATCGGTGATCACGACGTGTGTTTCGCTGCGGTCGTCGCTCACGGGAAGCAGTGCGACACCGGGATTCCAGCGATTGCACAACGCTTCGGTGATCGCGGACAACGGATATCCCGTGCGGAGCATCTGGCTGCGAATCAAATGCGTTGCGATATCGCGATCTCCGAGGCCGAACCAGTCCGGCTTCGCGCCGTACGCGGCGAGTTCTTCTTTCGCATTCCAGGTTTCGCCGGCGTGCCCCCACCCGCGTTCGGTGTCGATGCCGCCGCCGAGTGTGTACATACAAGTGTCCAGATCGGGGCAGATGCGCAGACCGTGCATCCACACGTCGTCCCCGACGTTGACGACGGCCGTGATGCGATGTGGGCCTTCGTATTTCTCGAGGGATTCACCACCGGCGATTCCGAGCGCGTTTTGAACACCTTGAAGGAAACGGGCCCCGCCGACGCCGCCAACCAATACAGTCACGTTCACGACAACAGAGCCTAGGCGGTCGGCGCGTCGTCGTGTCTGGCGGGCAGAAGGTCCCGTCAATTGAGGGCCGGAATACTAATGGATTCATCTCGTTTAGCTTGACCGCGACACGCTGGACGTGTGTAATCTCAAATGTGTCATTCCAACCGCTACTTGTGAGTTCACTTGCAGCGGGGCCGGTTTCGAACACAGTTTCGAACGGTCGACGGGGTGGGGTTGAAGATGGAGTGAAAATTCTGCGCTATTACAGGTGAGGAGGCGGAACGATGCCCAATGAAAATGTCGAGATCAGTTCTCTCGCAATGACAGTAAGCGACGAACCGCAGACCGATTCCCGAGCAGGCGCAGCAGAAGGTGCCTGCAGCAGTGAGTTCGACGGTATGAGTACTCGGCCAGTGCTGAGTCTCGTCACCGGCTTCGAAGAATTGTTCGACACCATCGAGGATCAGTGGCAGGAGCGTGCTCTCTGCGCGCAGACCGATCCCGAAGCGTTCTTTCCTGAAAAGGGAGGATCGACGAGGGAAGCAAAACGGATCTGCCTCGGTTGTGAAGTTCGTGACGAGTGCCTCGAGTACGCGCTCGCGAACGACGAACGGTTCGGAATCTGGGGAGGGTTGTCCGAGCGCGAGCGTCGGCGACTCAAGCGGGGGATCATCTGATCTGCTGCTGAATCGGTTCTGTCAGCGTCGGGGCTGACGGGCGGTCTTCGAAAGTCTGACCTGCAACGGGGAATTGCAGGTCAAGCAACGACTGTTTTGTTCTTCGTGTGGATTTACTTCTTCGTGTGACATCAGTTTTTTCGTCTGACAGTGCGTCAGTCCTCGTCGGGCAGTATCAGTCCTCGTCGGGCAGCGTGGGGTCGATGACCTGTGGGTCGACGCCCAGATACGTGCCGACTTGATGGACCAACACGTCGTGCACCAGATCCGTGAGTTCTTCCGGATCCTTCGCTCGCTGCTCCAATGGGCGGCGAAACAGCACAATTCTTGCGCGAGTCGTATTTCCGTGACGGTCGATTCCGGCCGGAATCAGTCGTGACAGTGGAACCGGGCCGTCTGCGATGACCTCCGGCGGCCATGTGACGGACTCCGGATCGTGCGCGTGAATCTTCGGAACTTCGTCCACTGCGATGTCGAGTTTCGTCAGCCGGTCGTGCCATGCGAGGTCGACGGGAGAGAAGGCGTCGAGCACCAGGAGATCGAACTTCTCCGCGCGGGTACGCCTGGCGGGCACCTCCGGGGGAAGTAGCGGTCCGCGCAGGCCACGGCCGTGTCGCTCGATGGAACGAGTGGTGACCGAGCGTCGGCGGCGGGCTTGTGGCATGGCGCCAGATTACGACAGGAGAAACTGCTCGGTGTGTCCGAGTAGGTTCCGGACGTGGGGAGGGCTAGGCTCCGTACCTGTGAGATCTCTGCGTCGCTGCTGCCGCCCCGGGTGCAAGAACCCCGCCGTCGCGACGCTTACGTATGTCTACTCGGACTCCACTGCGGTTGTCGGGCCGCTGGCAACCGTCGCCGAGCCCCATTCATGGGATTTGTGTGACACTCACGGCTCTCGAATCACCGCCCCCAAGGGGTGGGAACTCGTCCGCCACGAAGGCGGATTCGCGTCGAGTACTCCCGACGAAGACGATCTGACCGCTTTGGCTGAAGCTGTACGTGAGGCCGGTCTCGGAGATCGCAGCAAGTCCAACGTCGATGCAGATGAGGACATACGTCCCGCAGCTCCGAGTACTGCCCGTACAGGGCGTCGTGGACACCTACGCGTTCTGCCCGACCCGTCCAACTGACGCGAGATTCGTCGCCGTAGACGCTAGGCTCGACCGAGTACTTCCACACCCGAGTACTGCGAATCTCCGGACGCCATGCGCCCGGACGTTCCCGTCTGTGAGGGTGCATGCACAAGGAGAGTTTTCAGTGGGGCGAACAGCCGAGTCGGTTGCTGCAATCATCAAGGCGTACGACGTACGCGGTGTGGTCGGTGAGCAGATCGACGAAGATTTTGTCCGCGACGTCGGTGCGTCGTTCGCCCGCCTGGTCCGCGACGAGGCCGGCGCCGCCACGACGGTTGTGATCGGCTACGACATGCGCGCATCGTCGCCCACACTGTCTTCGGCTTTCGGTGACGGCGTGCTTGCTCAAGGGCTCGACGTCGTCTACATCGGATTGGCGTCGACCGACGAGCTCTACTTTGCATCCGGTTTGCTGAACTGCCCGGGCGCGATGTTCACGGCGAGCCACAATCCCGCCAAGTACAACGGCATCAAGATGTGTCGGGCCGGCGCCAAGCCGGTCGGTCAGGACACCGGCCTCGCAGTCATCTCCGCCGAGGTCGTCTCGGGTGTTCCCGCGTACGACGGACCGGCAGGCACCGCCAGCACCAAGGACGTCCTCGAGGAATACGCGAGCTACCTCCGCGGATTGGTCGACCTGGCTGCGTTGCGCCCGCTGAAGGTCGCAGTCGATGCAGGCAACGGTATGGGCGGCCATACCGCGCCGGCCGTATTCGGGCCGATGCCCCTCGACGTCCTGCCGCTCTACTTCGAGCTCGACGGCACGTTCCCCAACCACGAAGCCAATCCGCTCGATCCGGCCAACCTCGTCGACCTGCAGGCCTACGTGCGCGAAACCGGAGCGGACATCGGCTTGGCGTTCGACGGTGACGCGGACCGTTGCTTCGTCGTAGACGAGAAGGGCGACCCGGTCTCGCCGTCCGCGGTGACGGCACTTGTCGCCAAGCGCGAACTCGCGAAGGAACCGGGCGCGTCGATCATCCACAACCTGATCACGTCACGGGCAGTGCCCGAACTGGTCGAAGAACTCGGCGGCGTCGCTATTCGTACCCGAGTCGGCCACTCGTTCATCAAGCAGGAGATGGCCGAGACCGGTGCGGTGTTCGGCGGCGAGCACTCCGCTCACTACTACTTCCGCGACTTCTGGGGCGCCGACTCCGGCATGCTCGCGGCGCTGCACGTACTCGCCGCACTGGGCGAGCAGGATCGTCCGCTCTCCGAGTTGATGGCGGAGTACACCCGCTACGCGGCCTCGGGCGAGATCAACTCCACCGTGGCTGACGCGGCAGATCGTACGGCCGCTGTACTGGCGGCATTTGCCGACCGCACCGAGTCGGTGGATCGCCTCGACGGTGTCACGGTCAGCCTCGAGGGAAATGCCTGGTTCAACTTGCGCGCGTCCAACACCGAACCACTGCTGCGACTCAACGTCGAAGCACCCACGTCCGCCGATGTCGACGCATTGGTGAACGAAATTCTGGCGATCGTCCGGGCTTGAATCCGAGTCTGATCGGTTTGTCGGTGAGCCGAAGCCCTGGGATAGTTGGGGGACTATCTCAGGAACGACGGCCTCGGGAACGAGGGCTTTGCCACCACGGACCGCGTGGAGCTGGAATGCTGGATGGTGCGGGAACTGCTAACGGAGAAGGGGGTGCGGTGAGATGACAGCGCCGATGCCGCTTCTCGACCTCGACGACAGCGAGGGTTTGTCAGCTGCCGATTCGGAAGGGCTACTGCGGTCTGTAGCCATGGGCGGCGCACAGATTCGGGCCACCGCGTCGGCCGTCGGTGAGGGTGTGATCTCCCGATTGGCCGGTCTGCGTCCGCGCAGCGTCGTACTCATCGCCGGCGCGGGTGGCGCCCGGCACGGAGCCAGGATCGCGCTTGCTCTCGTCGGAGATTCGGTCGGTTGCCCGCTCCTCGTTCTCGACCGGACGCCGTCGTGGGCCGGGCCGTTGGACGTGATCGTCGTCGCCGGTGACGATGCCGGTGATCCACGCCTCGTCGAATCCGTTGACAGTGCCGTACGCCGCGGCGCCGAGGTTGTTGTCGCCGTTCCCGACGAGGGGCCCATGCGAGCCGTGGCGGCCGGGCGCACCATGCCCTTGCCACCGCGGCTCTACGCCTCGCCCCGGCACACTATGACGCGGTTCCTCGCCGTCTTCCTCGCGGTTGCCGCCGAAATCGAGGGCAAGGGATCGATCGAGGACCGTTCGGCGGTGCTCGGTCGAATCGCCGACGCAGTTGATGCGGAGGCGCTGCGGGACGGACCGGCCAACGAGGTATTCCACAACCCGGCCAAGTCGTTGGCCACCAGGATGAGCGGCCGGCGAGTCGTTCTGTGTGGAAGTGGTTCCGTGACAACAGCACTCGCAGAGTTCTCGAGCGTTGCGCTGATGAGCTCCGGCCTGAACGCCGCTGCCGCCGAGATGTCCGAGGTGATTCGTTCGGCGCGAGCACTGTTCGCGCCGGACGCAGCTTCACGTGATTCGGTGTTCCACGACCCCTTCTTTCACGATCCGCAACTCGACGGCGCGCTGCCGACCCCGCCGGCGCGGGCGTTCGTCTTCGCGACCGAATCCACGCGCGGGGAGGCGAGGCGCCGGATGGACGCACTGGCTGACGCCGACCTGGTGGTTGCGGCAGACGAAGACCAGACCAACGTGGTCATATCGGAGATGGAGCAGGTATTCGTGTTGGCGTCTCGAGTAGACATGGCCGCGGCGTACGTGCAGTTGACAGGCGGTGCGAAGTAAGTGCGTGAACTCGAAGGTGCACTTCGTTCTTACGCGTGGGGCTCGCGAACGGCAATTGCCGAACTACGCGGTCTTTCGACTCCGTCGAATCATCCCGAAGCGGAATTGTGGTTGGGCGCGCACCCGGGTGACCCGGCGCGCGTGATCACCGAATCCGGAAGCGAGTCGTTGCTCGAGGTCCTGCACCGCGAACCCGAACGCGAACTCGGCCGTGAGAACCTCGAGGCATTCGGTGAGCGACTCCCATTTCTGCTCAAGCTGCTTGCGGCGGAAGAACCGCTGTCGCTTCAAGCGCACCCCAGCGCCGTTCAAGCCGACGAGGGTTTTCGTCGTGAGAACGCACTCGGCGTTCCCATGGAATCGCCGATTCGCAACTACAAGGACGGCAGCCACAAGCCCGAACTCGTTGTCGCACTGAGCAGATTCGAAGCGCTTGCCGGATTCCGCGAGCCGACGCGGACTGTCAAACTGCTGCGCGCTCTGGCCGTCGACGAGTTGGAGCCGTACATCGGTCTGCTCGAAGGCCAACCCGATTCCGACGGACTGCGGGCGTTGTTCACGACATGGATCACGCTGCCGTCCACGGTGCTCGGGACCTTGCTCCCTGCCGTACTTGCCGGGTGCATCACCTACGTCGCGCACCACGACGCCGAATTCGTGACCGAGATCCGCACCGCGCTGGAATTGAGCGAGGCGTACCCCGGCGACGCCGGTGTTCTGGCGGCACTGCTGCTCAACCGCGTCACCCTCGAGCCCGGCCAAGGACTGTTTCTCGCTGCCGGCAATCTCCACGCGTATCTCCATGGACTCGCGGTCGAGATCATGGCCAACTCCGACAACGTTCTGCGTGGTGGGCTGACACCGAAGCACGTCGACGTGCCCGAATTGCTGAGGGTTCTGGACTTCGTCGGGGCCGATATCGAAGTGCTCGATCCGGCCCCGTCATCTGGATCAGGTCAGTCAGGATCAGGTAGATACGAGTACGTCACGCCGGCGCCCGAATTTCGTTTGACGCGTCTGGAGTTCGACGCGAATTCCACGGACATCGTCGTCGACGCTTCAGGCCCGCGGATTCTGATCTGCACCGACGGCGCGGTCACTGCGACGTGCGGCACTGACACTCTCTACCTCGATCGAGGCCGAGCGGCGTGGATCGCTGCCGACGAGCCTGCGATACACCTGAGCACACGGACCCCGACTGCGCAGGTTTTCAGTGCCGTAGTCGGAAACTAGGAGACATTGTGTCGGCTCATGGTGGCAAGAAGGCAATTCTGGCGGCCCTCGGAGCCAATGCCGGAATCGCCGTAGCCAAGTTCGCCGGATTCTTGATCACCGGATCGTCGTCGATGCTCGCCGAATCGGTGCACTCGGTGGCCGACACGTCCAATCAGGGTTTGCTGCTCCTGGGGCAGAAGAAGGCAGAACGTGACGCGGATCAACTGCACCCGTTCGGCTACGGGCGCAACCGATATTTCTATTCGTTCGTCGTTGCACTGGTGCTCTTCACCCTCGGTTCGCTGTTCGCGATCTACGAAGGCATTCACAAGATTCAGCATCCGGAAGAACTCAATTCGGCTTTCGTGGCAATCGCGATCCTGTTCATCGCGATCTGCCTGGAGGGCTACAGCTTCCGGACCGCAGCGAAGGAATCACGACCGCTCAAGGGAAATGCGTCGTGGTGGAACTTCATCCGAACCTCTCGTAGCCCGGAACTCCCGGTTGTGCTGCTCGAGGACACCGGCGCATTGATCGGTCTCGTCCTTGCACTCGGCGGCGTCGGTCTCACGATGGTGACCGGAAATCCGGTCTTCGACGGCATCGGAACTCTGTGCATCGGTGTCCTGCTCGGCATCATCGCGGTCATTCTGATCATCGAAATGCAGTCGCTGCTGATCGGTGAGGGCGCAACGGCGGTGGAGACCGAACTGATCCTCAACGCCCTGGTCGACGGAACTCGTATCGAACGCGTCATTCATTGCAAGACGCAGTACCTCGGTCCCGAGGAGATCCTTGTTGCTGCCAAGGTTGCGGTGCCGATCGGATCGACGATCTCGGACGTGGCGACGGCGATCGACGAGGCCGAGTCTCGCGTGCGCGCTGCAGTGCCTGCGGCGCGGGTGATCTACCTCGAGCCGGACCTGGATCGTCTCAGCGCAGGAGATCGCCCTGAAACAGATCTACAGGCTCCCGACAAACCCTGAACAAAGCTGCGCCTGCGGGCTTAGGCTGATGCCATCTCTCTACTTGCCCATGGTGGGACCTGCTGGTCCCCAGCAAGGAGGCGGCAATGGCTGTCAAGGACGAGCAGGCCGGATCTGGACGGTCGAAGCTGTTTCGAACCAAATCGATCGAGCAGTCCATCAAGGACACCGACGAGCCGGAAACCAAACTCCGGAAAGAACTGAACTCGTGGGATCTCACGGTGTTCGGTGTCGCAGTCGTCATCGGTGCGGGCATCTTCACACTCACGGCTCGGACGGCGGGAAATGTCGCCGGGCCGTCGGTCTCGCTCGCGTTCGTCATTGCCGCCATCGCCTGCGGACTGGCAGCGCTGTGTTACGCCGAATTCGCGTCGACGGTCCCGGTTGCCGGTAGCGCGTACACGTTCTCGTACGCGACGTTCGGCGAATTCGTCGCCTGGATCATCGGCTGGGATCTCATCCTCGAATTCGCCTTGGCGTCTTCGGTGGTCGCCAAAGGCTGGTCGCTGTACCTCGGCGAAGTGATGGGCTCACGCAGCCCGATCGTCGAGTTGGGGCCGATATCCTTCGACTGGGGTGCGGTGCTGGTGATCGCTGTCATCACGATCCTGCTCGCGACCGGCACAAAACTCTCGTCGAGGGTGTCACTGGTGATCACGGCGATCAAGGTCGCGGTGGTGTTGCTGGTGATCATCGTCGGTCTGTTCTACATCGACACCGACAACTACTCGCCGTACATTCCGCCGTCGGAGCCGGGCTCGACGGGAGAGGGCATCCACCAGTCGTTGTTCTCGTACGTGACCGGGGCCGGTGGCAGCACGTTCGGGTGGTACGGATTGCTCGCGGCAGCCAGTCTGGTGTTCTTCGCGTTCATCGGCTTCGACGTCGTCGCCACGACGGCGGAGGAGGCGAAGGAGCCGCAGAAGGCGCTGCCACGCGGCATCCTGGGTTCTCTCCTGATCGTCACGGTTCTGTACGTGGCGGTGACACTGGTGCTGACGGGGATGGTGAAATACACCGAGCTCGAGGGCGATACCTCCAACCTGGCAACGGCATTCGCTTTCCACGACATCACGTGGGCGAAAAACGTCATCTCGTTCGGCGCTTTGGCCGGTCTCACGACAGTGGTGATGGTGCTGATGCTCGGGCAGACCAGGGTGCTCTTCGCGATGGCACGCGACGGTCTGATGCCACGACGCCTGGCACCGACCGGCAAGCACGGAACCCCTGTGCGGATCACGATCTTGGTCGGCGTCGTGGTCGCGGTGCTCGCCGGCGTTTTTCCGATCGGCACCCTCGAGGAAATGGTCAACATCGGCACACTGTTCGCTTTTGTTCTCGTCTCGATCGGGGTTCTCGTGCTCCGTCGGACGCGTCCCGACCTACCTCGCGGATTCAGGGTGCCGCTGGTCCCGCTGGTCCCGATTCTGGCCGTCCTCGCGTGTCTGTGGCTGATGTTCAACCTGTCGGTGGAGACCTGGATGAGGTTCGTGGTCTGGATGGCCCTCGGCGTTGTCATCTATTTTGCCTACAGCAGGCAGCATTCGATGATCGGGAAGCGTGAACGCGGCGAAATCGAGTAGATGTACAAAGTTTATGATTTGTCTATCACTTGTACAAAATCAGTAGTACTGTCTACCTCATAGTGAACTGACTCACAGTTTCCGGGTCGGTCCGAATCGAGGAGGTAGACCGTGTCGACGCACGTGAACTCGCAGTCCGGGCAGACACTCCCGCCCGAGCAGTGGCGTGACAAGAAGAGATATCTCTGGCTGCTCGGCCTGGTACCGCCGACGGCGGTCTTCATTGCCGTCGGATTGGTCGCGTTGTTCAACAGTCTCGGATGGAACGCGGTCTCGCCGGTGTGGTGGTGGATCGGGCCGCTGCTCGTCTACATCCTGCTCCCGATCCTCGACATCTTCTTCGGCCCGGACGGCGAGAATCCGCCGGACGAAGTGATGGAGCGCCTCGAGAACGACAAGTACTACCGGTATTGCACCTACATCTACATACCGTTCCAGTTGGTCAGCCTGGTCCTGGCCTGCTACCTCTGGTCGGCGACCGATCTGTCCTGGCTCGGAATCGACGGGGGACTTGGGCTGATCTCCAAGATCGGTCTGGCGATCAGTATTGGTTGTGTCGCAGGAATCGGGATCAACACCGCACACGAGCTCGGTCACAAGAAGGACGATCTCGAACGCTGGTTGTCGAAGATCACTCTGGCGCAGTCGTTTTACGGCCACTTCTATATCGAGCACAATCGTGGACACCACGTGCGCGTCGCCACGCCCGAGGATCCGGCGTCGTCTCGCTTCGGTGAGAGCTTCTGGACCTTCCTGCCGCGCAGTGTGTGGGGATCTCTGCGCTCGTCGTGGTCCCTGGAAAAGGCCAGACTCGATCGACTGGGTAAGAAGCCGTGGACAATTCGCAACGACGTCCTGCATTCGTGGTTGATGTCCGTCGTACTGTTCGGTGTCCTCGTCGCCGTCTTCGGCCTCTCGGTACTGCCGTTCCTGGTGCTGCAGGCCGTGTTCGGATTCTGTCTGCTCGAAACCGTCAACTACCTCGAACATTACGGACTGAAGCGTCGTCGTCTGGACAGCGGGCGGTACGAGCGTGCAGCACCGGAGCACAGTTGGAACAGTGATCACATCTGCACCAACATCTTCCTGTATCACCTCCAGCGTCACAGCGATCATCACGCGAACCCGACGCGTCGTTATCAGACGCTTCGAAGCATGGACGGTGCGCCCAACCTGCCCAGTGGGTACGCGAGCATGATCATCCTCGCCTACGTTCCACCGCTGTGGCGAAAAGTGATGGATCCCAAAGTCCTTGCGCACTACGGCGGCGACATCACCCGCGTCAACGTTCAGCCGTCCAAGCGTGATCGCATCCTTGCTCGGTACGGAGCAGCGTGATGAGCAGCTATCGATGCCCGGTGTGTGAATACGTCTACGACGAATCGAAGGGTGCACCACGAGAAGGGTTTCCGGCGGGCACGCCGTGGGATGCCGTGCCGGACGACTGGTGCTGTCCGGACTGCGGCGTGAGGGAAAAGCTGGACTTCGAGCCGATGCCGGCAACGGCGGGGAGTGAATCATGAACGACTACAAGCTGTATCAGTGCGCGCAATGCGGCTTCGAGTACGACGAGGCAGTCGGCTGGCCGGAGGACGGTATCGAACCGGGCACTCGCTGGGACGACATTCCCGAAGACTGGAGTTGCCCGGACTGCGGGGCGGCGAAGAGCGACTTCTTCATGGTTGAGGTCGAACGACGGTGAGATGCGTCGGCGTCGAACGGACCTAGGTGCGGCGGTAGTGTCGTCACCATGACTTCGACGCCCACTCGTCTGCCGCAGAAAGAAGCGTCGCGCCTGCTGCTGCGTACGTCGGTGCTCGATTCGATGCGTGAGTTGTTGACCGAGCGCGACTGGTCCGAGGTGACGCTGACGGTTCTGGCCAAGCATGCCGGTGTGAGTCGTCAGACGCTCTACAACGAGTTCGGCTCGAGGCAAGGGCTTGCCGAGGCGTACGCGCTTCGCCTTGCTGACGGCTTCGTCGACGCGGTGGACGAGGCCATGGTGGCGAACGACGGACGTGCAGTCGAGGCGTTGACGGCGGGTTTCGGATCGTTTTTCGCCTCCAGTGCAACCGACCCGTTGGTGATCTCTCTGCTCACCGGTGAGGCCAAGCCGGACCTGCTTCGCCTGATCACCACCGACAGTGCGGTCATCATCGAGCGCGCGTCGTCGCGGCTTGCGGAGAGTTTCCAGCGAGGGTGGATTCAGGCGTCACCCGCCGACGCCGGAATTCTGGCCAGGGCGATTGCGCGTCTCGGGCTGAGCTACATTTCGATGCCGCCGGAGTCCGAGGCTTCGGTGGCGGAGGATCTGGGCATACTGCTCGGGCCGTTCATCGACGTGGCGCGCGAGGGCCGCGCAGTAGAGGGGCGGGCGGGAGAGGGCGTCTAACCGATAGCCTGGTACACCGATAGGCTTGTGCAGAGTATGCACGTCAACCAGGAGAGGCAGATGACGACCTCAGTTTCAACAACGCCCGTGGCCGAGAGCCGTAACGGCATCGACTTCAAAGTTGCAGATCTTTCGCTCGCGGAGTTCGGTCGCAAGGAAATCCGTCTGGCAGAGCACGAGATGCCCGGCCTCATGGCGCTTCGTCGCGAATACGCAGAGGTGTTGCCGCTCAAGGGCGCTCGCGTTTCCGGCTCGCTGCACATGACCATTCAGACCGCGGTGCTGATCGAGACGCTGACCGCGCTCGGCGCCGAGGTCCGCTGGGCTTCATGCAACATCTTCTCCACGCAGGATCACGCTGCCGCCGCCATCGTCGTCGGTCCGCACGGCACCCCGGAAGAGCCCAAGGGCGTTCCGGTTTTCGCCTGGAAGGGTGAAACCCTCGAAGAGTACTGGTGGGCAGCCGAGCAGATGCTGACCTGGCCGGGTGAGCCTGCCAACATGATTCTCGACGATGGCGGCGACGCCACCATGCTGGTGCTCAAGGGCGCACAGTTCGAGAAGGCCGGCGTCGTCCCGCCGACGGACGACGACCAGGATTCCGACGAGTACAAGGTCTTCCTTGCACTTCTGCGTCAGTCCCTCGAGTCCGACAAGGGCAAGTGGACGGCAATCGCCGAGTCCGTCCAGGGCGTCACCGAGGAGACCACCACGGGCGTTCTGCGCCTGTACCAGGTTGCCGCTGCCGGTGAACTCACGTTCCCCGCTATCAACGTCAACGACTCGGTTACCAAGAGCAAGTTCGACAACAAGTACGGCACGCGCCACTCGCTGCTCGACGGCATCAACCGCGGCACCGACGTTCTGATCGGCGGCAAGGCTGCGCTGGTCTGCGGTTACGGAGACGTCGGCAAGGGTTGTGCCGAGGCACTTCGCGGCCAGGGCGCTCGCGTCGCGGTCACCGAGGTCGACCCCATCAACGCCCTGCAGGCGCTCATGGACGGCTTCGAGGTCAAGACAGTCGAGCAGGCCATCGGCTGGGCCGACATCGTGATCACGTCCACCGGTAACAAGGACATCATCACGTTCGAGCACATGAAGGCCATGAAGCATCAGGCCATCCTGGGCAACATCGGTCACTTCGACAACGAGATCGACATGGCCGGCCTCGAGAAGTCCGGCGACGTCACGCGGATCAACATCAAGCCGCAGGTCGACGAGTTCACGTTCGCCGACGGCCACTCGATCATCGTGCTGTCCGAAGGCCGCCTGCTCAACCTCGGCAACGCCACGGGCCACCCGTCGTTCGTGATGAGCAACAGCTTCTCCAACCAGGTCATCGCGCAGATCGAACTGTGGACGAAGCCGGACGAGTACGACAACGAGGTCTACCGCCTCCCGAAGCACCTCGACGAGAAGGTCGCCAAGATCCACGTCGAGGCACTCGGTGGCACGCTGACCAAGCTCACGAAGGATCAGGCAGAGTACATCGGCGTCGACGTCGAAGGCCCGTACAAGCCCGAGCACTACCGCTACTGACCCGGTGATTCGTCACTGAGGATGTAGTGGCCGCCGTCCCCCGGTCTGCGCAAGCAGGCCGGGGGATAGGCTTGTCCGCCGTGGGAACACTGGTGGCATTGGAAGGCCTCGACGGCGCTGGAAAGCGAACGTTGATCGGCAAAGTGGAGAGCGAACTCCGCCGCGGCGGCACGTCGATCGCGACTCTGGATTTTCCGCGGTACGGGAAGTCGATCCACGCGGATCTTGCTGCCGAGGCACTCAAAGGATCGCACGGAGACCTGGCTGAATCCGTGAACGCGATGGCAGTCCTGTTCGCCCTGGACCGCGCTGGTGCGGCGGATCGGATCTCGGACCTGTTGTCCGCCAACGACATTGTTCTCCTCGACCGCTACGTGGCGTCCAACGCCGCCTACAACGCGGCGCGCGCGCATCAGAGCGTGGACGGCGAGATGGTCGCCTGGGTCCGTGAATTGGAGTTGGGTCGACTCGCTCTTCCCGCTCCCGATCTGCAGTTGTACCTCGACGTACCGGTAGCTCTGGCCGAGCAGCGTGCCCGCTCGCGTGAGGCCGAGGACGCGTCGCGTCAGCTCGACGCCTACGAGCGCGACGGCGGCCTGCAGGCCAGAACCGGTGAGCTCTACAAGCAGTTGGCAGCGACGGACTGGGTCTCGCCCTGGTGGATCGTGGGGCCGGAGACGGACCCGGCCGAACTGGCGCGCAGGCTCGCGGATTTCGCGTGATCGGTCACCCTTGCGGCCGGGATTCGAACTTTCCGGCACAGTAGAGGGAAAGACGCGGCACGCCGCACGGCCTCGTAACGGTCTGATTCATCGCTCCGAGATGCAACGATAGGGATATGAAACCAAGGATTCTGGTTGTCGACGACGACACGGCACTCGCCGAGATGCTCACGATCGTGCTGCGTGGTGAGGGTTTCGATCCCTACGTGGTAGGCGACGGAACCCTGGCGCTCGCGGCAGTGCGTGAGACCCGGCCCGACCTCGTCCTGCTCGATCTCATGCTTCCCGGAATGAACGGGATCGACGTATGCCGAGTTCTGCGTGCGGATTCCGGCGTGCCCATCGTGATGTTGACGGCCAAGACCGACACCGTCGACGTCGTGCTCGGCCTCGAATCCGGTGCGGACGACTACATCATGAAGCCGTTCAAGCCGAAGGAGCTGGTGGCGCGGGTGCGTGCTCGCCTGCGCCGTACGGAAGAGGAGCCGGCCGAACTGCTGAGCATCGCCGACATCGTGATCGACGTTCCGGCACACAAGGTCAGCCGCGGCAGCGAGCAGATCTCGCTCACACCACTCGAATTCGACCTGCTGGTCGCATTGGCGCGCAAGCCGCGCCAGGTGTTCACCCGTGAAGTCCTCCTCGAGCAGGTGTGGGGATACCGCCACGCCGCCGACACCCGCCTGGTGAACGTGCACGTTCAGCGTTTGCGCGCCAAGGTCGAAACTGATCCCGAGAATCCCGAAGTGGTTCTGACGGTCAGGGGGGTCGGCTACAAGGCCGGACCGCCGTGAGCGGAGTTTCCAGGTGGCGTCGTCGTCTCAACCGACGGCTGACGCCATTTCTGCGGTGGTGTCACTCGATGAGCAACACCCTCGCGCACACGTGGCGACGCTCGCTCCAATTGCGAGTGTTCGTCTCGACTTTGACGTTGTCCTTGATCGTCATCGTCATTCTCGGTGTCGTGCTGACCAGCCAGATCACCGATCGGCTGTTGGAAACGAAGATCACCGCGGCGACCGAGGAAATGGACCGAGCCCGCGGCATCGTCGAAGACCAACTCGCGGGCGTCGACGATTCGACGGCGCTCAACGTTCAATTGGAAAGCGCTGCATCCGGACTGACGAGCCGTCGAAACCAGACCTCGGGCCAGGCCTCCGGGTCGGCCGGCACCTTCGACCCGGTGCTCATCGTGCCAGGGGACGGGCCGCGCCAGCCGACGAGTTCGGGACCGGTCGATCAGATCCCCGACAACCTTCGCGAGTTCGTCAAACGCGGCCAGATCAGTTACCAATTCGCGACGGTGTCCAACCCGAACGGTTACTCCGGACCGGCGCTGATCATCGGTAGCCCCACCGCGTCGTCGATATCGGGACTCGAGCTGTATCTGATCTTCCCGCTCGCCAGCGAAGACCGAAGTCTGTCGCTTGTTCGAAGCACCCTGCTGATCGGTGGAGCCGTGTTGCTGGTGCTCTTGGCGGCGATTTCGCTGTTGGTTGCCAGACAGGTCGTGCTTCCCATCCGATCGGCCTCGCGAATCGCAGTGCGTTTCGCAGACGGCCGACTCAAGGAACGAATGCCGGTCCGCGGCGAGGACGACATGGCGCGCCTGGCCATGTCCTTCAACGAGATGGCCGAGAGTCTGTCCAAACAGATCACCCAGCTGGAGGAGTTCGGCAGCCTCCAGAAACGCTTCACCTCCGATGTCAGCCATGAACTGCGCACACCACTGACCACGGTCCGGATGGCAGCCGACCTGATCTACGACGGCAGCGAGAACCTCGACCCGATGCTGCGTCGGTCGTCGGAACTGCTTGTCGCCGAACTGGACAGGTTCGAGGGGCTTCTGGCGGACCTCCTCGAGATCTCCCGTCACGACGCCGGTGTCGCGGAACTCGCATCCGAACAACTCGACGTGCGTATGTGTGCGCGAGCGGCCGTTTCCACAGTTCGCCATCTCGCCCGCGAATCCGGCACCGAACTGATCGTGGACATGCCCGACGAGCCGGTCATGGCAGATGTCGATCCGCGCCGCGTCGAACGCATCCTGCGAAATCTCCTTGCCAACGCCATCGACCACGGTGAGGGGAAGCCGATTCTGCTTCGCCTTCGCGCCGACGACAATGCCCTCGCCTTCATCGTCCGCGACAGTGGCGTCGGGTTGCGTCCGGGCGAGGAGAAGTTGGTCTTCAACCGGTTCTGGCGATCGGACCCGTCCCGTGTGCGCCGCAGTGGTGGCACCGGACTCGGCCTCGCAATCAGTGTCGAGGACGCGAATCTGCACGACGGCAAGCTCGAGGCCTGGGGCGAACCGGGAGTCGGCGCCTGCTTCCGGCTGACGCTCTCGCGCACCCGTGGCAAGAAAGTCGTGTCGAGTCCGCTGCCACTCAAGCCGACGACCACCAAATTCGTCCGCACGCCGAGCGAAGCCGACATCGTCGCCGATACCGTCGGCGAGGTCACATCGTCCTTGCCGACTCCGCGCGAAACTGACTCACGGAACGAGTCCAACGGTGGGGATCGATCATGATCGGAACCCGCCGTCGTCTGGGACTTCTCGCAACAACCTTGAGCGTTCTGTTGCTGACCGGTGCATGCGCGAGTTTGCCGGAGTCCTCGTCGCCACAGGCAATCGGAACTCTGGCGACAGCCGTGCCGGGAACCTCCGTCGAATCACCGGCATCGGGGCGAGAGCCGGACCTGCTGGTACGTGACTTCGTCAAGGCAAGTACCGATCCGTCCAACCGGCACGCCGCAGCCCGTCAGTACCTCACCAAGGACGCGTCGGCGCGTTGGGACGACGCGGCAAGTGCTGTCATCGTCGACAAGGTCGATGTGCTCTCGGTTTCTCGCACCAGCACCGAAGCCGTCTACACGATTCGTGTGAACAAGGTCGGTCGCCTCGACCCGGGAGGACTGTACGTTCCCGAAGAGGGCAGCTTCGAAGCGAGGATGACCCTGGCGTTGACCGACGGCGAATGGCGGATCAGTGATCTGCCTCCCGGCGTGATCATGGAGCGTCCGCAGTTCCTCGGCGCTTACCAGCGGAAGTCGTTGTTCTTCCTCGACCCCACCAGCCAGACGGTCGTCCCCGATCTTCGCTGGATCTCCGGCGGGCAGGACCAGGTGGCGGCTCAGCTGATCGGTCTGATGATCGACGGACCGAAGGCAGCGCTGGCGCCGGCTGTGCGAAACGAACTGGGCAATGGCGTGTCGGTGATCGGTCCGATCACCAAGGCCGACGGTAAGCCGGGACAGGTCGGAGTCGGTCTCGGTGGTGTGCGCATCAACTTCCGCCTTGACAACCCGATGGATGCTGCTACTCGCGGTTTGTTTGCAGCACAGGTCATTTGGACGCTCGCCAACGCCGATGTGGCAGGGCCGTACGTTCTGGAGATCGACGGCGAACCGCTGGACGCGGCTCATGCCGACGGCTGGACCACCGCCGACGTCGCATCCACCAACCCACTGGCCACCACGAGTGCAACCGTCGGACTGCATGCACTGCGCAACGGTTCACTGGTGAGTGTCACCGAGCAAGAGGCGACTCCGGTGCCCGGTTTCGCGGGCAATGCGGGCAACCTCACGGCGGCTGCTCTCTCACGGGACGGCAAGTTGGTGGCAGCCGTCGCGGACACCGCTCGGCCGGATCCCGGCACAAGATTCGACTTGTCGCTCGGGACATACGGCGAAGGGTCCGTTCCGGTACTCGAAGGCAGCGCCATCACCAGGCCTTCGTGGGAGCTGGACAACAACGCGGTCTGGACGGCTGTGAACGGCAATACCGTCGTTCGGGTCGTCCGTGAACCAGGCACCGGCCGGGTGTCGGTCACCAACGTCGACGTCGGGGCCCTGACGTCGGTCGGTTCCACGATCTCGGAACTGCGTCTGTCGCGGGACGGCGTGCGAGCGGCGATGATCATCGACGGCAAGGTCTACCTGGCTGTGGTCGTGCGCACCGCCAGCGGGGTCTACGCCCTGACGAGTCCACGCGCAGTGGCCTCCGGCTTGGGCAGTACCGCGCTCTCACTCGACTGGAGCAACAGCGACACCATCGTGATCGCGCGCAGTGGAGCCGACATACCGGTCGTCCAGGTCGCGATCGACGGCTCACGGATGGACGCGCTGCCGAGTGGAAACCTGACCGCTCCCGTCACCTCCGTGGATGCATCGCCGACCACCGAGTACGTCGCCGACGCGCGTGCGGTGTTCCAACTGAACAACAACGACCCCGCCGGGGATCGCCGCTGGCGTGAGGTGACCGTGCTGACCGGACAGAAGGCGATTCCGGTTCTGCCTGGCTGACGTCTCTGCGCTCTGGTGAATGTCTGCGCTCTGATGCATGTCGGTGCTCAGGTTCATGATTCGGCCATGGGGGACAAGAAATTCGGTGCCGGTCTGCTCGACCTGCTGTTGCCACGCGAGTGTGGTGGGTGTGGCCGCTCGGGGACTCTGTGGTGCGGTGAGTGCGCGGAACTGCTGCGCGATCATCCGCTTCAACTGAGTCCGCGCGTGGATCCGGGCGTGCCCGTCTGGGCACTCGGCCGCTACGACGGCCCCAGGCGACGCAGTGTGATCGAGATGAAGGAACGGGGTCGTCGGGACCTCGCGATGCCTCTGGGGATCGCTGTGGCCGACGCGTTGGCCACTCTGGAACGGTGGGGCGAGCTCGGCAGCGGGGGTCGTCCGCCGATCGTGCTGGTGCCGGCTCCCACGCGCGCCCGAGCGGCGCGATCTCGCGGGGGTGATCCGGTTCGCCGGATAGCCGAAAGTATGCGCGGAAAGCGGGAAATTGGTTCTGTCGCGGGTCGTCCGGTACGTGTCTGTCCGATTCTCCGGATGACGCGAGGTGTACGTGACTCGGTGGGACTGTCCGCGGCCGACCGGGTGACCAACGTGAACGGTCATGTGTCTCTCGACACCACTGCGATCTCTTCGATTGCCGGGGACAGTGACATCGTCCTGCTCGACGACGTCCTCACCACGGGAGCGACTGCGGCAGAGTCGGTTCGGGCCCTCTCGCTCAGTGGGATTCGGACAACTCTCGTGCTTGTCCTTGCAGGGGCTTAGATGAATTTCGTTGGAACAGTGGCACTCGCGCGCGTTACGTACTAGCGTCGGCGGCACACCCGAAAATACTGGTAGGAGGTGGTACTTCGATACTGGTGCCGGGCGGATCCCCTCTCGGTACTTGCAGAATTTGCCGCCGCCCACCGTGGGGCGGGGCCGTAATTGGGAGGTACGAGTGACGACCCCTTCGCAAGCCTCGTTTTTCATCGAGGACGCCACCATCGAGCGTTCCGAGAATGCCGCAGCTCCGAGATCCGACGTCGTAGTCAAGGGACGAAATGTCGAGATCCCCGATCACTTCCGAATCTACGTTTCGGAAAAGCTGGCGCGACTCGAACACTTCGACCCCTCCATATTCCACTTCGACGTGGAACTCCAACATGAACGCAACCGACGACAGGCCAAGAGTTGCCAGCGCGTCGAGATCACCGCTCGAGGTAAAGGCCCGGTGGCCCGAGCCGAAGCGTCCGCAGACAGCTTCTACGCCGCCTTCGAATCGGTGATCGACAAGCTCGAGAGTCGCCTCCGTCGAACCAAGGACCGCAAGAAGGTCCATTACGGCGACAAGCGACCGGTGTCCGTCGCGGAGGCAACCGCCTCCCTCGTCGACGCAGACTCACTCGGAGTCACACCGGACATTTCGCTGAACGGTCAAGAGCCGGACGAGTACGACGGCCCGGGACGCGTGGTCCGCACGAAGGATCACCCGGCCGAGCCGATGACCATCGACGACGCTCTCTACGAGATGGAACTGGTCGGACACGACTTCTTTCTCTTCCATGACAAGGAGTCGGACAAGCCGTCCGTCGTCTACCGTCGTCACGCTTTCGACTACGGATTGATCCGCCTGACATGACCCAATCGGTGGTGGGTTTGCTCGCTCGCCGCCGGTAGCGCCTACCATGGAATCCGGCCGGAGTTTTCGGACCCCGGCCGGATTTTCAGTGTGTGACCCCCTGTCGCCGAAGATTGAGGACGAAGAAGACTGTGCCGTCGCTGTCGCTATCGAAGCTGCTCCGTGTTGGTGAAGGTCGCATGGTCAAGCGGCTCAAGCACATCGCCGAGCATGTGGAATCTCTGTCGCCCGATGTCGAAGGCCTGACAGACGAGCAACTCAAAGCCAAGACCACCGAGTTCCGTGAGCGCTATGCCGCCGGGGAAACTCTCGACGAGTTGCTGCCCGAGGCATTCTCGGTTGCCCGCGAGGCGTCGTGGCGCGTGATCGACCAGAAGCACTTCCACGTGCAGATCATGGGCGGCGCGGCCCTGCACTTCGGCAACGTCGCCGAGATGAAGACCGGTGAGGGCAAGACCCTGACCTGTGTTCTTCCGGCATACCTGAACGCGATCGCGGGTGACGGCGTCCACGTGGTGACGGTCAACGACTACCTCGCCAAGCGTGACTCCGAGTGGATGGGCCGCGTTCACCGCGCCCTCGGCCTCGAGACCAGTGTGATTCTCTCGGGCATGACGCCGGCCGAGCGCCGCGTCGCCTACGCAGCCGACATCACGTACGGCACCAACAACGAGTTCGGCTTCGACTACCTGCGCGACAACATGACGCATTCGTTGGACGACCTGGTCCAGCGTGGCCATGCGTTTGCCATCGTGGACGAGGTCGACTCGATCCTCATCGACGAAGCCCGAACCCCCCTCATCATCTCGGGCCCGGCCGACGGCTCCAGCAAGTGGTACAGCGAGTTCGCGCGCATCGCGCCGCTGCTGAAGAAGGACGTTCACTACGAGGTCGACATCCGCAAGCGCACCATCGGTGTGCACGAGGCGGGCGTCGAACTGGTCGAGGACCAGCTCGGTATCGACAACCTGTACGAAGCCGCGAATTCGCCGCTGGTGAGCTACTTGAACAACGCGATCAAGGCCAAGGAGCTCTACACCAAGGACAAGGACTACATCGTCCGCGACGGTGAGGTCATCATCGTCGACGAGTTCACCGGCCGCGTGCTGGTCGGCCGCCGCTACAACGAGGGCATGCACCAGGCGATCGAGGCCAAGGAGAAGGTGGAGATCAAGGCGGAGAACCAGACCCTTGCCACCATCACCCTGCAGAACTACTTCCGTCTGTACGACAAGTTGTCGGGCATGACGGGTACCGCCGAGACGGAAGCTGCCGAGCTTCACCAGACTTACACGCTCGGTGTGATCCCGATCCCGACAAACCGTCCGATGGTCCGAGTCGACAACGGCGACCTCATCTACAAGACCGAGGAAGCCAAGTTCGACGCGGTGGTCGACGACGTCGTCGAGCGCCACGAGAACGGCCAGCCCGTCCTGATCGGTACGACCAGCGTCGAGCGCTCGGAGTACCTGTCCAAGCAGTTCACCAAGCGCGGCGTTGCCCACAACGTCCTCAACGCCAAGTTCCACGAGAAGGAAGCGACCATCATCGCCGAGGCCGGTCGCTCCGGCGCGGTCACCGTCGCGACCAACATGGCCGGCCGCGGTACCGACGTCGTGCTCGGTGGTAACCCGGACATCATCGCGGACATCGCGCTGCGCAAGAAGGGCCTCGACCCGGTCACGACGCCGGACGAGTACGAGGCGGCCTGGGACGCAGTCCTGGACGAGGTCAAGGCTGAGGTCAAGGCAGACGCCGAAAAGGTCCGCGATGCCGGCGGCCTGTACGTCCTGGGCACCGAGCGTCACGAATCGCGCCGAATCGACAACCAGTTGCGTGGTCGTTCCGGACGTCAGGGTGATCCCGGCGAATCGCGGTTCTATCTCTCGCTCGGTGACGAGCTCATGCGCCGTTTCAACGGTTCGGCACTCGAGTCGATCATGACGCGCCTCAACCTGCCCGACGACGTCCCGATCGAAGCCAAAATGGTCTCGAAGGCCATCAAGAGCGCTCAGACCCAGGTGGAGCAGCAGAACTTCGAAATTCGCAAGAATGTCCTCAAGTACGACGAGGTCATGAACCAGCAGCGAACGGTCATCTACAAGGAGCGCCGCCAGATCCTCGAGGGTGAGGACATGGAAGGCCAGGTCGAGCAGATGATCACTGACGTGGTCACCGCCTACGTCGACGGTGCCACCGCCGAGGGATACGTCGAGGACTGGGATCTCGAGCAGCTGTGGACGGCGCTGAAGACGCTGTACCCGGTCGGCATCGATCACAAGACGTTGGCAGGGGAGGACGGCGCAGGCATCAACAGTGACCTGAGCCGTGACGACCTGCGAACCGCTTTGCTCGAAGACGCCCACGCGGCGTACAAGAAGCGCGAAGCCGAGATCGATGCGATCGCCGGCGAAAACGGTATGCGTGAACTCGAGCGTCGTGTCTTCCTCTCGGTCCTGGACCGTAAGTGGCGTGAGCATCTCTACGAGATGGATTACCTCAAGGAGGGAATCGGTCTGCGCGCGATGGCCCAGCGCGATCCGCTGGTCGAGTACCAGCGCGAGGGTTACGACATGTTCATCGGCATGCTCGACGGATTGAAGGAAGAGTCCGTTGGATTCCTCTTCAACCTGCAGGTCGAGGCAGCTCCGGCGCAGCCCGCGAGCGGAATTTCCGTCACGGCCGGCTCGGCCGCCGCGGCGTCCGCCACGGCGCCCAAGCCGCTCCCGACGCAGGAAGCTGCGGCCAGGACTGCCGGAACTGCTGCCCCGACGGCGTTGCGCGCCAAGGGACTTGACGACGAAGGTCCGTCACGTCTGACGTACACCGGCCCGGACGAGGACGGCAAGGCAAAGGCAACTCGTGACTCGGCTGCCGACACCGGCGACGGTGCCGCCTCTCGTCGCGAACGTCGTGAAGCCGCACGGACGCAGTCGAAGAGCAATCGAGCTCCGAAGTCCAAGCGCAAGCGCTGAGGTATTAGCGCAGTCAGTACTCGGCAGGCTGGACGGTCACACCACGTGTAGTGCGGTGACCGTCCAGCCTGTTTCGTCTGTGTGGTCGATCCGGCCTGCGACGGCAAAAGTCTGCGTGCCTCGTGTGTACGTCGCACAGACTTCGGCGGTACTCTCCGACACTGCTTGAACGTGGGTGCGGTGAACGGCCGCGCCGCCCAGCTTCCGGGCCGAGAAATCCGAAGTGTAAAGTCTCGCAACAACTTCCAGGACGGACGGCGTCAACACGCCCTTGAGCTGCCGTGGATTTCGTCGTCGGTCGACGGTTTCGAGAACCAGACGTAGTGATCGGTTCCAGAAGATGTCGGCACCTACCAGCCGCGGTTCCGGAGCGTGAGTGAACCCGGTACTGGGCGACGTTCCGTTGTGTGGCGTCTTTCGCGGGCGACGCAGCATCCGGTCTGTTCGGCACTGCGTTCGGTCTGGCCGGCACTGTGGCCGCGACAGCACGACGGTATGCGGGTGAGGCTCGAATTGCGGCGCCGGCTCGAGAACGATCTTGCAGTCCTGCTCCATGACATCCCCCCGGATGATCCTGCGTCCGAGACAGCTGTCTCGGACTTCGCTCCCCCGAGCGATGGTGAGAAGCATGACACGAATCGCTCGAGATGTCGCCGTGATCACCATCGCGACTTAGGGTGATGGCGTGCGGGGACTTCTGTTGGATGTCGGTGGCGTGCTGTTCGGTCCGGGATCGGATCTCGACGGCTTGAGCGCGGTCGTGCGCGCGGTGAAGGCCCGCGGAATCGTGACGGGAATCGTCAGCAACGATCCCGGCGGCGCCAGTGCTCAGTGGTTGCGGGATCTCGGCGACGGGGTCTTGGTCGACGACGTGATCTTGTCCGGTGATGTCGCGATGGCAAAGCCCGACGCCGAGATCTATCTGTTGGCAGCGAGTCGTTTGGGCGTCGAGCCGGAGGATTTCGTTTTCGTGGATGATCTCGAAATCAACGTCCGGGCGGCTGTGGCCGTCGGGATGGTCGGGGTCCATCACGTCGGCTCGGAATCGACCATCGAGGAGTTGTCGATTCTGTTCGATCTCGGCGAAGGAGGGGACACGAAGCCATGGTGAACAGACTGACGACTCAGGATGCCGCTTTCTACTTCCTCGAAGCCGGGACGACGCCGATGCATGTCGGCTCGTTGGGGATCTTCAGGCAACTGCGAAACGGGATCGATCACGAGGAGTTGCTTCGACTTGTCGAAGAGCGGCTCGGATCGGTTCCGCGGTACCGACAGAGAGTTCGCGAGGTGGCGTTCGGTCTGGCCCGCCCCGTCTGGGTGGACGACTCGGATTTCGACATCACTTATCACGTTCGCCGATCTGCTCTGCCCAAACCGGGTTCCGACGAACAGCTGATGGATCTGATCGCGCGGCTGACGTCGAGACCACTCGACAGCACGAGGCCGTTGTGGGAGATGTACCTGGTCGAGGGGCTGACCAGAAACAGATTTGCCATCTTCACGAAGTCTCATTCGTCGTTGGTGGACGGCGAGGCGGCTCCAGAGATCAGTCAGGTGATCTTCGATCCGGAGAAGAATCGAGCGCCAGGCCCCGAAGAATTGTGGATGCCCGCCAGGCCGCCGAGCGATACCAGCTTGTTGGTCAGTGCACTGGCGGATCTCGTGACGAGCCCGGGGGAGGGGATCGCACGGGCGCGTGCAGCGTTCAACGACGTGACCACATCCGTCACCGAGGCTGTGAGTGCACTCGGGAAACTCGCGGAAGTGGTTCGAACGGCGACGCAGGTAGCCCCGTCGAGCCCGCTCAACGCCACCATTTCGCGCAATCGACGCCTTGCGGTGGCCAAGACGTCTCTGGAGGACTATCGACGTATTCGCGCGCGGTACGGGTGCGAGATCAACGACGTGATTCTGACCGTCATCGCAGGTGCGATGCGGAACTGGTTGCTCTCGCGCGGTGAACCGGTGACCGAGGCGACCATCGTGCGAGCGATGGTGCCCATGTCGGTCTACACCGACGGCCCGGAGAGTCCTGACGTCGACGATCCGCAAGCGCCCGGACATGTTTCCTCGTTCCTCATCGACCTGCCTGTCGGTGAACCCAACGCGGTGGTTCGGCTCTCGCACGTGGCCCATGCGACGGAGGCATTCGCGCGTCAGGGTCGGCGGGTCACCGCGCAGACGATGGTGCGAATGTCCGGGTTTGCGCCGGCGACGCTGCATGCGATGAGCTCCCGCGCGGCCAGTAGTCTGTCGCAGCGAATGTTCAACTTGATGATCACCAATGCGCCAGGGCCGCAATTTCCGCTTTACCTCGGTGGTGCTCGGATGCTCGAGATGTATCCCGTGTCGCCACTACTCAAGAATCAGACACTCAGCATCGCCCTGACGTCGTACGACGGAAATGTCTACTACGGTTTGAATGCCGACCGTGACGCGATGTCGGACGTCGACGTCGTTCGTTCGCTGATCTTCGAGTCACTCGAGGAATTGACGGATGCGAGTCGGTGACGAACGAGCATGAAGGTGGTCTCATGAGGGTGTACGTACCGGCGACGGTCGAGATTTTGCAGCAGTTGGTCGCAGATCAGGAGTTCGACCCGATGAGCCGGACGGCTTTTGCAATCACCCCGACTCTGCGTGAGTCGTACGCGGCGGGGGACGACGACGAGTTGGCCGAGGTCGCCATGGGTGAGGCTGCGCGTGCGTCGCTGCGACTGATCGCCGGAACCGAGGGTGACGTCACCTTCCGGCGTGCTGTCGTTGCCGCCGACGTCGACGATGCCGATGTGAAGTTACGGCCCGATCTCGACGATTCGGTAGTCCGATTGGCGGGTCCTGTGACGATGGCTCAGGTTGCATCTGTGCATGTCGACCTCGAACAGGCAGAATCGGACATCGAGCGCGCTGCTGGCATAGTCGACGCGGCGGATCTCGGTGACGCCGATGCCGAGTTCACGCTCGGTGACGCGGAGGACCACGAGTTGGCGTGGTACGCCGCGCAGGAGTTGCCGTTCTTGCTCGACCTGCTGTGAATGTGCTTACCGTGAAGTAACCTACGGTACCGTAACCTGATAACCTACGGTACCGTAGGCAGTGGGTTCGGAAGGTGAGAGGTGGAGGTCTGATGGGTCTGAAGGACTGGATCGAGGCACCGGCAGCGTCGGTAGTTCCGGCAGCGCGGTCGAAGCTCAATCTGCTTCGCGGTGCGGCGGCTCGGCTGACCACACCATTGCTTCCCGACGACTATCTGCACCTCGCGAATCCGTTGTGGTCCGCCCGCGAGCTGCGCGGCCAGATCGTCGAAGTCCGGCCCGAGACCACGGACTCGGCGACCATCGTCATCAAGCCGGGTTGGGGATTCGACTTCAACTACCAGCCGGGGCAGTACATCGGCATCGGTCTGCATATCGACGGCCGTTGGCATTGGCGGTCGTACTCACTTACCTCGCCTCCCAACTGGGAGAACAAGCGCATTTCCATCGCGGTCAAGGCCATGCCCGAGGGCTTTCTCTCGAGCCACCTCGTCAGCGGGGCCGTGCCGTCGGGAACCATCGTTCGACTGGCCACGCCTTCGGGCAACTTCGCGTTGCCGGATCCGCCGCCGGAGAAGATCCTGTTCATCACCGCCGGCAGTGGCATCACTCCGGTCATGGGCATGTTGCGGACGATGAACCGGCGCGGTCAATTGCCCGACGTCATGCACATCCACTCGGCTCCGACGGAATCCGACGTGATGTTCGCCGACGAACTCACAGCACTGCACGCCGAGCACGAGGACTTCGTGAGCCACGTTCAGCTCACGCGCCGCGACGGAAAATTCAAACTCAGTTCTCTCGACACGGTCTGTCCCGACTGGCGTGAGCGCCACACCTGGGCGTGCGGACCCCTTCCGTTGCTCGACGAGCTCGAAGACGTCTGGAAGGCGGAAGGCATCGAGGATCGACTCCACATGGAGCGATTCGCGGTTTCACGCATCGACGCCTCGGCGGACGGCGGCACGGTCACGTTCGAGAAGTCGGGTAAGACGATCACCGTCGACGGCGCGACGACGCTTCTGGAAGCCGGCGAGCAGTCCGGCGCCTTGATGCCCTTCGGTTGCCGCATGGGCATCTGCCAGACGTGTGTCGTGCCTCTCGTCGCCGGCCACGCGATCGACCTACGCTCGGGAAAACAGCACGCGGAGGGTGAGCGCATCCAGACGTGCATCTCCGCCGCCGCCGGCGACTGTACGCTGGACGCATAGCTTCTAGGCACACGGAGGACCACGGTGGCCATCACCGATATCAAAGAGTTTTCGCACCTCACCGAGGCCGATGTCGAAGCTCTCGGACGTGAACTCGATCAGATTCGACTCGACATCGAAGACTCTCGTGGGATCCGGGACGCCCGCTACATTCGTCGCGTCATTCGCGTCCAGCGGGCGTTGGAGCTCGGCGGGCGTATCGCATTGTTCGGCAGTCGGTACCGACCGGCATGGTTGGTCGGCACGACCCTGCTGAGCCTGTCGAAGATCATCGAGAACATGGAGCTCGGGCATAACGTCATGCACGGGCAATGGGACTGGATGAACGATCCCGAGATTCACTCCGTCTCGTGGGAGTGGGATCAGACCGGTCCTTCCGAGCATTGGAAGCGCGCCCACAACTACCAGCACCACACGTACACCAACGTCGTCGGTATGGACGAGGATCTCGGTTTCGGGATTCTGCGTATGACTCGTGACGAGCCGTGGAAGCCGATCAACCTCTTCCAGCCGATCGCCAACGTGATCTTGGCGGCCACGTTCGAGTGGGGCATCGCGCTGCACGACCTCACGGCGGCAGCCGAGTTGGAGGGCGCGGAAAAGGGGCAGCTGAACTCGCAGGCGAACAAAGACTTCGCGCGCAAGATCTTTCGTCAGGTGGGCAAGGACTTCATCTTGTTCCCGGCGCTGACGGGGCCGGCGTGGAAGTCGACCATGTCGGCCAATGCGACCGCGAACCTCGTGCGCAACCTGTGGGCGTACGTCGTCATCTTCTGTGGCCACTTCCCGGACGGTGCCGAGAAGTTCACGGTTGCCGAATTCGAGCAGGAGACTCGTCACGAGTGGTACCTGCGCCAGATGCTCGGTAGTGCGAACTTCAATTCCGGCAAGCTCATGGGACTCATGAGCGGCAATCTGAGCTACCAGATCGAGCACCACGTGTTTCCTGATCTGCCGAGCAACCGCTATCCCGAAATCGCTGTGAAGATGCGTGCATTGTGCGAGAAGTTCGATCTCCCGTACACCACCGGTTCGCTCTTCAAGCAGTATCTTCTGGCTCTGCGCACCATCCACAAGTTGGCTTTGCCGGACAAGTGGCTGACCGCAACCTCGGACAATGCTCCGGAAACGTCGTCGGAACTGCGGTTCCGCGACTCGGGATTCCGGGACGCAGCCATGGCGATGGTCGAGGACCTTCGTACCGATCCGATCACCGGTAAGCGTCTCGGTTTGTTGACCGCACTCAAGTCGCAGGCCCGTTCCCGCATGCCGAAGCGCCGGAAGTGATATAGGTTACATCGGGAAAAACCTAACCTACGGTGCCGTAAGTTACGCTACAGTAGGTGCAGTTGATCTGAACGATTCGAATCGATGATCGTTCTGCACTTACTACTTTGCGCCTAACTCACTGCTAGGAGGCTTTCCATGGCGATTGCAGATGTCAAGGAATACGCACATCTCACGGACGCCGACATCGAAGCGCTCGGCCGCGAACTCGACGCGATTCGTCGCGACATCGAGGAGTCGCGCGGCGAGAAGGATGCGCGATACGTGCGCAACGTCATTCGTCTGCAGCGTTCGCTCGAAATCGGCGGCCGCGCAGTGCTTTTCGCCAGCCGTCGTCGTCCGGCGTGGCTCGCCGGAGTTGGCCTGCTGACGCTCTCGAAGATCATCGAGAACATGGAACTCGGGCACAACGTGATGCACGGGCAGTGGGACTGGATGAACGACCCGGAGATCCACTCCACCTCGTGGGAGTGGGACGTCACCGGCCCGTCTGCGCACTGGAAGCAGACCCACAACTACCTGCATCACAAGTACACCAACGTCCTCGGAATGGACGACGACGTCGGATACGGACTCCTCCGCGTCACCCGCGATCAGCGCTGGAAGCCCTTCAACGCCGGCAACCTGGTCTACAACACGCTGCTCGCGCTGTTCTTCGAGTACGGCATCGCCGCTCAGCACCTCGAGCTCGGCAAGGTGGCCAAGGGCCGCGCCGACAAGGAAGAGACGCAGCGCAAGCTCCGTGAGGTCGGCGAGAAGATCGGCAAGCAGGTCCTGCGCGACTACGTCATCTACCCGGCCATCACCGGCCCGGCGTGGAAGAGCACGTTGTCGGCCAACTTCACCGCCAACACTTTGCGGAACGTGTGGACCAACGCGGTCATCTTCTGCGGCCACTTCCCGGACGGTGCCGAGAAGTTCACCAAGGAAGACATCGACAAGGAAACGCAGGCTCAGTGGTACCTGCGTCAGATGCTCGGCAGCGCCAACATCGAGGGCAGCGCGCTCATGGACTTCATGACGGGCAACCTGAGCTACCAGATCGAGCACCACCTGTTCCCCGATCTGCCCAGCAACCGCTACAAGGACATCGCGGTCACGGTGCGTCAGCTCGCGGACAAGTACGACTTGCCGTACACGACCGGCCCGCTTGCCGTGCAGTACGCCAAGTCCTGGCGAACCATCGCCAAGCTGTCGCTGCCCAACAAGTACCTCAAGGACACCGTCGACAATGCGCCCGAGACGGCGTCGGAGCGGATGTTCGACGGCGAACTGACCTCGACTGTCGATCCCGTGACCGGGCGTCGCAGTGGCCTCAAGAGCGCCATCGCACGTAAGCGCAAGAGCGGAAAGCTGCGCAGCCTCCTCGGCCTGCGCTGATCGTCGACTGCGCTGATCGTCGACTGCGCTGACCGTAGACAGCAAGCGGCCCGACACCATTCGATGGTGTCGGGCCGCTTTGCTGTTCTCGCCCGGAACGTCGCTCGGGGCGCTCAGTACTGATCGTTGGACTTGATCGCTTCCAGCAGTTGTCGCACAGCGACGACGCGTCGAGCTGATTTGCCCTCCAGCAGGTCGAGCTTGCATTCGGGATCTGCCGGCGGTCCGAGGTGCGTGCATCCGCGCGGGCAATCCTCGATCGCCGCAGCGAGATCCGAGAACGCCGCCACCACGTTCTCGGGCGAGATGTGCGCCAGACCGAACGAACGGATGCCCGGGGTGTCGATCACCCAGCCGCCACCGGCGAGAGGGAGTGCCACCGATTGCGTCGACGTGTGCCGGCCCTTGCCGACGCCGGATACTATGCCGACCGCTCGATTGGCATCGGGGACAAGGCGATTGACCAGTGTCGACTTTCCGACGCCGGAATGTCCGATCAGGGCGGTCAACTTGTGCTCGAGGATCTGCGTCAGTTCGTCCAGGGGATCGTCGCGACCGGCGACGACCACTTGGATGTCGAGGTCGGCGAACGTGCTCGCGAATTCCTCCGGCGGTTCGAGGTCGCTCTTGGTCAGGCAGACGATCGGCGTCAGGCCACCCACGTAGGCGGCGACCAGTGCGCGCTCGACGAAGCCGGTGCGCGGTGGGGGATCGGCGAGTGCCACGACGATGAGTAACTGCTCCGCGTTCGCGACGACGATACGTTCGAAGGGATCGGTGTCGTCGGCGGTCCGTCGCAGAACCGTCGAACGCTCGGAGACCCGGACGATGCGCGCCAGGGTGTCGGTTTTGCCCGACAGATCGCCGACTATGTCCACCTGATCGCCGACGACGATGGGGGTTCGGCCAAGTTCGCGGGCGCGCATCGTGACGATCAGCCGGTCGGGATCGCCGCCGAGGACGCAACCCCAACGGCCACGATCCTTCGACACCACCATCCCCGATTCGGCCGAGAGATGTTCGGGCCGAGTCTTCGTACGGGGGCGGGATCCGCGCCCGGGGCGTACCCGGACGTCGGACTCGTCGTACTGCCGCGGACTCAGAAGCTTGCCTTCGGTGTCGCAGGCGAACTCTCGAGCATGTCGATCCACATGTTCTCGAAGCCGGGCAGTGTCTTGGCCGTGGTTCCGACATCGTCGACCTCGACACCGTCGACGACCAGGCCGATGATGGCGCCGGCTGTTGCCATGCGGTGGTCGGCATACGAGAGCCATTGTCCGCCATGGAGTTCCGCGGGAACGATCGTCAGGCCGTCATCGGTTTCGGTGACGGAGCCGCCGAGTTTGTTGATCTCGTCGGCGAGGGCGGCGAGACGGTCTGTCTCGTGCCCGCGCAGGTGCGCGATTCCTCGTAGATGCGAGGTGCCCTCGGCGAGAGCGGCCAGGGCCGCCACGGTGGGGGTCAGCTCTCCCACGTCGTGGAGGTCGATGTCGATGCCGCGCAGTTTCTCCGGGCCGCGGACGGTCAGGACACCATCGGCGAGAGTGACGTCGGCCCCCATCGAGGCGAGGATCCCGCGGATCGCGTCGCCGGGTTGCGTCGTCGACGACGGCCACGTCGGGACGCTGACGGTTCCGCCGGTCACTGCGGCAGCGGCCAGGAACGGTGTGGCGTTGGAGAGATCGGGTTCGATCGCCCAGTCGACGGCGTGCACCGGCCCCGGTGCCACACGCCAGGTGTCCGCGTCACCGCCCGTGGCTGGCGTCGTCACGGAAACTCCGGCCTCGCGGAGCATCTCGACGGTCATGTCGATGTGTGGCATGGACGGGACGGGCTTGCCGTCGTGGTGAACGGTGACACCCTCTTCGAACGCAGCAGCCGAGAGCAGGAGACCGGAGACGAACTGCGACGAACCGGATGCGTCGATGGTGACCGTCCCGCCGCGTAGGGACCCGGTTCCGGTGACGGTGAACGGGAGTGCGTCACCCTCGATCCGAGCGCCGAGACCGCGCAGTGCTTCCAAGATGGTGCCGAGCGGTCGTGTGCGTGCTTGCTCGTCGCCGTCGAAGTGGACGATGCCGTCGGCCATCGCGGCGAGTGGCGGCAGGAAGCGCATCACGGTGCCGGCCAGGCCGCAGTCGACCTCGCCGCCGCGCAGGGGTCCAGGGGTGATGCGAAGCGTGGTCGCATCACCGGCTTCCTCGACGCCGATGCCGAGGTCACGCAGAGCGGCGATCATCAGGTCGGCGTCACGGCTGCGGAGTGCACCGGTGATCGTGGACGGGCCATCCGCAAGTGCGGCCAGAATCAGAGCTCGATTGGTGATGGACTTGGATCCGGGCAGCGTCACCACTGCATCGACGGGTGCTTGGGCCCTCGGGGCGCTCCACAGACTCAGACTCACATGGTCCATCTTCTCTCATCGGTGGGGGAATGGTCGAAACCGTGCCACCCTGGGTGTCATGTGCGGAAGGTATGCGACCACAGCGGACCCGGCCACCCTGGCGGTGGAACTCGATGCGCTCGACGAGACCGACCACTCGGCGCCCGTCGAAGCCGACTACAACGTGGCCCCCACGACCGAGGTGTTGACTGTCGTCGAACGCCACGATCGGGAGAACCCCGACAGCGATCCGACCAAGAGGATTCGGCGGATGCGGTGGGGATTGGTGCCGTCGTGGACCAAGGAACTGGGCAAAGGCCCGGTCCTGTTCAACGCCCGCGCCGATTCGCTGGCGGAGAAGCCGGCGTTTCGGACCGCCTTCAAGTTCAAGCGTTGCCTGGTCCCCATGGACGGGTGGTACGAGTGGCAGACCGAGGCCACCGGCGGGAAAAAGGCAGCGAAGATTCCTTACTACATGCACCCCGACGACGGATCACGGCTGTTCATGGCGGGCGTGTGGTCTGCCTGGCGGGACCCGAGGGTCGAGAACGCGAGCCCCGTCCTGAGCTGCTCGATCGTCACGGTCGACTCTCTCGGTCACCTCGAGCAGGTTCACGACCGCATGCCCCTCGCCCTGCCTCGTGACCGCTGGGAGGCGTGGCTCGATCCCGACAACACCGTCGATTCGGCTCTGCTCGAACCGGTAACGGACCTCTTCGAGCGGATCGACGTCGATCGAGTCCGGCCGCTGGTCAACAGTGTCAAGAACAACGGGCACGAGTTGATCGAGCCGGACGTCGACCGTGCCGGCGAGCAGATCAGCCTGCTCTAGTGGTCAGCCGAGAGACCAGGTGACGGTCACTTCGAACGAGACCTGCTGGGTTCCCGGGGCGAGAACCATGTCGGACATCGAGGCGTCGGGAGCGCGCATGGTCTGACCGCCACTCGTGTCGTGTGCCTCGGTGATGGTCACGACGTTCTCGAGCGACGTACCGGACAGATCCGCGTACTGCTCGGCACGGTTCTTCGCGTCCTCGAAGGCCCGGGTGCGAGCGTCGGCCAGAAGCTGAGAGTCGTCGTCGATGGCGAAGGCGACGTTGCCGAGCCGTGCCGCGTTTCCGCCCGCCGCGATGCCGGCGTCCAGGACAGAAGAGGCCTTGTCGAGATCGCGGACGACGATCCGTACCGAGTTGGTCGCCCGGTAGCCGGTCACGTTGCCGCCGATGAACGGTCCACCACTGGCGTCGTACTGCGGCTGGACGGACAGATCGCTTGTCTGCACGTCCTCGGGGGCCACCCCGGCAGCGACTATCGCGTCGATCATCTGACGGGCCTTGTCATTCGACTCGGAGACCGCCCCCGATACGTCCGGGGCAACCACCTCGATGCCGATGTCGGCATTGAGGATGTCCGGCGCCCCGCGGACCTGCCCTGATCCGACTACCGTGACTTCCTTGGCGGCATTGTCCGAACTCCCGCAGGCCGTCAGCGAGACGGTGAGGGCTGCCGCTGCAGCGGTCAGTGCAAGAGTTTTCAGGTGTGGTCGCATGGTGAGACCGTAGCGACCGGATACTCAGCCCGCCGTGATTTGCGCCGTGACCGCGCCACTGAGCTGCGCGAGGTCCGTCGGAGCCAGCTCGATTTCGAGCCCGCGTCGGCCGGCGCTGCAGAGAATGCGGTCCCAGTCGAGCGCCGACGCATCGATCACTGTCGGCAGTTTCTTGCGCTGGCCGAGCGGTGAGATACCGCCGAAGACGTAGCCGCTCGAGCGCTCGGCTTCGGCGCGATCGGCCATGACGGCTTTGCTCGCACCGAGGGCAGCGGCTGCAGCCTTGAGGGAGAGCTTGTCCGGGACCGGCAGAACCGCGACGGCGAGCTTGCCGGTGTCGAGTTTGACGACCAAGGTCTTGAAGATCTGTGCGGCCTCGACGCCTGTCGACTCTGCCAGTGCGGTGACCGCCTCGTCGCCGAAAGATTCCGCGCGAGGATCGTGGTCGTAGCTGTGGACGCGGTGCGGTGTCTTCGACTTGTCGAGAAGTACGGTCGCAGGGGTCGCTGTTCCGGCCATGAGGAACACCCTATGTGGATCGCCGACAGGTGCATCCGACCAGGCCGGGAACAGAGTCGCTGACTCCCGTGTTGGTACCAGTTGATGAAACTTGTCCCGAGAAGCGAAGGAGCGACCGTGCTGGCTGTGTGTGAGCCACCACCGGCCCGTGGGTCGGATCTTCAGTTGGCGGTAACCTTGATCCCTACGGCTAGTGAAGGGATCAGAGTGCTGGAACACGACCGGCCCAAGGACGAACCGTCAGGGGTAGCTGAACCTATCGACGGCGCAGTGTCCGAAACGCCCGAAACTCCGGATGAGTTGATTGCCCGGTTCGAGCGCGACGCGCTCCCGCTGCTCGACCAGTTGTACGGCGCTGCCTTGCGTATGACGCGGAATCCCGCTGATGCCGAGGATCTCGTGCAGGAGACGTACGTCAAGGCGTACACCGCTTTCCGTTCGTTCCGTGCCGGTACCAACCTGAAAGCCTGGCTGTACCGGATTCTCACGAACACCTACATCAACTCGTACCGCAAGAAGCAGCGCCAACCCGCGCAGTATCCGACGGACGAGATCACCGACTGGCAGTTGGCCGCCACCGCCGAGCACACCTCGACGGGGCTGCGATCGGCCGAGGTGGAGGCGCTCGACGCGTTGCCTGACGACGACATCAAGGCGGCGCTGCAGTCGCTTCCCGAGGAATTCCGTATGGCCGTGTACTACGCCGATGTCGAAGGATTCCCGTACAAGGAGATCGCGGAGATCATGGGCACACCCATCGGAACGGTGATGTCGCGACTGCACCGTGGTCGCAAGCAATTGCGTGGTCTTTTGGCCGATGTCGCAAAAGACCGGGGATTCAATCGGGACGGCGCGGTCGACACAGCCACAGTCGCAGCCACCGAGACGGAAGGTGTCACACGATGAGTGAGCAGGACGAATTCGAAAGGCTCGACTGCTCGGCAGTCATCGCCGACGTCTGGTTGATGCTCGACGGTGAATGCGACGATTCGAGTCGTGCTCGCCTGCAGCGTCATATCGACGATTGTGGATCGTGCCTCGAGGCCTACGGGATCGAAGAGAAGGTCAAGAGCCTGATCAACCGTAAGTGCGGTGGAGACCACGCGCCGGAAAGCCTGCGTCAGAGGCTCACCGTCGAGTTGCGTCGGACCATCGTCATAACGACTACCGAAACCGACAGCTAGCCCGTCAGCGAAGATCTGAGCGGCAGCAGTCGGAAGGCAGTAACGCCGAGGGGCGGGGAAGCAATGCTTCCCCGCCCCTCGGACGTTTTGTTGCGCTACATGTCAGGCGTTTGGACGCTTGCCATGGTTAGCGGCGTTGCCCTTACGGCTGCGCTTCTTACGACCACGCTTACCCATGATTGGTCTCCCTTCTGTTTCTTTCGCGTCATTGTTTCACGCCGATGCCGGTGTGGTTCCATTGGCAGGTCGATCGAGTGATCCGTCGACGTATTTTCGTGGTCAGAGTGCAGTTCCGACAGAAGTGAGGTTCACGATGGCAGAAGACGTGCGCGCCGAGATGGTTTCGACGGTCTACCAGGTCGTCGTGAGCGAGGGAGACGTCGTTGCGGACGGCGACACCCTGGTCATCCTCGAATCCATGAAGATGGAGATTCCCGTCCTGGCCGAGGTTCCGGGAACGGTGACGACGGTGGGCGTCAAGGTCGGCGACGTGATTCAGCAAGGCGATCTGATCGCCGTGATCTCCTAAGCCGGACGATGTCCACTCTCAGCGACCTCCTCGCCGAACACACCGACCTTCCCGGTGCGGCGGTCGACCATCTCCAGCGCGTCGTGGGGGAGTGGCAACTGCTCGCCGACCTCTCCTTTGCCGACGTTCTCTTGTGGGTGGGCACCGAATCGGAGAAGAACCGATCCGAGGGGACGGTCATCTGCGTCGCGCATTGCCGGCCGACAACGGCATCGACGGCTTTTCCGGAGGATGCGGTCGGAACGGTCGTTTCCGAGTCCGAGCACCCGCAGGTTCTTCGCGCTCTCGTGGAGGGCCGCGTAGTGCGCGGGGAAGACGAGACGTGGCGTGAAGGAATGCCGCCGCGTCGGGAAGCCGTTCCGGTGCGTCTGGACGGGCGAGTCATCGCTGTTCTGAGCCGCGACACCAACCTGTCGCACCAGCGAGCGCAGAGTCCGCTCGAACTCGCGTATCTCGATTGCGCCGAAGACCTGTGTCAGATGATCAGCGACGGAACCTTCCCGATCCGAGAATCGCGCTCCGACACGAACTCGAGCCCACGTGCGGGCGACGGCTTCATCCGTCTCGATACCGAAGGCACAGTCGTCTATGCCAGCCCGAACGCGCTCTCGGCCTATCACCGGATGGGTCTGAGTTCGGATCTGGTGGGCCAAGACCTCGCAGCGCTGACCCGTTCGTTGGTCACCGACCCGTTCGAGTCTCAGGAAGCTGCGGGATACATCCGAGATACGTTGGCGGACAAGCCCGGTCGCCGTATGGAGATCGAGGCGCGCGGGGCGACCGTTCTGCTGCGGGCCCTGGTTCTCAAGCCTGGCGGCCGGCATGTCGGTGCTGCGGTCGTCGTCCGCGACGTCACCGAGGTCAAGCGTCGTGATCGCGCTCTCCTGAGCAAGGACGCAACCATCCGCGAGATTCACCATCGAGTGAAGAACAATCTGCAAACCGTCGCGGCGCTTCTGCGTCTACAGGCCAGGAGAACCGGCAACGACGAAGCGCGACAAGCGTTGACAGAGTCGGTGAGGCGCGTGACGTCCATCGCCCTCGTTCACGACACCTTGTCGATGTCGGTGGACGAAGAGGTGGATCTCGACGAGGTGATCGACCGGTTGGTTCCCATGCTCTCCGATGTCGCGGGAGTAGGTGTGCCGGTGACGATTCGGCGTGAGGGCAGTTTCGGAGTGTTCTCCGCCGAGCGCGCCACCCCGCTGGTCATGGTGCTGACGGAGTTGGTGCAGAACGCGATCGAGCACGCTTTCGATCCGGGCGTGACCGGCACGGTCACACTCAGTGCCGAGCGTTCTGCACGCTGGTTGGACGTGATCATCCACGACAACGGGCGCGGACTGCCGGAGAACTTCGACCTCGAGAAGTCCGATCGGCTCGGACTCCAGATCGTGCGGACTTTGCTGGGCGCCGAACTCGGTGGCTCGCTCGGACTGCACCCGGGAAGCGGAGGCGGTACCGACGCGGTTCTGCGTGTGCCGCTCGGTAGACGTTCTGCGCGTTACTGATTCGAGCAGCGTTAGCGATTCGAGCAGACAAAAAGCCCGGCACCATGTGGTGCCGGGCTGTCGTCTTCGACTGTGCAGAGGGGCTGTTCTCCGCCGCGAGTCGAACGTCTCGGTTCTACCTAGACGGAAGTGCGTGCACGGGTACGTGCGTTACGACGCTTGAGTGCGCGACGCTCGTCTTCGCTCATTCCGCCCCAGACGCCTGCATCCTGGCCGGACTCGAGAGCCCACGACAGGCACTCGGCGGTGACGGGGCAGCGGTTGCAGACAACCTTGGCATCAGCGATCTGAGCGAGGGCCGGTCCACTGTTTCCCACAGGGAAGAACAGTTCGGGATCCTCGTCGCGACAGATTGCGTTGTGGCGCCAGTCCATCTTTTTTCGCTCCTTAATTGGGTGTGTATTCACACCATTTGGTACCAATGAGTTTGTGTGTGCGTCATCAATGTTTCCGCACTGTTACTTGTGAATGCTTTCACGAACTCGCGGTATGTCAATAGGTTTGAACGGGTTCGTGGGCCAACTCACTAATTTGTGACACACCTGACGGCCACCTGGGCGTCACCGGCATTTTACGCGATTTCGACCTTTTGGCACCAGAGTTTTTGCAGGTCAAACGTGTTGCCTGACTCACGTCGTAATCGGTGCGAACACTTCCAGTGCATCCGGGACCGAGGTGAATTCGACCTTTTCACGAAGTCCGATGTAGTCGCCATCCATCTGGAGTCCGATCGGTCGCGACGATTCGATGGTGATTGTCGGGACGTCGTCGGTGCGTAAGAGGACCTTCGATTTCGGCTCCGCGCCGCGTGCGAGTAGTTGCCGCACAACCCGCAGGGACGGCAGAACTTTGGTGCTCGTCATGGCGAAGATGCCGAGTCCACTGTCGAAGGTCGTTCCCGGATTGGTGTGGACGGGACGCTCTTCCAGATATGTCCACGGGCTCGAGTTCGAGACGAATGCGTAGTGGACTCCGGAGACGGGATCCTGATCGGGAAGGTGGACGGTCAGCGCTGGTTCGGCTCGCTTGGCACGGAAGAACGCCGCGATCGCGGTTCGGACATACCGGGCGGGTGTGGCGGCGTCACCGTTCTTACGGCTGGCGTCGACGGCCTCGCACACATCGGCGTCGAGGCCCATTCCGGCGTTGAACGTGAACCAACGGTTGTCGCAGTGTGCGAGCCCGATTCGGCGCCTGGTCCGTTCGGAGAGGAGGTCGACGAGTTGGTTCGTGGCGTCGATCGGGTCGGCGGCAATACCGAGTGAGCGCGCGAAAACGTTTGCCGAGCCGCCTGGGACGACAGCGATCGTCGGGATCGGACCGACCGGAACCGATTTCATCGACGCGGGATGCGGTGACCCGAGCAGTCCGTTGACCACTTCGTTGACCGTTCCGTCGCCACCGTGGACGATCACCGAGCCGAAGCCGTCTTCGTGGGCTTCGCGCGCCAGTTCGGCAGCATGACCCCGATGTGTGGTGTGCGCCACAGTAAGTCGCACCCGACTCTCGAGGGCGTGTGCCAACAGGTCACGACCGGCAGCGGTGGTGGAGGTGGCATTGGGGTTGACGATCAGCAGTGCGCGCACGGGGCATGAGCCTATCCGGTGTCGTGTTCTAGGCTGGCCTCGTGCCGAATACCGCCAGTCCGAACGCCCTGCCCAAGACAGTCACATGGGCGGGTGCCCTCGTGACGCTTCAAGGGCTGGTTGCCGCCGGGTTCGCGATCGTCGCAGTGATTCGCGGTGCAACCGGCCACGATCAGAGCGTCACCAACGGATACGGATTTGCCGCCTGGGTCGCGATCCTCGGCGGCGCGGTGTTGGCTGCCGGTATCGCTTTGCTGACGGGCCGCCGGTGGGGCCGGGCAATCGCCGTCGTCGCACAGTTGCTGCTCCTGCCGGTCGCCTGGTCGCTCCTGACCGATTCGCATCAGGTGCCGCTCGGCATCGTTCTGGGTGTCGTCGTTCTCGGCGCTCTGGGCTGCCTGTTCTCGGCTCCGACGTCTCGATGGATGGCAGCGGAGTACGGAGCGTACGCAGACGAGGTGTCGCCGGAAGAGGGACGCCCGGACGAGACCGACGAGCCGCGGGACAAGTAGGACGGAACGCCTACGCTGCTTCAGACCTACTCAGCTTCCGCTCTACTCAGCTTCGGCGGCGAGAGCTCCGAGGTGAGTACCGGTCAGGCGATACGTGGTCCACTCCGTCTTCGCGTCGGCGCCGAGTGACTCGTAGAACTTGATCGAGGGGGTGTTCCAGTTGAGCACCGACCAGGACAGCCGGGTGTAGTCGTTGTCGGTGCACTCCTTGGCGAGTGCGGCCAGAAGAGCCTTCCCGTGGCCTGATCCGCGCTGACTGGGCTTGACGTAGAGGTCTTCGAGGTAGATACCGTGGGCGCCGTCCCACGTCGAGAAATTGCGAAACCACAACGCCATGCCGACGACGTCGTCGGCCGAATTCACAGCGACGTGCGCGAAGGCCGTCGCGGCCGGCCCGAACAAAGCCTCGCCGATCTGTTCCGCCTTCACGGTGCACTCGTCGAGGGCCTTCTGGTAGTCGGCCAACTCGTAGATCATGTCTGTGATCGGCTGGACGTCTGCGGGCGTGGCGCGTCGGATCATAGGGAGAATCTTAGGCCTCAAGCCTCGACGAGCGGCGGCACGTTGTGATGGACGAGGTGGGTGGCGCCATGCTCGTAACCGAGAACCGAGTATGCGCCGGGGGACAAGGCGAAACGCTTTCCTTCCGTCACCGGGAGCTCGAGCCAGCGGGCGATGAGTGCGCGTGAGAAGTGGCCGTGCCCGATCAGGATCACGTCGCGTTCGGGTAGTTGCGAACGCACCATCGACAGCACCATGTCGGTGCGGGCGTGGATCTGATCGGCCTGCTCGCCGCCGGGGCACGGGTGCGTCCAGACGGTCCAATCGGGCACCGTTGCGCGGATCTCGGGCGTCGTGAGGCCTTCGTAATCGCCGTAGTCCCATTCGGACAGTGCATCCCAGGTTCGCTCTTCCGGCAGGCCGGCGAGATCGCCCGTCAACTGTGCGCGCAGCCGCGGACTCGTCAGAATCATGGGGTTCCGGAGGTCGAGGGTTCGCAAGCGATTTCCGGTCGCGGTTGCCTGCATCTCGCCGAGCGGAGTCAGCGGAACCTCGGTCCGGCCCGTGTGTTTCCCGGTGCGTGCCCACTCGGTTTCACCGTGTCGCATGAGTACGACGCGAGCACCGAGGGGGATCGACGAGGGGGCGGACTGGGACGTCATGTCGACCATCATTGCAGGCTGCCTCGCGTGTGTAGCTCGCCTCCTGGCGCGAAGTGCGCAAGGATCTACGTGTGACGACGGTTCTCGCAGTGGCGAATCAAAAGGGCGGCGTGGCTAAAACCACCACCGTCGCTTCTCTCGGTGCGGCTTTGTCCGCGCTCGGACAACGAGTTCTGGTGGTGGATCTCGACCCGCAGGGCTGCCTGACGTTCTCGCTCGGACACAACCCGGATCGCCTCGAGCGTTCGGTCAACGAGGTCCTGGCGGGTGATCTCGATGCGGTCGACGCCGTGCTGAAGACGGACGACGGTATGGATCTCCTGCCGGCCACGATCGATCTCGCGGGCGCCGAAGCGCTGCTCCTGATGCGACCCGGTCGAGAGTTCGCGCTCAAGCGGGCGCTGTCTCCGCTCCTGGGCTCTTACGACGTCATCATCATCGACTGCCCACCGTCGTTGGGTGTGCTCACACTCAACGGATTGACTGCGGCGCAGTCGGTTCTGGTTCCACTGCAGTGCGAAACCCTCGCACACCGCGGCGTCGGACAGCTGCTGCGTACGGTTCGTGAAGTCCAAGCCATCACCAACCCGGATCTTGTTCTGCTCGGCGCACTTCCGACTCTGTACGACGCTCGAACCACGCACAGTCGCGACGTGCTCGCCGACGTCAGCGACCGCTACTCCCTGGCCGTTCTGGCGCCTCCGATCCCACGCACCGTCAAGTTCGCCGAGGCGTCCGCGTCGGGTGCGACGGTCCTCGCCGGACGAAAGAACAAGGGCGCGGATGCCTATCGAGAACTCGCCGACAATCTCGTAAAGCATTGGGCTGGAAATGAAGTCGTGACTTTCGCGCCGGAACTGGCGCTCTGAGGAAGGTGAGCTTCTAGCGCAGCGCGAACAAGGTGTCGCCGCGCTGTTCCAGAATCGTCTCGCCCGCACTGGCGAGCACGATCGGTGTCGCCGTCTCACCGCGGTCGACTGCGATCATGCGCTGAACCGCTCCGTCCGACGGACTGACGGCTGCAATGCCGCCCGGAACGGGGATGAGCATCTGACCGGCAACCATGCTTCCGGGCCCGGACGTTCCGTTGACGATCCACGTCGGAGCCAGGTCGCTCAGGCGCAGGTTGACGGTCTGCGAGCCGGTCCACCACGTGATCGAAGCCTTGTCGGCGTGGGTGCGGGCCCCTTCGGTCACCGCTCCCTCGATCGGATAGTCGACGATCGGATTGCCGGTTCCGTCGAAAATGGTGATGCGAGAGACGGTTCCGTTGGCGGCAGGGAGGTAGACGGCCGTCTTCTCGCCGGCCACGGCCAGCAGGCGGGCGCCCTCGGAGTCGAGGAGAATCGAGGATCCGTACTCTTCGGGTTCCTGGGCGTCCTTGGGTGCGGGATTCATCACCGTCAACCTGTTGGAGGCTTCACCGGGGCAGCGCTCGAGTACCGAGACTCGGTTGGCGCTCGATGCAGCGTCGAGCAGCGTGCATCCGGTGCGGGGTTGCTTGTTGGGGTTGACCTTCGCGTCGACCCGGCCGTACTCGAGGGTTCGGACGAGGTCCGAGCGCCACAGTTCCATTCGCTCAGTGCCGCGCGAAATCAGGTAGGTGCCGTCCGCTGAAAGGCTGACCGCGGAATCGGCGTCGCT
This sequence comes from Rhodococcus sp. FH8, assembly GCF_019266085.1. Classification (NCBI taxonomy): domain Bacteria; kingdom Bacillati; phylum Actinomycetota; class Actinomycetes; order Mycobacteriales; family Nocardiaceae; genus Rhodococcus; species Rhodococcus sp. FH8. The sequence goes on along the minus strand of NZ_LPNQ01000078.1, from coordinate 234,649 downwards.
GTTGCGCTGGTCCTTTCGGGCGCCGGTGTCGGCGACCAGCGACGTGACCTGAGAGCAACCGCGATCGTCCTGATAGACGCTGACGACGCGATCCCACGAACCGATCGCGCCGCACAGCGGAATGTTGCGCGCGTATCGCCACACTTCTTCGCCCGTTGCCGGATCGCGGCCGATCACCTCGGAGCCGTCGGCGGTGACGACGGCATTTCCGACGGTGATCGGTGCCGTCGAGTCGGCACTGGGAGATTCCCACGTCTGCTTCAGGATGTCGGGTAACAACACCGACGTCGACAGAGGTGGGAGTGGAGATTCAGCGGTGACCGAGGTGGTTCCGCGCGCATCACTGCGCAACCACACAACGGTCACCGCCACGATTACGGCCAGCGCGATTGCCAGCGCACCGATCACATCTGAGCGAGTACGCCTTTCGGGAGCCAGCACATCGGCAGCTTACTCTGCGGCGCCTGCCGTCGCGGAAGCCGCGGGGCGACGACGCCGACGGCGACGCGGCTTGGCCGCTCCGTCTTCGTCCGAGTTGTCGGCAGCGGTTGCCGCGGGTGCCGAAGGGGGAGCTGTGGTGGCGCCGGCGGTGGTGGACGTCGCGGCGTCGGTCGAAGCGCCGGCGCGGGTGCGGCGACGGGTCCGGTTGCGGCGGGGAGCGGCCTTCTCTTCGTTGCCGTCCGAGTCGGTCGACTTCGGCGCGTCTGCTTTGTCCGTTGCTGCTTTGTCCGTTGCTGCCTTCTCAGGGGCGGCCTTGGCCTTGCGAACAGTGCCCTTGGCATCGGCCGGAATGGACAACTCTTCGTAGAGGTGCGGCGAGCTGGAGTAGGTCTCGACCGGGTCGGGGATTCCGAGGCTCAGTGCCTTGTCGATGAGCTGCCAGCGAGGGATGTCGTCCCAGTCGACCAGCGTGACGGCGATGCCGGTGCGTCCGGCGCGGCCGGTACGACCGATGCGGTGGACGTAGGTCTTCTCGTCCTCGGGGCACTGGTAGTTGATGACGTGGGTGACGTCGTCGATGTCGATACCGCGGGCAGCGACGTCGGTGGCGACCAGAACGTCGACCTTGCCGTTACGGAAGCCCTTCAGCGCCTTTTCACGGGCGATCTGGCCGAGGTCACCGTGGACGGCACCGACGGAGAAGCCGCGCTCGGCGAGATCGTCGGCGACTTTCTGGGCTGTGCGCTTGGTGCGGGTGAAGATCATCGTCGCGCCGCGGCCTTCGGCCTGCAGAACACGGGCGACCATCTCGGCCTTGTCGAGCGCGTGTGCACGGTAGATGTGCTGGCTGGTGCGATCGTGCACCGCGGAGGATTCGGCCTCTTCGGCGCGGATGTGCGTCGGCTGCGTCAGGAAGGTGCGAGCCAGGGTGATGATCGGGCCGGGCATCGTCGCGGAGAAGAGCATCGTCTGACGCTTGTCGGGGACCATGCCCATGAGGCGTTCGATGTCGGGGAGGAATCCCAGGTCGAGCATTTCGTCGGCCTCGTCGAGGACGAGAACGCCCACCTTGCCCAGGATCAGGTGCGACTGGTTGGCGAGGTCGAGCAGGCGACCCGGGGTGCCGACGACAACGTCGACGCCCTTCTGGAGTGCCGAGATCTGCGCCTCGTACGGACGGCCGCCGTAGATGGGCAGAACCTGGAGACCGCGGTCGCCGACCCGGAGGTACTTGCTGGCGTTCTCGAGGTCGCGGGCAACCTGGATGCACAGCTCGCGGGTGGGAACGATGATCAGAGCGCGGGGCGTGCCGTCGAGAACAGCTGTGCCGTTCTCGGCGGTGACGATGCGATGCAGGAGCGGGACGCCGAAACCGAAGGTCTTGCCCATTCCGGTGCGGGCCTGACCGATGAGGTCGTCACCGGCGAGAGCCAACGGAAGGGTGAGTTCCTGGATGGCGAAGGTGCGCTCGATGCCGATCTCGTTCAGTGCGCGGACGATTTCGTCGCGGACACCGAGTTCGGCGAAGCTCGGGGGTACATGGGTGTCGTCGAGCTGGACGGAAACGGTGTTCTCGGTTGCTTCGTCTTCGTGGTCGACAGTGATCTTGCTCAGGGGACTAGCCTTTCCTCGTGGCGGTACGCACGCACAAGGTAAGGGGCCAGGCCGTAAGTCGGCCGATGTCGATGCCCTCTTTTTCTTCGGTCATGCCTACGCCTCAGCACTGAATTCCACTCGGACGAATTCGAACCGTCCGGAGATCTCGGCGAAGCGGGCGACAACCGTCGATGCAGGTGCGCGCACATTATCGGTGGGGTTCGTGTGAATACAGCCGTCCCGGCTAACCAATTGGCCCGGGGGAACTGGCGAACTCCCAAGACCATTGTAGCTGCACGTTGTCCGTCCCTCGCGATGACATGTCGAAGATCACCGAATCGGACATGCGGTCCTTGCCGGTCGCGTCGGCCGTCGAAGCACTACAGTTCGTAGTCATGGGCGCACACGATCTTGATGCTTCGACGGACGCTGGAACCGGAGGCCGAGTCGCTTCCGATCACCCTGGCGTGATCGATTTGTTTGCCGTTCTCGCGTATGGCGAGATTTCGGCGTTCTACCGCTTGGCGGAGGACGCACAAATGGCACCGGACCTGCGAGGCAAGGTGGCGTTCGCCAGCATGGCCGCCGCCGAGATGGACCACTTCGAGACTCTGGAAACGGCGTTGACGGAACGTGGCCACGAGATCTTCGCCGTCATGGACCCGTTCGTTCGAGCTCTCGACAACTACCACGCGTCGACGACACCGTCGACGTGGCTGGAATCGCTCGTGAAGGCGTACGTCGGCGACGGAATCGCTGCCGACTTCTATCGCGAGATCGGGCACTCCCTCCCGGCGGATGTCGCGGAAATCGTCGAGGACGTGCTGTCCCAGACGGGCCACTCGGAGTTCGTGGTGCTCGAGGTGAAGGCAGCAGTGGAGGCCAGTACTCGCGCCAAGGACCGGTTGATGCTGTGGGGACGCCGTCTTCTGGGCGAAGCAATCACGCAGGCACAGTTCGTGCTGGCGCAGCGTGAAGATCTCACCGATCTGGTGATCTCCGCCTCCGGCGACCTCAACGGAGTTGTCGCGTTGTTCGACGGCATGCAGGCAAAGCATGCCGAGCGGATGGCGATTCTCGGACTCGTCTAGGTGCCTGTTCGCTCTGGGCACAGCGTGCAGAGGAGCGTGGGCGGTCGTTGCTGCATTAGCCTTGCGTCGACAACGGATGTAATTCACGAACAGTTCGGAGGTTGACCGTGGAGGTCAAGATCGGTGTAATCGACAGCCCGCGTGAGCTCATCGTCAACAGCGAACAGACCCCTGACGAGGTCGAGACACTGGTCGCGGCTGTCCTCGGTGGCCGCGAGCCGGTTCTGGCTCTCGTCGACGACAAGGGCCGCAAGTTCCTGGTGCAGGCTTCTCGTGTGGCGTACGTGGAGATCGGTCCGTCCGATATCCGCAAGGTCGGATTCGCGCCTACCGTCTGACGCGTAGCTGTAACAGCAGAATGGGCGGGCAGTCGTGAGACTGCCCGCCCATTCTCGTTCGGGTTCCGGTTACTTCGTTTCGGCTTGCAGCGGCACGTGTGAGAGACCGCCCCACGCGAGGGTCACGGTGATTTCCACGGCTTCTTCCTTCGGGATCGGCCGCGCGGCTTCGAGCCAGTACCGCGCAGTGAACTGGCTGGCACCGACAAGACCGACCGCAAGGATGCGCGCGCGGTACGGATCGAGTCCGGAATCCTGACTCACCAGGTCGAACACGGCGTCGACGCAGGCTTCGGTGGCTTGTTCGACGCGTGTCTGGACCTGAGGTTCGCCCATGATGTCGGACTCGAACACCAGGCGGAAGCCCTGGGAGTCGTTGTCGACGAAGTCGAAGAACGCCTGGACCGCGGCGCGGACACGCTGTTTGTTGTCCGTCGTCGATCGCAGGGCCTGGCGTACACCCGAGATGAGGCTGTCGACGTAACTCTGCAGGACTGCGACGTACAGTTCGAGTTTGCCTGGGAAATGTTGGTACAGAACTGGCTTGCTGACACCGGCACATTCGGCGATCTCGTCCATGCCGGCCGAGTGGTACCCGTTCGCAACGAATACCTCACTTGCAGCTGCGAGGAGCTGGAGGCGGCGCGCATCGCGCGGGAGGCGGGTGCTGCGACGTGTTCCGGCAGGCTTGCCAGCCGTTGTACCGCGATCGGAGTCAGTCCGATCCGCGAGTTCTGTCATGTCGCTTCCAATCTGAGCAAAAGTAATTCGGTCGGCGCGCGGATCCGCGAGTCGCGTGTGCGTACCCGCCAGTATCCTCCGTCACACCGGTCGTAGCCGAATGAACGATACCGTGTGTCGCCCGGGCGAGTCGCGCGTGCCTCGGTGAGCGAGACCAGCGGTCTGTCTCGTTACAGGACGGGCTGCCATGACACGCCAGGACCAGCAAGTTTCGGTCAGCCCGGGCGAGCGACTTGCCGTGTGTGAGATTCTGGACGACGTGACTGACCCAGGGGGACCGCGCATGCGTGGACGAACTACGCAGAACCCTGAACGTGAGGAACGTCGAATGCGTAGCGGAACTGGAGCGCCTCGCGACGAACGTCGGCCGGAGGTGCCGGATGATCGTGCCTACGGCGAACGCGACTATCGCGGCATTTCCTCCCATCAGCCTTTGCGCGCCCAATGGGATCCGACCAAACGAGAAGTGGGCCGAACCCCGCGTAATCCGCGACCGGACCGGGCAGCGCGAAAGCAGAGCAAGCTCGGGCGCTTCGTCTCGACCTACGGTTGGCGGGCCTACGCGATTCCGGTTCTCGTGGTGCTCACCATTCTTGTGATCGTCGATGCGGTGCGGCCGGACGCCACAGACTCCGCGAGCAAGACGTCGGCCACCGCCGACCTCGCGCACAGCACCGACGGAACCGATGTCATCGGTGCCCCACCGGCCGGAGACGGAACTTTTGCCTCGTCGATACCGTCCGGTGCCCTTCCCGACGGTGGTCCGTTCACCGTCGCGGGGGGTGGAACGTGGCACGTCGTACCAGGTACGACGGGCAAGGTCGGACAGGGAACCGAACGCGAGTTCACGTACACGGTCGAGATCGAGGACGGCGTCGACACGACCGGCTTCGGCGGAGACGAATCGTACGGACGCATGGTCGACCAGACACTGGCCAATCCGAAGAGTTGGACCAACGATCCCAAGGTCGCGTTCCGGCGCGTCGACGCCGGCGAGCCGGACTTCCGGATCTCCTTGACCTCACAGATGACGATCCGCGAAGGCTGTGGATACGAAATCGAACTCGAAGGATCCTGCTACAACCCGAGCATGGACCGAGTCCTGCTCAACGAACCGCGATGGGTGCGAGGCGCCATTTCGTTCCAGGGCGACATCGGCTCGTATCGGCAGTATCAGATCAATCACGAGGTCGGCCATGCCATCGGATACGCCGCTCATCAGCCGTGCGAGACCGAAGGCGGACTCGCACCGATCATGATGCAGCAGACCTTCGGAACCGCGAACAACGACATCGCTAGGCTTGATCCCGAGGGCGTCGTTCCGATGAACGGACTCACGTGCCGCTTCAATCCGTGGCCGTACCCCCGAGCGTGACCGGATCGAGAATCCCTGATCTCGTCTTGAACTAGGAGTGTTTCGCGGTGTCTGCAACACCCGTCGTATTGCCACCACTGGTGGAGCCGGCAGCCGAGTTGAGCCGGGAGGAAGTTGCCCGATACAGCCGGCACCTGATCATCCCGAACGTAGGCATGACCGGTCAGAAGCGGCTCAAGAATGCACGAGTCCTGTTCATCGGCGCCGGTGGATTGGGTTCACCGGCACTGCTCTACCTCGCGGCCGCAGGAGTGGGCACCATCGGGATCGTCGAGTTCGACGAGGTCGACATGTCGAACCTGCAGCGTCAGGTGATTCACGGACGCTCCGACGTCGGACGCCCGAAGGCGCTCAGCGCGAAGGAGTCGATTCTCGAAATCAACGAGCACGTCGACGTCCGGTTGCACGAGTTCCGCCTGGACAACTCCAACGCGGTCGAACTGTTCTCCGAGTACGACCTGGTCCTGGACGGTACGGACAACTTCGCGACGCGGTACCTCGTCAACGATGCTGCCGTCATCGCGGGAAAGCCGTACGTGTGGGGCTCGATCTACCGCTTCGAAGGGCAGGTCTCGGTCTTCTGGGAAGACGCCCCGGACGGCGCGGGACTGAACTATCGCGATCTTTACCCGGAGGCGCCGCCGCCAGGCATGGTCCCCTCGTGCGCCGAGGGTGGTGTGCTCGGAGTCCTGCCCGCGACCGTCGGTTCGATCATGGCGACCGAGGCGGTCAAGCTCATCACGGGGATCGGCGAACCGCTTCTCGGACGCCTGATGATCTACGACGCACTTGCGATGACGTTCCGGACGATCCGCCTTCAGCGTGATCCGACCCGCGTGCCGGTCACCGCCTTGATCGACTACGACGCGTTCTGCGGTGTCGTGTCCGAAGAGGCGAGTGCCGCTGCTGTCGGTTCGACGATCACGGCGCCCGAACTGGAGGCCATGATCGGCGAGGGACGGTCGATCGAGCTGGTCGACGTACGAGAACCGGTTGAATGGGACATCATGCATCTGCCGGGGGCCGTGCTGATCCCGAAGGACCGCATCCTGTCCGGTGAAGCTCTGGCGACGTTGCCGCAGAACAAGCAGATAGTGCTGTACTGCAAAACCGGCATTCGTTCCGCCGAGGCATTGGCATTTCTCAAGAACGCCGGTTTCTCCGACGCGGTCCACGTTCAAGGCGGCGCGATCGCCTGGGCGAACCAGGTGGATGCGAGTCTGCCGGTCTACTAGGCGCGCCTCGCGGGAGGCGGCGCCGCGCACCGGTAGCGTTGGGGTGTGAGCACAGGCCAACCTCCCCAGCACGTGTGCTCCACCTTCGGCCTCCGTGAAGTCGATCCCATCCCACTCGGTGCGGATTGGGACGGCGGGTGGCTGTGTGGAGACGTCGTCCTTTCAGCAGTCGCGGATCATGCCCGCGCAGCGTGGTCGGCGAAGGTGCGAGAGAACCTCGAAGTCGACGGCGTTCGGCTGGCTCGACCGGTGCGTTCGACCGACGGTCGTTACGTCGTCTCGGGCTGGCGTGCCGACACCTTCATCGTCGGATCGCCGGAACCACGTCACGACGAAGTGGTCTCGATGTCCTGCCGACTGCATGCGGCGACGGCCTCGCTCGAGCGCCCGCGCTTCCTTGCGCAACCGCCCGTGCCGCCGTGGGCCGAGGTCGACGTATTCGTCGCCGCTGATCGCGCGGCCTGGGAAACGGTTCCGCTGAGGATCGCGAAGGGCGTCGAGCAACTCGAGACGCCCACTCCTGACGGTCGCAAGAGTCTGGAACTGATCGCCGGGCTCGCTACTTTGCGTAAGCCGGTGCGGAGCCCGGACCAGCTCGTGCACGGCGATCTGTTCGGGACAGTGCTGTTCTCGGGCAGTATGGCGCCCGGAATCACCGACATCACGCCGTATTGGCGGCCGGCTGCGTGGGCCGCCGCCGTCGCTGTGGTCGACGCGATCTCGTGGGGCGGTGCCGACGAGGCACTGGTCGGCCGGTGGGAAGATCTCCCCGAGTGGCCGCAGATGCTTCTACGTGCGGTGATGTTCCGCTTGGCGGTTCATGTTCTGCATCCTCGCTCGACGGCGGACGCGTTCCCGGGGTTGGCCCGTACGTCCGACATCGTGCGCTTGCTGCTCTAGATCGGGGCGCCGGTACCGAAGTCCGAGACCAGGCCCTCGAACAGCTCGCGTGCGGCGTTCGAGGCGGCCACGGTGTTCCCGTCGACGACAGCGTTGACGAGGTTCGCGTGCTGCGAGTGGAATCCTTCGCCGGTTGCATCGATGTGCTGTTGGATCGTGGTCTCGATGACCGGGAGCAGGGAGTCGTAGAACTCCAGGTAGACCTCGTTGTGGCTGGCCGCGACGATTGCTCGGTGCAGGGCGACGTCCGCGGTGGTGGCAGCGTCGACGTCCTGACCCTCCCATGACGCGGTGCGAAGCTCGAGTAGCCGCGTCAGTTCGGCGATGTCGTCTTCGGTTCGCCGTGCGGCGGCGAGGGTGGCTGCAGTGATGTCGAGTGCGCGCCGAAGTTCGAGTACATCCCGCTGGTGGGCACCGGCAAAGTAGTTGCCGAGAGTGCCACCGAGGTCGGAGACAGCAACGACGTAGGTGCCCGATCCCTGACGACGTTCCAGCATTCCGGCGTGTACGAGCGCCTGGACTGCCTCGCGCACGGTATTGCGACCGGTCCCGGTCAGCTCCGACAGTTCCGGTTCGGTGGGGATTTTGGAACCGATCGGCCAGGTTCCGCTCCGGATCTCGTTGCGGAGTTGTTCGGTGACCTGCGAGATGAGACTTGCGCGTCGAACGGGTTGCACGTGGTTGTTTCCTCGGGTCCGGGTAAGTGGTGTGAATGTGACGTTAGATTACCGCGCTTGTGCGAGTTCGTCCGGTCATCCTATGATTTCCCGGTGACTGCTCAACTGGAGAGAACCGAAACCCGCTCGTTGGTACAAGGCCGTGTGCTCGTCTTCGCAGCGATTGCGATGTCTGCGCTCGTACTTCGACTTGCGGTGACCTCGTTCTCGCCCTTGGCGGCCGAGATTCGCGACGAGATCGGCTTCTCCGCCTCGATCGTCGGTGTCTTCGGCATGGTTCCGACCGCCATGTTCGCCATCTTCGGTCTCGTCACTCCCGCCATCGCGAAACGTATCGGGCTCGAGCGGACGGCCCTCGTCGCGATGCTCATGGCCGGCGTCGGAATGCTGTTGCGCGCCATGATGTCTCAGACATGGTCGTTGCTGGCCCTCTCGGCTCTGGCACTGGCAGGCATGGGAATCGGCAATGTCGTGATCCCGCCGTTGGTCAAGCGGTACTTCTCGGATCGCCTCGCCACCATGAGTTCGGTCTACATCGTGGCCGTGCAGATCGGCACCATCGTTCCGGCGTTCGTCGCAGTCCCCGTTGCCGACGCCTTCGGGTGGCGGTTCTCGATCGGCTGGTGGTCCGCCTTCGGCTTCGCCGCAGCAGTGCCGTGGTTGATCACCCTCGCTCGCTCGCGCAAGGCTCGCGCGAACGAAGCCGGGTCCGTCGAGAATTCATCGGATTCGGTTGCGGCAGTGGCAGAACAGCCACGCGGTCAGGTCTGGCGTTCTCCCGTGGCCTGGGGGATGGCCGGCATGTTCGGCATGACCTCACTGATCACGTATTCGATGTTCACGTGGATTCCCTCGATCCTTCGTGACGCCGGAGCCAGTGACGCCTTCGGCGGAACGATGGTCGGAATGTTCTCGGTGATCGGGCTCGTCGCAGCTTTCGGTGCACCGACGCTGTGCGCCCGCATGGCCAATCCCTTCCCTGTCGTGATCGCGTGTGCCGTCTGCTACCTGGTCGGCATGGGCGGGCTGTACTTTGCCCCGATGGCGGCGCCGGTCGTGTGGGTTGTCGTCCTGGGCCTCGGTCCGAGCACGTTTCCGATGTCGCTCACACTGATCAACCTGCGTACTCGTTCACACATCGGTTCCTCGGCACTGTCCGGCTTCACCCAGGGCATCGGCTACTCCGTTGCCTGCCTCGGTCCGCTCCTGTTCGGCGTTTTTCACGACGTGTCCGGTGGATACGCTGCGCCGTTCGGCCTGCTCGTCGTCGCGGTGATCGTGGTGCTCCTGGGCGCCTACCAGGCATGCAAGCCTCGGATGCTCGAGGATTCCTGGCACGCACCTGCGAAAAACTAGCTCACACCCGGTCTTGTTACCGGGTGAGGATCAATTGACTTCGCGGTCATCGCACGCAGCACCGGCGCAATAACCGTTTTCTACCTTTGGGTCTCCAACATATTCAGGAGGCCCTGGTGAGTCATTACATCGAGCATTGGGATGCAGAGGACGTCGACGCCTGGGAATCCGGCGGCAAGGACATCGCGAAGCGGAACCTGATCTGGTCAGTGGTAGCCGAACACGTCGGCTTCTCGATCTGGTCGATCTGGTCCGTGATGGTGTTGTTCATGCCGACGGATATCTACGGCATCGACGCGGCCGGAAAGTTCTTCCTCGTCGCAGTGCCCACACTTGTCGGGTCGGTCCTCCGTATTCCCTACACGGTTGCCACCGCACGGTTCGGCGGTCGTAACTGGACCGTCATGAGTGCGCTGTTCCTCTTCGTGCCAACACTTCTCACGCTCTACCTGATGATGAACCCGGGTGCGTCGTACACCACGTTCATGTTGGTAGCGGCCACTGCAGGTATCGGCGGCGGCAACTTCGCGTCGTCGATGACCAACATCAATGCCTTCTACCCGCAACGCCTCAAGGGGTGGGCGCTCGGTCTCAATGCCGGCGGCGGCAACATCGGTGTGCCGATGATCCAGCTGATCGGTCTGCTGGTGATCGCCACCGTCGGTAACCGCGCTCCGTGGATCGTCTGCGCCGTCTATCTCGTGTTCATTGCGGCCGCCGCCGTCGGTGCCGCGCTGTTCATGGACAACCTGGGCAACCAGAAGTCGGACCTGCGCTCCATGGCCAAGGCACTCAAGTTCTCCGAGTCGTGGGTGATCAGCTTCCTGTACATCGGTACGTTCGGTTCCTTCATCGGATTCAGCTTCGCCTTCGGTCAGGTTCTGCAGATCAACTTCCTCGCCGGCGGTGCCACTCCGGCCGCGGCGGCGCTGCATGCAGCACAGATCGCCTTCATCGGCCCTCTCCTCGGTTCGATCGCCCGGCCGCTCGGTGGCAAACTGGCCGACCGCATCGGCGGCGGCAAGATCACCATGTGGACGTTTGTCGCCATGGCATTCGCGGCATCGATACTCGTGACGGCCGGAACGATGGACGACAACACCGCCGGCGTCGCCAGCGCCGGGATCATGGTGACTTTCGTTCTCGGCTTCATCGCCCTGTTCCTGCTCTCGGGCATCGGAAACGGATCCGTCTACAAGATGATCCCGGCGATCTTCGAGGCGAAGGCTCAGAGCTTCGATCACATGGATCGAAGCGAGAAGGCAACGTGGTCGCGCAGTATCTCCGGTGCTCTCATCGGATTTGCCGGTGCGGTAGGCGGTTTGGGCGGCGTCGGCATCAACCTGGTGCTGCGCGCGTCGTACAGCAGCCCCGCGAAGTCGGCGACCATGGCCTTCTGGGTGTTCCTGGCCTTCTACATCGCCTGCATCGCAGTCACCTGGTTCGTCTTCCTGCGCAAGCCGTCGACGCTGACCACAGACGTCGACGAGGCGAAGGTCGCAGTCACGGCGTGAGCGGTCCGCAGAATCTCAGAACTATCTCGTACCTCAGGAAGTAGGCGTCATGAGCAAGTCGGTTGTTGTCATCGGACACGGAATGGTCGGACACCGATTCGTCGAGGCACTGCGTTCGCGCGACGAAGCGAACAACTGGTCGGTGACCGTACTCTGCGACGAGCAGTACGCAGCGTACGACCGAGTCGGGCTGTCCTCGTACGTCGGAGCGTGGGACCCCAAGGAATTGGCACTGGCCGGCAACGATTACGTCGGTGACGGCCTGGTCGATCTCCGAGTGGGGGAAGGCGCGCTCTCGATCGACAAAGATGCACGCACGGTCACGACGACAACCGGCGAGACGATCTCCTACGACGCTCTGGTGATGGCGACCGGTTCGTATCCGTTCGTGCCTCCCGTGCCGGGGCACGACGGCGACGGATGTTTTGTCTACCGCACCCTCGACGACCTCGACGGTATCCGGGCCGCCGCCGAGGAGGCTGGCCCTGGCGCTGTCGGCGTCGTGGTGGGCGGCGGTCTTCTCGGACTCGAGGCCGCAAATGCTCTCTCGCTCATGGGGATGACGGCACACGTCGTCGAGCACAATGCGCGATTGATGCCGATGCAGGTCGACGAGGGTGGCGGCGCACTGCTCGCTCGCCTCGTCACCGAACTCGGGCTCACTGTCCACACCGGTGTCGGGACGGCGGGAATTTCGCAGGCCGACAACGGAATCGTGGTCGAACTCTCCGACGGCTCCACCATCGACGCCGCGCTGCTCGTCTTCTCCGCCGGAGTACGTCCGCGTGATCAGCTGGCCCGCGACGCCGGGATCGCAGTGGGGGAGCGCGGTGGCATTCTGACCGACCTCGGCTGCGTGACGTCGGACGAGAACATCTATGCCGTCGGCGAATGTGCTGCGGTGGAAGGCCGTTGCTACGGTCTGGTCGCTCCCGGTTACACGACGGCCGAGATCGTGGCCGATCGTCTGCTCGGCGGCGCCGCGGATTTCCCGGGCGCGGACATGTCCACCAAGCTCAAGCTCATGGGCGTCGACGTCGCCAGTTTCGGTGACGCGATGGCGACCTCACCGGGCGCCCTCGAAGTCGTCCTCAGCGACGCGTCCAAGGGGACGTACGCAAAGCTCGTGGTCTCCGACGACGCGAAGATCCTGCTCGGCGGCATTCTTGTCGGTGACGCATCGGCCTACGCGTCGCTGCGCCCGCTGGTCGGTCGCGAACTACCCGGTGACCCGGCGACATTGATCTCGCCTGCGGGGGAGAAGCCGGGTGCAGGCTCGCTGCCCGACGACGCCGAGGTGTGCTCGTGCAACGCCGTGACGAAGGGAGCCATCTGCGGTGCAATCGCAGCCGGCGCATGCGACATCGCTTCGGTGAAGGCGTGCACCAGCGCCGGAACCACCTGTGGCGGTTGCCTTCCCACCGTGAAGCAGCTGCTGGCCGATTCCGGCGTCGTGATGTCGAAGGCACTGTGCGAACATTTCGCGCAGTCGCGGGCCGAGTTGTTCCAGATCGTCCAGTCGACGCAGACCAGAACCTTCTCGGCGCTGATCGCCAAGTACGGCAAGGGCGCCGGTTGCGACATCTGCAAGCCCGTAGTCGCTTCGATTCTGGCATCGACGGACTCCGATCACATCCTGCACCGCCAGCAGGCGTCGTTGCAGGACACCAACGATCACTTCCTCGCAAACATCCAGAAGAACGGTACGTACTCCGTGGTACCTCGGATGCCGGGCGGCGAGGTCACGGGTGAGCAACTCATCGTCATCGGAGAAGTCGCGCGAGACTTCGGCTTGTACACGAAGGTGACTGGCGGTCAGCGCATCGACTTGTTCGGTGCCCGCGTCGAACAGTTGCCCGCGATCTGGAAGCGCCTCGTCGACGCCGGGATGGAATCGGGTCAGGCGTACGGCAAGTCCCTCCGGACGGTCAAGAGTTGCGTCGGTTCGAGTTGGTGCCGCTACGGTGTCCAGGATTCGGTGGGTATGGCCGTCGACCTCGAGAATCGCTACCGCGGTCTGCGTTCGCCGCACAAGATCAAGTTCGGCGTCTCGGGTTGCGCCCGTGAATGTGCCGAAGCGCGAGGCAAGGACGTCGGCGTCATCGCGACGGAGAACGGTTGGAATCTGTATGTGGGCGGTAACGGCGGACAGTCGCCCAAACACGCTCAGTTGCTTGCCGGAGGCCTCGACGACGCGACCTTGGTCAAGTACATCGACCGCTACCTCATGTTCTACATCCGTACTGCCGATCGCCTCCAGCGCACGGCGCCGTGGGTCGAATCACTCGAAGGCGGACTCGATCACCTCAAGGCCGTGATTTGTGAAGACAGCCTGGGTATCGGCGAGGAACTCGAGGCACTGATGGCCAAGCACGTCGAGGGTTACCAGGACGAATGGGCCGGTGTGCTGGGTGATCCGGAGAAATTGTCGAGGTTCGTCTCGTTCGTCAACGCACCGGAAGAAGCCGACCCGACGGTTGTGTTCGACGAGACCGGAGTGCGCAAGGTTCCGGTCCTGATGGGCATGCCGAGCATCCCCACGCGCCGGTAATAGTCGCGTAACCCGTGGGAAACACGGGATCCGTAGAAACGTAGACAAGAACCCGCGCGACGTTGTCGCCGGATCGACAGGAGGACTTCGATGAGTGTCATCGATGCGCAGATCGCCAAGCTGGATTCGGATCGACTCGAATGGACGTCGGCCTGCCCGCTGAGCCATCTGATCCCTGGACGCGGAGTTGCCGTGCTTCTTCGCGGCGGCGAGCAGGTGGCGCTGTTCCTGCTAGAGGACGGCACACTCCGGGCTGTCAGCAACTTCGATCCGTACGGCCGCGCCGCGGTGATGTCTCGCGGACTCGTCGGCGACCGGGGCGGTGAGCCGATCGTGGTCTCGCCACTGCTCAAGCAGGCGTTCTCGCTGGTCGACGGCCGGGCGCTGGACGACTCGTCGGTTGCGCTGCCGGTGTACGGCGTTCGCGTGTGGGCTGGAGTCGTTCAGGTACACAGCTTGCAGATGCAGGGTGTTCGCTCGACTGTCGCCGATGCAGTCTCGTGAGTGACGACATGCCGTTGGCTGGATTCACGGTAGGTATCACTGCTTCGCGCCGCGCCGAGGAGTTCGCGACCTTGCTGACTCGTCGGGGAGCGGATGTCGTTCACGCTCCGGCGATTCGAATCATTCCGTTGGCCGACGACCGTGAGCTCGAAAGGGTGACACAGCAGATCATCTCGGATCCTCCCGAGGTGGTTGTCGCCACCACCGGGATCGGATTCCGGGGTTGGCTGGAAGCAGCCGACGGGTGGGGTGAGGCGGAAAATCTCGGATCCGCGTTGGGCTCGGCTCGTCTGCTCGCGCGCGGACCGAAGGCCAAGGGAGCAATCCGCGCGGCCGACCTTCGTGAGGAATGGTCACCGGCATCCGAGTCTTCCGCCGAGGTGCTCGAACATCTTCTGGCAGAAGGTGTCTCGGGAAAGCGGATCGCCGTTCAACTGCATGGTGCGACCACCGAGTGGGAGCCGATTCCCGACTTCTGTCAGGTGTTGCGCGAGGCCGGCGCCGAGGTCATCGCGGTGCCCGTCTATCGATGGGAACCGCCGGAGGATCCGACGCTGCTCGACCGGATGATCGACGCCATCGCGTCAGCCGGAATCGACGCCGTCAGTTTCACCAGTGCACCGGCCGTAGCCTCGATGTTGATGCGAGCCGACAAGACCGGGGATCTCGGAGACATTCTCGACGCGATGCGGGGTCCGGTGGCGGCAATGTGCGTCGGCCCGGTCACCTCGGCGCCGCTCGAAGCCTTGAATGTACCGACCACAGCCCCGGCCCGGGCACGTCTGGGCGCGCTCGCGAGACACATCGTCGACGAACTCCCGCAGCGAGCCAACAAGATTCAAGCCGGCGAACACGAAATCAGCATTCGCGGCGGTTGCGTAGTCGTGGACGGTGAAGTGAAGCAATTGCCGCCGGCTGCGATGTCGTTGATCCGCACTCTCGGTGCGAGTCCCGGTCGAGTCGTCTCCCGCGACGAACTGCTGGCTTCTCTTCCCGGCGGCGGCGGCGACACCCATGCCGTCGAGACCGCCGTCGCCCGATTGCGCGCGTGCCTCGGCGCGCCCAAAGCCGTTCAGACGGTGGTCAAGCGGGGCTATCGACTTGCCCTCGACCCCGGCGACTACGTACAGAATCCAGGTGACTATGCAACGCGATGACGATGTCCTCGTCCTGGTAGCTCATGGCACGCGTAGTGCACGTGGCGTGGAAATGGTTGCCGCACTGGCCGAAGCCGTCGGCACGCGCGTCGGACGCACGCGCGTTGCCTTTGTCGATGTGCTCGGTCCGTCACCTTCGGAAGTCCTCCGGGACACTCCGGGGCGAGCGATTCTCGTACCGGCGTTCCTGGCGTCCGGCTACCACGTTCACACCGATGTTCGACGCGAAGTGGCGATCAGTGAGCACTCGGCTGTGAGTGTGACGCCCGCACTCGGACCCGATCCGGCGCTTGCACGCGTGTTGCTTCGGCGCTTGACCGAAGCGGGGTGGAATCCGGGTGACGCGACAGTGCTTGCTGCCGCCGGGTCGTCCGATGCGCGGGCGCTGCGAGACGTCGAGCGTGCTGCGCTGATGCTTGCCGAAGCGGCGGGGACTCGTGTCGACATCGGGTACATCGCGACCGGGGAGCCGAAGGTAGCCGATGTTGTTGCAGCAGCACGCGTTCGCGGCGCGAAGCGAGTTTTTGTCGCCTCGTACCTCCTCGCGCACGGGCTGTTCCACGAAAGGTTGCACGCTGCAGGAGCCGATGGTGTGACCGAACCGCTCGGCGTCGATCCGGGAGTGGTGGACCTTGTCGTGAATCGGTATGAGAGTGCGCGAAGGGAACTAGTATCGCTGCATGACGTCTCACTCCGTAACGCCGACGTATGCCGACCTGGTCGCAGCAGTTCGTGAATCCGACGTCAAGGCACAGGCTCTCATCGGTGCACTGACCGAAGAGCAGGCGCGGGAGCCCTCCGGGCTCCTCGGGTGGAGTCGGGGACACGTCGTGACGCACATGTCGCGCAACGCCGACGCGCTGGGCAGATTTGTTGCCGGCGTGCAGGGCGGCGAATCGGGGGAGATGTATCCAGGGGGGCCGGATGCGCGCAATGCTGCAATCGAAGAGGGCGCAGATCGCCCGGCTGAATTGTTGGCCCTCGACTACCGCTTCTCGGGAACGAGGCTGGTCGATGCGTTGTGCGAGATCCCGACAGATCGACTGGACACACCGGTGCCGTGGCGCAAACCTGTGACGGCATTCGATCTACCGATCCTGCGCTGGAACGAGATCGAGATTCACCTGATGGACCTCGACATCGGTTACACCTGCCACGACTGGCCTGCCGAGTTCGTGGAATTCACTCTCGCCAGTCAGTTGGGCGCACTCGAGACGGCGGTCCCGGGTGTACGAGTGCCGTCACTGTCCGACGCGGAGACCTTGGCCTGGTTGGTTGGGAGGCCGACGAGGGTGGGGCTGCCGACTCTCCCTGCCTGGCCGTTCTGAGATGCAGCCGTTCTGAGATGCAGCCGTTCTGAGATGCAGCCGTTCTGAGAGTTAGAACAGGGTGGGGGCGCTCACGTCGTTGCGTGCTTGGGCCAACCGCGCACTCCACCTTTTCACCAACCACATCTCGACGATCTCGGGTTGGGTGCCGGCGGCATAGGCCCAGCTGTCGAGAAGTTCGCAGTACCGGCGGTAGCGACGCGTCGTGAAGCCGGTGACGGAAGGATCCTCGAGCCAGCCCTCGTGGATGAGCGTCGAGACTCCGTACTGGTCGATCATCTGAGCGCGTCGGCCTTCGTCCTGTACGCCCACTGCCCACATGAAAGCGGCCATCAGCGATACCCCGACACCGGGGGTGAGTGGCCACCCGGACCAGGTGTCGCGCCGCACGACGGGCATCGACTTGTTTTTCGAGCAGTGATCGAGAATGGCTGTGATCTGGGTCAGCGGATCCTCGTCCTCGCGGTGATGGGGATTGAAGACGTTGGGGAACCGCCGTGTGAAACGTCGGCTCTCGTGCGAGCCCTGCCAGGCCGCGCAGAGAAACAGTAGTCCGAGGCCGTCGTGCTGGGCGACAACGAGATCGCTCGACGGGCGAAGGTCGTTGCGTTGAACGATGGCTCGACCTTCGGTGATCACTTTGCCGTCGAGATCACGCCCGCGCAGGCTGATGGTGTGGCCGGCGTCCTTCAGGTGTGCGTTCCACCAATCCAGGTCGACGGTGGCTTCGTCGTCGAGGACGTGCAGTGGAAAGGTGCGGGAGCGGCACCACTCGACCAATGCGTCCGGCGGTTCGAATCCTTCGTCGACACGATTCATGGCGCGATGATCCCACGAGTCGCCGACAGGAATTCGTCCGACGCGCAGTCCACCGGGATGGAACCGGACACTCGCGGTACGCTCCGCTCATGAAATTCGCGTCCTCGCAGGTGCGGTCGGCGCTGTGGACGGTAGCCATCGCTTTGGCGGCCACGAGTCTGAGCGGATGTATCGGTGCCGTTGATCGGATGGATTTCGACAATCAGATGCGCGAACGTGGCGGTGGGATGACGTCGGAGTTGGTGCGAGGCGGGTTCGACAGCCTCGCACATAGATACGGCGTCGACGCGGTATCGGTGACCAGCATCGACATCAGCCCGATCGAGACGCTCGGAGTCACCGTTCGAGACCCCGGGAAGCCGACCCAGCTCGACAGATTCTCTTTCGACGGAGTCATTCTCGGCGAGCCGAGCCCCGTGCAAGTCAGTGTCACCGACGATCTCGATGCACGATCGTTCACGCTGGATCAAGTGCCGGCATTGACGAACCTCGAGAAGTTGGTCGACGACGCGCTGGAGAACAGCGGTGTCGACGACGGCGAAGTCACCGGGATCTCGGTCAGTCGCACCGAGGCGATTCGCGCATCCGTGATGGTGGAATCTCCACGCTCGCGGGCGCTGGTGGTCTTCGAGCCTGACGGAACTCCCTTCCTGGTGCACCCGCTGTGAGCCGCCGTATCGCTCCGTTGCTGATCTCCGTAGTGGTGATCGTGGTCGTGGGAATCTTTGCTGCACTACTGTCTTCGGTGATCTGGCCAGGACAGGTCGCTCATTTGGCGCCGATTTTCTGTGAAGCTCCCACATCGAGCGCGATGGTCGTCTCGGATACCTTTTCCGACGGCGACGGTACGTCCACCAATTTCACGCTGTATTGCGTCGGACCGCGCGGTCAGACCGTTGATGCCGGGTGGCTGCTGCCGTTCTTGGTGCTGTGGGGCGTGTATTCGCTGGTGCTTGCGACAGTGGTCGGCGTGGTCGGGGTCAACCGGCGTAGGCGCCCAAACGACTGACCCGATCAGCGTGGGAGGACAACCACTTCGGCGACGGCATCGTCTTCCGCGTGTGGCGGAACGAGTGCAAACGCGGAGCGCCCGATCAACCCCGCCAGGTGTGCGGTACGTACAGACGGTTCGGCGCGCCAGCGACCGTCGGCGGATTGTGTGACCGGCAGTAGGCGTACCGCATCGGAAGTCACCGCAGCGGCGTTCTCGATGATGCCGAGCAGTGGCGGTGGTGTGTCGCTTCCCGTCAAGGCGGCCACGACGGTGGGCAGCATCGTCAACAGGGTGGTCACTGCGGCGTACGGGTTGCCGGGGAGGCCGAGAACCACCCGACCACTGGGCAGGACAGCCGTTATCTGAGATCCGCCCGGGCGCGAGGCGACTCGCCCGACAATCGTGCGAGCGCCGAGTCGATCGAGCGCACTGCGCATTTCGTCGGCAGCGCCGCCGCCCGTGGCACCAATGACAACAAGCAGGTCCTGTTCAGTCGCATCCGCCAGTACACGCTCGAAACTGTCGGCCGTGTCCCTCAGGTGCGAATTCGCCACGCACCGTACGCCGTTGCTTTCCAGTAGGTAGGGGAGAATCCCACCGACGGAGTCGCGGGTCTGACCTTCACGTAGTGGACCGGTCCGCCGGATCTCGTCGCCGGTGACTGTCACGCGTGCCCGTACCGGACCACGGACGAGGGCGTCGAACACTTCACCGCTGGCAGCTGCGGAGACCACCGCCGGAGTCACCGCGGTACCAGTCGGGGCGATCGTGAATCCGGTGGTCCAATCTTCCCCTCGTGGTCGAGCGTCGTTGCGGTGCGGCGCATCCGGCAGTCTCCGTACCATCCGAGATGGCTCGTCGACGGACAGATACTCGTCACGAATCACCGAGGTGGCGCCGAGGGGCAGGTGTGCTCCCGTGGCAATGCGAATCGCTTCGCCTTCACCGAGTTCGAGTTGCCCGTCGGCGCCCGCGATACGGATCTCGGTGCGGATTCGCCAGGGACCCTCGCCGGAGACGGCGTACCCGTCCATCGCCGAGACATCGGATCGAGGAAGATCACCCAGGGCGACGAGAGGCTGCGCGAGCGTTGCTCCGAGACTGTCGGCGAGGGCGGCCCGGTGTGGTGACAATGCTGTCAGTGAGTTCCTGACGGCGGCGCGGGCTTGCTCGATCGTCAGGCGCGGATGGTTTCGCGCGCGGTCGATGTCCGCCGGTGTGTCGCAGTCAGTGGTGCCAGTGACACGCAGCGTCGAGAACGGTTCGGTGACAATCGCTTTCATAGGTTGATTCTCCAACCCCGAACTCTCCCGCAATGTGGACAGGCGTTGCCGGAGCTCGCGAAATGTCCACGCGGAGAGCAGGAATTGGGTTCGGTTGTTCTCGTCCACGGCACACGTCACCGGACTGTCCGTCGACGTGGCAGCTATCAAAGCGTCGACTGATACGGCCTCGATGTGCGGCAGATCGGACGCCAGGACCACCACCACGGCGTCGTCGGGTAACCGGGTCGCAGACAATCCGGCCCAGATCGCCTCGACAGGGCCGGCTCCGGCCGGAGTTTCCTGAGTTTGAGTGATGCCAGGATCAAGTTCAGGGCGATGTGGACCGACCACGACGACGGCGTCCAGATGCGCCGTCGCTGAAAGCGCGATGTCGAGGAGCCTGCGGCCGTGAACGAGCAGGCCGGGTTTGTCGACACCACCCATTCGGGTCCCGCGACCACCCGCCAGAATGAGGGCGGCGGTCGGCGGCGTGACGGTCATACCTCCATGCTGCCCCATCGCCCGCGTCACGACGACCGGTGACACGTGAATCAGAAGTGATACCGAGCTTTCTTCAGGTCGATCCGACCGTCCTTGATCGGCACGCCTTCGAGTTCGAGCTTGGCGATCTGACGATGAGCCAGGTGCGCCGACGGTTTGCCGGAGGCGCCGAGAACCCGATGCCACGGCAGGTCGGCAGAGTCCGTTCGCATGATCCAACCGACCGTGCGAGCACTGGAAAGTCCTGCAGCATCAGCGATATCGCCGTACGTCGCCACGAAACCGGCCGGAATCGACGCGATGAGGCGCCGTACCTCTTCGATCTGCTCTTCGGTGGTGGCTGCCATGTCGGTTCCTTCAGAGCATGCTGCGAACGAGGGCGGCGACTTCGTCGGCCCGCACGTGCGGGACCATGTGGTCACAGTCGAATTCGACACCGGTCAGATTTTCACCGAGGTGCTCGGTGAGCGCTGCCCGGAACTCGTCGGTGACGTACGGCGGTTGGACCTTCATCGCCTGAACCAGCACGGTGGGCATCGACGACGGAGGCAGCACGATCGGGCGAGCGAGTTCGCCCCACCCGGTCACGATCGCGGGCGTGGACAGGCGCCAGTTGACGCGTCCGTTGTCCAGTTCGATCAGGTGTTCAGCCATCTCGACGTCGAGGTCCTGGGTGGGAACCTCACCCCACGAGCCGTGAATCTTCTCGGAGTAGGCCTCTGCCGCATCGGTGTAATCCGGTGAGCCGATTGTGAGTTCGGCCACTTCCTGCATGAAAGTCGGATCCAACCCGATCGCCGGGTCGAGCAGGACGAGCCCACGAATGCGTTCCGGTGCGGTGGCCGCGAGGTGCAGCGCCAGCATTCCGCCGAAAGAATGCGCGACGATCACCACCGGTCCGGTGGCATGTTCGTCGAGCGTCTCCAGCAGGCTCGCCACGTGGGATTCGATGTTCCACGGAGGAGCCCAGGTGGAACGCCCGTGACCGCGTAGATCCGGCGAGATCCAGCGCGCTTCGGGCAGTTGGTTCTCGGCCATCGACTGCCAACGTCGGCCGTGACCGGTCAGACCGTGCAGCGAAAGGATCTCCGGTGCCCCGACGGGTCCGTAGAGATACGTATGGAGTGCAGACACGAGGTCAATCATGCCGGAAGCAGGCGATGTGTGAGTTGTCGGTGCGCTCTGGTGGAATGCCTGGGTGAGTGAGACGGCAACACGCAGCAAGGTCACCATCCCGCGGGCGCGGTTGGTGCACCGAACTGCGCCGTCTCCGATACCCCGAACATGGGACGAAGGGACGGCCCGGCTGTTCGCGCCGCCGTCCGAGGATCCTTTCCAACTCGCGTTCGGCCCTGTTTCATTCGGCTCGGGGGCCGCCTGGAGTCCCTGGCAGGTACTCGGCAGCCCCGGAACGGGCAAGACGTCCCTTCTCGTGGATCTGGCAGTGCAGAAGATCTCCGGTGGCGAAGATCCTGAATCGGTCCTGGTGCTCACCCAGTCGCGCCGGGCAGCGACGCAGGTCCGCGAGCAGATCACGGCCGGGTTGCTCGGGTACGAACAAGAACGCGGACCGCAGGCAACTCGTGAGCCGTTGGTCCGCACCGTTCACTCGTACGCCTTTGCCGTACTCCGGCTTCAAGCCGCAGCGCACGGCAACGCGCCGCCACGCCTGATCACCGGCGCCGAGCAGGACTCGGTGCTCCGAGAGATGTTGCGCGGCGACATCGAAGACGGTGCGCTCCGGTGGCCGGAGCGCCTGCGACCCGCATTGGGTTTGAACGGCTTTGCCGTCGAACTTCGAGATCTGATGTTGCGAGCGAACGAGCGCGGACTCGGTCCCGAAGATCTGGTCAAGCTCGGCAAGAAGCGTGGACGTCCGGAGTGGGTGGCGGCCGGGCGGTTCGCCGAGGCCTACGAGCAAGGCGTGCTGCTGCGCGGCAGTGTCGGTGTCGAGGCTCCGGAGGCGACGGCGCCGGCACTCGACGCGGCCGAGTTGATCGGTGCGGCATTGACCGCGTTCGCCACCGATCCCGAATTGCTTCGCTCCGAGCGCGCTCGGATCCGGCACCTACTCGTCGACGACGCACAACATCTGGATCCGCAGGCGGCGCAGCTGGTTCGGCTGATCGGAACCGCAACTGCGGGCACGGTCATCGCCGGTGATCCCGATCAGTCGGTCTTCGGGTTCCGCGGTGCGGATTCGGCGTTCCTACTCGGACTCGCCGAGCGCGGAGACGAGCGCCAGATCGTCCTGCCCACCACGTTTCGCAACAACGCCGACGTCGCGTCGATCGCGGCGAAGATCGCTGCGCGGCTGCCCGGCAACCTCGCTCATCGCATCGCGGTTCCATCCGATCTCACCGATGAGGACCCGGGGCGGGCGTCGGTGCGGGTTCTCGGTACGACGGCCAAAGAAGCGGCAGTCGTCGCAGATACCTTGCGCCGGGCGCATCTGCTGGACGGGATTGCTTGGTCCGACATGGCCGTCATCGTTCGGTCGGTCCCGCGCACTCTCGCCCCTCTCCGGCGAGCCCTGCTCGCGGCCGGGGTACCCGTCACGACCGCTGCCACCGAATTGCCGCTGGCCAGGCAACACGGAGTGTCCGGCCTGCTGCTGGTCCTTCGGGCGCTCGGCGGCGATCAGTTCACCGGCGACGACGCGCTTGCCCTGATGGC
The DNA here is from genome assembly GCF_019266085.1 of Rhodococcus sp. FH8. Lineage (NCBI taxonomy): Bacteria > Bacillati > Actinomycetota > Actinomycetes > Mycobacteriales > Nocardiaceae > Rhodococcus > Rhodococcus sp. FH8. The sequence continues at coordinate 211,590 of NZ_LPNQ01000078.1, read as the reverse complement.
CGGTCCCATCGGCGGCGCCGAGCCGGTCACCCTGCGCCGGTTGCGTCGTGGCCTGCGCCGGGTCGAGTTGGCATCGGGAAGTGATCGGGACTCCTCGGAGTTGTTGCGGCTCATTCTGATCGACGAGGATCGTGCGCAGTCCAAGCGCCTCATGGGCAAGTTGACAGACGTCGAAGCTGCGGCACTCAATCGCGTGCTGTCGGTCCTTCGCAAGGCCCGAGTGCCTCTCGAGCGAGGTCTCGGGGTCGAAGAAGTTCTGTGGGCGGCATGGCAGGCGACGGGGCTGGAACGACGCTGGGCGGCTGCGTCGGCGCGCGGCGGACCTATCGGCTCACAGGCCGATCGAGACCTCGACGCAGTCGTCGCACTTTTCGACGCGGCCGCCAACTACGTCGACCGGTTGCCGCGTTCGCAACTCGCCGGTTTCGTCGACTACTTGACCAGCCAGGAGATACCGACCGACTCGCGGAGCCGATCGGTCATCACTCCCGACGCCGTCACCGTGGTCAGCGCTCACGCCGCGGCGGGTCGCGAATGGGCGGTCGTGGCGGTGGCGGGTGTGCAGGAGGGACTCTGGCCGAGTTTGCGGGCACGCGGATCGCTACTGCGTACCGAAGCGCTGATCGACCTGGTCAACGGAGTCTCCGACGGCAGTGACTCGGCTGCCGAACGACTCTCGCGAACCGCACCGCTTCTGGCCGAAGAACGCAGGTTGTTCCTGGTTGCCTGTAGCCGTGCTCGTCGCCGTCTGCTGATCACCGCAGTGGAATCGGCTTCGGGGGACACCGACTTGGTGCCTTCGCGGTTCGTGGACGAATTGATCCGTGGTGACGCGTACTCGGACGATCCGTCCTCCGATCTCGACGTCGTTGCACCCGAGACCGGGGATACCCGGGTTCTGTCGCTGCCTGCACTGGTCGCACAGCTTCGCAGCGTCGTGTGTGATCCCGACATCGCGCATTTCGACCCCGAGAAGCATTCCCGGGCCGCTCGCCAGTTGGCACGTCTGGCTGCTGCCGGGGTACGCGGCGCGCACCCGGATCAGTGGTACGGCACAGCCGAGCCGAGTACCGCTGCTCCCATGTGGCAGCCCGAGGACGGACCGGTTTCACTATCGCCGTCCACCATCGAGCTTCTCGAAACATGCCCTCTCCGATGGGTGTTCGAGCGTCATGGCGGCAGCGACGGAGACAACACTCATGCGATCGCCGGTACGCTGGTCCATACCTTGGTGCAGGCATTGGCCGGCCGGATTCCACCGGATCAGGTCGAGAAGGCACTCGAAAATGCCTGGGAATCCATCGATCTGGGATCGCAGTGGTACTCGCGCCGCGAACTCAATCGAACTCGGGAGATGCTGGCGACGTTCACCGCCTGGATGAACGCAACTCGCGGTGAACTGACCGAAGTCGGCGTCGAGGTCGCGGTCGAGGGGGTCCTCGAACCACGTGAGGAGGGAGCGCCTGCGGTCAAGCTTCGTGGCCGGATCGACCGGCTCGAGCGCGACACCGAAGGCCGTCCGGTGGTTGTCGACGTCAAGACTGCGCGAAACCCTGTCAGCAACGAGGCCGCGCAATCTCACGCGCAGTTGGCGGCGTACCAGGTCGCAGCGGCCGAAGGTGCGATTGCCGGCGAACCGGGCACACAACCCGGCGGTGCACGCCTGGTATTCGTGGCCAAGTCCAACAAGAAAGACGGTGCGGCGCAGCGAGTTCAGCCGCCGCTGACGGCCGAAGCCGTCGAGATGTGGCGAGACGTCATCCACAACGCAGCGGCAGCGACCCAAGGGCCGCAGTATCTGGCCAGGGTCAACGACGGATGTAGACATTGCCCGGTGCGCTCGAGTTGCCCGGCACACGACGAGGGACGACAGGTGAGTAACTAAGTGGCTGCCGCGACGCAGAAGGCACGCCGACCGAAGATCGATCCTGTCGACCTGGCGGTCGCGCTCGGTCAACACCCGCCGACGCCGGAACAGGCGGCAGTCATCGCCGCACCGCTCGGTCCGACATTGGTCGTCGCCGGTGCCGGTGCCGGTAAGACCGAGACGATGGCTGCTCGCGTCGTGTGGCTGGTGGCCAACGGCTTCGTCGATCCCGAGGCCGTTCTCGGATTGACCTTCACGCGCAAAGCGGCACAACAGCTCACGTCGCGAATCCGCAAGCGCTTGGCGCGACTGGCGGGTTCGGACGTTCTGCGGGCACTCGACCCGACCGGCGGAGTGCGTTCCCGGATTCTGGCCGGGGAACCCGAAGTCAGTACCTACCATGCTTACGCGGGACGGTTGCTGTCCGAGCACGGACTGCTGTTGCCGATCGAACCCTCGGCGACGCTGTTGTCCGAGACCGAACTGTGGCAGGTTGCGCACCGCGTCGTGAGCGGCTGGGACAGTGATCTGGACACCGACAAGAATCCGGGGTCCATCACCGAAACCGTTCTGGCCCTTGCCGGTCAGTTGGCGGAGCACCTGGTCGACCCCGAGCAGTTGCTCGAGGCTCACACCGAGTTGGACAAGCTGATTCACACTCTGCCCGCCGGTCCGAAACAGCGGGGTGGGCCGAGCAAAGAGCTGTTGAATTACCTTGATGTGCAACACAAACGCATCGAGCTACTGCCCCTCGTTGCCCGGCTGGGTGAGACGCTGCGGCGTGAAGGCGCATTGGATTTCGGCAGCCAGATGTCGCTGTCGGCCCGTGTCGCCTCCGAACATCCCGAGGTCGGGCAAACCGAGCGTGAGCGCTTTCGGGTAGTTCTTCTCGACGAGTACCAGGACACCGGTCACGCTCAGCGAGTGTTGTTGTCCTCGTTGTTCGGCGGGGGAGCCGACGGCCGGTTGGCGCTGACAGCCGTCGGCGATCCGATGCAGTCGATCTACGGTTGGCGAGGCGCGTCGGCGGCCAACCTGCCACGGTTTGCAACCGACTTCCCGCTTGCCAACGGAAAGCCGGCTCCGACGCTCGAACTGCTCACCAGTTGGCGTAACCCGCCGGAGGCTCTCGAACTGGCAAACCTGTCGTCGGCACCGTTGCGCCGACGCGGTGTGGCCGTCAGCACACTTCGTGCGCGGCCGGGAGCCGTCGCCGGAGACGTTCGACTGGCGCTGCTCGGAGACGTCGAACAGGAACGTCAGTGGGTTGCGGAGAAGATCGCCGAAGAATACGAGGCGGCTCGTGCCGAAGACCGCCCGACGCCCACGGCAGCGGTGTTGATCCGCCGCAACGCCGATGCTGCCCCGCTGGCCGAGGCTTTGCGGTCCAAAGGTCTGCCAGTCGAAGTGGTCGGACTCGGTGGGCTCCTGCACACACCCGAGGTGGCGGACGTGATCGCCATGCTCCGAGTGGTCGCCGATCCGCTGGCGGGCAGCGCCGCCGTTCGGCTGCTCACCGGAGCGAGATGGCAGATCGGCGCGAAGGACCTCGCCGCACTCTCGCAACGCTCCCGCGAACTTGCCATCTCCGCCGGATACGGAACAGCGGGTGCGGTCACCGACGCCGAGGCGCTCACCTCGGCAGTTCAGGACGCGCTGCCGGGGGAGAACGCCGAGCAAGCAGGATTGGTCGATTCGATCTCCGATCCAGGCCCGGCAGAACGTTATTCAGCTCTCGGGTACACACGCATCAACGCGATAGCGGCAGAGTTGGCGTCGTTGCGCGAACGTATCGGCCAGCCGCTCACCGAACTGGTGGCGGAGGTCGAGCGGGTGCTCGGTATCGGAATCGAGGCAGGCGCGCGAACCCGAGTCGGTGTCGTCGGGACCGCGGGCCGCGAGCATCTCGACGCATTTGCCGACGTCGTCGCCAATTACGCGACGCGTCCAACAGCCAATCTGCCCGGGATGCTCGCATTCTTCGCGGCCGCCGAACAGATCGAAAAGGGCCTCACTCCGGGCGAAGTGGAGGTGGCGCCGGATCGCGTGCAGATCTTGACCGTGCACTCGGCGAAGGGACTCGAATGGGAAGTGGTGGCGATCCCGCATGTCAGCGACGGGGTGTTCCCCTCGTCCACCGCGTCCGGATCGTGGCTCGGAGCGCTCGCCGAACTGCCACCGTCGTTGCGTGGTGACCGGGCCGTCGACGCGGATTCGGCCGACGGAGTTCCGGTGCTCGACCTCGAGGAGCTCTACAACCGCAAGGACCTCGAGAACGCGATCACGGCGCACAAGAAGGCCTTGTCCAACCGTCGACTGGACGAGGACCGGCGGTTGTTCTACGTCGCGCTGACCAGAACCGAACGGGCGCTGTTCATCTCGGCGCATCACTGGGCGGAATCCGGTTCGGAACCGAAGGGGCCTTCGGAGTTCCTGGACGAGCTGCATCAGATGGTCACGGCCGAAAACGATGCCGATGAGGAAGACTCACGCGGTGCGATCGGCGTCGTGGAGGAGTGGGCGCCTGCACCGGAACCTGACACCGAGAACCCGTTGGCCGCCACGCCCCGTACGGCGCAGTGGCCGCCGGATCCGCTGGGTGCGCGGCGCGGCGCGGTCGAGGCCGGAGCCGCAAGCGTCCTGTCCGCACTTGCATCGCTGCCGCAAGACAGCAAAGAGACGGAAGAACCGGAGGACGATCCGGAGAACTGGGCCTCGGACGTCGACGTTCTCCTGGCCGAGCGCGAAGCCCGGGCAAACGCGCGTGCCGAAGTGATTCTCCCGGCGCAGCTTTCGGTGACTCAGCTCGTCGACCTCAAGGCAGATCCGGATGAACTCGCGGCACGGCTGCGTAGACCACTGCCGTACCCACCGAACCCGCTCGCTCGGCGCGGCACGGCTTTTCACGCCTGGATCGAGCGAAGGTTCGGTGCGACCCGACTGTTGGATCTCGACGAACTACCCGGCGCCGCGGATACCGGCGCGGGTCCCGAGACCGATCTGGTGAAACTTCAGGATGCGTTCCTGCGGTCCCCGTGGGCCAATCGCAGCCCGATCGAAGTGGAAGTTCCTTTCGAAACATCCATTGCCGGAACGGTTTTACGGGGTCGCATCGACGCTGTGTTCGCCGATCCCGACGGCGGATGGACGGTGATCGACTGGAAGACCGGTGCCGAACCGTCGGCCGCCAACGAGGACGCTGTTGTGATGCAGTTGGCCGCGTATCGGGTGGCCTGGGCCGAATTGATGTCAGCCAGAGCCCGTTCGGCGGGGCGCAACGAACAGTTTCCGGCCGACAAGGTCCGGGCGGCGTTTCACTACGTTCGATCGGGTCGCACCATCGCACCCGAGAACCTGCCGGACGGTGAGGCTCTCGCTCGCCTCATCCGAACGGCAGGCGCGCAAGATTAGCTTGCGTTTCGACGAGCCTTGAGTGCTTCGGTCACCAGCGGAACCTGCAGGGGAAGACGTGCGATCGAACCGATCTTCTGCGGTGTGGACGTCTTCGGGCTTCGGCACCAGTCGATCGCCATCTGGATGTTGGCGGGGAACACGGCAACAAAGAGCGCGGCGGCAAGGCCCGCGCCGAGCTTGCGGGTCTTCGGCACGGCCAAGGCAGCGCCGATCGCCAGTTCCGCGACGCCGGACACCTGGGTGTAGGTGCGGGCCTGTCCGGGAAGTTGGCGGGGAACGGTGCTGTCGAAGAAGGAAGGCGCCACGAAATGCATGGTGCCGGCGCCGAGAAGGAGGGCCGACAAACGAAGAGCGGCCGCTTGGCTGGGAGTGGACGTCGAACCGGTGAAAGGCATTTGCCCAGCCTGCCTCACGGTGGACCTTCTTGCCACTACCGGCGCCACGACCCGCGCGCTATTCGGCGCCCGAGTTCCGAAGTCGATCTTCGAGGGTTACGCTGCCTGCCGATGTCCGTGTAGGTATTTCGTAAGTTCGAGTGAGAGAGTCGATGTATGGCCGGTAAGCTCCGGGCGCGTTTGACCAGGTCGGAAGCATTGACCGATCAGCCTGACTTCGCCCTTGTCGGGGTGCTGCGCATTCCCCAGCTACAGACAAGTCCGGCGCGGGCCATCTACAAGCGAGTTCTCATCGCGTTGGGTGCTCTCGGCGCCGCCGTGTTGATCGTGTACATCGATCGCGCGGGATACCGGGACGCACAGGACAACGAGCTGTCGCTGCTCGACTGCATTTACTATGCGACGGTTTCGCTCTCGACCACCGGTTACGGCGATATCACTCCGTTCACGCCGTCGGCGCGCCTGGTCAACGTCCTGTTGATCACGCCACTTCGGATCTTCTTCTTGATCGTGTTGGTCGGAACCACACTTTCAGCTCTGACCGAGAGTTCGCGTCAGGCGTTCAAAATTCAGCGTTGGAGGCAGCACGTGCGTAATCACACCGTCGTCGTCGGATACGGGACCAAGGGGCGGACGGCAATCGAAGCAATGCTCGGTGACGGTGTACCGGCGTCGGAGATCGTGGTCGTGGACACCGATCAGACCGTCCTCGATTCGGCGGCGAGCAAAGGCCTGGTGACGGTGTTCGGTTCGGCGACGAAATCGGACGTACTTCGATTGGCAGGTGCGCAGAATGCGTCGTCGATCATCGTGGCAACCAACCGTGACGACACCGCAGTGCTCGTGACGCTGACAGCCCGCGAAATCGCGCCGAAAGCCAAGATCGCCGCAGCCATCCGTGAAGCCGACAACGCGCATCTTCTGCGTCAGTCCGGCGCAGACTCCGTCGTCGTGTCCTCGGAGACGGCGGGTCGACTCCTCGGCATCGCGACCACGACGCCGACCGTCGTGGAGATGATCGAAGACCTGCTGACTCCGGAGGCCGGATTCGCGATTGCCGAGCGTGCCGTCGAGCGCGACGAGGTCGGCGGCTCTCCGCGTCATCTCTCCGACATCGTGCTCGGGGTCGTTCGTGACGGCCGTCTGGTTCGCGTCGGTTCACCCGAGGTGGACGCCGTCGAAGAGAACGATCGACTGCTCTACATTCGCCGCGTCACGAACTGAGTGTTACCGAGCTTCGTGCGCGCAGTAATGTCGTGAGCGTGAACGACTTCCAGCTGACCGAAACACCTCTGCTCTCACGCTCGAGCGTCGGCCGCGCCGAGGAATTGCGGTCGGACGCCGCTGCACTGACGACGGGTTGGGCGGACGCACTGCTCCTCCGTGTGAATTCACGGGGTCAGGTCAAGGTGTCGCCGGAAGGTCAATTGGTCTTCGCCGAGGCAACCGAGTTGGGGCCCGAACCGGTGCGCGGCGCGGTCTTCCTGGGAATTCGGGAGAATCGCCACGTCTGGGCGGTGCGGGTGTCGCTGCTGGCGGGCACTTTGTCTGAATTGCGGATGCTCGGCGGAACACTCGACGACGCGGACGCCGGTTTGTTGACCGGTGCCGTCGCGATTCTCAACTGGCACGACAGTGCCGGATTCAGCGCTATCGACGGCGCACCGAGTGAACCCACGATGTCCGGCTGGTCACGCATTTCCACGTCCACCGGCCACGAGGAGTTTCCCCGAACGGATCCGGCGGTCATCTGCCTGGTGCACGACGGCGGCGATCGAGTTCTACTCGCGCGTCAGCCGACCTGGCCGCAGCGCCGTTTCTCGATTCTCGCGGGATTCGTCGAGGCCGGGGAGTCACTCGAAACGTGTGTTGTCCGCGAGATCAAGGAAGAAGTCGGTATCGACGTGCACAGCGTTCGATACCTCGGGAGCCAGCCTTGGCCGTTCCCTCGCTCGGTGATGTTGGGCTTCGCCGCAATCGGCGACCCCGCCGCTCCGCTGCTGTTCGCGGACGGCGAGATCGCCGAGGGCACCTGGTTCACGAAGGACGAGGTGCGCGCCGCTCTCGAACTCGGCGACTGGGGTTCGGAAGCGGACGCGCCACTGCTGCTGCCCGGGTCGATCTCCATCGCTCGCGGAATGCTCGAGAGCTGGGTCAAGTAGCAGCCGGAGAAGGTCTACAGACCCAGAGCCTGCTTGACCTGGTTGAGCGACGGGTTGGTCGCAACGCTGCCGTCGCCGTACTTCACGGTCGGAACGACGTGATTGCCACCGTTGACGCTGCCGACGAAATCGGCTGCTGCCGGATCGTTCTCGATGTCGATCTCGGTGTACTCGATCCCCGACGCGTTGAGCTGCGTCTTGAGGCGACGGCAGTAGCCGCACCACGTGGTCGAGTAGATGGTCAGGGCAGGCGCATTTCCGGTAGAAGTCACGGCCGATATAACACCACGACCGAGAGCGTTGTTCCGTATCGGCCCGTGTTCTCTTGCCCACATACCGTCGGGCGCGGCGAATGGAGTGTCGGAACGTCCTGCCATGATGGTCCCCATGCCTGCGGACACCGGACTGGATCCAGAACAATCGGCCGCCGTGCTCGCGCCACGCGGCCCGGTATGTGTCCTCGCGGGCGCTGGAACAGGCAAAACCCGCACCATCACGCGCCGGATCGCTCATCTGGTTGCCGACGGTCACGTGTCGGCCGGTCAGGTGCTTGCCGTGACGTTCACCGCTCGTGCGGCCGGGGAAATGCGTGGACGTCTCCGTGAGCTGGGCGTCGGCGGGAGTGGGCCGCAGGTGCAGGCTCGAACTTTTCACGCTGCTGCTCTCCGTCAACTGAAGTACTTCTGGCCGCAGGTTGTCGGCGACACGCCGTGGCGTCTGCTGGACCGAAAGTTCGCCGTTGTCAGCAGTGCCGCAGCCCGGGTGGGATTGTCCACCAGCACGGAAAGCGTCCGCGACCTCGCCAGTGAAATCGAGTGGTCGAAGGCGTCGCTGATCGCGCCGGAGGATTACCCACGCGCGATCGCCAAGATTCGCCGTGAGGCACCGGTCGATGCCACCAAGGTGGCCCAGGTGTATGCCGCATACGAAGAGCTGAAAGCACGCGGCCAGGACGGCATGCTGCTTGATTTCGACGATCTCCTACTGCACACGGCGGCAGCTCTCGAAGAGCATTCGACAGTCGCCGACGAGTTCCGCGAGCGGTATCGCTGCTTCGTCGTGGACGAGTATCAGGACGTCACCCCACTGCAGCAGCGTGTGCTCGACGCCTGGCTGGGCGACCGAGACGATCTGACCGTGGTGGGCGATGCGAATCAGACCATCTACTCCTTCACCGGAGCCACCCCCAACTATCTGTTGGACTTCTCCCGGAAATTCCCCGAAGCGACCGTCGTTCGGCTCGAAAGGGATTACCGCTCCACCCCTGAGGTCGTGTCGTTGGCGAACCGCGTGATCGGTGCGGCGCGCGGGCGGATCGCCGGGACGCGTCTGCAGCTGATCGGGCAGCGCGCGCCGGGGCCTGAGCCGGAGTTCATGGAGTTCGACGACGAGCCGGCCGAGGCGCTCGGCGTTGCGCGGGCGATCAAACGGCTGATCGCGGCAGGCACTCCTGCTGCCGAGATCGCTGTTCTGTACCGGATCAATGCTCAGTCGGAGGCGCACGAGCAGGCCCTGACGAAGCTGGGCATTCCGTTCCAGGTGCGCGGTGGAGAGGGCTTCTTCACTCGCACCGAGGTACGTCAGGCGGTGGCAGCGCTGCGTCAGGCTGCTGGACGCGACGACCTCCCCGAAGGTGCAGACAACGGCGAAGCACTGGTCTCACTCGTCCGCGCTGTGCTCGCGCCGCTCGGCCTGACCAACGAAGAGCCTTCGGGTACTCAGGCACGCGAGCGCTGGGCGTCGCTCTCGGCTCTCGTGGCGCTCACCGAAGAACAACTTGTCCACGAACCTGAACTGACGCTCACCGGGCTTCTACAGGAGCTCACGGCCCGAGCCGAGGCGCGGCACCCACCGACCGTGCAAGGTGTGACGCTGGCCTCCCTCCACGCGGCCAAGGGACTCGAATGGGATGCGGTGTTCCTGGTCGGCCTCAACGACGGCACCCTGCCTATCCAACACGTTCTCGGCGACGCCAATTCGGGCGCCGACGACGTCGCGGTGGAGGAGGAGCGTCGGCTTCTCTACGTGGGGGTTACTCGCGCTCGCGAGCATCTGCAGCTGTCGTGGGCATTGGCCCGCAATGAGGGTGGACGCAAGTCCCGTCGCCGGTCGAGATTTCTCAACGGACTCATCCCGGAGGACTCGCCGGCCTCGCGCGTCGCCGCGCCGTCGTCGGGAAACAAGAAGCGTCCGCGCTGCCGCGTCTGCGGCAAACCGTTGATCGGGACGTCGGCGACCATGCTCGGGCGCTGCGAAAAATGCCCGTCCAATGTCGACCTGGAATTGCTCGAGCACCTCAAGGCCTGGCGTCTGGACAAGTCCAGAGAACTCAAAGTTCCGGCCTATGTCGTCTTCAGTGACAACACACTGATGGCTATTGCCGAACAACGACCACAAGATAATCGTGGACTGGTTTCGATCCCTGGAATCGGGCCGAAGAAACTCGACAACTTCGGGGAAGACGTACTAGCTGTCATTCGCGGTGAACTGCGAGCGGCAACACTCGATATCTGACAACACATCCGAATCGACAACGGTGAGTTACATAACCGCAGGTCAAAAATAGGTTGTGCAGATTCGGCAGATTCTCTACTCTGGTTTTCAGTGTTACGGGGCAACCTGTGCGCAGAAACTATCCGGACCGACACGAAATGGAGGTGGCAAAAAAATGACGAACTTGATCTCTTACGAAGCGTGCGCAAGCGCAAAGTTCGCTGTTGCCGCCCCCATGCTGCCGCGTGCAGCGGGATGGGCGCAGCATGCGCTCCGCCTGCGCCCTCAAGCAGCAGCAAAGAAAGCAGCTGTCGAGTCCGTGTTCTTAAGCCATCGAGGTATTTCTCGGTAGGACACATCCGTTCACTTACGGCCACGGACCCGCAGCCCCTGCGGACCGTGGCCTTTGTGTTGGATAGCCCTCTTCATCTGGTTTCCGACTCGGCTCAGGTTCGCACCCATCGAACCCATATCGTGCGACACAGTTTCGCATCCGAGCACTAGGAGACCGAGTTGTCTGCCCAGACAATCCGCGTGGAATCCGAAAACTCCACCACTGCAGTAACTTCCACCGACGTCACTTCGGCTGCAGTCACGTTCATCGAGGTCGCGTCCACCCGCCGCGACCTGCCGTGCCGGGCATCCAACCCCGATCTCTGGTTCGCCGAAGCTCCGGCCGAACTCGAGCAGGCCAAGGCACTGTGCGCGCAGTGCCCCATCCGTTCCCGTTGTCTCAGTGCGGCTCTCGACCGCGCCGAGCCATGGGGGGTGTGGGGAGGCGAGATCCTCGATCAGGGGGCCGTCATAGCGCGCAAGAGACCGAGAGGGCGCCCACGCAAGCAACTCGTGTGCGCGTGAGAGCCCTATTCGGCGGAGCCGGTGTCTTAGTCGGCGGAGCCGGTGTCTTAGTCGGCGGAGCCGGTGTCATCCAGAACCGGCTCCGCGAACCCTGGCAACCAACGAGTCAGGATTTCCATGTACGGGGCATATGCGTCCAACTGGGCGCATATGCCGACCGAACCGAGAAGAACACGGAAGATCATCAAATACTCGGCCGGAAGGTTGAGTGCACGGGCCGTTCGGAACTGCGCACTGTTGAAGTCAGTGGCGGTTCCGGCGGCCTTTTGCAGCCATGCCCGAGTGAAGTGAAATGACTCGGTCTGGATCGGGTCGGTGAAGGGTCGCAGGTAATCCGCGATCTCCTTGTCGGTCACCGTGCGTCCGGGGATCACGAAACCGTTGGCGCGCAACAACTCCGTCAACTCGTCGAATTGTTCCTCGACAGCCAAGCGCACCATAGTGCCGAGAACCCGTGGCAGTCCGTTCGGGAACGGCGCAGCAGCACCGAAGTCGATGACGCCGAGTCGGCCGTCCTCGAGAAGCATGAAATTGCCGGGGTGCGGGTCACAGTGGAGCAATCCGACACGGGCCGGAGACGCGAAGTGGAATTCGGCGAGTAGTGCACCGGCCGCGTTGCGCTGCTCCGGCGTTCCACTCTCGATGATTCTGGTCAACGGGGTTGCCGTCATCCATTCGGTCACGACCACTTTCGGCGCGCTCGCCACGACGTGCGGGATCACGAATTGGGGATCTCCGTCGAACTCTTTGGCAAAAGCTCGCTGATTGTTCGCCTCGATCCGATAGTCGAGTTCTTCCTCCGTGCGCGCGGTGAACTCCTCGATCACGGGCCGTACGTCGACACCGGGCATGACCGAACCGAAGAGACCGGCAAATCTGCCCAGGGTCTTGAGATCGGCGCGTAGAGCTTCGTCGGCGCCGGGGTACTGAACTTTCACGGCTACGTCGCGGCCGTCCGCCCAGACGGCTCGGTGAACCTGCCCGATGCTTGCCGACGCGGTCGGTTCATCGTCGAACGACTGGAATCGGTCGCGCCACTTGGTTCCGAGTTGCTGGTCGAGCATCTTGTGTACTTGCTTGGTCGGCAGCGGCGGGGCGGCGGCCTGGAGCTTGTTCAGCGACTCGCGGTACGGCTCGGCGAATTCCTCCGGAATTGCCGCCTCCATGACGCTGAGCGCTTGGCCCAGCTTCATCGCGCCGCCCTTGAGTTCGCCCAGCACCGCGAACAGTTGCTCGGCGGCCTTCGCGCTCAACTGCGCGTCGATCTCGCCTTTGTCGCCGCCGGCGAGCTTGCGTCCGAAGCCCATGGCGGCGCGACCGGCCATCCCCAGGGGGATGCTCGCGAGTTTGGCAGTACGGGCAGAACTCTTGCGTGGGATCTCGGACACCACACCATCATGTCTGACTGGGGCGTCCTTTGCCCGAAACAGGTGCCAGGTATTGGCAACTGCAGGATATTTGCCGAGGCCAGCGCCTGGTTGTGATCCGATACGGACGGAGCGCGATCTCGAGCGTCGACGACAGACTGGCCGCATGCGTCGCCGCTGTCTCGGATAATGCGGAGTCGATCTCGGCCAGGGCCAGCGCGACACTTGCATGGATCATCGCCGATTCCGCGTGGCCGGCGCTGCCGAGTAGCTGCGCGGACAGATGAAGCCAATGAGGGTCGAGTTCGGATCGGAGGATGTCGGCGCACCGCAGGCAACTCGACTGACCAGGCAGGACAAGAGGACCGACCACACCGTTGCCGTCGCGGATGCGGACGGAAAGGTGGGGGAGTCCACAGCGAACGAGATCGCTGACCAGACGAGGATCAGTCACGACGTCGTCGGCCAGGACCACCAGTTGTTCGTTCCACGTGCGCACGACGTCGGTGTTGCGATACCCGCGCGAGCGACGCGTGCTGACCCCGCCGGTGACCAGTGCGCGCTCGATGGCATCAGAGAGCGGACCGACACCGTGAATCCGGACCGTCGCGGTGCTTCTGCGGGCAGTGTGGGCGAAACCGGAATCGGCGAGTTGCTCGAGCAACTCCTCCGTCACGGATGTGGGAATCCCGAGCCTCGACGCTTCCCAGAGGATGTTTGCGCGGGATCTCGAGCCGTCCATTTTGCGCAGGATCGACTTCACCGCGCGATCGTCGACCCCGACAGGCAGAGTCAGTAGGACGGCACGTCCGGGGGTCCATCCCAGCTGCAGTCGACCATCCGGGCGCGACAGAACAGCGATCCGCGGGTCCCATCGAGGTCCCGCGGATCGCTGTGAAGTGCTGTCTTGTCTGGTGTCGTCGTGTGTGTGACCGGTCATCATTCGATGCTGGCACGACGGGCCCTCGGCGAGTCCCCGTCAGCGGCAGTTATCCACAGGCGGTCATCGCGGCTGATCTGCGAAAATCGGTCGAGAAGGGATTACTTCTCTTCGTCGTCCTCGCGGGTCTTGTCCATCGCTTCCTCGGCCGCACGCTCTTTTGCCACGACGGCTTCGAGCTGGGCTATCGGGTCGTCGAAATTACCGGCTTCGCCGGCGCCGAGGACACGGGCGACAAATCCGTCCGGTGCGTCGAGATCGCTCGAATCGGGCATCAGGTCGGGATGCGACCAGACGCCGTCGCGAACGTCCATACCGGCTTCCGCAGTGAGCTTCTGCCACAAACCAGCCGCTTCACGGACCTTGCGAGGACGAAGTTCGAGTCCGACCAGCGTCGCAAAGGTCTGCTCGGCGGGGCCGCCGGTAGCGCGGCGACGCCGCAACGTCTCACTCATCGCGGCAACACCAGGCAGTCGCTCGCCGAGTGCGGCGGTGACGACCGTCTCCACCCAGCCCTCGACCAGCGCAAGCAGAGTCTCGAGACGTTCGAGAGCGGCTTTCTGCTCCGGTGTGTTCTGCGGCTCGAACGTGCCCTGCTGCATCAGCGCTTCGAGCTTGCTCGGATCGGTGAGAGCGGATGGATCGAGGTCCTTGGCGAATTCTTCCATCGCCGAGAAGTCCATGGTGATTCCGCGGGCGTATTCCTCCACTGTCGCGAGAACACGCTGGCGCAGCCACGGAACGTGACTGTAAAGGCGCTGATGAGCGGCTTCCCGCGCGGCGAGGAAGACCAGAACTTCCTGATGCGGCTGTTCGAGACCCTCACTGAAAGCCTGAACCGCAGCCGGGAGAAGGGCCGCGGTGCCTTCGGGGCCGAGGGGCAGGCCGATGTCAGTGGAGGAGAGCACCTCGGTGGACAGTTGGCCGAGTGCCTGGCCCAATTGCGAGCCGAACGCGAGTCCGCCCATCTGGCCGAGCATGCCCAGCATCGGGCCAGCCATCTGCTGTGCTTCGGCCGGAAGACCCTGGACCCACATGCCCGCTACCTTCTCGGCCACCGGATCACAGAGTCGCTTCCAGGTGTCGATCGTGTTGTCGAGCCAGTCGTTCGGAGTCCACGCAAGAGTGCGGCTCGCTCCGGCAGGGAGCGTTGTCGCGGCGTCCAGCCACATCTCGGCCAGGTGCGCGGCGTCGGCGATCGCCTTGACGTTGCCCTCGGTGATCGGTGTGACCGATCCGATCTGTTGGCGTGCCAGCTTCTTGGCGATGTCGTAGTTGACCGGGCCGGACGTACCGCCCTGGCCCATCGACGAGCCCATTCCGCTCAGCATCTGCCCGAACTGGGTGAGCATCTGGCCGAGCTGAGCCGGATCGAATCCCTCACCGCCCGCGCCGAACCCGAACGGCATGTCACCACCCCCGAACGGATTGCCACCCGCCGCGTTCTTGTCGCGATCGGGATCGTCGTCGGAGTTGGAGAAGCCGAACGGCATATTGCTCATACCTCAACGGTACAAGGCTCGAGCGGTCGGAGTCGCCCTCCGAGTCACGCTGACGGCGAACACGCACGGCGCTCAGGCGGTGCGATCGGTGCTCCGGAGCCTTCGCGCTTTACTCTGGATCAGGTGAATCGACGGATAGTGACGCTCTTGGCCGCACTCGCACCCATCGTCGTGTTGGGAGTCGTCGGAACAATGGTCACTGTTCCTTATGTCGCACTCGGTCCGGGCCCCACCTTCAACACGCTCGGCGACGTCGACGGTAAGCCCGTCGTGGACATCCAGGGGACCGAGGTCGATCCCACCGACGGCAACCTCAACATGACAACGGTGTCGGTTCGCGACGGCCTCAACATCTTCGAAGCGTTCGGACTGTGGGCGAGTGGCAGCAACGGACTCGTCCCTCGCTCGGAGATCTATCCGCCCGAGAAGTCGAAGGAAGAGATTCAGCAGGCCAACACGGCCGACTTCCAGCAATCCGAGGACAGTGCCGAGTTGGCGGCACTGCACTTTCTCGGCAAGCCGGTGGCACTGACTGTTTCGAAGGTGACTCCGGACGGTCCCGCTGCGGGTGCCCTGCAAGAAGGCGACGTCCTGGTCAAGATCGGCGACACTCCGGTAACCACCATCACCGGCGTTCAGGACACGGTCGGTGCGATCGCGCCCGGCACCGCGATCGACGTCACCGTCCTTCGTGAGGGTGTGGAGACCGTTGTGCCGGTCACCGTCGGGGCGCGGCCCAACAAGCCCGAATCGGGTTACCTCGGCGTCACACCCAGCGAGGTCCCGGACGTTCCCTTCACCGTGCAGTTCAATCTCGCCGACATCGGCGGTCCTTCTGCCGGACTGATGTTCACACTGGCCTTGGTCGACAAGCTGACTCCGGGGGAGCTCAACGGCGGAAAGTTCGTAGCCGGAACGGGCACCATCGACTCCGACGGCGAGGTCGGTCCGATCGGCGGCATCAGGTACAAGTTGATCGCCGCGTCCCAAGCCGGTGCTGAGACCTTCCTCGTGCCGGCCCAGAACTGTGACGAGGCGAAACAGAATGCGCCGGACGGGCTTCGACTCGTCAAGGTCGACAACCTGCCCGGCGCAGTGGACTCACTCGAGAGCCTCAACACGGGCGGCGACGCACCCCGCTGCTGAAAGCTGCCTGGCCGCCGACGACTCTGTCAGTCTTCTTCGACCTCGTCGAGCGTCGCGTACAGGGCGTGCACGAGGTGAGGTGCAAGACCGTCGTAGGTGAGCAGTTCCAAGTCACCGTACGGATCCGCATCCTCGTCGGGACGCATCTGTAGGAGCGACAGCGAGGGACCGTCACGGAGCACGCCGACGAACAGTCGAGCCTCGCGTCGATCGGGATGCGCGTTGGCCGTCAGCCGCGCGACCTCGTCCGCCGCGTGCTGATCGGTCAACACCGGCGCCGTGGCGTGGTCGAGATCCGATTCCGCCTCGGGCGGCAGGACGACGATCTCCTGCACCAGGATGCAACCCTGCACGGACTCGGGCCAATGCGTCGTCGCCAGGAACTCGTCGAGTGCCCGTGAACCGCCGATGATGTCCTCGGGAAGCGATTCCTGTTCGATCGGTGTGTATTCGGCGCCCTCGGCGAGTTGGTCGAGCAGTCCGGGTTCGGCCGCGGCGAGCATTTCGGTGGGTACCAACGCGTACAGCTTCGGCGGCTGATCCCAGCCTTCGGCGTCGATGTGGTCGACAACTTCATGAACGCACCGGGCGAGGGCACTCGGTGATCTGCTCATATTCTCTTCACTCACACGTTCATCCTCCCACCTTCTGTCCGGCTCCCCGCTCTCCGTGTTGTCAACCCGTGACCGTTGTTACGTAGAGTGGTCGGAAACGGCCAAGTCCACTCGGGCGTGGCCGCAGTGATCGATGCAATCGGTTGCGACGCCACGGCGTCGCCAAATCTTGGAGCGTGGCACGTGGGCATGCGGCCCCCCGCAGGTTTACCCTCTCTGTCCAGACGCAGTCGAATCTTGTTGGTGGTGGCTGTCGTAGTGGCGGCCTTGCTGCTCGTGGGGCCGCGACTGATCGGCATGTACACGGACTGGTTGTGGTTCGGCGAAGTCGGCTTCCGCGGTGTCTTCACCAAGGTTCTGCTGACGCGATTCGTGCTCTTCCTGGTCGTCGGAATTGTCGTCGGCGCCATCGTGTGGCTCGCGATGCTTCTCGCGTACCGCGCACGCCCGGTGTTCGTCCCGGTCTCCGGGCCCAATGATCCGATCGCGCGCTACCGCACCACCGTTATGTCGCGTCTTCGTCTGTTCGGCGTGATCATTCCGGTAGCGATCGGCATCCTGTCCGGTCTCATCGCGCAGGCCAACTGGGTCACTATCCAGTTGTTCCTCAACGGCCAGGCATTCGGTATCACCGATCCGCAGTTCAACATGGACGTCAGCTTCTACACGTTCGATCTGCCGTTCTACCGTTTCGTTCTCAACTGGTTGTTCGTCTCGATCCTGCTGGCTTTCGTGGCAAATCTGATCACCCACTACGTTTTCGGTGGAATCAAATTGGCCGGACGAGCGGGGACGTTCACTACCGCCGCTCGTGTGCAGTTGGCTGTTCTGGCCGGCACTTTCGTGCTGTTGAAGGCCGTCGCCTACTGGCTCGATCGCTACTCGTTGCTTTCGAGCGGCCGTAAAGAGCCGACGTTCACCGGCCCGGGGTACACGGACATCATGGCTGTGCTCCCGGCAAAGCTGATATTGATGTCCATCGCGATCATCTGTGCTTTGGCTTTCTTCGCTGCGATCTTCACCCGCGACCTTCGTATCCCGGCTATGGCCGTTGCTCTGCTGGTTCTCTCGTCCGTGCTCGTAGGCGCAGTCTGGCCGATGATCGTCGAGCAGTTCTCCGTCAAGCCCAACGCGGCGGACAAGGAGAGTACGTACATCGAGCGGAACATCGCGGCCACCAGGCAGGCCTACGGAATCACGGACGACAAGGTCACATATCAGCCTTACTCGGGTGACGGCGACGCAATTCCGCGCGAGGTGCCGGCAGACGTCACCACTATTGCCAATGCTCGTCTCCTCGATCCGAACATTCTGTCGCCCACTTTCACCCAGCAGCAACAGCGTCAGAACTTCTACGGGTTCCCGCCCTCGCTCGACATCGATCGCTACGACATCGACGGTGAGATGCGCGACTACATCGTGGCGGCGCGTGAGATCTCACCGAACAACCTGCAGGGAAACCAGACGGACTGGATCAACAAGCACACGGTCTACACCCACGGCGACGGCTTGGTGGCCGCTCCGGCGAACAAGATCACTGCGCCGGTCCTGGACCCGACGAAGGACAACGCGAACAACAACAATGCGGGCTACCCGATCTACACGGTCAGCGACATCGCCTCGCAGGACGCGGGAACACAGGTCATCAAGGTCGATCAACCGCGCATCTACTACGGCGAGGTCATCGGTCAAGGCGCTGACGACTACGCAATCGTCGGTGGTGCCGGTGGTTCGGAAGCTCGCGAATACGACACGGAGCAGACCAAGTACACCTACACCGGTTCCGGCGGCGTCTCCATCGGAAACTGGGTCAATCGCTTGGCTTTCGCGGCGAAGTACACGGAGAGGAACATTCTCTTCTCGGGTGCCGTCGGTTCGGATTCCAAGATCATCTACAACCGTGATCCTCGCGATCGCGTCGGTCAGGTTGCTCCGTGGTTGACCACTGACGGAGATGCGTACCCGGCCGCAGTCGACGGCAAGATCGTCTGGATCGTCGATGCGTACACCACGCTGGAGAACTACCCGTACGCACAGCGCAGTTCGCTGGACGGACTGGTCGCGGACAGTGTGGATGCAACGACCGGTCGTTTGTTGCCGAAGAAGGAAGTCTCGTACATCCGCAACTCGGTCAAGGCAACCGTCGATGCCTACGACGGCACCGTGACGCTCTATCAGGTCGACGACAACGACCCGGTACTCAATGCGTGGAAGGGTGTGTTCCCGGACACGGTCAAGCCGCAGAGTGATATCTCGGACGATCTGCGGGCACACTTCCGCTATCCCGAAGACCTGTTCAAGGTTCAGCGGGAAATGTTGGCGAAGTACCACGTCGACAATCCGACCGAGTTCTTCACCAACAACGCTTTCTGGTCGGTGCCCAACGAGCCGACGGTGGAGAATTCGAAGGAAAATGAACCGCCGTACTACGTGATGGTGGGGGACCAGGAAACCGGCGCGCCGTCGTTCCGGCTCACAAGTCCGATGGTGGGATTCCAGCGAGACTTCCTGTCGGCTTACATCACCGTGAATTCGGATCCGAAGGACTACGGCAAGATCACTGTTCTGCAGTTGCCCGTCAACAAACAGACGCAGGGTCCGTCACAGTCGCAGAACTCGATGATCTCGGATGCTCGCGTGGGCTCGGAGAAGGCACTGCTGGAGAGAACCAACACGATCCGATACGGCAACCAGTTGGCCTTGCCGATCGCAGAGGGTGGAATTCTCTACGTCGAACCCATGTATACCGAGCGAAGTAACACAACGACTTCGTTCCCGCAGCTTTCCCGAGTTCTGGTGAGTTACCAGGAGTCTGCGAAGGCTGGCAGCAGGGTTCGTGTCGGTTACGCATCCACGTTGGCCGAGGCGCTCGATCA
Source organism: Rhodococcus sp. FH8 (assembly GCF_019266085.1). Taxonomy (NCBI): domain Bacteria; kingdom Bacillati; phylum Actinomycetota; class Actinomycetes; order Mycobacteriales; family Nocardiaceae; genus Rhodococcus; species Rhodococcus sp. FH8. Next base: position 191,956 of record NZ_LPNQ01000078.1, on the reverse strand, counting down.
GGTCTTCGACAATGGTGGAGCCGCGGGTGCTGCCACCGCACCGGGTGGAACTGCCACGACGGAACCGCCGGCGGGAACCGGGACCACCCCCGCGCCGACGGCGCCGACGACGCCTACAGGTCCGGCATCATCGGAAGATGTGTCGAAGGCTCTGGCAGAGGTCAACGCTGCCATGGATGCATTGAAGTCTGCGCAACAGACTGGTGACTTCAGTGGTTACGGAGCCGCGCTGGATCGCCTGCAGAAGGCGGTTGACGCTTACCAGGCGCTGCCGCCCAGTTAGTCGACCTCGTTCGTGAGTCACAGAAGGCCCGCCATCCGATCGGATGGCGGGCCTTCTTGTGTTCTCAGGTGAAGCTGTACGAGCTGAATCAGCGCAGTGCTGCAACGATCGGTGCGTTGGCATCGGAGAGCTGCTGGAACTGTGCGGCGAAGCCGTACTGGCCGGCGAGGTCACGAGCGGTGTCGTAAGCCTGCTGTGCGGCGGGCTTGAGCTCGGCCGGGATCTCGATGGCGGGAGCAACTGCGGGTGCCTCGGCGACGGGAGCCGGCGCTGCGGCGGGAGCTTCTTCGACTGCAGGCTCGCTCGCGACGGTCAGACGCTGGCCGCAGACGGGCCATGCGCCGGGGCCCTGGCTCTGCAGGGTGTTCTCGGCGACGCGGATCTGCTCTTCCTTGGAAGCGTTGGCGGGCGAGCCGGTGCCACCGTTGGCGGTCCAGGTGCTCTGCGAGAACTGCAGGCCGCCGTAGTAGCCGTTTCCGGTGTTGATGTTCCAGTCGCCACCGCTCTCGCACTGTGCGACGCCGTCCCAGTTGTGGGTGGCTGCGGAAGCGGTGCCGGTGCTCATGGTGAGGGGCACTGCGACAAGTGCGCCGGCTACTGCCAATGTGCCGAATGCACGCTTGCTGATGCTGGTGTACGTCATGTCGGGGTAAATCCTCTCCGCGCTTGCTGACATCGGCGGGCCTGCGGGTCGGCGATGATGCTGACTTTCCCGGGCGCTTGTCTCTCCGTGTCTCTGCCCCTCGAAGGTTTCGGGGGTTCCGATCCCGCGGGGCAGAGTGGAGCAGCGGCGGGTCGGCGTTCGCCCGGTTGATTCGGGCCGGGACCGACCGTACGGGAGCGTCGAACGAGGGTCGATTCGCAATTTTCCGGACTGTCTGGTCTGCTCTCGACCCAAAATTTTAGCGTTTGTGCTGGTAGAGCCTTTCCGATGCCGTTTCGACGTACGTTCGTTACATGCTTGTTATGTGTTGATGCTCACGGGCATTTTGTGAACCCAGTCACCCGATTCTTCGACTTTCAGGCGTGTATTTCGCTCCAGCGCAGGCGATTTGCGTTCCGTTCACCTGCTCGTGTAACTTTGTCCATGCATCGCGGGGTGGAGCAGCTCGGTAGCTCGCTGGGCTCATAACCCAGAGGTCGCAGGTTCAAATCCTGTCCCCGCTACTAGAAAAGGACCGCCGCACTGGAATCCAGTGCGGCGGTCCTTTTTTGTGCGCAGCCGTCGTAGGGTGGCGACGTGCGACTCTCGAAGATTCTCTTGGCGATGGCGGTGACTACTTCGCTGGTGACCACCGCTCTGGCGTTCTCGGCAGGAAGCGCTGCCGCCGGTGGGCGGATCACCGATGCGAAGCGCGTGGTCTTCATCGTTCCGGGGCAGCAGCTCTACAACTCGGGAGAAACGCACCAGGCGACCTACCGCGCCCTCGACAAGGCACTGAGCGCTGCGGGCTACGAGACACACTTCGTCGACGCACCCGGCAAGATGATTGCGGCCGACGCCGAGCTGATTGCGGATTCGATTCGCTCCTACGCTACCGGCGCTGACTCCGTCGGGGTGATCGCGCACAGTGCGGGTGGACTGAGCTCCCGGTACTACGCGAAGTTCCTCGGTGGCTCCGAAGTAGTGGATTCATTCGTCGCCATCGGTGCGCCACAGTACGGTAGCCCCGGTGGCTGCGTACAAGGCCCTGCCGACGGTTACGACACCTGCATGTTCTCCGAAGTTCTCACCAAGCTCAATGCCGGTGAGGACACTCCTGGATCTGCCTACTATTCGGTGGTGCAGAGTTCGGGCGAGTGGGCGGACGGTCGGTTGGACGGGGGCCAGTGCCGGGTGTACGTCGATGGCGTTCCCGGGGCCGGAACCGGAGGAGACCACCTCACCGAGCTCGAGCATCCAGAGGTCATCTCGGGAGCGATCAGCGCTTTGGGGCGCGACTGTGTCGGTACGTTCGTGGACGAGAACGACGGCGACATCACCTGGCCTGACACGCTGTTTCCGTCATTTCGGTAAAGCTTCAGGTCCGGGTTGTTCGGACGAGTAGCCCGGCTACGTGTGCGCTCGCGGCAGTCCTCGCCCCCAAGGCGTCACCCGATTCGATGGCCGCGACTATACGTGCGTGCTCGGTGACGGCGATCCGCCGATTGAGCTCGAGGCTCCACATGTCCGAACGGTAGAGGTGTGACTGACCATCCAGACGATGCAGGGCTTCGCTGAGCGGGTGATTGCATGCAGTCTCACGAATCAAGGTGTGGAACTCGAGGTCGAGCTTCGAATCCCGACGCTGATCCGGCGGGCTCTCGAGAAGTTCGCGTTGCACCTGCACCATCTTGTTCAGCTGTGACACGGTTTCGTGCGTGGCATTGGCCGTCGCGTTGAACGCCGCGAGACCGTCGAGTACCTCACGCACCTCGAAGACCGCGCGCAGAGACTCCGCGTCCAGCGAATCGACTTTTGCACCCGCATTCCGTGTGTGGACGGCGATGCCCTCGTAGATCAACTGCTGCACGGCCTCGCGGACCGGCGTTCGACTGACATTGAGCTTGCTCGCCAGCGCGGGAACACTCAGTGGTGTCCCCGGCGCCAGCTCGCCCGAAAAGATCAGTTCGCGAAGCGTCTCGTGCACGGACTCGGTGAGTAAAGCTCGTTCGGTGGTGGTCATCTTGTCCTCACTTCGATCCTGCACGATGTCGACGGTACCCGGGAGCGCTATCCAGCGGCGCGCACCCGGTCAGCGCTGCGACTGTCGACCTCGGGCGCCGTCGCGCCTTTCAGTCCGGCCACTTTGGCCGCGATGTTCTCAGCGATCGTGATCGGCGGGTATCCCACTTCGCCCGGTGTGAGAGTCCCTGGCAGTGCTTCGATGACGGCGTCGTAGTTCCCGTCGAAAAAGAATGCGGCAGAGCGACGTCGGATGATCTGACCATCGACGATAGGTGGGTCGACTCGGTGCACTGTCGAGCGCCATCGGTCGTTCGTCCAGCGTGCCATCGCGTCGCCGAGGTTGATCAAGAGTGCGCCGTCGGCAGGTTGGACGTCGTGCCATAAGCCGTCGGCACTCAGAACTTGAAGACCCGGAACTCGATCTGCCCACAGGATGGTCAAGATTCCGAAGTCGGTGTGAGCGCCCATTCCCGTCATGTCGCCGGAGATGCGGATCTCGCCCTCGGGCAGTGCGTAGTTGTTCATCTTCATCGCGTCGATCGAATGGTCGAGCATCGAATCGAAGTACCCGGGCTGCAATCCGAGAGCGTCGGTAAAGGCGCACATCAGGATTCGTGCCAAGCCCTGGGCATGACGGAAATACTCTTCGATTGCCGGTCGGAATCCGGGCGCGGCCACGGGCCAGGTGTTGGCGGCGTAGCTGGACTCGGGTAGGTCGACGCCCGGATAGTCGCTCACCTCTGTGCCCACGACTATTGCTTCGTAGAAATCGTTCATCTGGTTCGCAGCGGCGACGCCCAGGCTCATGCTGAGTGATTCCGATTTCGGTGGTGAGTAGCCGCGGTTCTCGGACGAGGGACGGCGATAGTTGTTCTTCACCGTCAGTGGGAGAGCAAAGAACTCGTCGAGAGCGTCGGCCAGTCCTTCGGTCGCCGATCGTGGAATGCTGTGTCCGACAATCTGTATGAATCCGACCTCCCGGCACGCGCGATCGAGTTGAGCTGCCACTTCCGCACAGGCAGTGCTGTTGGTGGCGTTTGCAACCGCTGCCTCGCCGCGGAGGTACGGGCTGATATCGATCGTAGGGATTTCGAAGACAGGAGTTTCGTGGGTCATTTAAAGTCCTTGCGGCCGGACGTGTGCCACTTACCGACGAGCACACGTGAGAGGAATCCAAAGGCAGAGAAGACGAGGACACCGAACACCGACGCGATCACGATCGCGGCGATCAGATCCTCGGACTGAAGGCGGCTTCGGTAGACGTCGAGCAGCGTTCCGATCCCGGGTTGTCCTTTGGCGAAGAACATGTCGCCGATGATGGCACCGACGACAACAAGGCCGGAGGCGGTGCGGATGCCGGTGAGAATAGCCGGCATTGCCGCTCGCAGTTCGAGTTTCACCAATCGATCCCAACGGGACGCGCGGCCGAGGGTGAACAGTTCGTGCAGTCCGCGATCGACCGATTGCAATCCGAAGTGTGTGTTGGTGATGATCGGGAAGGCTGCGATGAGAACACACACCAGGGTACGCGCGGTCATACCGAAGCCGAACCAGAGCCCGATGAGGGGGACGATGGCGAGGATGGGAATGACCTGCAGCACAACGGCATAGGGATAGACGATCCGCTCGATCCACTTGGCCTGGCTCATCAGCACGCCGGTTCCGACGCCGACTGCCACCGCGACCACGAAGCCGACCAGTGCTACCTGTGCCGTCACTGCGAGGGCTTCGAGCATGGGAGAGAGGTGTTTCCAGTCGAGTAGCGACTTTGTCAGTACTTGACTCGGCGGCGGAAGGAGAAATCGACGTTCCGGGGAGAGAACGAGGTAGCTGACGATCGACCACGCTGCGACCGCGCCGGCAAGTGAGAGCAGCGGATAGAGAAGGAAGGTGCCGAGCGCTCTCATTCGCGAGGGCCGTCCGGGCTGTGACTGTGCTCGCGCGGCGGTCGCAGAATCAGTGCGAACGGCGGAATTGCGTGCGGTGCCCTGTTGCACTGCAAGGACTTCGGTCATCGTGAGCTCCCATGGAGACTGGCCGAGATCTCGGCGACGTGTTCGGTGTATCGGGCGTCGTAGCGCAGTTCCGGGCTACGCGGGTACGGGAAATCGATGTCCACGACCGAATGGATTCGTCCGGGCCGGGCGGTCATGACGACCACCTTGTTTGCGAGGTACACGGCCTCGGATACCGAGTGCGTGATGAACATCGAGGTGAACCCCTTGTCGGTGTAGAGCCTTTGCAGCTCTACCTGCATCTCCAGTCGTGTCATCTCGTCGAGAGCACCGAAAGGTTCGTCGAGCAGCATCACAGCAGGTGCGAGGGTGAGCGCACGTGCCAACGAGACGCGCATCTTCATTCCGCCCGACAACGCGTTGGGCAGTTGTTTCGCAAAGTCCGCCAGGCCCACTGCGCGAATTGCCTCGTCGGCGCGCAACTTTCGGGCTGCTTTGTCGCCGCCACCGAGTTCGGCGGACAATTCGACGTTGGCCTGCACGGTTCGCCAGGGGAGGAGAGTCGGCTCCTGGAAGATGAAGCCAACTGATTCGGTGTCGAGGGCAACCGCGCCGCTGGTCGGTCGCTCGAGGCCGGCCGCCATGCGCAACAAAGTCGACTTGCCGCAGCCGGAGGGTCCGACCACGGCGACGAAGTCTCCTCGCTCCACGTTCAGATCGATGCCGTCCAGCGCGACAGTGCCGGTATCGAACTTCTTGACGACATCGGAAAAGACCATCTGCATCGGTGCGGTGAGCTTGCGAGCGTCGGCATCCTGCATCGTGTTCGCGAGTTCCATCTGAGCCTCCGGTTCGATAATGCATGCAAAAGTTGTTCAATATGTATGAACCATCTTGAATTGCATGTATGTCGCCTAGGTTGCTGAATGTAAATGTGAGGTGACATTGCAGGTGAAGCGAGAATCCTGGCGCACGTTACCTGATGGAAACAACGAGTCGATTGCATGTAATCCACGTGCTGCAGAGTGTGCTCATCGGATCACCCTTCCTGGTTCGCCCACATCCCAATTGTTTTCACGAAGGAGACGCTGTGTATTCAAATCGCAAGGTGCATTCCAATCGCAGAAGTGTGGGAGCGGCGGGCGCGGCACTGGCCATGTGTGCAGCCATCGGATTGACTGCGTGCAGCTCCAGTGAGGCTGAGACGGCCAAGGCTGAATCTCTCGAACCAGCTGCCGAGGCTCAGAACCTAGCGGGTCTCTGTCCGGAAAACGTTGTGGTTCAACTCCAATGGCAGCCACAGTCGGATATGGGGGCGCTCTTCGAGATGCTTGGTCCCGGCTATTCGGTCGACACCGACGACAAGTCCGTCAGTGGGACTCTTGTCGCCGGAGGGAAGGACACCGGAGTCGACTTGACCTTGCGGGCCGGGGGACCGGCAATCGGGTTCCAATCCGTCAGCTCCCAGATGTACGTCGACGATTCGATCACTCTCGGCTTGGTGCACGGCGATCAGGTGATCGCGGCAGCGGCAAGTCAGCCCGTTGTGGCCGTCACGCCATTGCTCAAGTACAGCCCGGCAATCCTCATGTGGGACAAAGAGTCTCATCCGGAATGGGCGAGTGTTGCCGATATCGGCAAGTCCGACGCGAGTGTCGTCGTTTCCAAGGAGCAACTGTTTCCGCAGTGGCTCGTGGCGAAAGGCCTACTGAAGCAGTCTCAGCTCGACACGAGCTACGACGGAGCTCCCTCGCGATTTGTCGGTGACCCGACCATCGCTCAGCAAGGATTCGCGAATTCGGAACCGTACACGTACGAGAAGGAGACGCCGGCGTGGGACAAGCCGGTTTCCTATGACCTGCTGAAAGATTCGGGTTTCGACATCTACGCGTCCAATGTTTCCGTTCGTGCCGACAAGGTCGAGACACTCTCCCCGTGTTTGAGCAAGCTGGTTCCGATCATTCAGCAGGCCACCGCGGACTACATCACTGCGCCGGATACGGCGAATGCTGCCATTGTCGACGTCGTCTCGCAGGACGTGTCGTTCTCTCCCTACACCGAGGGTGAAGCAGCGTTCAGTGCCCAACTCTTGAAAGAGAAGGGCCTGATCGCGAACGAGGCGGACGGATCCGTCGGCACGTTCGACATGACGCGAGTCGCTCACACCGTCGAAGAACTGAAGCCCATCCTGAACGCCGGGGGTGCGGCGATACCGCAGTCATTGACTGCAGAAGAGATCTACACCGACAAGTTCACCGATCGGTCCATCGGAATCCGCTGAAGGAGCTGACAGCAAATGACTTACGACATGACAGAACTCAACCGCGAGACCCGCATGGGTGGCCTGGGCACGGAGACCACCGACCGCGAGGTCCGAAGAATCGATCTCTCGGATTTCGAGAACCGGCGCAGCGAGATCGCCGAGGAGTTGTGGTCGGCAGCAACCGACATCGGATTCTTCCAAATCGTCAATCACGGGATCGATCTGGACCAGGTCCGCGAGGCTTTCGCGGCGGCCGAGCGATTCTTTGCACTGCCCACTGAGGTCAAAGCGCAGTATCCGCTCAAGAAGGGTTTCAACTCCGGCTGGGAGAGCATGACGCAGGTGCGTCCGTCCATCGGAACACCTGATCAGAAAGAGTCCTATCAGGTGACCCGCCCGCATATGGGTGATCTGTGGCCCACTGCAGACGAATTGGGCGGATTCCGCGAAACGATCCTGGACTTCGAAACCAAGTGCTGGGGCATTGCGATGGACCTGTTGTCGTGCTTCGCCGAGAAGCTGGGATTCGAACGAGACTTCTTCACCAGGGCACATGACCCGTCGGTGGACACCTACCAGAGCACGCTGCGACTACTCCACTACTTCCCCCTTGCCGCCGACGCAGATGTCGAAGGGATGTGGCGTGCCGGAGCACACACCGATTTCGATTGCCTGACATTGCTTTTCCAGCGTGACGGTCAGGGCGGCTTGCAACTGTGCCCGGGCAAGGAGATGGACACCCAGGAATGGACGTCGGTGGTGCCGGCTGAGGAAGCAATCACCTGCAACATCGGCGACATGCTGATGAGATGGAGTGATGACGTCCTGCCGTCGAATTTTCATCGAGTCAAGAGTCCCGGAGTCACCGACTATCGGGGAGCCCGCTACAGCCTCGCGTTCTTCGCTCAGGCGAACCGCGACGTGACCATCGAGGGGCCGGCGGGCAAGTACCCGCCGATCACTGCCGAGGACTACATCGACCAGCGAGTACGCGCGAACTTCGCGCGTTGATCCGTATCCGTTCCGTCACACACTTTCAGGAGAACTGGCGATGACTACCGCGCCCAAGAACATGACCGACGTGATCATCCGGGACGTGACGTTGTACAGCGGCGGGCAATGGCTGACCGGCCACGACGTCGTCGTCTCGAATGGGGTGGTCGAATCGATCGAGAAGTCGACCGGCACCGCCACACCTGGAAGTGTGGACGGATCGGGGGCGTATCTGATCCCTGGGTTCGTCAACACCCATACGCACCTTCAGCAGTCACTGATGCGTGGGATCGCCGAAGGGGCACCGCTTCTCGAATGGCTACTCGCGGTCGCAGAAGAGTCGGTTCAGATCACTCCCGAGCGCGCATACGCGGCCACTGTCGCAGCCTCGCTGGAGGCATTGCGCAGCGGTACGACCACCCTGGTCGAACACATGTGGCCGCACCCGTCCAGCGAGGTTCACGATGCCGTGATCCGGGCGTTGCACGACACCGGGATTCGTGCGGTGCTGGGACGCGGAACCGCAGACCGGGCGGACAAGACGAGGAAGTGGGGCTTCGATCCGCGGCTCATGCAACCACTCGGAGACGTTCTCGCACATACGGATCAGATGATGCGGGACGTCGCCGGTTCCCGCATTGACGTGGCAGTCGCGGTACCGAACCCGCGTTCGCTGACCCCGGAGGGGATGTCGGAAGTGCGTGAGTTCGCGCAGGCTCGCGACCTGACGGTCTCGATTCACCTGCTCGAGACGCAGACCGACAACACGATGTGTACCGAACACGCGGGCATGAACGCGGTCGACTACCTGGATTCCCATGGTTTCTTGTGGGACCGGGTGCTGGCGGTCCACTGCGTCGAACTCGACGACCGTGGTCAGAAGGTGCTGGCGGAGCGCGGCGTCGGAGTGTCGTACAACCCCGTCAGCAACATGCGCCTCGGTAGCGGAATCGCGCCCGTCCCGAGTTTCCTCGACGCGGGGATCGCGGTGGGGTTGGGTGTGGACGGCGCAGCCAGCAACGATACTCAGGACATGCTCGAGACGCTGCGCACCGGCGCCTACGTGCAGCGAGCCGCGCGCGGCCGCGCCGACCTGCTCGGCTTCGAAGCCATGATCGACATCGCATCCGGCGGTGCAAACGCAGCACTCGGTCTGCCGGCCAGGTCCGGCGGGATCTCCGTGGGCGATCCCGCCGACCTCACCATGATTCGGTTCGAACGCGACTTCGGTTGCCTCCCGGTGCGAGATCCGGGTGCGTCCATTCTCACGACGGGCAGTCGTCAGATAGTGGACACGGTGTTGGTTGCGGGCGAGGTCGTACTCCGCGACGGGCACTCCACTCGCGTCGACGAGGCGGAATTGATCCGCACGCTCAGCGCTTTGTGACTGTGCTCAGTCTTCGCTGATCTCCATCTCGATCAGGACGCGGCGCAACAGCTTTCCGGTGGCGTTGCGGGGAAGTTCGTCGATGAAGACGATCTCGCGGGGAACCTTGTAGCGCGCGAGATTCGACCGGACGTGATCCTTCAGCTCGTCGGAGTTCTGGTCGGCGCCGTGGGCGACGACGACAAAAGCTCGCAGGCGGTGCCCGAAGTCGGCGTCCTCGACTCCGATGACTGCCGCTTCCAAGACGTCCTCTCGATCGGCGAGCAGGTTCTCGACTTCGAGCGGGTAGACGTTCTCGCCACCGGAGACGATCATGTCGTCGTCGCGGCCGTCGACGAAGAGGAGGCCGTTGGCGTCGAAGTGTCCGACGTCGCCGGTCGAGAGAAGTCCGTCGATACGTTCCTTGTCGCGCCCGTCGGTGTATCCCTCGAAGCTCAGCCCGCTGGCGACGAAGATCCTGCCGATCGTGTGTGGGGTGGTGATCTTCTTGTTGTTCTCGTCGAACAGTTCGACGTGACAGGTCACCGGAGCGCGGCCCGCGGTTCCCGGCGCAATGGTCAGATCCTCGGGAGTCGCGACCGTGGCCACTGCGACCTCGGTGGATCCGTACAGGTTGTAGAGGACGTACCCGAACGAGGCCGTGACTCGCTTGCACAGGTCGGGCGAGAGTGACGAACCTGCCGAGAAGATGATCTTCAGGTTCGACGTGTCGTACTTGGACAGCACGTCGGGACCGAGGTCGATGACGCGAGTGAGCATCGTCGGGACCACGACCAGACTGTCGCACTTGTACTGGGCGACAAGCTTGATCGTGTTCTCCGGATCGAACTTTCGATGCATGACGACGGTCTGGCCGAGCGCCAACGCGAGAGCGAACTGCGAGACACCGGTTCCGTGGAAGGCGGGGGCCGCCATCATCATGGTCTGTCCGCGGCGCAACGGCACGCGGTCGAGGAACTGTGCCGACGCGAGAGGGGAGGTGTGGCCACGCGGCGCACCCTTGGGAGTTCCCGTTGTGCCGCTGGTGAGGAGGACGAAGCCACCGTTCTTCTCGGGTGCCGGCACCGACGACGTGGTGCGTCCGGCGATGGCCTCGTCGAGAGTGGCTGCCGTGGAACCGTCAGCGGCTGTGCCCTCTGGCCAGGAACGATAGACGACGACGTCGTCCGGCAAGGCATCGGCGATGTCCGCGAACTCGTCGTCGTAGACGAAGGCGACCACCTTCTCACGCGCTGCGACGTCCACGAGTTGGGGCCGAGCGAAGCCCGTGTTCATGAGAACGAGCTTCGTTCCGTTCTTTGCTGCCGCCAGCATGGTCAGGACCAAGCCTCGATGGTTACGGCACATCGCGCCCATGACGGAGTCGGAGGTGATGCCGTCGGCCTGCCACGCCCGGACCAACGCGTTGCTCTGACGCTCGAGCTCGGCATAGGTGATGGGGCCGCGCTCGTCGATGATCGCCACCGCGTCGTAGCCGTTCTCGGCGTGTGCATGGACCGGCCCGGCAAAGGGTCCGTACTTGTCCACGGCTGCAATGGATTTGAGTCCGCGATCGAGGCGAGGGAACGGGACGAGTCCGGCTCGGAACATGACCCCCGCCGCGCCGATGGTGTCAGTGACCTTGGTGACCAATCCGGGCATACGTGAACCTCTTCCGAGCGTCGTTGTAGGACTGATTACACACTAATGCGCAATCAGGTTTCGGTGGTGAAGTTTCACGATGGCGACCGAGCACTCCGCCCCGCCACCTCGAAAGGTGGCGGGGCGGAGTGTTTCGGGATCTGGTCCGTGCGACCGTCACTTCAGTTCGGCGGACGACTTTCCGAGCAGGCGGCGTGCGACGATCAGCTGCTGGATCTGCTGGGTGCCCTCGAAGATGTCGAGAATCTTCGAGTCGCGGCCCCACTTCTCGAGCAACGGGCGCTGCGAGTAGCCGTAAGTGCCGGCCAACTCGACTGCCTTGAGCGTCACGTCGGTGCCGGTGCGGCCGGCCTTCGCCTTGGACATGGACGCTTCGAGCGAGTTCGGCTTCTTGTTGTCGGCCATCCACGCCGCGCGCAGAGACAGCAGGTACGCGGCCTCCCAGTCGGCTTCCAAACGGATGAACTCGGCTGCAGCTGCATGCTGGTTGTAGACCGGTGTGTCGTAGGAGATCTCGACACCGGCTTCGGTCAGGATGCCGCGCAGTTCTTCGAGAGCTGCGCGTCCGACGCCGACGGCCATGGCTGCAACGAGGGGCCGGGTGTTGTCGAACGTCTGCATGACGCCGGCAAAGCCCTGCTCCACGTTGACCTCCGGGCTGCCGAGGATGTTGTCCGCTGGAATGCGGCAATCCTGGAGCAGGAGTACTGCGGTGTCGGAGGCCTTGATGCCCAGCTTGTGCTCTAGGCGAGCAACGCTCAGGCCCGGTGCGTCACGCGGAACGACGAACGACTTGATGGCCGCTCGGCCCTTCGACTTGTCGACCGACGCCCACACGACGATGTGCGTCGAACGCTCACCGGCGGTGACGAAGATCTTCTCGCCGTTGAGAACCCACTCGTCGCCGTCGAGAACGGCGGTGGTGGTCACGGCGGCGGAGTCGGAACCGAAACTCGGTTCGGTGATGGCCATCGAGGCCCACACCTTGCCGAAACGTTCGAGCTGTTCGTCGGTTGACACTGCGGCGATCGCGGCGTTGCCGAGCCCCTGGTAGGGGATCGAGAGCATGAGTCCGACGTCGCCCCAAGACGTTTCGAGCGAGTTGAGGAGCGCAGACATGTTGCCGCCGTTGGCGTTGCCACCCTTGGCGCTCGCGTCGGACCGTCCGCCGCTGGCACCGCCGATGTCTCCACCGGAATCGGAGAGGCCTTCCACCATGGCAGCCATGGTGTCGAGCTCGACCGGGTACTCGTGCTCGGCAAGATCGTACTTACGTGAAATGGGTCGGAAGATCTGCGCCGCGACCTGATGTGCCTGGTTCGCTGATGCTTTGAGCTTCTTGGGAAGTTCGAGGTTGATCATCGTGGTTCTCCTGGAAGTTCAGCGGCGTCAGATGAGGACGATGCCCTCGGCAACGCCGATGGCACGGAGGTCGCGGTACCAGCGCTCGACCGGGTGTTCCTTGGTGAACCCGTGTCCACCGAGGAGTTGCACACCGTCGAGGCCGATCTGCATGCCCTTCTCGGAAGCCAGCTTCCGGGCCAGAGCGGATTCGCGAGCGAAGGACAAGCCCTGCTCGGCGCGTGAAGCGCCCCGAAGCGTGACCAGGCGCAGTCCGTCGAGTTCGATGCCGATGTTGGCGACCATGAAGGCAACCGCCTGGCGGTGGCTGATCGGCTCGCCGAACGCTTCGCGCTCGTTGACGTACGGAATCACGTAGTCGAGAACTGCCTGGCTGGTGCCGACGGCCATGGACGCCCAACCGAGGCGAGCCAGGCGAATCGCGTCGGCGTATTCGGCCTTGCGCTGCTCGGCGTCACCGTCGCCGAGCAGTGCGGACTCCGGCACAGCGACATCGGTGAGGATCAGGCGACCCAGGCCTGCGGCGCGCAGTCCCATGCTGGGATCTGCTTCGACGACGAGTCCCTTGGTGTCGGATTCGACGATGAAGAAGGACGGCTTGCCGTCGAGTTCTGCGGCGATGACGAAGAGCTCGGACGTAGCCGCGGCGGGCACCAAGCTCTTGACGCCGTTGAGCTTGTAGCCGCTGGGGGAGCGAACTGCCTTGGTCTGCAGGGCGAACGGATCGAACAGTGCGCGTGGTTCGTTGACCACCACTGCTGCGCCGGGGACCTGCTCGCCGGTGAAGGCCGGAAGGTAGGTCTTCTGCTGCGCGTCGGTGCCCCACTGCGTCAGTGCGACTGCAACGCCGCTGGGTGCGAGGATCGGAAGTGCAAGCCCCATGTCTCCGTGCGCAAGTGCCTCGGCAACAAGAGAATTGGTGACTGCGCCGCGATCGGCAGCTGCTCCGTCGAGTTCTTCGGGAACATTGATCAGCGTGATGCCGAGCTCGGCTGCGCGCTTGGAGAGATCGGCGGGTGCCTGCGCTGCGCCGTCGGCGTCGTGCGCTGCGGGACGCAGGATCTCGGCCGCGAACTCGCGCACGGTCTCGACGATCATCTTCTGGTCGTCGTCGGGGGTCAGATCGAAGTAGTCGGCGTTCTTGCTCGGGTTGTCGGGCAGGCGCTTGGGTGCGCCGTTGCCCGAGACCTTCTGGAATCCTCGAGTGGCGGCACCCAGGGTTTTGAAGCCCGTCTTGGTGCCCTCGTAGGTCACGCGATCGATGGTCTGACGCAGATTGAACTTCTCGGCCAGTTCCGAACCGGTGATCTTGGTAAGCACACGCATGGCTGCGCCCATGGCGTCGCGTTTGATCGGGTTCAGGCCGACGGCGGACGTGTCGCGGGGCGCACCCTTGGCGCCGCCGCGCTGCGCGCCCGATTCGCTGCGCTGAGCACTCTTGTCGGGGGCAACACTGTCTTGCTTGGTCATGATCACCAGCTGTTTCTCGGTGTTGGGGCGTTGGACGATCCTTATCTTACTCATCAGTAAGGTCTGTTGTCGAGAAACCGCGAAATGATGCGCGTCATAGGCTCGAGGGGTGAACCGGACAGAGGTGCCAGATCGGATACAGCGGTACGTGCGCTACACGCCGTTGGTGGTGGTCCCGTGCCTGTTGATCGCCAGCACGTATCCGGGGGAGTATCGAGTTCCCCTCACCTACTGGATTCTGTCGATGCTGTCGGCGCTCGCCTTCGCCGTCGGCCGTCGATGGCCGGTCTTCGCGTCCCTGGTCATCTCGGCGCTCGCCGTTCCGATGTTCGTCGCCGACGCCTGGGGGCTGTCCGAGCTTGTTCCGTATCTCGGGGCGGTCGCCGTCGTCGACGTCACGATGCGGGCCGAGCGTAGAGAAATGGTTGCCGTATCGGCAGCAGGATGGTGCGGTTCGGTGCTCGCGGGTATCTGGTTCGAATCTCACGAAGCGTTCTGGTCTGTCACGACGGCTGTGAAAGTGCTTGCGTACGTGGGGTTGCCACTGCTGCTCGGGCTGTATCTACGCTCGCAGCGTGAATTGGCCGCGAACAATCTTGCGCAGACCCGCGCTGCGGAGCGCAGTGCGCTCGCCCGCGAACTGCACGACCTGGTTGCGCACCACATGGCATCGATCGTCCTGAGAATCGGCGTGGCTCAACATGTCTTGGCGCCCCAGGACGAGGCCGTGCGTGAGGTCCTCGCGGATGTGCGTGGGACTGCGTCCGATGCGCTGGCCGATATCCGTCGCCTCCTGGTCGCACTTCGTGATCCTTCGCTCGGTGAGGTCGCTCTGGTCGAGCCGGATGCCGTCGAGGCGGAAATCGAGGCGGCGATAGATCGTGTGCGTGCGGCGGGTTTCGAGGTGCAGGCAGTCTTCGATGCCCAGGAGAATGTCGAGTCAGGCGCAGCCGATCTCGACGCGATCGGGAGGCTGACGTTGTTGCGGGTGATTCAGGAATCACTGACCAACGTCATGAAGCACGGCGACAAGAAGGGGCTGGTATCGGTCTCGGTCGGTCGCGAAGACAACCGGGTGCATGTCAGGGTTGTCAACGACGTCGAGGGATCGCCTAGGAGTGCAGGTCATGGCCTGGTGGGAATGCAGGAGCGTGCGGGGTTGGTCGGCGGCGAGATAACCGCCGGCACCAACAGTGACGGGAAATGGGAAGTGCACGTGAGTATTCCACTCGTTGTCTCGGGCGATGTCTCGTGATCAGCGTGCTGATCGTCGACGACCAGCGACTTGTGCGCGCCGGTTTGCGGATGCTGTGCGCGGCAGCCGAGGACATGACCGTGGCCGGTGAGGCGTCGAACGGCGTCGAGGCGGTAGCGCTCGCTGCAGAATTGGATCCCGACGTGATTCTGATGGACTTGAGAATGCCCGGGCTGGACGGGATCGGTGCCACGCAGCAGATCGTCAAGGCCGGTCGTCGAGCGCGCATTCTCGTGCTGACCACCTTCGACGACGACGATCATCTGTATCCCGCACTCGCCGCGGGGGCTTCGGGGTTCTTCGTCAAGGACACCGAACCCGCCGAGCTGCTCGGCGCCATTCGGCGGATCGCCGAGGGTGAGATGGTGTTCACTCCGGAACTTCTCCGCCGCGTTGTGGATCGAGCGGTGATCGGTGGTATCGCAGACACTGCTGTGACGGGCAAGGTTCCGTTGACCGATCGCGAATCGCAGGTCCTCGCACTGGTGGCAGAAGGGAAGAGCAATCAGGAGATCGCGGACACGCTGCATCTCGGTGTGACCACGGTGAAGACGCACGTGGCGAACCTGATGTCGAAGACCGGTTGCGACAATCGGGTTCGCCTCGCCGTGTACCACTTGCAGAACTTTCAGTGACCGGAGTGCGAACCAGGCATCGGCATGTCCATCGGCATGTCCATCTGCATCGGAGCCGCCTTCTGCCCCGGTTCGAGGACGAGGAATTGGCCCATCATCCCTTGGTCCTCGTGCATCAGCAGGTGGCAGTGGAACATGTACGGGAACGTGGGATCGGTGTACTCGGACCACTGCAGCGCGACGCGAATCCTACTGCCCGGTGGTGTGTAAACAGTGTCCTTGAGTCCTCGTAAGTGAGGCGGAGGAGTGCGACCGTCGACGTCGAGGATCTGGAACTGTACGTCGTGGACATGGAAATTGTGTGGCCAGTTGTCCTTGTTGGTGATCGTCCACACCTCGGTCGCGCCGACCTCGGCCTCGAAGTCGATGCGGTTCATGTCCATTCGTTGCCCGTTGATCATGTACCACTGCAGATCGAAGGTTCGGGAAACGCTTGCCTTCGACGGATCCAGACGCGGCAGTACGGCCAACTGCGCCGGGAGAGTCGACCGTGACGTGCGGCTGGCAACGCCCCGCAGTTCGAGGATGTCGAAGCGGTCGTTCATGCCGAAGTTCTCGGCGTCGGAGGAACTCACGCCACCGCCGTCCTCGATCGGGAACGACACCAGTGTGGTCGTCGCACCGGGGTCGACGCGAACCACGATCTCGGCTCGTTCGCCGGGGCTGAGCTGAATCCGCTTGATCGCAATAGGTGATTCGAGCAGTCCGCCGTCGGTGGCAATCAGATCGAACGTGCGGTCGTCGGGGAACCCCAGGTTGTAGAGACGGCCGGAAGAGCCGTTCAGAATGCGTAACCGGACGACCCCGGTGGTGACGTCGAGGTAGGCGTCGGAGATGCCGTTGGTGACGATCGTGTCGCCGAGCAGGCCTATGTCGGTCGGATCCGATTCGTCGAAGCTGCCGTCGGCGAGGAATCGACGATCCTGGATGATCAGCGGAACATCGTCGACACCATAGGTTTTGGGGATATCCAACGCCCGCGTGTCGGCGTCGTCGATCAGGAACAGTCCGGCGAGACCGCGCTGCACGTGCCGTTCGGTGGATCCGTGCGGGTGTGGGTGATACCAGAGCGTCGACGCCGACTGGCCGATCGTCCACGCCGGTTCCCAGCGTCCGCCGGCTTCGATGGTCTGGTGCGGGCCGCCGTCGTATCGGGCGGGCAGATGCATACCGTGCCAATGGACGGTCGTGGGCTCTGCCAGTGTGTTGTCGATCGTGAATGCGACAGATTCTCCGCGTTCGGCGCGGACGGTCGGCCCCAGAATGGATCCGTTGAAACCCCAAGTGTCGGTGAGTTTTCCCGCGACGATCTCGGTGGTCCCGGCACCGGCACGAAGTGTGAAGTGGCGAACACCGGCGTCGTCGACGGTGGATTCGGCAAGCGGCGGAATCGGTAGCGGACGCGAAGTTCCGGCCACCGCCAACGTGGCGCTCTTCGCTGCCGGGTCGGCGCCGCAGCCTACCGCGAGCCCGAGGGGCGCCGCGGCCAGACCGAACAGAATCGTGCGCCTGGAAATCCGGTTCATCGTTCTCCTGGAAGTAGTGCGTGATCAACTACTTCCAGTCAACGGGCCGAGATGTCGTGCCGAATCCTGCCGACGGGCCTGTCGGGACTCCTCCCTCGGACCCTTGCGGCGGGCGGGATGTTCTGGTACTCGGGTGGTTACCGCAGGCGGGCCAGAACGTCTTCGTGCAGCAGTCCGTTGGTGGCGACCGCGCTGCCGCCGTGCGGACCTGCGCCGCCGTCCAGATCGGTGAACGCGCCGCCGGCCTCACGGACCAATACGTCGAGCGCTGCCAGATCCCACAGGGAAACCTCGGGTTCGGCAGCAATGTCGACGGCGCCTTCGGCCACGAGGCAGTAGGAGAAGAAGTCCCCGTAACCGCGCACGCGCCAGACGTGGTCGGTGAGTTCGACGAACTGATCGCGAATTCCGCGGTCCTTCCACCCCGAGAGGCTCGAGAAGCTCAGGCTCGCTGACTCGCTGCGATCGACGGCGGATACCTGGATCGCCCGCGCATCACTGTCCCCGAAGGAAGTATGTGCACCCAAACCTGTTGCAGCCCACCATCGCCGATTCAGTGCAGGTGCGCTCACGACGCCGATGACCGGGACGCCGTCCTCGAGCAAGCTGATCAGCGTGGCCCACACCGGTACGTTGCGGACGAAGTTCTTGGTCCCGTCGATGGGGTCGACCACCCACTGTCTGCCCTCGAAGACTGCGTCGCCGCCGAATTCTTCGCCGAGTACGGAATCCGCAGGACGATGCTCACCGAGCGTCGCGCGCACTGCTCGCTCGACAGCCAGATCGGCGTCGGAGACGGGGGTGAGGTCCGGCTTGTCGTCCACTCGAAGGTCGAGGGCGCCGAAGCGGGCGCGAGTGATCGCGTCAGCCTCGTCGGCGATACGGAGGGCGAGTGCGAGGTCGGATGCGCGATCGGTCACGGGTACACAACCTACCGGCTCAATCGGGGAGGACCTCGTTCAGCTTTCCGGTTGCGACGTCGAAGACGAATCCGCGTAGGGAGGTCGTCGTGGTGACGAACGGACTGTTCTCGATGCGCTTCAACGACTGACGGACGTCCTCGTCGATGTCGGGAAACGATTCGGCAGCCCAATTTGGTTTGATGCCGATCTCGTCCTGGATGGATCGCTTGAAGTCGTCGTCGGTGAACGTCAGCATTCCGCAGTCGGTGTGGTGGATGAGGATGATCTCGGTAGTTCCCAGCAGACGCTGGCTGATGGCCAGGGATCGGATCTCGTCGTCGGTGACGACTCCACCCGCATTGCGGATGACGTGCGATTCACCTTCCTTGATTCCGAGCACCCGATAGACGTCGATGCGGGCGTCCATGCAGGCGAGTACGGCGACGTGTTTGCTGGGTGGGAGGGGGAGCGGTCCGGTGAACTGCTCGGCGTAGGCGGCGTTGTTCTGCAGGTATTCGTCGGTGACAGTCATCGTTCCAGTAGGTTCCCTCGGAGCGAGGTTGGCAAGGCTTCCAGTCCCGGTGATCCCAATACGTGACGGGCGGCAGGGCCGAGGTCGGCACCCGGTAGCCTTGAGAACCGTGCATCCCGACGTAATTGCAGACCTGAACGCCCTCGACACCACCCTTCGCACCTGCGAATCGGTTGTGGACGTCGAGGAGCTGCGCCGACGCATCGACGAGCTCGAGCACCAGGCAGCCGACCCGGGTCTGTGGAACGACCAGGAACACGCCCAGCAGGTCACCAGCCAGCTCTCCCACGCGCAGGCCGAGCTACGCCGGATCGTGGCACTACGCGAGCGACTCGACGAGATGCCGATCCTCTACGAACTGGCAGAAGACGAAGGCCCCGACGCGGTGGCCGACGCCGACGCCGAGCGCGCGAGCCTGCGAGACGACATCGCGGCGATGGAAGTCAAGACCATGCTCTCGGGCGAGTACGACGAGCGCGACGCGCTCATCAACATCCGCTCCGGTGCCGGCGGTATCGACGCTGCAGACTGGGCCGAGATGCTCATGCGTATGTACATCCGCTGGGCGGAGAAGCACGACTACGGCGTCGAGGTCTACGACACGTCGTACGCCGAAGAAGCCGGACTCAAGAGCGCGACTTTCGCGATCAAAGGCCCGTACACGTACGGCACGTTGTCCGTCGAGATGGGCACCCACCGGCTCGTTCGCATCAGCCCCTTCGACAACCAGGGGCGTCGTCAGACGTCGTTCGCCGAGGTCGAGGTACTGCCGGTCGTCGAGACGACCGACCACATCGAGATCAACGAGAATGACATCCGCGTCGACGTCTACCGCTCGTCCGGTCCCGGCGGCCAGTCGGTCAACACGACGGACTCTGCCGTTCGACTCACGCACATCCCGACGGGAATCGTCGTCACCTGTCAGAACGAGAAGTCGCAGCTCCAGAACAAGGTGTCGGCGATGCGCGTCTTGCAGGCAAAGCTGCTCGCGGTCAAGCGTCAGGAGGAGCGCGCCGAGATGGATGCGCTCAAGGGCGACAGCGGCAGCTCGTGGGGCAACCAGATGCGCTCCTATGTTCTGCATCCGTACCAGATGGTCAAGGACCTGCGTACCGAGTACGAGGTCAACAACCCGTCGGCAGTGCTCGACGGCGACATCGACGGGTTCCTCGAGGCCGGCATCCGCTGGCGCATGAGCGAGAACCAGTCCGCATAGCGTTCGGATACCGAAAGGCACGATGACTTTACTTCGACCTGGGCAGAACCTGCTCGATTGGCTTCAAACCACCGGTTTGTCCGTCCTCATGACCGTGCTCGGGGCGATGATTCTCGCCCGGTTGGTCAGTTGGGGCGGCAACAAGGTCACCGACCAGATCGACTCCAACTATCAGTTGGGCGATGCGCTGGTTCGTTCCGAGGCGACCAAGCATCGTCACTCGGTCGCGCAGGTCATCACCTGGGTGGTCATCACGTTCATCTACGTGATCGCGACGCTGAAGGTTCTCGACCAACTGAACCTGCCGATCGGAAGTCTCGTCGCGCCGGCGACCGTTCTCGGTGCGGCGCTCGGTTTCGGTGCACAGCGCGTCGTGCAGGACATTCTTGCCGGTTTCTTCATCATCACCGAACGTCAGTACGGCTTCGGTGACACCGTGCGACTTGCGATCACCGGCTCCTCCGACGACGCCGAGGGTGTCATCGAGGACGTGACCCTGCGCGTGACGCGGATGCGGAACTCCGACGGCGAGGTCATCACCGTTCCCAACGGCCAGATCGTGAAAGCGACCAACCTGTCCAAGGATTGGGCACGCGCCGTCATCGACGTTCCGGTTCCGGCGACCGCCGATCTCACCCGGGTCAACGAGGTGCTTCGCCAGGTCGGAGTCGACGCGATGGCCGACCGCGGACTCAAGAAACTGCTGCTCGACGAGCCCACGGTCATGGGCGTCGAAAGCCTGGAGGTCGATCAGGTCAACGTGCGGATGGTCGCGCGCACACTCCCCGGCAAACAGTTCCAGGTCGGACGCGCTCTTCGCGTCCGCGTCGCCGCAGCACTGCGACGTCAGGGGATCACGGTGTCACCGGATCTACACACCGTACGGACCGAGGAGGCGAGCGAATGACCGATCAGGAACCGCGCCGCGGACTCGACCGACTGTTTCACCTGGACTGGCTCCCGTCCCGGATTTTCGGCGGCCGGATGCGAACCTCTACCTTCATTCTCATCGTGGCGTGGATATTGACGTATCTGTTGCATACGTATCTCAATCCTGAGGACCCGACCGCAGTGACACCACCGCCCAGCGTGGACACGTCGCAGACCGAGCCTTACGTCGCGCCCTCGGTCAAACCGTCGACGACGACCCCCGTGCCGTCCTCGACCGAGCCGACGACTACGTCCGAGACCCAGTCTCCGGAATCGAGCACGGGCAGCTCAGGTTCTCCGACGCCGACTTCGGGTCCCGCGCCTGCGCCGGGCAACGCCGAACAGTCCGCGACCACGGTGCCGACCACTCCGGCGACGACGACCGTTCCCCAACCTGGCGCGGCGATGCAGGCACCGACGTCTGTGCCGCAGTCACCCGCGACCACCGGTACCGGATAAGGACGAGGGTGCTCGCGCGTGGCGCCAAGGTCACCGTTAGATAACGGCTAGACTGGCTAGTTGTGATCAGCATGAAGAATGTGTCGAAGTCCTACAAGGCCTCCACCAGGCCGGCGCTCGACAAGGTCAGTGTGGAGGTGGAGAAGGGGGAGTTCGTCTTCCTCATCGGCCCCTCCGGCTCCGGCAAGTCGACGTTCATGCGGTTGCTGCTCAAGATGGAGTCGCCCACGTCCGGCGACATCGAGGTCGCGGATTTCCACGTCAACAAGTTGGCGGCCCGCCGCGTGCCGAAGCTTCGCCAGAGCATGGGCTGTGTGTTCCAGGACTTCCGCTTGCTTCAGCAGAAGACGGTCTCCGAGAACGTGGCCTTTGCGTTGGAAGTCATCGGCAAGCCCCGCAACGTCATCGCGCGCACTGTGCCCGAGGTTCTCGACATGGTCGGTCTGGCCGGCAAAGCCGATCGACTGCCCACCGAACTTTCCGGCGGTGAGCAGCAGCGCGTCGCCATCGCCCGCGCATTCGTGAACCGCCCTCTCGTGCTGCTCGCCGACGAGCCCACCGGCAACCTGGACCCCGAAACGAGCCAGGACATCATGCTGCTGCTCGAGCGGATCAACCGCACCGGCACCACCGTCGTGATGGCGACCCACGATCACCACATCGTCGACTCCATGCGTCGACGCGTCATCGAACTCGATCTCGGCAAGGTGACCAGAGACGAAGCGCGGGGTGTGTACGGCGTCGGCAGGTAGCGCCGACTACGACCACACGTCCCGTACGCCCACCGGTTGTCGTGAAACAACCGGCCTCTCGAAAAGGAATCGGATTCCCCGATGCGCGCCAGCTTTATTTTCAGCGAAGTCCTGACCGGCCTACGCCGCAACATCACGATGACCATCGCCATGATCTTGACGACGGCGATCTCCCTCGGACTCTTCGGCGGTGGTCTGCTGGTCGTGCAGATGGCAGGCAAGACCCAGCAGATCTTCCTCGAACGAGTCGAGGTGCAGATCTTCCTGACCGACGACATCTCTTCGGCCGATCCCGGTTGCGAGCAGGAGATCTGCAGTTCGTTGCGCAAGGAACTCGAGCAGACTCCGTCCGTCGTCGCGGTTCAGTACCTCAACCGCGAAGACGCCGTGAAGGACGCCACCGAGCGCGTGTTCAAGGACCAGCCCGAACTGGCAGCGCTGGTGAGCCCCGACAGCTTCCCGGCGTCGTTCAAGGTCAAGCTCAGTGACCCGGAGCGGTTCGGCGTCATCAACGACACCTTCGGTTCGAGGCCCGGCGTCGAGAGTGTGCTCAATCAGCGCGAGTTGGTGGACCGACTGTTCAGCGTGCTCGGTGGAGTGCGCAACGCAGCGTTCGCGATCGCGATCGTCCAGGCGATAGCGGCCATCCTGCTCATCGCCAACATGGTCCAGATCGCCGCGTTCACGCGTCGTACCGAGGTCAACATCATGCGGTTGGTCGGCGCGACGCGTTGGTACACCCAGCTTCCGTTCCTCCTCGAAGCCGTCGTGGCGGCCTTGATCGGTGCGGTGCTCGCCATTGCCGGACTGTTCACGGCGAAGAACGTCTTCATCGACGGGGTCCTGTCCGACGTCTACGAAGCAAACATCGTGGCGCGGATATCCAACAGTGACGTGCTGTTCGTCTCGCCGATCCTCGTACTTGCCGGTGTCGGAATGGCCGCGGTGACGGCGTACGTGACGCTGCGTCTGTACGTCCGCGAATAATCGGTTTGCACGAGCTTCTATGCTGGAACAGCAAGAACCATTCGACAGCAAGACAGCGGACTGAGAGGCCCGGACAGTGAAGGAAAAGGGCCGCAAGGTCATTGCGACCAATCGCAAAGCACGCCACAACTACACGATCATCGACACCTACGAGGCCGGTATCGCGCTCGTCGGGACCGAGGTCAAGAGTCTGCGTGAAGGCAAGGCGTCGCTCGTTGATGCGTTCGCCACCGTGGACAACGGCGAAGTGTGGTTGCGCTCGTTGCACATTCCGGAGTACACGCAAGGCACGTGGAACAACCATTCGCCACGTCGTACCCGAAAGCTCCTGCTGCACAAGCGTGAGATCGAGCACCTCGTCGGCAAGACCCGCGAGGGAAACCAGACGCTGGTCCCGCTGTCGATGTACTTCAACGACGGCAAGGTCAAGGTCGAACTCGCACTGGCAAAGGGTAAGCAGGACTACGACAAGCGCCAGGACATGGCCAAGCGCACCGCCGAGCGCGAGGTGACCCGCGAGCTCGGTCGTCGTATCAAGGGCATGCGCTGACCTCCATCCTGCTTGCCCTCGTGGCGGCAGTTGCCTACGGAGTCAGCGACTTCGTCGGGGGAGTTGCGTCACGACGAGTTGCCGCACTGCGTGTGGTGATCGTCTCGTATCCACTCTCGCTCGTCATCGTACTGATCGCAGCACCTTTCGTATCCGGGACGCTGACGCCGAACGGTCTGATCTGGGGTGCGATCGCGGGCGTCACGAGTGGTCTGGCGGTCTGGTGGTTCTATCTCGCGCTGGCAACCGGCCCCATGTCGGTGGTCTCGCCGCTGACAGCTGTTCTGGTGGCGGGCATTCCGGTGCTCGTCGGATTCGCATTCGGTGAGCGGCCGGGGTTGATCGCGTACCTGGGTATTGCCGTCGCGCTGGTCGCCGTCGTCCTGGTCAGCCGCGAGTCGCCTGACGACACCGCGGGTGAGGTCGCCGGCGGAATCACCCTCCGCTTCACCAGACAAGTGGCTCTTCTGACCGTCGGAAGCGGTGGCGCATTTGCACTCTCGTTCATCGCACTTCACCAGATCGGCGAGGGCAGCGGACTGTGGGCGTTGGCCGTATCTCGAGGTGCCGCGACCGTCGTGGTGTGGTTGGTCGCGCTGGCGGCCGGTCACTTCGTTCTCCCACGAGGCGAGCCACTCAAGCTCGCGGTGTACGTCAGCGTCCTCGACGTCGTCGCGAACGGGACGATGATCTACGCCTTCCAAGGCGGAATGCTCTCACTGGTCAGCGTGATCGGTTCGCTGTATCCGGCTGCGACGGTTCTGCTCGCCATGGTGATGCTGGGCGAGCGGGTAAGCCGCGTGCAACAAGCGGGAATGCTGTTGGCGCTGGCGGCAGTCGGCATGATTGCCGTCGCTGGGGCGTAGTTCCTTTTCAGCGGCTGTGACCCGTACACCCATCGTAGGAACGCGCTGTTTCATTCCTCGACGAGTACCTGGGCTACTTGCACGCCGGATACCCCGATCCGCCACCATCCTGTCAAAAGAGTCCCGCGTGGTTTGAACTGGTCTCCGATTGGCGGAGTGGCCAAATTGGAAACGCGGCGGCGGTGCGAGTTTGGTATCGCACCAAACTCAGGGCCTCGGAATAGCTCATGACGGCTCGACAATGCCCGCGGGCGAACCAAATTCAGTACTCCGCAGGAACATCCGAGTGGCCGCGGAAAGGTGGGCCACGGTTTCCTCCGGATCTCCGATATCAGCGGTGAACACCTCGACTCCCAACACGACGTCGGGAGCCACGACCCCCAACGCCCGCACAATCTCCGCGATCGGCGCCGTTCCCTCGCCAGGAGCCAGGCGGCCGGTCATCGGTACATAGGGATCGTGGCGGCCAGGCTGGACACGATCGCTGATCTGCACTTCGAATACCTGACCATGGGTAACCTCTGCAAGCTGGGTCGGCGTACCACCCGAGCGCAGAAAGTGCCAAGTATCGAACAGGATTCCAACGCCGGGGTGGTCGGCTCGCCGGACGATGTCCAACGCCGCACCGAGATCCGGTATTCCTGTGCCGGGGATGAACTCCAGACTGACACGAACTCCGACCTCGGCTGCGCGGTCGGCGACTTGTCGCACCGCCGACGCCAGCGCGTTTCTCTTCACTGTCGGATCACCCAAGAAATGGGCGACGTTGAGAGTGCGAGCGTGAAGCGCCTCAGCGGCTTCGAGACACTCGTCGAGATCTACCATGAGCTTGCGCCAGTGTGGAGGTACCTCATCCAGTCGAGCAGAGCCGGGTAGGTAGGTCATGAGCGCATCGATCACGCCAACAGTCACACCTAGATCGTCCAGGCGCTCCCGCACTCGGGAGTCGGCACTCTTCACAATCGAATATTGCGAGGGATGAACAGTGATCTCTGGAAAGCCGCCCCTACGGGCCAACTCGGCGAGCTGTATCAAATCAGCGTGTGGGATGCATCCCCAGCAGAGGGCAGTGCCCTCGATTGGCTGCACAGCCTGGTAGGTCATCGATGGCCACTTCTCTTCGTCACTCACACACACTCGGAGGTGATGTGCTGGTCCTGTCGTTGCGACTGCCGGCGGAACGAATACGGTCGACGCGGCTTACAGGTTGGAGTCCAACATTGGACTGCCAAAGCGAGCTACCAGTGCGCGGGCCGTTTGTTTTCTATCTGGCTGCTCAGTAGTCAAATCAGCAAAAGGAGTTGAACCGCAGACTTTCAGGGGCGCGAAGGCAGCGCCGCAAGAACGTCGTCGTCGAGCTTCCACTCCGCGGCGGCAACATTTGATCGCACTTGTTCGGGGTTCATCGCACCGATGATCACAGAGGGAACGCTCTCCTGCGCGCACAGCCACGCTATGGCGAGTTCGAGTATCGAGTGTCCGTGCGCTTGTGCGAACGCTGACAGTTTCTCCACGTACTCGAAGTTCTCTTCCGTTGCCAGTGTGGCGAAGTACGGCGCACTGGCTAGTCGGCTGCCGGTCGGAAGCGGCCGTCGCATCGTGTACTTACCGGTGAGCATTCCGGAAGCAAGCGGAAAGAAAGGGATGATTGACATTCCGACCTCGTGTGCGGCGGGAACAATGTCTGCCTCGATCGCGCGGTTGAGCAAATTCCATTCGACCTGGTTCGCCAATAAATGCGATGCGCCAGTACCGGTGGCGATGCCCTCGGCCTGCCTCATCTGATCCGCGGAGTAGTTCGAGCAAGCTACGTGGCGGGCTTTCCCTTTGGCTACCAGCCCATTCAACGCCTCGATGGCCTCCTCCAGTGGAGCATCGGGGTCAGGGACATGCTGGTAGTACAAGTCGATTCGATCGGTGCTGAGTCGCCGCAAGCTTGCCTCACAGCTATCCTCGATGCTTCGTGCGAGTACTCCGGGCTTGTAATCGACCTCACGCGGGCGTGGAATCGCTTTGGTGGCGATTACCACCTGGTCTCGTTGACCTGCGAGCGCCTTGCCGAGGATTTCCTCCGAGCGCCCGTTTCCGTACATCGTCGCTGTGTCAAAGTGGGTGACGCCCTCATCGAGAGCAGTACGGACGACCTCCGTACTCCCCTCAGGGTCCAGTCGGGTACCAAAGTTGTTACACCCTAAGCCAATACGCGAGACTTGAAGATCGCGCGCGAGTTGTCGTAATTCCATGTCATTCCCCTTGTTTTCGCCACTTACGTGAATTCGTCGCCCCGCGAACTCGACGAATGATTGGACGCAAGATCAATTACCCTGCAAGAGCTCTGAGCGGTCGGCAGGCCCTGTGGGACGGACGAACATCTACATTCCATACATCGACAAGGTGGGTCCGCCGAACCACTTCATCGGAGCGATTCAAATCGTGCACGAGCCCGGACCGCAGTAGGAAGTGGTTTTTCCACTCATCGGGATTCCTCTTCTCGGTCATGATGATTCATCGGGCTAGCTATCTCGCGCGGAGACAGGCGGCGCGGTACAACAGGTGGAATTGGTTTGGCCGGATTCTCAGTCATCTCTCAACGATGTGCACCCGCTCCACCGAGTCACCCGCTTGTAGATGTCCTCGCTTCTCGGAGAATTTTCCTCAGCCGCGTCTGTCGGCCGGCGCTGCGCGTAGGTGAACCCGCTCGCCCTGTTTTCCGAAGAGGCTGATCGCCTCGGCCGGCCGTCCGTCGGCAGCACTGATGCGGTGCGGGATGTGCGTGTCGAACTCGGCGGCCTCGCCTGCCCCCATGATGAAATCCCGGTCGCCGAGTTGGAGTCGGATGCGCCCGGACAGAACGTAGACCCACTCGTAGCCCTCGTGGGATCCCGGTTCGCGATCGTCGTCGGTGGGCGAGATGATCATCTTGTAGGCCTGCAGATTGCCGGGTTGACTCGTCAACGGAATGACCGTCATACATCCGACCGTCCGAGGTTCTTCGCGCACGCGCGGATCTTTGATCTTGCTGTTCACGAGGTCGTCCAAGGGGACGCCGTGTGCCTTGGCAATCGGCAGCAGAAGCTCCAAGTTGGCTCGGCGAGTACCGGATTCGAGTCTCGACAGTGTGCTGACGCTGATGTCGGTGGTCTCCGACAGGTCGGCCAGGGTCATCTCGGACTGCTGGCGCAACGCACGTAGGCGAGGGCCGATGCCGGCGAGAACGGCTTCGAACGATGTTTCGGTCATGCACTCATTTTGCCAAAGTGGCAACAGTGTTTGTCAAGACTGCGTTCTCTTGTCATTCTGGATTCATGACGCAGAACTCATTCGACGTAGCAGTAATCGGAGCCGGTGCGGCAGGCCTCAACGCCGCACTCATTCTCGGTCAGGCACGCAGGTCCGTGATCGTCTTCGACAACGGATCGCCACGGAACGCGGCCGCCGACCACATGAACGGATTCCTCTCCCGTGACGGCATGAACCCGGCAGAATTGTTGACCATCGGCCGAGGTGAGGTCCGCAAATTCGGCGGCGAGTTCCATGACGGCACCGTTGTCTCCGTGACACGGGACGGCGAGAAATTCTCGGTAGAACTGGCTGACGGCATCAAGATTCAGGTGCGCAAGGTGCTTGTTTCGACGGGTCTGACGGACCGCCTACCGGTAGAACTCGAAGTCTTCGGCGAGCGTTGGGGACGCGACGTGTTGCACTGCCCGTACTGCCACGGGTACGGCGTGCGTGATCAGCCGCTCGGCGTGATCGCCAAGAGCGCGGAATTTGCGATGCACCAGGCGCTCATGGTTCGCCAGTGGTCCGATGACGTGGTTCTCTTCCTTCATCGCATCACCGAACTGAGTTCCGAAGATCGGGAAAAGCTTGCGGCTCGCGGTATTTCGATCGTCGAGGGTGAGGTTGCCGGTCCCGTCGTCGAGGATGATCGGTTGGTGGGCGTGCGGTTGGCCGACGGCAGTGTGGTCGCGCGTTCGGCGGTCTTTGTCGGTGGCGCCCTCACGATGGACCCCAACGATGCGATCTTGCGCGCATTCAGTGCGCAGCGCGCCGAGACGATGATGGGCGATTTCGTCACAGTCGACATGATGGGGGCCACAAGCGTGCCCGGCGTGTTCGCCGCGGGCAATGTCGTGGACCCGGGTGCCCAGGTCATCATGGCCGCAGCCGCCGGGGCGAAGGCCGGAGCGGGGATCAACATGATGTTGACCAACGACGACCTCGGGGTTGCACTCGCGCTTCGCAGTTGAATTGTGCGTAGCGTGGGGTGATGGACGCAGTGAGAGTGTTGATCACGGGTGCGACCGGATACATCGGCGGACGTCTTGCCCCTCGCCTGGTCGAAGAGGGTCATCGAGTTCGAGTGGTGGTGCGCAGCCCGGAGAAACTACGCGATGTTCCCTGGCACGATTCCGTGGAGATCAAGCGCGGGGATCTGACCGACAGTGCCACCCTCTCAGGTGTTTTCGATGATATCGACGTGGTCTACTACCTCGTTCACGCCATGGGTGGGGGAGGGTCGTTCTCGGATATCGACAAGCGAAGCGCGGAGAACGTCGCCGCCGCTGCCCGCGATGCGGGGGTGCGACGGATCGTCTACCTGGGCGGGCTTCATCCCTCCGACCGAGAGTTGTCGACTCACTTGCAGTCCCGGCTCGAAGTCGGTCGGATCCTGCTCGACTCCGAGGTTCCGGCGGTTGTGTTCCAAGCTGGAGTGGTGATCGGATCGGGTTCGGCGTCCTTCGAAATGGTGCGCCACTTGACCAATCGGCTTCCGGTGATGACCACACCCAAGTGGGTGCACAACAACATTCAGCCGATCGCGGTGCGTGACGTACTCCACTATTTGATTGCAGCCGCGGCGACGACGCCGGAGGTCAACCGCGCCTTCGACATCGGTGGGCCGGATGTCATGCAGTACGGCGAAATGATGAACACCTACGCCGACGTCGCTGGATTGGTACGCCGACGCATCCTCGTCCTGCCCGTCCTCACCCCGCGTCTGGCAGGTCACTGGGTGGGATTGGTCACGCCGATCCCACGAGGTTTGGCGATGCCCCTGATCGAATCCCTGCAGAACGACGCGGTGATGCACAATCACGACATCGACGGCTTCATCCCGCCTCCCGCCGAGGGCCTCACGCCGTATCGAGAAGCGGTGCGACTGGCACTTCGAAAGATCGACACCGGTGAGGTGGAGACGGCGTGGTCCGGTGCAACGATTGCGGGCGCTCCATCCGATCCTCTTCCATCCGACCCGGATTGGGCCGGCGAAGCGGTCTACGTCGATCATCGCGAACGTGACTGCGCGGCGGATCCG
This sequence comes from Rhodococcus sp. FH8, assembly GCF_019266085.1. Lineage (NCBI taxonomy): Bacteria > Bacillati > Actinomycetota > Actinomycetes > Mycobacteriales > Nocardiaceae > Rhodococcus > Rhodococcus sp. FH8. The sequence goes on along the minus strand of NZ_LPNQ01000078.1, from coordinate 162,001 downwards.
AAAACCCTCTGGTCGGTGGTCGAGTCGATCGGCGGCGAGAACGGTTGGTATTCATTCCCTTTGGCGTGGGCCATTCGGGGGTGGATGGACCGCGCGGTCGGTGGTGTCGGACTGCGCCGGGGCAGGCGGGATCCACGCCGGCTCAACACGGGCGAAGCCCTGGACTTTTGGAGGGTCGAAGAAATCGATCGAGGCAAGTTGCTCCGATTGCGCGCCGAGATGAAGGTCCCGGGCGGAGCATGGTTGGAGTTGCGAGTATCAGAAGGCCCAGCCGGTGCCGACGGACGGCCGGTGGGTTCCCACCTCGATCAACGCGCGGTCTTCTTCCCTCGCGGGCTCGCGGGTCGGGCGTACTGGTATTCGATCCTGCCTTTCCACGGAGTCGTCTTCCAGGGGATGATCACCAACATCACCGGTGCCGCCGAGCGTGAGATGGCTGCGGTGCAGGAAACGGGTGCAGTGCAGGAAGCGGGTGCAGTGCAGGAAGCGGGTGCAGTGCAGGAAACGGCTGGGCCGAAGGACACGGAAAGTGCCGCCGATTAATTGGTATGACTTCCGAACTTCGGCGCGTTATAGTGAATAGCCCCACGAAAGACGCGGGGCACACACGGGGCTGAACGGTTTCGACTGCGTGTGTTGAGTTAGGGGAAGCGTGTCGGTGCAGGCAAGAGACCACCGTAAGCGTCGCTGCAAACCTATAAGCGCCGATTCCAATCAGCGCGACTACGCTCTCGCTGCCTAAGTAGCGAAGCGTGTCTGTCAGCCCGGGGTTGCCCTCGACCCGGTTCCTGGCATCAGCTAGAGGGCTTTACTGTTCGGCTCGGTCACGGAGTCGAATGGGACATCAAACAGTGACTGGGATCGTCATCCTGGCTTGTTCGCGAGACTGGGAGATCCAAGTAGAGACTTAGCGAACTGCACACGGAGAAGCCCTAGCGATTCAACGTAGGACCCGGGTTCAATTCCCGGCAGCTCCACAACAGGTCGGGCCGGAGAGCACACGCTCTCCGGCCCGACCTTTTTGCTGCCTTTTTGCTGCTGTCTTGCTGCGGCACTCTGCTGTGTGGCCCGGGCCTTCTTGCGATCAGGAGCCGAAGAATCCCAGGTCGACCGAGCCGACGAAGCCGGGAGCTTCCTTGGCCAGCGGCTTGCCGTCCAGATCGGCAGGCAATGCAACGCCCAGGCTCTGGAGGATTGTCGGGGTGATGTCGGCGATCGTGTACGAGTCTGTGTTCTTACCGGCCGCGTATCCCGCGCCGCGTGCTATGACGAATGTCGTTGCTTCCGCGGGTGTCTGACCGCCGTGCCCACCGGCGGGCTTGTGCCCGTGATCCGCAGTGACCAGTACAGTCCACTTCTCGCCGGTCTTTGCTGCGCGCTGATCGACGGCATCGACAATCTTGCCCACCTGAGCATCGACCGAGGCGATGGACTCTTCGTACGCAGCGCCGTTGGTGCCGCCGCTATGTCCCGCGCCGTCCACCTGATCGAGTTGGGTGAAGATCAGGTCAGGTCCCTTGTCTGTGATGTCGCGGGCGACGGCGTCTGCCGTCGCAGCGTCGGTGGCCGCTCCGGAACCTGCATCGGCCGTGGTGACGACAACGTCGGCTTTCGGTGTCCCACTGGAGGCGATGTTGTCGATGCCGCCCCAGGTGGAGATCGATTCGGTGAGGAGGGAGGGCTTTGCTGTTTCCAGTCGGGTGAAGACGCTCGGGTAGAGGTCGAAGCGGGCGCCCGCGTACGTGTTGTCCTTGACTCCGTGTTTGGTATCCCAGACTCCGGTCAGGATGGTCGACCACGACGGTCCGGAGATGGTGGTGTGGCCGAGGATGGAAGATTCTCCGCTGGTTCCTTCGGCGATCAGCTTCTGGAGGCGGGGAGCGTCGGCGGTCTTGATGTGGCTGAGCATAGTGCCGTCGAGGCCGATGACAACTGTCTTCTCGGCGGCCGACGGATTGAGGTCGGACGATCCGGGAATTGCTGCAGCAGTTGCAGTTCCGGCAGCAACAGCGCCGGCGAGGAGGAGTGTGATAGCGGCTGCGGTGCGTGCGATTTTCTTGGTCACGCTAAGCATCTTGCGATAGGACTAGACCAATTGCACTACCTGGATGTGAGGGTTGTCCTGTTGTTCACGGCAGATTCAGATTGGACTAGACCAATGTTTCCTCAGGCGGCCCAACCGTCGAGGATGACGCTGACCGCGTGATCGAGGTGAAGGGGCTCGCCGTCCCATCTTGGGATGATCGCGTCGTCGGGTATGTCTCCGCGCAGTAGGCCATCAGCGAATCCCTCGGTCGGTGGTGCTGGGTCGATGACGTCACCATTGGCGTAAAGGAACTCGAACTTCTGCTCGCCGAGAGCAGTGATCGTGAACTGGCCGTCATGCAGCGCGCGGTGGCAGGTGCCGCACAGCATGATCAGATTGTCCAAGTCCGTATTTCCGCCGCGTCCCCAGAATTTCACGTGATGTGCGTGTAAGAAGCGAGTCCGCCCGCAACCCGGTGTGCGGCAAGATCCGTCGCGGTAATTCAATGCCAGCATTTGTTTGGCGCTGACGACGCGGGTCCTTCGGCCCAGATTCAAAACGCATCCCTCCTTTGTCGTTCCCAGGCGAAGTTTCGCGTTGCAGAGCACTTCCTCGGCGGCACTTTGGGGGAGCGCGGGTCCACTCGGTACACGGACGGTGTTCGCTTCGTGGAAGAACACAACTTCGTTCGCGGCGGCCTTGGACGTGCGGTCTGTGACTGCGGCGGTGGCGAGCTCTGCCATCGCGACGAGTCCTGGTCCGATATTTCCGGCCGGGTTCTTTGTAGCCTTCTCGTCGACAGGGCGGATGGCAGCGGTTCGGGTGCGTTCACGTTCCGCCACCGCCAATGCTGCGAGGATTCGGGCGCCGTCCTGTGCGGGCAGGCGTCCTTTGATGACAAACTCGCCCGTATCAGAGTCCCAATGCCAGCGGACCTGAAGATGTTCGGGCGCTTTGCTTTTGCCGGATTCATTGTCGGTTGCTTTACGCAGACCTGCGGCGAGACGATCGATCTGGGCTGCGGGCGCCTCGCATCCGAACCGAACCATCTGCTTTTCGTTTGACGGCGTGGTGACCCGGGTGAGTGCGCGAACCTTCGAGTAGGACAGCCGGCCTTGCTCGAAGGCCTTCCGCATCTCGGGCAAAGGTCGGAGCGCTTTGGCGACGCGAACATATTCCCTGCCGGTGTGCAGGCTCATTCCACATTTCCACGACAGCCAGTGGGCGCATGAATGCAGTCCAGGGCCGGACCAGCCGCGGTCTTCGTCGAACTTCGACAGGAGGGTGAGGAATCGAGCCGTGGCCGCGGCGATCTGGCCGGCGAGAGCGCAGATTTCGGAGCCGAGTTGCTCTACGTCGCTTCGGGTGGAACCCTGCGTTTCTTCATTGATCAGTGCTGCGGTATCGGTCAGTTCTGCGTTCATCGTTGCCCCCGGCGCGTGTCCGACATTGTTTCGAATGTACGTTCGATAATAGATGCCAGTACCGACACACATCCGTGGATGAGGACGGAAAGCGTCCCCGCGGGGACGTCTAACCGCTGCCGATCGAGTACTCGGCGTAGGTACCGACATCCTCGAAGCCAGCGTTTCGATAGAGCTGTGCGCCGTCGCTGGACGCCTGAAGTACAGCGGTTCGGGCACCTCGCTCGCGGGCGATGTCGAGTGCGGCAAGGGTGACCGCCGAGCCGAATCCGCGTCGGCGCGCCGTTTCGAGTGTGACGACCCCATACAGTCCGGCGACGTCGGCGGCAAAATGGACCTCGGCTCCGGCGACAGGCTGGGAGTTCGCGTATCCCACGACAAACGAACTCCGCGAGCGCTCATCGAGGATGTCATCGGCGGTGTCTTCGAAGAAACGTATTACTGCGGTTGAGGGCGGCGACCAATTGGCGGCCATCACGGCGGCGTAGTCGGCGAGCTGCGAACGAGTCGTCACTCGCTGAACGCACAGTTCTGAGACAGGCGTTGGGCGTGGGACGACGTTCAAGTCTGCCGTCATCGCTCTTTCTTCCTCGGAGCGCACGCAGCCGAGGGCTGACAAGCGAGCGCCGAGGTCAGAGGGCTTGTCGCGCGGACCTGTCCACCAGGAGAACGGACGACCGGTTGCTCGAAGCCACGCGAGTACGTCGAGTAGTCGTCGGTCTTCTTCCGGGCCTTCAGCAGCAGGTACAGCGAAGCGCGCACCAGCGATGATGTTGAAAGTGTCGTCGGTGAGGCCGCTGTCTGCGACGACAACATCTGCAGAGACCGTGACCGATCCCGTCGGCAAGTGTTCATGCAGGTGGCAGGCATGGGATACCAAGTTGGCGTCCATGGCGTCGAGGACATCGCCGACGAGTGCTTCACGATTCACAAAAGAAATTCTACGAACCCCATCCAAATGGTTTTCGGCTCCGAATGCCGTGTATGACGCCCAACCGACGGCAACAGCAGGACGGTGACCAGCACCTGGTGGTGCTAGTGCTGCCTGGAGGAAAGGTATCGAGCCATCGCCCGGCTCGCGCCTGGCATCTGTCCAACCTTCGGATGTGCCCGTTCACCGCTCAGCTTCGCCTCTCCGGTGTCAAGGCGGTGCAGGCTCGCTATCGAGTCCGAGGTTGGAACGGTGCCGAGCGCAGTCCGGTCGCCGACGCCCGCGCCGCACTCGACGCGATAACGAAACGTAATTCACAAGCTCAGGTGATCCTGCTGGGGCACTCGATGGGCGGACGGGTCGCCGCCGAACTATGTGGCGATCCGGCGGTGGTCGGTGTGGTCGCGCTGGCGCCGTGGTGGCCCGATGGAACGTCGGTGAATCTGCGTTCGGACACACCACTGTCAGTCCTTCACGGCACGGCTGACTCCTGGACCGATCCGGAGGTGTCGCGGCGAAAGGTCGACGAACTGCAGGCGTCGGGTAAGAGCGCTGAATGGATCGGCATCGACGGCGCAGGCCACTTCATGCTCCGTCGGGCGGCGACTTGGCATCGCCTCGTCGCGGATGCAATCGCAGGAATGAGTCGCGGGGTAGCCGCAACAAAGATGGGAGAACGACGATGAGTTCCGACAAGCGCAAGGTGGCCGTCGTCGGTAGTGGTGTCGCAGGTCTGACAGCGGCGTGGGTGCTCAGTAAGGACAGTGACGTCACCCTCTACGAAGCGGATTCACGGCTCGGCGGGCACGCGGACACCCATTCGGTCACCGACCCGGAAGGGCGAAGCCTCGCCATCGACACGGGGTTCATCGTCCACAACGATCGCACCTATCCGACATTGTTGCGATTGTTCGCAGAACTAGATGTGCCTACGCAGGAATCCGATATGAGCATGTCGGTCAGGTGTGGGGGGTGCGGGCTCGAGTACTCGGGAGGCCAAGGGTTGCGCGGCGTTCTCCCGACGCCGGGGCTGCTGGTGAACGGCAGTTTTCTGTCGATGTTGGTGGAGGTCAAGCGCTTCCACCGCCGTGCCCGCGCATTGCTCGACAACACGGATCCGTCGGCACCTGACCAGACACTTGGGGTGTTTCTGCGCAGCGGCCGGTTCTCCGACTACTTCACCGCTCACTTCATGACTCCGCTCGTGTCGGCAGTCTGGTCGTGTGATCCCGGCTCGGCGCTGAAATATCCCGCGCGGTACCTGTTCTCGTTCCTCGATCACCACGGAATGCTGAGCGTCACTGGATCGCCGACCTGGCGAACAGTCACCGGTGGATCGGGCGAATACGTTCGTCTCGTCGCCAAAAGTATCGGGGATATCCGCCTCAACACGCCGGTTCGCGCCGTCCACCGGTTCGACGATCGCGTCGACATTCGTGACGGCGACGACCAGATCCAGACCTTCGACGCAGCCGTGGTCGCAACGCATCCGCAGCAAGCACTGAAGATTTTGGCGGATCCGACGCATGCCGAATCCCAGGTCCTCGGCGCAATGCCGTACTCCGTCAACCACACCCAACTTCACACGGACGAAAATGTGCTGCCCGGCAACACCAATGCGCGCGCGTCGTGGAACTACTACATCCCTGAATGCAACGCGAAGCCGGATCACGTTCTGGTCAGCTACGACATGACGAGGTTGCAGCGGCTGCCGGAGACCGGTCGGCGCTACCTGGTGACGTTGGGGGGAGACGAAATGGTGTCCCCGGACTCCGTGATCGATCAGATGACCTACGAGCATCCGCAGTACACACCCACCTCCGTCGCCGCTCAAGCGCGGCTTCCTGAGCTGGACTCGGACGTACTCGCGTTTGCCGGCGCATACCACGGATGGGGCTTCCACGAGGACGGTGCACTGTCTGGCCTGCGTGCCGCCGAACGCGTCGGAGGTCGGTGGCCGTGACTACTCCCATCACGCCGTCCATCGTTCATACGAGCATCCGACACGTACGAACGGAGCCGTTGCACAACGAGTTCGAGTACCGAAGCTACAGTTGGCTCGTCGACGTCGACGATTTGCCCGAGCTCCCGAAGGCTTTGCGGCCCTTGGCGAAGTTCGACGCCGGGGATCACCTCGGCGACCCCACTCGATCGATTCGTGCCAACGTCGAGACTTTTCTGACAACCAACGGACTGGAGTTCGCCGGCGGTCGCATCCTCATGCTTACGAACGCGCGTGTGTTCGGCCATGTGTTCAACCCGCTGAGTGTGTTCTGGTGTCTGAACGACGACGGCAGTCAGCGGTGCGTCGTTGCCGAGGTTCACAACACCTACAGCGAACGGCACTGCTACCTGCTCGAAACCGACGAACGTGGCGGGGTTCGCACGCCCAAAGAGTTCTACGTATCTCCGTTCAACGATCTGGACGGCGAGTACCGGATGCGACTTCCGCTACCCGACACCGCGCTCGCGCTCTCGATAGTTCTGGCCCGTGACGGCAAGGCGCCCTTCGTGGCCACGGTGTCCGGTCGTTGTGTGCCGGCGACGACGCGCGAGATCGTGCGCAGTGCGCTCGCCATCCCGCTGGCTCCGCTCCGAGTCGCCGCGCAGATCCGATTTCAAGGAATCCGGCTGTGGGCCAGGCGCTTACCCATCGTTCCCCGACCGCAACATCACCCGCAGGAGGCAGTGCAATGACCACAACCACTCTCGGCACCGAACCTTCCGCTCACACGATCGAAACCGAGCGGTGGCCGGGCGTCGCCACCGTGCCGAGCGGGCTCAAAGTGCGGGTTGCATCACCGGTTGCCCGCGCCCTGTTCCACAAGGCGGTCGCACGTTTGCCGCTGCGTGTCCAGATGCCCAACGGTGAGTTCTCCGGTGGCGGTAGCCCCGATTCGCCGTTGATGGTCATTCACCGCCCAGACGACTTCGCTGCTCGTGTGGGTGACAGTGGTTTGATCGGATTCGGCGAGTCGTACATGGCGGGCGATTGGGAAGCGTCCGACCTCACTGCGGTCCTGGAAGTCTTCGCCTCCCGCGTGGCGACGCTCATTCCCGACTTCCTGCAGCGGCTACGAGGCCTCTACATTCCGAAGCAGCCTCGCAGTGAACGGAATTCGACGCAGAACACGCGCTCGAACATCTCCCGGCACTACGACCTCTCGAACGAGATGTTCGAACTGTTCCTCGACGACACCATGACGTATTCCAGTGCCCTCTTCGAGGATCTGTCGGTAGGAGCGACCCCGTCGTGGGACGTGTTCGCAGCGGCGCAGCATCGGAAGATCGATCGACTGCTGGATGGCGCAGGTGTCGGACCCGGTTCGCGAGTGCTCGAAATCGGCACAGGCTGGGGAGAATTGGCGATCCGAGCTGCCCAACGGGGAGCGACGGTGCGCTCGGTGACACTTTCGGTCGAACAGCAGGAATTGGCAGCGAAGCGGATAAGCGCTGCGGGACTGGCAGATCGCGTTCAGGTCGACCTTCTCGACTATCGGCAGGTACAGGGGGAGTACGACGCCGTTGTGTCGGTCGAGATGATCGAGGCCGTCGGCCACCAGTACTGGGGAAGCTACTTCCAGACGATCGACGCCCTGCTGGCGCCGGGTGGGCGCGCAGCGATCCAAGCCATCACGATGCCGCACGATCGAATGCTCGCGACCCGCAACACCTACACCTGGGTGCACAAGTACATCTTCCCCGGCGGATTTCTCCCGTCGGTGCGGGCGATCGAGGACGTCACCGAGCGCATGACAACCCTGCGGGTGCGTGAGCGGATGTCGATGGGCGATCACTACGCGCAGACGTTGCGACTGTGGGACGAGCGATTCAGCGCTCGCACCGACGAGGCGTCCGCGCTCGGGTTCGACGCAGTGTTCGCGCGCATGTGGCATTTCTATCTCTGCTACTCCGAGGCGGGGTTTCGGTCGGGGTATCTCGACGTCCAGCAAATTGTTCTCGATCGGAGGAACCAGCGATGACTGCCACAATGGATCGAACGACACAAGGTACCGGCGTTGCGGGTCGTCTCTCGGACATCCTCAGTCCACTTGTCGGCGGCGAACTTCCGGTGCGGTTGACTGCATGGGACGGCAGCACAGCAGGTCCGGAAGATGCTCCGAAGGTGACGCTTTACAGCCCGAACGTTTTGCGACGCTTGCTCTGGAATCCCGGCGAGTTGGGGGCTGCGCAGGCGTATGTTCTCGGTGAACTCGACGTCGAGGGCGATCTAGGCGACGCACTCACACACGTGTGGAAGGTGTCTGCCGAGCGGGGGCTCGGGTCGATTACCCCGACACCATCGCTCGTCTTGGCCGCGGTCAAGGCTGCGCGATCCTTCGGTGCTTTCGGGAGACCTTTGGCTCCGCCGGCGTCGCAGGCTCAGGTGAAGGGGCGCCTGCACAGCCTCGCCCGCGACCGCGAGGCGATCGGGCACCACTACGATTTGTCGAACGATTTCTACCAATTGATCCTCGATGAGAACATGGCGTACTCCTCGGGCTATTGGACTTCCGATGCACCGGACTACACGCTCGAAGACTCACAGACAGACAAGCTGGACCTGGTGTGCCGCAAGGTCGGTCTCGATCGAGCGCGAGGCTTGCGGTTTCTCGATGTCGGCTGTGGTTGGGGCTCGCTCAGCCTGCATGCAGCGCGGGAGTACGGCGCCAGGGTTGTCGGAATCACGATCTCGGCGGAGCAGAAGGCTTTTGTCGACGCGAAGGTCCGCGCGCTCGGTTTGGAAGACTGGGTCGAGATTCGCCTCCAAGATTATCGAGAGATTCCAGACGGTCCCTTCGATGCGGTCGCTTCCATCGAGATGGGTGAGCATGTCGGTGAGGACAACTATCCGACCTACGTGAAAGCGCTCCACGACAATGTTATTGCCGGTGGCCGTGTGCTGATTCAGCAGATGTCCCGCACTGGCCCGCACCCCGGGGGAGGTCCGTTCATCGAGTCGTTCATCGCGCCGGACATGTACATGCGGCCCGTCGGTCGCACTGTTGCGATGATCGAGGAAGGTGGACTCGAAGTGCGGGACGTCCACGCCCTGCGTGAGCACTACGTGCGGACCGTCGACGCGTGGATCGAGACCTTCGAATCGAACTGGGATCGCGTCGTGGAACTCGTAGGTGTCGAAGTCGCTCGGGTGTGGCGTCTCTACCTCGTCGGCGGAGGAATGGCATTTCGGGACGGCAGGATGGGCGTCGATCAGATTCTGTCGGTCCGGCCGCACGGTGATGGTCGATCGGGTATGGAACCGGTACGGCCGCAGTGGGTGTCGCGGCGATGAACGGATTCGACTGGGGCGCGTTCGGAGTGGTCACACTCACGAGTCTGCTGGCGATCGCCGTCGGAATGGCGGTGACAGCCACGATCGGTGTACGGATCGGGCGCCACAACGTTGTCGACGTGTCATGGGGCGCCGGCTTCGTTCTGATCGCGCTCGTGTCCGCGATAGTGGGAACCGGCGACCTCTGGCGCCGGTTGCTGATGCTTGCGCTCGTGGCGATCTGGGGTCTGCGGTTGGCGACGCACATGGCGATTCGATCGCGTGGCAAAGGTGAAGACCCGCGGTACGAAGAAATGTTCGGACGAGCGACGGGTAATCGAACGCTGTATGCGATCCGCAAGATCTATCTCACGCAGGGGATTTCGTTGTGGTTCGTCTCCCTGCCGATCCAGGTCGCAGCAGTGTCGAACGGCAGCTTCGGACTTCTTGTCGTACTCGGAATCGCGCTGTGGATTGTCGGCGTCACGTTCGAGACGGTCGGCGACCGACAGATGGAGGAGTTCAAATCCGATCCGGGCAGCCGTGGCCACATCATGGATCAAGGTTTGTGGGCATGGACGCGGCATCCCAACTATTTCGGCGACGCGTGTGTCTGGTGGGGGATCTTCCTCGTCTCGGCGTCCGTGTGGCCGGGGGTGTTGACCGTCCTCTCACCGATCGCCATGACCTACTTCCTGGTCTTCGCCACCGGAGCGCGGTTGCTCGAGCGACACATGGAACAGCGTCCGGGCTATCGCGAGTATCAGCAGCGGACAAGTTACTTCATTCCTCGCCCGCCGAAAGCCCGCTCCGGGACGTAGGCTCTTTCGGGTGAGGCCAGAGCATGGGTGATCTGAAACTGCCGGCTGCGGTATGCGCGGTTGCCGTCGGCGGAGGGTTGGGCGCGCTCAGCCGCTACGGTCTGGGGGAGCTCTTTCCCCACATCTGGACGACTCTGGTCATCAACGTCGTCGGCTCGTTCGTTCTCGGTGTTCTCGCGGCCCTGCTCGTGCACAACAAGGTTGGGTACCTCTTTCTCGGCACGGGCTTCTGCGGCGGCTTCACCACCTTCTCGTCCTTCGCGGTTCACGCCGTGACGGAGAGTCCGTGGCGATCGATTCTCTATGTTCTCGGGACGTTGATTCCCGCGATCCTCGCTGCAGCACTGGGCAAAGGGCTCGGTGAACGCTGGATCCGCGCGCGGGACGGAGCGTCGGCATGACAGTTCTCCTGGTGGCGCTCGGCGGCGGCGCTGGTGCGAGTGGCCGGTACCTGTTGGCGCGGTATGTGCCCGCATACAAGGGATTTCCGGCTGCGACGTTCGCCGCGAACGTGATCGGCTGCTTCCTCCTTGGATTGTTCACCGGGGCAGCTCTTTCCACCGAGATGGCCGCACTTCTGGCGACCGGCTTCTGCGGCGGCTTGTCCACCTATTCGACCTTCGCGACCGAGAACGTCGGGATGATCGAGAGGCGCCAGACGGCGCTTTCTCTGATCTACATCGTCCTCAGTCTGATCGTGGGACTGTCCGCTGCGTGGTTGGGAATCCAGATCACGGATTGACGGATCCGGCGCCGAGCGTGCACGCCACGCGGCCAGGGTAGACAATTGTCCACAGTCGCGTCGACACAGTGGTCGACCACCGGGCCGAGGGGGATTCGTGGCGCACGAACGAGCAGGACAAGTGGCTCTGCCAGAGGATCTGATCAATGTTCCTCATCTGGTCACCGCGTATTACACGCGCACTCCGGATCCCGAGAACCCGATGCAGCAGGTACTTTTCGGCACTTCAGGACATCGCGGTTCCAGTCTCGACTCGGCGTTCAACGAAGCTCATATCCTGGCGACAACCCAGGCGATCGTCGAGTACCGCGCTTCGCAGGGAATCGACGGCCCGCTGTTCATCGGCCGGGACACACATGCGCTCTCGGAGCCTGCCTGGCTGTCGGCCTTGGAGGTCCTGGTCGCCAACGACGTCGTCGTCCTCGTCGATTCACGCGACGCCTACACTCCCACCCCGGCTGTCAGTCACGCGATCTTGCGATACAACTCGACGGGTCCGGAGGCCAAAGCCGACGGCATCGTCGTGACACCGTCACACAATCCGCCTCGTGACGGCGGCTTCAAATACAACCCGCCGCACGGCGGGCCCGCGGACACGGATGCGACGTCGGTTATCGCCGATCGAGCGAACGAGCTACTGCGCAAGGGGCTTTCCGGGGTACGGCGTGTGACGGCGGCACAAGCGCTGGACCGCGTCGAACGCTACGACTTCCTCCGCTACTACGTCGAAGACCTCCCCAGTGTCCTCAACCTCGACGCGATCCGCGATGCCGGAATCACGATCGGTGCAGACCCCCTCGGCGGGGCAAGCGTCGACTACTGGGGCGCGATTGCCGAAACTCACCGACTCGACCTCGAAGTGGTGAATCCTCTCGTCGATCCGACCTGGCGGTTCATGACGCTCGATACGGACGGCAAGATCCGCATGGACTGCTCGTCGCCCGACGCGATGGCGTCGCTGATCGGGATTCGGGATCGCTACGACATCGCGACCGGAAACGATGCGGACTCCGACCGCCACGGCATCGTCACTCCCGACGGCGGTTTGATGAACCCGAATCACTATCTGGCCGTTGCCATCGAGTACCTGTTCGCGAACCGGCCAGGTTGGGGCGCAGATACCAAGGTCGGCAAGACCCTCGTGAGTTCCTCGATGATCGACCGTGTCGTGAGCAGCCTGGGCCGCGATTTGCTCGAGGTTCCGGTCGGGTTCAAGTGGTTCGTTCCCGGATTGCTCGACGGGTCTGTGGGATTCGGCGGCGAGGAAAGCGCCGGCGCGTCCTTCCTCCGACACGACGGTTCCGTCTGGACGACGGACAAGGACGGCATCATCCTTGCGTTGCTCGCGTCGGAAATCACCGCGGTGACGGGAAAGTCTCCGTCAGCGCACTACGCCGCGTTGGCCGAAAAGTTCGGGAGCCCGGTGTACGCACGGATCGATGCGCCCGCGACACGCGCACAGAAGGCAGTCTTGGCAAAATTGTCTCCCGACCAGGTGAGTGCGACCGAGCTGGCGGGTGAACCGATCACCGCGACACTGACTGCCGCGCCCGGAAACGGCGCGGCGATCGGTGGTCTCAAGGTGGCGACGGAGAACGCGTGGTTTGCAGCGAGGCCGTCCGGCACGGAGGACGTGTACAAGATCTATGCCGAGTCGATGAAGGGCGCCGATCATCTGGCTCAGGTTCAGGCAGCGGCCAAGGACTTGGTGTCCGGCGTCTTGAAGGCGAACTAGCCCGCGGACCGCTCAGGTCGCCCGGCTAGAATTCCGGGCGACATGAAAACTCGTGCAGCCAAGCTGCCACAGGAAATTTGGGTACTGGTCGCCGCCAGCTTCGTCATCGCCCTCGGATTCGGGTTGGTCGCCCCGGCACTACCTCAGTTCGCGCGCAGCTTCGACGTATCGGTCACCGCCGCCACGATCGTGATCTCGTCTTTCGCTTTCATGCGGTTGGTGTTCGCGCCGATGAGCGGCACTTTGGTACAGAAACTCGGTGAGCGGCCGGTCTACATCGTCGGCCTTCTCATCGTCGCGGTCTCGACCGGTGCGTGCGCTTTCGCGGGGGAGTACTGGCAACTTCTGCTGTTCCGGTCGTTGGGCGGCATCGGGTCGACCATGTTCACGGTGTCGGCCCTCGGGCTGATCATTCGCATGTCACCGTCGGACAGTCGCGGCCGCGTGTCGGGTCTGTACGCGACAAGCTTTCTCATGGGATCGATCGGCGGCCCGCTGGTCGGCGGTGCGCTGTTGCAGTTCGGTCTGCGGATGCCGTTCATCATCTACGCAATTGCGTTGGTGATCGCCGCGCTCGTTGTCTTCGTGAGCCTGCGTGGATCTCATTTGGCGTCACCGGACAAGGCTGTCGATGTGAAGTCGATGACTCTCACAGAAGGCCTCCAGTCTCCGGTGTACCGGGCAGCGCTCGGATCGAACCTCGCCTTCGGTGGCGTGATCTTCGGAGTTCGCGTTGCCATGGTTCCCCTGTTCGTCGTCGAGTTCCTCGGCCGAGACCCCTCGATTGCGGCCTACGCCCTGACGATCTTCGCCGTCGGCAATGCGTTGGTGTTGATCGTCTCCGGACGACTCTCGGACCGCTTCGGACGCAAGCCCTTTGTCGTGAGCGGCCTACTCATCTGCGGTCTGGGAACCATCGCAATGGGGTTCACCGACAACCTCGTGGTGTTCTTCGCCATTGCCGCAGTGACTGGTGTCGGCTCCGGCCTCATGAGTCCGGCCCAGCAGGCCGCGGTTGCCGATGTTGTCGGATCGACGGCCCGAGGCGGACCCGTTCTGGCGGTATTCCAGATGATGTCCGACATCGGTGGGGTAGTGGCGCCGATTTGTGCCGGACTGATCGCCCAGCATGTGTCGTACTCGGCGGCCTTCGCGGTGATGGGAGCCGTAGTAGTCGTGTCGGCGACGGGTTGGTTGTTCGTTCCGTCGCGAACGAAGCCCGTCGAATCCGTCGTCGAAGATCTGACTGATGTGACGGTGCTAACGGATACTCCTGCGCGGACAAACCTAGACTGACCGGGCATTCTGTACTCTCGATCGGGTGGCAATTCGCATCGTGAGTCTTGTGGCCCGATTGGGTTTGGCGGCCGTTTGGCTGATTTCCGGGGGACTCAAGTTCTTTGATCCCGTTCAGACGAAGATCGCGGTGCGCGCCTATCAACTATTGCCCGAGTCACTGGTGGGTCCGGTGGCGACGGCTCTTCCCCTGGTCGAAATAGTCCTGGGCCTGCTGATCCTCGTCGGGTTGGCGGTGCGAGCATCCGCTGCAGTCTCGGTGGTCATCCTCACGGTTCTCATTGCGGTGATCATTTCGGTGTGGGCCAGGGGATTGTCCATCGACTGCGGATGTTTCGGCGGCGGAGGTGCAGCCGACGTCGGCGCTTGGGACTATTCGAAGGAGATTCTCCGCGACTTGGGCTTCTTGGCACTTGCCGTCTGGCTGCTCGTGTTCCCGCGTTCGCCACTCGCATTGGGGCCCGGATCACGCGCGGCGTTCTCAGTGGATACTCAGTCTTCAGTGGCAAGGTAAGCAATCGGTAAATCGTTTCGACGCACGAAGGACTGCATCAGCGTGAGCACCAAGAGCAGCAAGAACAAATACTCGCCGGAACCGGTCTCGAGCCGCTCCACCTACATCATCGGTGGCCTCGCGGTGCTCGTGATCGCGGCCCTCGTCATCGGCGGTGTCTTGTGGACGAACAGCAAGAACAAGCCCCAGAACGACGGCTACGGCTCCGTGCAGAGTTCCGAAGTTGCCGTCACGGTGCAGGACAACGGAGTGGTGCTGTTCGGCAAGCCCTCCGCCGCGACAACCATTGATCTCTTCGAGGATCCGCTGTGCCCCGCCTGTGCCGCTCTCGAACACCTCAGTGGCCAGGCTCTCGCGGCCGCTGTCGACAACGGTGACGTCGCCGTGCGATACCACATGCTGAACTTCCTCAACCGGGCGTCGGGCAGCGGTGACTACTCCACACGGGCCGGCGCTGCGCTCCTGTGCGTTGCTCAGGGCGGCGACGCGATCGCGTACTCCGCATTCCACAACAAGCTTTTCGCGACCGACACGCAGCCGGCCGAGGGCGGCAGCAGCGACCACACCAACGACGACCTCGCCCAGATCGCTCGTGATGCGGGCGCATCCGAGGACGTGGCAACCTGCATCTCTTCCGGTACCAACGTCGAAGCCGCCGCGGCCAATGCCGCAGCCGCCAGCCAGGCGCTCAAGGATGTCGGGTCGAACGGGACGCCCACGGTTGTGGCGAACGGCAAGATCGTTGACACGGGCAGCAGCGACTGGGTTTCCAAGCTCTCCTCCTGAGCTGAAGCGGCCGCTCCGACGAGGAGCGGCCGCTTCGCTCTGACCAGGCGATTTGTTGCCCAGGAGTCAAGTGGTGTAACTTTCTTCCAGCAAGCGGAAAGCAGAACAGCCGCTGCGAGTTCGACTGTTAGAGTGAACTGAATACGGGGCTATGGCGCAGCTGGTAGCGCACCACACTGGCAGTGTGGGGGTCAGGGGTTCGAGTCCCCTTAGCTCCACCCGAACAAATGCTCTGCACCAATCGGTGCAGAGCATTTGTTGTATTCGAGCCAGTGTTGTGTTGTCGACCCTGTGTTTTTCGAGTCTCTATTGCATGCAGCACAGTTCTGCCTAGATGTGTCGACCGCCATAACGCCAGGGCGTCAATGTTCAATAACGTCCGCGATGAGGCCTGATCATCCCGTGCATTCTCAGCATGGGGACCGTTGGCGGAACGGAGAACCATGAGTGCACACGTGGTGATAATCGGGGCAGGATATGCGGGCGTCATGGCAGCGAAGCGACTGCTGAGAACTCGGTCGGACATCACGGTGACCGTCGTGAATCCGCGCCCACACTTCGTGCAAAGAATCAGGCTCCATCAGATGATTGCGGCTGGCTACGACGCGACGGTCTCGTTCGACAGGGCGCTACCGCGTGCGGCACACCGAGTCTTCGGAGAGGTGACGACGATCGAGGCGGGGCTCGGCGGGCTTACCCTCGACGACGGCAGTGTGCTCGACTACGACTATCTGGTCTACGCAGTCGGAAGTGGGCAGTTACCCAGCACTATCGGCGGGGCGGCGGAGCACGGGTTCAGCGTCTCCGAATTCGAGGACGCGGTTCGCCTCGAATCCAGAATGGCGACACTCGACGGGAAGGCTACGGTCTGCGTTGTCGGCGGCGGTCTCACCGGAATCGAGACTGCCGCAGAATTGGCTGAGCAGCGAAGCAGCCGAATCACTTTGGTGACCGGAGGAATCGTGGCCCCGGATCTGTCAGAGCGTGCGCGATCTGCAATTCTCAGAACATTGACCGATCTTGGGGTCGACATCGTCACCGAATCCCGGGTGACGCGGATCGACGGTTCGTCCTGCGAGCTTGCGGGAGGCGCACGGGTGGAGGCAGATTGCACGATTCTCGCGACAGAATTCGGGGTCCCCGATCTGGCGCGCCGAAGTGGCCTTCCCGTCGACGGTCTCGGTCGTCTGAAGGTCGACGACCGACTCGAATGCTCGTCCCACCCCAACATCGTCGGTGCGGGTGATGCGGTCGCAGTCGGTGATCTTTTACTGAGGATGAGTTGTCAGGCCGCGATTCCCTTGGGAGTCCATGCGGCCGAGACGATCCTGCATCGACTCGAAGGTTCCGCGCCGCGCCCGGTGGCTCCGAAGTTCGCAGGCCGGTGCATCAGTCTCGGGAGGCGGCGAGGTGTGTTCCAGCGGACCACTCGTGTCGACAACGCAACGGGCATGTTCGTCGCAGGCAGGGCGGGTGCGTTCGTCAAGGAACGAGTGTGTTCGTCGACGACCGACTGGGCCCTCACTCCGCGCCGCTCTTTCTTCTACAGCTGGACATGAGGAGCGCTGGTCACGCTCGATCACAGACTCGATCGATGATCGCCGCAGTCTTGCGGACGTACGGTTGGCGGACGACGTCTTCGTGGCACGCGTCGACGTCGTCGAAATCCAGTGAGCCCGTGGCAATGAGTGACCAGATCTCGCGTCCACGGTTGTTGGTGGCTCCACGGATCACGGTGACGGGCGCGGCGCATGCTCGTATCCGATGCTTCCGGAGCGCCTGGCCTCCTATGTAGAGGAACACGGTCCACTGGGTGGCCGGCGGGTACTGCAGAATGCCGGCGAACAGCGTGCGGATCCACATGGCCGCGACGGTGCGTCTGGTCGGCTTCCAGCGGGCATTGGTGGATGGTTGTGGTGCAAGGTCGACGATCGACGGATCCAAAGTGATGCCCGCTCGACCAGCCAGTCGTGCGGCAGCCTCGGTGGAGATTCTGGTGTCGAGAACGGTGACGTGTTCGACAGTGTCACCTGACTCGGACAGCTGTGTCGCCATTTCCAGCGCCACGTAGCCGCCGTACGAGTATCCGGCGAGGAGGTATGGCCCGGTGGGCTGAATCTTCTTGATTTCGAAAATGAAACGGCGGGCGCTTGCTTTCACCGACCGGTCGGGTAGTCCGCGAGATTCGAAGCCGTGTGGCTGAAGTGCGTAAACCGGCCGATCGGTGTGCAGCGCTTTCGACAAGGTGGACAGCGTCGTCGATGGGCACCCCGCTCCGTTCATGATGAACAGCGGTCGCCCGGAGCCTTCGAGCTTCAGTGGCACCATCGTGTTGTGACAGACGCGATCATCGGGATCGATTCTGCGCCGATCCACCAGCGCTGCAAGGTCTTTGACGGTACTGGCGGCCGCGAACTCCGCCGCCGTGATCCGGATCCGGAACATGTCGTGAATCTTTGCCACCACTTCGGTTGAAGCAAGCGAATCGCCGCCGAGTTCGAAGAAGTCGTCCTCACGGTCGATGGAGTCGATACCGAGAATCGACTCCCAGATCGAGGACAACCACAATTCGGCGGGCCCGGCGAGAGTCGGTGGAGTGGACCGCACCTCGACGGAGGGCAGCGCTGTTCGATCGACCTTTCCTCTTTCGTTGCGGGGCAACGCCGGCATCAGAACAAAATGTCGGGGGAGCATCCAGGCCGGCAGATATGTCGCCAATTCGCGCCGCATCTCGGCGCCCGACCGTGCCATCACGGCTTTGGTCAGGACCACGTAGGCGACGATCTCCGGTCGATCGTTCTCGAGGACGACGGCCACGAAAACATCGGCGACGCCGGGAATTCGACGAATATGCGCCTCGACTTCCATCGGTTCCACCAGATAGCCCCGAATCTTGACGGCGTCGTCGACGCGTCCCCGCAGTTGCAGTTCTCCGCGTTCGTCGATGCGGCCCCGGTCACCGGTCCGGTAGATGCTCACTCCGTCGCCCAGGCGCGTGAATCGTGTTGCAGTTCGATCCGGGTCGCCGTGGTATCCGTCGGCAAGATCACTGGAGACAACCTGAATCTCTCCGATCTCTCCGTCGGGGAGAGGCACGCCGTTCACATCGACGATCTGTACGTCCTTGCCGTCGCGAGCACGTCCGGCCGGTACCACTCCGACGGGTAGTTCGGAATGTGGTGGGAACACGTTGTACGCGACGACACCGGTCTCGGTGGTGGCCAGCCAGTTGACGTACGTGACGCGAGCGAAGCCGTGACTGCGATGGCGCGCGTAGTCCTCGCCGTGAACTGCTTCCCCGTACGTTACGACGACGCGTAGGGAACCGATCGAATCATCATTTGCTGCACCGCAATCGAGATCTGACCACGCCCGCAGAAAAGACGGCGCACAGTGCGTGGTCGTGATCGAATTCTCGATCAGCCAGTCGTCGATTCCCGAGACGCCGTCGATACGTGGATCCCAGCAGTAGACCGTGACTCCGTTCATAAGCCCCATGATCAGGGCCGTGATTCCGGCTCCGAAACTGACGGGCAACAGGTTCCCGATGTGATCGTCGGGTCGCAGGTCGATTGCTGCGGCGAGTTCGTCGGCCTTGTTCAGGCACATGGAGTGGCTCAACACGACTCCCTTGGGTGCCCCGCTGGTGCCTGACGTGAACGCGATCATTGCAGGGTCGGAACTCGATGGTTCCAACGCGCTGTCGAATCTGAAGCCCGTCGCAGCAGACTCGTCGAGTATCGACTGCAGCGGGACTGCACCCGAGGTGCTCATGATGTGCGCTCGGCGGGCCTCGGGGAGTTGTGGGTCGATCATGACCAAGGGCCGACCGGAAATCAGAGTGGCGAGGATGGCGGGCACCGACTCGGCCGTTGGTTCGAGATCGACCGCAACCGGGCGTGCCCCGTGTGACCCACGTAGGCGAAGTTCGCGGACCAATGCGTCGGTCCGGAGTTCGAGTTCGGCGAAAGTGATCCGGTCGCGCGGAGTCACGACGGCAACGGCGTCGTGCTGCATAGAGGTGACTCGGCGCCACCTCGACTCGATCGTCTCGTCGATGACTGCATAGCGAGTGCGTTCTAGACCTAAGTCGACAACCTTCATCACAGTAGCTCCGTCCGACTTTCAGCTATCTTTTAGCAAAGACTACATAAGGTTTGTGAAGTAGGTCCATAACAAACCAAAAGTAGTTTTACATACCGCCCCATCCTCCAGTCCGTCAGCTCCGAATGTCTTGAGGAACCAATGCCGATCGAGCGTTGTACAGACGAGGAGCAGTGACATGAAGTGGTCGGGGCGAAGTGCGATTGCGATTGCGGGAGTGTGCGCCGCAGCGACGATGTTTTCGGGAACCGCGCAGGCGAGCCCACTCTGGGAACCCTTGCAGCCGGTGGCGAACCTGGACGTCGCGCGCTACGTAGGGGAATGGAACCAGGTGGCGGCGATTCCTCAGCCCTTCAACCTCGCGTGCGCGAAGGACACCCGGGCGAGTTACGGGATCGTCGATTCGTCGAACGTGAGCGTGAAGAACACGTGTACGACGTGGACCGGTCAAGCCAACGAGATCGTCGGGAATGCCCGAGTTACCGATCCAGCAACGGGTGCCCAGTTGCATGTGAGCTTCCCCGGGGTGCCCTCACAGGAAAGCTTGGACGGCCCACCCAACTACATCGTCACCTACATTGCCGACGACTATTCGTGGGCACTGGTGGGCGATCCGCTCAGGCTTTCCGGGTTCGTGCTCTCACGGTCGGCGGTCATCGACGCGGCAGGCTGGAGTGAGATCCGCCGGGTCGCCGAATCCCGTGGATACAACGCATGCACGATCCTGACGTCACCGACCACCGAGGGCACGTCGGACATCCGTCCGCTCTGCACGGTGTGAGTCTGCTGTCAGCGTGAACCTTCCGGAGCCACACTCCACTACGATCACTGATCGGTACGTGTGGTTTCGGAAGGTTGTGTGGTGGCGAAGAAGCAGATTCCCGTAATAGTCGTCGCAGGCTTTCTCGGTTCGGGCAAGACGACGCTGCTCAACCATCTTCTGCGTAACAACGACGGTGTACGCATCGGCGTGATCGTCAACGACTTCGGCTCCGTCAACATCGACTCGATGATGGTCGCTGGTCAGGTCGATTCGATGGTCTCTCTCAGCAACGGCTGTTTGTGCTGCGCTGTCGACGTCTCGGACATGGACGAGATGCTGAACAAGTTGGCGCACCGGCAGTCCGGGATCGACGTGATCGTCATCGAGGCCAGCGGGCTTGCCGAGCCGCGGAACATGATTCGACTCGTCCTCGGAAGTGAGAACCCGTCTGTCGTCTACGGCGGCCTGGTGGTCCTGGTCGACGGAGCCAATTTCTCCACCGTTCGCCGCGAACATCCCGAGCTCGATCAACATGTCCGCCTGGCAGACCTGGTGGTAGTCAACAAGATCGACAGCGTTCCGGTCGCCGAACGCGAGCGATTCACGACCGAAATTCGTAAGTTGAATCCGCGAGCGCCGATGGTGGAAACCTCGCACTCGCGGATAGACCCCGCTCTGTTGTTCGATACCGGCGAGGTGACCCCTCCGGCTCCGGGCGATCAACTGAGCCTCGACGAGCTCCTGCGCGACGGGCACGACGACGATCACGAGGACGGCTCGTGTCACCACGATCACCTGCACCACCGCTACGAATCGGTTGATTTCGCATCGGAGACGCCTCTCGATGCCAGGGCTCTGACGCACTTTCTCGAGAATCAGCCGTCGGGTGTTTACCGCATCAAGGGCTTCGTGAACTTCGAGATTCCGGGCTACACAGGAAAATTCGAGATCCAATCGGTGGGTGATCATGTCCGGATCACGCCGCTGCGATGGAAGTCGGGCGAACCTCGAACCACGCAACTGGTCGTGATCGGTACCGGGATGGATTCGGGGGCGGTCGGCAGCGCGCTCCGCGCCTGCATGCGCGAAGAAACGGTCGAACCGCACCCCGACGCCATGCTGGGATTGCACCGCTATACCGTCGGGGCGTGAGTGAATCAGCTGTATCCGTGTACGAAGCGATTCGGCGACGGCGAGACGTTCGCGCTGAGTTCTCGGGAGAGATCGTCCCCGACGAAACTCTGATGCGCATTCTCGACGCCGCCCATCGCGCGCCGAGCGTGGGAAACACGCAACCGTGGGATTTTGTGGTCGTTCGTAATCCGGAGACGCTCGACACCTTCGCGGCACACGTCGCCGATGCCAGGGTGAATTTCGCGCAGTCCTTGCCCGAGGATCGCCGCTCGACGTTCGACCCCATCAAGATCGAGGGAATCGCCGAGAGTGGTACCGGCATCGTCGTCACTTACGACTCGTCGCGCGGTGGCCCGAACATCCTCGGCCGTCATACCGTCGACGACACCGGGCTGTTCTCGGCGGTGCTGGCAATTCAGAATTTGTGGCTCGCCGCGGTAGCCGAGGAGATCGGCATCGGCTGGGTTTCGTTCTACGACGAGAAGTACCTCACCGAACTCATGGGCATTCCGTCACCCGTTCGCCCCATTGCGTGGCTGTGCGTCGGCAAGGTGACCGAGTTTCAACAGGTTCCGGATCTCGAACGCTTCGGATGGCGACAGCGCCGGCCACTGGCCGACGCTGTCCATTACGAAACCTATTGAGTTGTACCGGGCGGTGTTGCGCGCGGGGCGGCGGTGTGGCCTAGCGTGCGGGACGGCCACCGGTGGAGCCTGCGGTGCGAGCGCCGCCGCCGGTGCGGGGACGGCGAGCGCCACCACCGGCATGTTCCTGACGGGCAGCTCCGCCGGTGCGAGCACCGCGTGACTGACCGCCCTGTCCGGAGCGAGCCTGACCCGAACGTGCTGCGCCGCCGCGTCCACCCTGGCCGGCGGGACGCTGTCCGCGTCCGCCGTTGGGCTGGGCAGGAGCCTTCGGAGCCGGCGTGACGTGCGGTGCGATGTCGCCGACCAACTTGACGACGTGCTCGGAGTTGGCAGTCGAACGGACCGGGGTCACCTTGATGGCTGCCTTGCGCATGAGGATTGCAAGATCCTTACGCTGCTCGGGCAGAACCACGGTGACCACGTCGCCGGCGCTGCCTGCGCGAGCGGTGCGACCACTGCGGTGCAGGTAAGCCTTGTGCTCGGCCGGCGGATCGACGTGGACGACCAACTCGACGTCGTCGACGTGGACGCCACGCGCTGCGACGTCGGTGGCGACGAGGACGCGCGCTTCACCGGCGGAGAATGCCGCCAGGTTACGGTCGCGAGCAGCCTGCGAGAGGTTGCCGTGAAGGTCAACGGACGGGATGCCCGACTCGGTGAGCTGGCGAGCCAACTTGCGAGCCTGGTGCTTGGTGCGCATGAACAGGATGCGACGACCGGTACCGGAAGCGAGCTTCTCGACCAGAGCCTTCTTGGCTTCGACGCCGTCGACGTCGAACACGTGGTGCGTCATTGCGGCGACGGGGGAGTTGGCCTCGTCGACCGAATGCATGACCTCGTTCTTGAGGAAACGCTTGACGAGCTTGTCGACGCCGTTGTCCAGCGTTGCCGAGAACAGTAGACGCTGCCCGTCCTGCGGCGTGGACGAGAGGATGCGGGTGACGACGGGCAGGAAGCCGAGGTCGGCCATGTGGTCGGCCTCGTCGAGCACGGTGATCTCGACGGCGTCGAGACTGACGAACTTCTGCTTCATGAGGTCTTCGAGGCGACCGGGGCAGGCGACGACGATGTCGACTCCGGCCTTGAGAGCCTGAACCTGGCGGTGCTGCGAGACACCACCGAAGATCGTGGTCACGCGCAAGTCGTATGCGGCGGCCAACGGTTCGAGGGTTGCGGTGATCTGGGTGGCGAGCTCACGCGTCGGTGCGAGCACCAGGCCGAGCGGTCGACCCGGACGACGCTTTCCTCCGGACAGTTCGCCGGCGAGGCGGGAGACCATGGGGATGGAGAACGCGAGGGTCTTGCCGCTTCCGGTCTTTCCGCGGCCCAGTACGTCGCGCCCCGAGAGAGTGTCGGGGAGGGTGTCGATCTGGATCGGGAACGGAGAAGTGATTCCGCCGTCTTCGAGAGCTTTCACCAGCGGTGCGCGCACACCGAGGGCTGCGAAGGTGGTAGCGGGCGTAGAGATGTCAGACAAGTGTGTTCAGAGCCTTTCAGGCACGTGTTCGTGCCCGGATGCCGACACGGGAATTAACCGGTCGAACAATCAAGCACAGTGGTGGCGGCGCTGCCGGTCGGCAGGCTTCTTCGCCGTAAGAAGAGCGGGTGCATTGAGCACTCAGCAAGAAAATTTGCGTTCTACGACGCTGGATGCCCGATTTCAGGCACCTAGTGATCGCAACTCTACCTTCCCGGAGCGTTCGACCTACAACCCGACCCATTCGGAGACGCCGTTCGCGAAGTGTTGCCGCTTCCAGATCGGTACCTCGTGCTTGATGCGCTCCACCAGTTCGGCGCACGCGGCAAACGCCTCCGCTCGATGCGGCGCGGCGACGGCGGCGACCAGTGCGAGGTCGCCGATCTCGAGGTGACCGACGCGATGGATCGCGGCAACCGGCAGGCCGGTCGAGGCCGCAACCTCTTGGCAGCACGTCTGGAGGAAGCGTTCGGCATCCGGATGCGCTTGGTACTCCAACGCCGAAACCGCTTGACCTCCATCGTGATTGCGCACCGTTCCCGTGAACACCACAACAGCGCCGTTCTTCGGACCGGCAACGGCGGCGTCGACGGTGTCTGCGTGAATCGGTTGCTCGGAGATCCGAGCCAGTAGCTCACTCATCGTGCGCTCCTCCGCCTGCGACCTGCGCGAGCAGGTGATCGATGATGGGTTCGAGGACGGCGAGACCGTCCTTCACTCCACCGGGAGAACCCGGAAGATTGACGATGACCGTCGTACCTGTGAGACCTGCCACACCACGGCTCAGCGACGCGTGCGGTGTCTTCTCGAGGCCCTTGGTCCGGATCGCTTCTGCGACGCCGGGCAACTCACGGGTCAAGACTGCCCGGGTAGCTTCCGGGGTGGCATCCGTGGGGGAAGCCCCGGTGCCGCCGGTACTGATGACGAGTGACGGGGAGCCCTCCTTGGCGTCAGCGATGCCCGCCGCGATGTCGGCGTCGGCGTACACAAGCGGTCCACGTACCTCGAAGTCCCGTTCACGTAGCCAGGTCGCGATCGTGGGTCCGGTGGTGTCGGGTCTGGTGCCGTTCGCACCGCCGGTGGAAGCCACGAGGACGGTCGCGGACCGTGCCGAGGTGAAGGTGTGCGCCGGAGCTGTCTGTGCGTTCTGAGTGTCGCGGGTCCAATGTCCGCGCTTACCACCGTCTTTGGTGAGCAGACGAACACCGTTCATGGTAGCTCCGGGGTCCACCGCTTTGACCATGTCGTGCAAGGTCAGGCCGGCTACCGCGACGGCGGTGAGTGCTTCCATCTCGACGCCGGTCTGTCCGCGAGTCTTCGCCGTCGCCTCGACGGTGATCGATGTTTCGGTGAACCCGAATTCCACCTTGACCGACGAGAGCGCGAGTTGATGACACAGCGGGATCAGTTCGGAGGTCTTCTTCGCACCGGCGATTCCGGCGATGCGCGCGGTGGTGAGGACATCAGCCTTGGGCATGCCGTCGGCGCGGACGAGGCGAACTACCTCGGCGGTCGTGACGAGTTCGCCGGCAGCGACGGCGATACGCGTCGTCTCGGCCTTGGCGCTGACGTCGACCATGCGCGCTCGGCCCTCGCTGTCGACGTGTGTCAATTCGGTCATCAGTGTCCTTTGAATCAGATCGAGTGAATCAGATCGAGGAAGTCGAGAGCGGGACGACGTCGACGAGATCGCCCGCGCCGAGCTCGGTCACGGCGGCGGGGATGTCGATCAGGACGTCGGCCCACGCCATGGCTGCAACAAGGTGCGATCCGGGTCCGGCAACGAGTTCGATTCCGTCCGCAGTTCTGCGTGCCCGCAGGAACTGCCGCTTGCCGTCCGCCGAACGCAGCGGTGCAGTCAACGGGAGTCGCTCGCGCGGGATCTCGGGCAGGCCCGCGGCCCGGCGCAGTTCGCCCCGTGCGAAGACCTCGAAGGAGACCATCGTGCTCACCGGGTTGCCCGGGAAGCTCAGTACCGGCACTTCGTTCACCACTGCAGTGCCTTGCGGACCGCCCGGCTGCATTGCGACGTGGCCGAAGTGTGCTCCCAGAGGCGTGAGAGTTTCCTTCACCACCTCGAAGTCGCCCATGGACACTCCGCCGGAGGTGAACACCAGATCAGCGACCGAGGTTGCGTACGAGAGCAATTCGCGGAACTCGGCGGGGTCGTCGCTGCTTCGGGCGACGGATACGACATCGGCGCCGTTGGCTTCGGCCAATGTTGCCAAAGCTGGACCGTTGGAATCGTAGATCTCACCGGGTTCGAGAGTTGTTCCGGCACTTTTCAGTTCGGCGCCCGTCGTAATTATCGCGACCCGTGGCTTCGTGTAGGTGTCGAGCGAGGCCAGGCCCACAGCACTCAGCGCGGCGATATGGCGAGGTTCCAAGTGCGTTCCGGCCGTGACCAGTAGCATTCCGGCGGTGATGTCGCTGCCACGTTCGCGTACGAATTCGCCTACCGACCTGCCCCGTTCGATCGTGACGACGTGCTCGGTGACACCCGTTGTGTCCTCGACCGGAACAACGGCGTCGGCACCCTCGGGGAGCGGAGCACCGGTCATGATGCGAAATGCCGATCCTGGAAGGTGTTTCGGTGGTTTTCCGCTTCCAGCGGCGATCACGCCTCGAACCGTCAGTGTGGTCGGAACCGAGGCCACAGAAGCAGCATCGACGGCATACCCGTCCATCTGCGAGTTGCGGAAGAGTGGCAGGTCTACCGGCGATGCGATATCCGAGCAAGTTATGCGCCCCAACGCTTCTGCCGTCGGAACTGCCGTCGGAGAGAGGGTGTGCAGGCCGGTGAGCAATCCGGAGATGTGCGACGCGTGTTCCTCGACCGAACGCGCGCTCATGACAGTAACCTCGACAACCTCGACATGTTTTGATCCTAGGCGGTGTGGTCCGTCCGACACACGGAGTACGGCTTTCGGTCATACTGGAGCAATACGGAAGTTGGTGAAGTGATGACAGTGGTCTCGATGGGAATTCCCACCGTGCGGTTCGACGCTGCCTCCCTCGCCGGTCGTCCCGAGACGGATCTCCTGGTCGACAGGTTCGGGCGTGTTGCCAGAGATCTGCGAGTCTCGATCACCGAGAAGTGTTCACTTCGTTGCACGTATTGCATGCCGGAGGAAGGCTTGCCGGCCATCGCTGCGGAAGATCTTCTGAGTGCCGACGAGATCATTCGAGTAGTCGGAATCGGCGTCGAACGAGTCGGTATTCGCGAGGTGAGATTCACCGGCGGCGAACCGCTGATGCGTAGTGACCTCGAAAAGATCATCGGGGGGTGCGCCGCGCGCGTGCCAGGAATTCCACTTTCCATGACTACCAACGCCGTTGGGCTCGAACATCGTGCCGCAAAGCTGGCTGCAGCTGGTTTGACCCGCGTGAATGTTTCCCTGGATTCGGTTGATCGCGCCCATTTCGCTGAATTGACGCGTCGAGACAGGTTGCCGTCCGTTCTCGCGGGAATTCGAGCGGCAGCTGCGGCCGGGCTCGCGCCACTGAAGATCAATGCGGTGCTGATGCGTGAAACGCTCCACGGCGCGGCGGATCTTTTGCAGTGGTGCCTCGAAGCCGGCGTCGAATTGCGCTTTATCGAGCAAATGCCTCTGGACGCAGACCATGCATGGGCACGCGAGAACATGGTGACCGCGGCTGAATTGTTGTCCCTTTTGGGAAGCCGTTTCGAATTGGAAGCAATCGGCCGTGAAGATCCGTCGGCTCCTGCCGAAGAATGGCGTGTCGACGGGACCACGATGACGGTAGGGATCATCGCTTCCGTGACCCGCTCGTTCTGCAGTGAATGCGATCGGACGCGAATGACCGCAGAGGGAACAATTCGGTCATGTCTGTTCAGTGACCGTGAAGTTGATCTGCGTGCCGCGCTCAGGGCCGGAGCAAGTGACGACGAACTAGCGGATTTGTGGCGCGGTGCGATGTGGAACAAGTGGGCTGGGCACGGCATCGACGCCGCGGACTTCGTTCCGCCGGAAAGAAGTATGGGAGCGATTGGTGGCTGATCCGCATTCGATCTCGGTTCGTTACTTTGCTGCTGCAGCGGATGTATCCGGTTGCCGTAGCGAGGTAGTCGCCATCTCGCCTGACAACACACTTGCCGAGTTGGTGGCGGTGCTGGTCGGGCGATACGGACCGGAGATGGAGCGAGTGCTGTCGGTCTCGGCTTTCCTCGTCGGTGACGAGTTGACCCGCGACGTCTCTCGAGCCTCCGGTAGCGCTGTCGATATTCTTCCGCCTTTCGCTGGAGGCTAGTCCGAGAATTGCCGGCGTAGCTATTTGTGGGCTGCCGACGTATTATCCTTTTTCGGTTTGCCGGTCCAAATATTCATATCTTGATCACTCCAGCTCAAGTGGCATCTATCTCCGTTTTCTCCATTGTTGGTCAATTGTCCAGCATGGTCGTTTTGTTTAGTTTCTCCTACTTTTGGGGGAGCGAATGCACTTCGAATTGCCAAGGTGAATTGTCATCTGTTTGGATGACAAAAGAAATACCTTCGCTGTTGGTAATTGTCGACATGTGTTAATTTTGGCGCAATTCCACTCGGGATATGTGAAAGGTATTTCAATGTCGATTAATTCCACGCGCCGTGTCGGAGTCGTCGTAGCACTCCTCGGGGCAGCTGCACTCACCGCTCCGGCAATTGCTACTGCGCTTCCGTCCACCGGTTCTCTCGGCTCTTCTGCGCCGGAAGCCTCCTGCTCGACCCTGTCCACCGAAGCGACGCCGAACGGTTGGGGCATCCCGTTCACCGACGAGAAGGATCAGACCGCGTCGTACTCGGCCGACAACGTTCTCGACAAGGACGGTTCACTGAAGCTGGCCGTCGACGGTACCGGCGATCGTTCGGTTTCCTACCATTCGGCCGGCGGTATCAAGCTGTCCGACGCAGTCGGCAAGGCGATCGGCTTTGCCGAGCGCGCCGCCACGCCGACTGCGGCGTTCCAGCTCCGCCTCACCGGAACGACCGGCGGAAAGTTCGAGAACGGATTCACCACCCTGGTGTGGGTCCCGGGACCCGACGCGACGCCGACGGCTGACGGCGGCGTTCACGCGGATCTCCAGAAGGGCGTGTGGTGGAGCACTCAGAACATCGACGGCGCCAAGGACCGCGTGTCAGTGCCTTTGGCTGACATCGTCGCCGCGAACCCGAACGCGGTAGTCGACCACTACGGCGTCAGTGTGGGCACCGGTTCCGCCGCCACGTCGACGCTGGTCGATGCAGTGCAGTTCAACGGATGCACCACCAACTTCGCGAAGAAGGATCCGGCTTCGGGAACGGGTTCGCTGGGCGACGTCTTCGGCAGCCTGTTCGGTAGCTAGTCGCTGGTAAGAGCTCTGGTAGGAGTTACTTCCACCAGTCATCGAGGGGTGTGACCGGCACCGTGCGCTTGTGACGAGTGTTGGTGAACATCTTCTCGAGCTTCTCGGCTACCTCGGAGGAAACGTCCTTTCCTTCGAGGTAGTCGTCTATCTGTGAGTACGTGACGCCGAGGGCAACTTCGTCGGGTAGCGCGGGTCGGTCGTCCTCGAGGTCGGCGGTCGGCACCTTGCGCCACGTGCTCTCGGGTGCGCCCAATTCCTGCAGCAATGCGGCGCCCTGGCGTTTGCTCAAGCCGGTGAGCGGCGTGATGTCGACACCGCCGTCACCGAATTTCGTGAAGAAGCCGGTAATCGCTTCTGCGGCGTGGTCGGTACCGATCACGAGGTAGCCGAGCTGACCGGCAATCGCATACTGGATGACCATTCGTTCGCGCGCCTTGATGTTGCCGCGGACGAAGTCGCGTAGTTCGCCGTTTCCCAGCGCCTCGGAGGCCTCACGGGCCGTCGCGTCGGCGCCAGGCTTGACGTTGACCGTGAGAGAGCGGTCCGGCTTGATGAAGCCGAGCGCGATCTGAGCGTCGGATTCGTCGGCCTGAGCGCCATAGGGGAGTCGAACGGCGACGAACTCGGCCTCGTGGCCTTCTTCGCGAAGTTCCGTGACCGCGCGTTGGGCGAGGGCTCCGGCGAGCGTGCTGTCCTGACCGCCGCTGATTCCCAGAACGAACCCTTTGGCGGGGGTCGAGCGCACGTAGTCCTTCAGGAACTGGATTCGCGCGCGAACCTCCGCTGCGGCGTCGATTGTCGGCTTTGTGCCGAGTTCTTCGATGATGCTTTCACGCAGTGTGGCCATGAATGGACTCTAGCGATGTGAGCAGGCGCGTGCAGTGCCACCGTATCCGGGGCGGTACGGTCGCGCACATGAGTGCGAACAACGTTCTGGTGGTCAGTGCGACGAAGTCGGAAGCGGCATACGTGCCGCAAGGATGCGAACTGCTGGTCACGGGGATTGGAAAGGTCAGTGCTGCAACAGCAGTCGCCTCTGCTCTCGCGCGGTACGAGCGGGATGATCTGCCGCTGGTCGTCAACATCGGGACAGCCGGTGCGCTGCACGCGCACCACGGCGGCCTCTATGTTCCCGGCGTCGTCATCAATCACGACATCAGCAGCACCGCGATCCGAGCGCTGGGGCACGACGTCGCGGACCGTTTGGTGCTCGCCGGCGGTGACGACTCGGTGTTGGCGACCGGCGACGCATTCATCGCCGACGCTGCAACCCGGGACGCCCTTGCACAGCGAGCCGATCTGGTCGACATGGAGGGGTTTGCCATCGCATTCGCCGCGCAGGCTGCGGGTGCTACCTGCCGACTCGTCAAACACGTCAGCGATCACGCGGACGACTCGGCCTTGGACTGGCCCGCGATGATCGATGCCAGCGCCCGCGAGTTGGGGCGCTGGCTGCTCGACAACGTCTGATCGAGCCTGCAGCGTCTGGTCAAGCCTGCGCAGTCAGTATCAATCCGGTGTCGTCGGGCTTGCGCAGGGTCAGCGTGTCGGCGTCGACGGAGTAGCTCACTTCGCCGTCGAGCACCGCCAGGATCTGGCGCTCGATGTCCATGTTCTCCTCGGGGCAAGCCATACGCGTGGTTGCCATCGGCGTGAACGTGACTGTGGTGTCGGACGTCTGGGCGCTTCCGGTCATGCGATTGCATCCGGTGCTCCCGCTGACCGAACCGTCTGCGGCAATCGTCAGTTCGGGAGCTGACGTCTCCAGAGCCAGGCTCGTACTGATCGCATCGGGACTGATTAGGGACGTGACAGTCCACGTCGTGCCCTGCAGCGGTCGATCCGGCGTGACGATTTTCTTGTCCTGCAGGGTGACTGTGGCGTCCTTCGATGTCAGGACGAGGGTGTCGCCGTCGAGGCTCCACGCCGGCGCGGCGGTCAGCAATGTTGTTGTCCAGGAGTCGGACTCGGCGATGCCGGGAGGGCAGCCCATCATGGTCGACGCCATGGTGCCGGTGGTCAGCGTGCCGTCGTTGAACTCGACCGAACCGTTTGCCGTGTTGCATCCGGCGCTCGCGGACACTCGACCGGCCTGGCTGAAGTCGAGAGTCAGCGGGCCGCCGCCGGGAATTTGTGTTCCATCCACGGAGGTCGAGATGAACACACGACCGGAGGGATCCGTCTTGTCTTCGGGGGTGTCGGACGAAGCGGAGCAACCGCTTACCGCGGCGATGGTCAGGAGGCCGATGACGGCTGCAGCGATGCGCATGGGCTCACATTAAGTGGTGGGACGGATCTGGGGAGTCAACATCGAGTAACGCGCCGGGCAAGGTCTTCCCAGCCGGCCGCCAGGCGCTCAGTGGTCATCCCGAGATCGCGCACCTGATGAAGGACGAGCGACGCTTCGAGTGGTGCCAACAGTGCTGAAGCGAGCAGATCGAGGTCGCCCTCGACGCCGGCTCCTCGAAGAAGCCCGATGACGTGAGCGATGCCGAGAGCCCGGGCCGGACCGCCAAAGCGGTATTCAGGAGCGTTTTCCGCCGCTCGGAGGACTTCGCCCTGTACTTCCACCATGGCAATCCGGGCTCGTCCGAACGCGATGAGGCGCTCGATCGGCGGCGCGCCCGGACCCAACGGTGGGGGGCCGAACATGAATGCCTGCTGCAGTTCTCGCTCGGTGTGATCGAGCAGTGCCTGCATCAGTCCCGATCGATTGCCGAAGCGCCGAAAAACTGTGCCCTTGCCCACACCGGCCCGGCACGCGACAGCATCCATCGTCACCGCGTCGACACCTCGCTCGGCAACGAGGAGGGCTGCGGCGTCGAGCAGAAGTACGCGGTTACGTGCTGCGTCACCGCGCTCGACCGGCGCGGCGCCGATCTGGGGGAGGGGGATTGCGCTCACGGGATCAGGTTACAGGGCCGGGGAATGTAAGTGGACCGCGGTCCGTTTAGTTGATATAACTTTCAACCGGAGCCACCAACCGCACCACTCTCGAAGGAAACTCGCTATGTCACAGACCAATGTTCTCGTTCTCGTCGGCAGCCTGCGCGCCGGATCCGTCAACCGCCAGCTTGCCGAGACGGCTGTGTCCGCCGCACCCGAGGGTGCCACGCTGACGGTCTTCGAAGGCCTCGCCGACGTCCCCTTCTACAACGAAGACATCGACGTCGAGGGTGCTTCCATCCCCGCTGTCGACGCACTGCGCTCCGCTGCGAGCGACGCGGACGCGTTCCTGCTCGTCACCCCCGAGTACAACGGCACCATTCCCGCAGTTCTGAAGAACGCCATCGACTGGATCTCGCGTCCGTACGGTGTCGGTGCAGTCAAGGACAAGGCTGTCGCAGTCATCAGCGCTTCGCCCAGCGGCAACGGCGCCAAGTGGGCACACGAAGACACCACCAAGGCGGTCCGTATCGCCGGCGGCAAGGTCGTCGAGGACACTGCACTGAGCATCGGTGGAACCGGCGCACTGTTCGGTGAGCTGCACCCGCGTGAGAACGCAGAGGTGCTCGCTCAGGTCTCCAAGGTCGTCTCCGACCTCGTCGACGCCGGCAAGCAGCTCGTCAACGCGTAATTCGTTTCACGAATGAGGGCCATGCCGGAAGGTGTGGTCCTCACTCGTATGCGCGCTAGAGCCCTTCGCGTTCCATCGCGTCGTCGACCGCGTCGCGAACCGACTCGAAATCCTTGCCGGCCATCATCGCTTCGCCCATCGCAGCATCGATACGGTCGGCGACGGCGGCGTACCGACGCTCCCAGTTCTCCTTGTCCTCCCGCCAGTAACCCATCACGTGCATGCGGTTTGCCGGGATTTCCCATGTTCGACGCAGGTGAGTGCGGATGCGTCTGGCGGCCGCGGCCTCGACTGCACACCAGATGTAGCCCTCGCCGGGAGGCAGGGCAGCGCCGGCCAATTCGGCGAGCAGCGAGTCCGATTCCTCGATCCATCGGTAGTGAGCGTCGGCGCGCGTCGTGAACGTCTGCTGTTCGCTCGGCGCGGGTACCTGCGCGATGACGTGGATCGGTAGACCGTCGGGTGCTTCTTCGAGAATTCGCCCGATCGCGGGCAGAGCGGCGTGATCGGCGACCATCAGCAGCCAGTCGCAACCTGCCGGCGGCGTGAACCACCCGCTCGCCGTCGAGAGGTGAACGGTCTCGCCCGGTTGCGCAGTCGCGGCCCAGAGTGCCGCGCCGCCGTGGCCGTGGAGAACGAAGTCGATCTCCAGCTCGTTCTTCGACGGCTGCCAGCGCCGGACCGTGTAACTACGGGCGTGAGGGCGAATGAGAGGGAATCTGACGAGCACCCGTTCGTCCGGGCTACCACTCGTCTCGAAGTCGCTCAGGCCCTCCCCGCCGAAGGTGATTCTGCGCATCAACGGTGTCACCTGCTGTGTTCTCGTCACGGTTGCCTCGTGGCGTGGAGCCTCGTCCTTCGGGGGTGTTTCCACGACGCTCATGGTAGGTCCGTGGCGCGGCTCCCAGAGGCTGGCGAGCACAAAAAGAAACTGTGACGCGCGACACGCCGACGCGCCGGGAAATGAAGGCGCTGAACTGGGGCGACCTGGGAATTCCAACGATGTGACTCACAACATCTCGCGTTATGTGTTTCTGTCGGCCACTAGGTGTAGTGTCTTGAGCACTGAGAGACCACAACGCGGAACGCTTCGAGCGAGACTCCGGCAATCGGTCGTATCGGTGCTGAACATCACTACATCGGCCTTTGTTGGCTAAGCGAAAGAGGGACTCTCATGAGCATCACCGTCTACACCAAGCCCGCTTGCGTTCAGTGCAATGCCACCTACCGCGCCCTGGACAAGGCCGGTCTCGAATACAACGTCATCGACATCACCGAGGATGCCGAAGCCCGCGACTACGTCATGGCTCTCGGGTACCTCCAGGCACCCATCGTGGTTGCCGGTGAAGATCACTGGTCGGGCTTCCGTCCCGATCGCATCAAGACCCTGACCGTCGCTGCTTGAAGCGCCGCAGTGTCGGCGGTGGACACCTCCGCCGACACATCTGAGTAGTTCCGGGCACCGTACAAGAAAATGGTGACAACCGATGACTTCGCTGGTCTATTTTTCCAGCGTGTCGGAGAACACCCACCGATTCGTTCAACGTCTCGGCCTGCCTGCGACACGTATACCTATCCATGACCGTGACGGCTCATTTCGTGTAGACGAGCCCTATGTGCTGATTCTGCCCACCTATGGTGGCGGGGTCACCGTGACAGGGCGCGACTCCAGTTATGTACCGAAGCCGGTCATTCGTTTTTTGAACAATCCACACAACAGGTCGTTGATCAGAGCAGTGATCGCGGCGGGAAACACCAATTTCGGTGAGTCCTTTTGCTATGCAGGAAACATCATTTCCCAGAAATGCCACGTTCCTTTTCTGTACCGGTTCGAACTCATGGGCACTGCCGAGGACGTCGACCGGGTACGAGAAGGCTTGGGGGAGTTCTGGAATCATTTCGAAACAGAGAAGGAGCACGGGCAGTGGCGCCAACCATCACTGACACGATCGCGGCAGGAAGCGTAGAGCGTGATGCGCGCGGCGGCGATTCCACCAACGGTCTCGACTACCACGCACTCAACGCCATGCTCAACCTGTACGGCGCCAACGGTGAGATCCAGTTCGAGATGGATGTCGCTGCAGCCCGTCAGTACTTCTTGCAGCACGTCAACCAGAACACCGTGTTCTTCCACAACCTCGACGAGAAGCTGGACTACCTCGTCGAGGAAAACTATTACGAGCCCGAGGTTCTCGATCAGTACTCACGTACTTTCGTGAAGTTCCTGATCGATCACGCGTACGCCAAGAAGTTCCGCTTCCCGACGTTCCTGGGTGCATTCAAGTACTACACCTCCTACACGCTCAAGACCTTCGACGGTAAGCGCTACCTCGAGCGTTTCGAAGATCGTGTCTGCATGGTTGCGCTCACCCTGGCCGCAGGCAACGAAGACCTGGCCGTCGAACTCGTCGACGAGATCATCGCCGGACGCTTCCAGCCCGCCACCCCGACGTTCCTGAACTCGGGCAAGAAGCAGCGCGGTGAGCCCGTGTCCTGCTTCCTGCTTCGTATCGAAGACAACATGGAGTCCATCGGTCGCTCCATCAACTCGGCACTGCAGCTGTCCAAGCGCGGTGGCGGAGTTGCCTTGCTGCTCACCAACGTTCGTGAGCACGGCGCCCCGATCAAGAAGATCGAGAACCAGAGTTCGGGTGTCATCCCGATCATGAAGCTTCTCGAGGACTCGTTCTCCTACGCCAACCAGCTGGGTGCGCGTCAGGGTGCCGGTGCTGTGTACCTGCATGCGCACCACCCCGACATCTACCGGTTCCTCGACACCAAGCGTGAGAACGCCGACGAGAAAATCCGTATCAAGACGCTCTCACTCGGCGTCGTGATCCCGGACATCACGTTCGAGCTGGCGAAGAAGAACGAGGACATGTACTTGTTCTCGCCGTACGACGTCGAGCGCATCTACGGAGTTCCGTTCTCCGACATCAACGTCTCCGAGAAGTACTACGAGATGGTCGACGACAAGCGAATTCGCAAGTCCAAGATCAAAGCTCGCGAGTTCTTCCAGACCGTCGCCGAATTGCAGTTCGAATCGGGCTACCCCTACATCATGTTCGAGGACACGGTGAACCGGGCAAACCCGATCGAGGGCAAGATCACGCACTCGAACCTGTGCTCGGAGATCCTGCAGGTTTCGACGCCTTCACTGTTCAACGACGACCTGTCCTACTCGAAGGTCGGCAAGGACATCTCCTGCAACCTGGGTTCGCTGAACATCGCGAAGACCATGGACTCGCCCGACTTCGCCAAGACCATCGAAGTGTCGATCCGCGGATTGACGGCGGTGTCCGATCAGACGCACATCTACTCGGTGCCGTCGATCGAGCAGGGCAACAACGACTCTCACGCCATCGGCCTCGGTCAGATGAACCTGCACGGATACCTCGCTCGTGAGCGGATCTTCTACGGCAGCGAAGAAGGCATCGACTTCACGAACATCTACTTCTACACCGTGCTCTTCCACGCACTGCGTGCGTCGAACAAGATCGCCATCGAGCGCGGCTCGTACTTCAAGGGTTTCCCGGAGTCGAAGTACGCCTCGGGTGAATTCTTCGACAAGTACACCGATCAGGCTTGGGAGCCGGCAACCGACAAGGTTCGCGGACTCTTCGCCGATGCGAAGCTGCACATCCCCACTCAGGACGACTGGCGTGAGCTGAAGGCTTCGGTTCAGAAGCACGGTATCTACAACCAGAACCTTCAGGCCGTCCCGCCGACCGGCTCGATCTCGTACATCAACTACTCCACCAGCTCCATCCACCCGGTGGCGTCGAAGATCGAGATCCGCAAGGAAGGCAAGATCGGCCGCGTCTACTACCCGGCGCCCTACCTGACCAACGACAACCTGGAGTACTACCAGGATGCCTACGAAATCGGGTACGAGAAGATCGTCGACACCTATGCTGCCGCAACGCAACACGTCGACCAGGGCCTGTCGCTGACGCTGTTCTTCAAGGACACCGCAACCACTCGCGACATCAACAAGGCGCAGATCTACGCGTGGCGTAAGGGCATCAAGACGCTGTACTACATCCGTCTGCGTCAGATGGCACTCGAAGGCACCGAGGTCGAGGGCTGCGTTTCCTGCATGCTGTAAAGGGCTCCGCCCCCGTGCGCCTTTTCGGTAGTGGTTACTACCGAAAAGGCGCACAGGGGTATCAGGCCGGCGGGCGGCCGGGACCGTGCATCTTGCCGGCATTCTTCGGCATTCGACCGTGCTCGGTGAGTGCGCGCCGAAGGAGAAACTCGATCTGGGCGTTGGTACTTCGGAGATCGTCGGCGGCCCAGCGGGCGAGGGCGTCGTGTACCGCTGGGTCCAACCGAAGAAGGATCTTCTTACGCTCGGATCGCGGAGCTGGATCCGTGGCCATGTGGCCTTTCCTTTACTGGTAGAGCGAACCGGTGTTCAGCACCGGTTGTGCGTCGCGGTCGCCGCACAGCACGACCAGAAGGTTACTGATCATCGTGGCCTTGCGTTCCTCGTCGAGTTCGACGACGTGCTTCTCCTCGAGCTGCTTGAGTGCCATGTCGACCATGGACACCGCGCCTTCGACGATTTGCTTGCGGGCGGCTATCACAGCACCCGCTTGCTGGCGCCGAAGCATCGCGCTGGCGATCTCCGGTGCATACGAGAGCCTGTTGATGCGTGTCTCGATAACTTCGACACCCGCCGCACGCACGCGGGCGTGAACCTCCTCCGACAAGGTGGTGGTGATGATATCGGCGTTCTCGCGCAACGAGACTCGGCCTTCGGCGTCGTACGGGTAGCTACCGGCGATATGGCGGACGGCCGCCTCGGTCTGTACGGAGACGAACTCCTCGTAATCGTCCACCTGGAACGAGGCGAGCGCTGTGTCGGCCACCTGCCAGACGACCACCGCCGAGATCTCGATGGGATTGCCGTCGGCGTCGTTCACTTTCGCCTGACCGGTCTCATGGTTTCGGATGCGCGTCGAGATCGATCGACGGACCGTCAGCGGGTTTGTCCATCGCAGTCCCGGCGTGCGCAGGGTGCCGCTGTACGAGCTTCCGAGAAGTTGCAGAACTCGGGCTTGATTCGGTTGCACCAAGGTCAGGCCCATCAGGAGGGGGAGTGACGCGATGAACAGCACCACTCCGACCGGAATCAGGGCGAAGAGTCCCAGAACTCCGCCAACGACGGACAGCGCGATTCCGGCCAGGAAGAGAAGGACGCCGCCGAGGAGCATCCAGCTGCCGGACAGGTCCCAGCCTGGGCGTTCGGCGATCGTTGTGGTGGCGACACCGGTCGGTTTCTCGGCCACGGTGGGTGTGCTGGTCATGCGAGACTCGCTTTCCATCGGTAAGTGATATTTAATTGATATCACATTTTTTGTACTCGTGGAGGGGCGCGTGCGACACATGTTGTTGTGTTGGCATCGCGGACCCGACACAACGGGTAGTGTTCAGGCAAGCCAACATTCGGCAGTATCTCTCTCGCTAGGTAGGAATTATGGTCAAGCTGGTCAGTCGCGTTTCCGCCATCAACTGGAATCGCGTCCAGGACGAGAAGGACGCCGAGGTATGGGATCGCCTCGTCAGCAACTTCTGGCTGCCCGAAAAGGTGCCGGTCTCCAACGACATCCCGTCCTGGGGAACGCTGACCGCGCAGGAGCAGCAGCTCACCATGCGCGTCTTCACGGGCCTGACGCTGCTCGACACCATCCAGGGAACGGTCGGCGCCGTCAGCCTCATCCCGGACGCGATCACTCCCCACGAAGAAGCGGTGTACACCAACATTGCCTTCATGGAATCGGTGCACGCGAAGAGTTACAGCTCGATCTTCTCGACGCTGTGCTCCACCCCCGACATCGACGACGCGTTCCGCTGGTCGGAGGAGAACCCCAACCTGCAGCGCAAGGCGCAGATCGTTCTCGACTACTACAACGGCGAGTCGCCGCTCAAGCGTAAGGTCGCATCGACGCTCCTCGAGAGCTTCCTCTTCTACTCCGGCTTCTACCTGCCGATGTACTGGTCCTCGCGAGCCAAGCTCACCAACACCGCAGACCTCATCCGCCTCATCATCCGCGACGAGGCCGTGCACGGGTACTACATCGGCTACAAGTACCAGAAGGGCCTCGAACAGCTCACCGAGGCCGAGCGTGAAGAGCTCAAGAACTACACGTTCGAGTTGCTCTTCGAGCTCTACGAGAACGAGGTCGACTACACCCAGGACCTCTACGACGGCGTCGGTCTGACCGAGGATGTCAAGAAGTTCCTGCGCTACAACGCCAACAAGGCGCTCAACAATCTCGGCTACGAAGGACTCTTCCCGAAGGACGAGACGGACGTCAATCCGGCTATCCTGTCGGCACTTTCACCGAATGCGGACGAGAATCACGACTTCTTCTCCGGCTCGGGTAGCTCCTACGTCATCGGCAAGGCCGTCAACACCGAAGACGACGACTGGGATTTCTAGAGAGCGACCTACATGCCGAAGCCCGACTCCTGCACACGCGGGAATCGGGCTTCGGCCGTGTATTGAGAGCGGGCTAGCGCTGAAACCACGCTTCCGGCTTGTCCAGCAACGCTTTTGCGAGGCGCAGACGCGAGGTTTCCGTCATGTCCGAAGGCAGTGCGCTCGGCGCGAACCACGCGACCTCGAGGTTTTCGTCGTCCGCCACGTGTGCATCTCCGCCGGTCCACCTGGCCAGGAAACACACGTCGAGGTACTGAGTCACGTCGCCGTTGGGGTACGTAATGGGCTCTGTGACATCGACACTCGTGATCCGAATCAATTCGGCGTCGACGCCGGTTTCTTCCTTCGCCTCGCGCACCGCCGCCGCCGACGGTTCCTCCCCAGGCTCGAGAACGCCGGACACGACGGCCCACTGACCGTTGTCGGCGCGACGGGTGAGCAGGACCCGACCGTCGTCGTCGCGGATCACGACGCTCACTCCGGACAGCCAGAGCGGCGCATGACCGACCTTCTCGCGCAAAGCGACAATGAATTCCGGGATCGGCATGATCAGAACCCGACCGTCACAGTTGTGGCGAGCCGCTTCGAATGTCGGAGTTGTGGTTCGTCCCAGTCAGCTCGCATATCCGTTCAAGGTTCCCTTCAAGTCCGCCAATACGGCGCGGGCGGCAGTCATCCCGTTTCCGTTCCAGATGTCGTCTTCAGCGACGAACACACGCCGGTCGGTGGCGGCGGCGAGGTCTTGCCACTGGTCGCTCTTCATGATCTCGGTGCCGTAGGTACGGCCGTTCGGCCCGTCGAAGAGGACGTAGATCAAGTCACCTTCGGCGACGCTCAGATCGTCGGCCGGAATCGGTGCCGTGGTCGCATCGGTCAATCGCTGCGCCGGTGGGCGCCGGACGCCGACGTCGCTGAGGATCTGTCCGGCGAAGGATGCAGGGCCCTCGATCTGTAGGTCCTTCGAACCGAACCGAACCACTGATGCCTGCGTCTGCGATGCATTCAATGCGTCGCCGAGCTGCACGACGTCCTGCTGGTAGCGGTCGAGCTCCGTCGCAGCCGCGGACGAACGGCCCAGTGCCTGGCCGGCGAGGGCGAACTGCGCTTTCCAGTACACGGGATCCGAGCCCGCGAACACGGTGGGGGCGATGGCGTCGAGTTGCCCGTACAAGCCGTCGGACGCCGGACTGGACCCGAGGATCAAGTCCGGCGCGGCGGCCTTCACGGCGTTGACGTCAGGTGTGCTCACGGGGCCGACACTCGGAATCTCCGAGATGCCGAAACCCAGGTACGACGGTTGAGGTGAGTCGACACCGGTCGCGGCGCCCACTACCCGCTCCCACAGGCCGAGGGCGCACACGGCGTCCATCGAGACGCTGTCGAGGACCACGATCCGTTGGGGATCGGAAGGAACCTCGGTTTCACCCGCAGTGTGTACGACTCGACGCTTCACCCCGGGGCCCGCTCCCGGGTCGGCTTGCGTCGGCGTCGGGCACGCGGTGGCGGTGTCGCGTTCGATGCCCATCACGCCGGCACCGGCGATCGACGTAGTGGTCCGGACGATGGTGCTCGCGGGATCGTCCGACGAGTCGGACGAGCAACCACCGAGGACGAGCATCGTGGCGGCGATCCCCAGGATCGAGACACGACGAACGGACGTGCGGGCGGTCGTGCGTGAGAGAACAGACGTGCGTGAGAGAACAGACAAGTCGACGGCTTCCTGTGTGAGCGGGCGCCGTTCAGGTTAGCTGTTCGACTCAGCTGTTCTGCTTGTCCACCTCGAACGTGTCCGAGAGGTCGTCGAGGATCATGTGCGCGCCCTGGATGCTGACCGGCGACATCCACCGTGAATCGTCCACGTCCACCTTGCGTCCTCGAAGGGTCTGCCACAGCGGGCTCTCGAGGAATGGCTTCGCAGCTTCGGCGCTCTTGCCCTCGGCGTCCTGCCAGGTGCTGATGAAGATGACGTCCGCGTCGGCTTCGTTGATCAGCTCGGGGCTGATCTTCATCATGATGTTGCCGGCATCGGCGGGGTCGGGTCCCTGGTTGTCCGGGCGCTTCAGCCCGGCATCCTGAAGAACGATGCCGCTGAACGAGGTAGTGCGGTAGAGGCGTGCGGTCGGTTCACCGGCGAACCGGACTACCGAGATGACCGGGTTGTTCGCCTTCTCGTTGATTTCCTTGCCGACGGCAGCCGCGCGAGTTTCGTATTCGGAGATTTTCGCCTCGGCCAGCGATTCCTTGCCCAGCGCTTGACCGACTACGCGGATGTTGTCCTTCCACGTCGGACCGGTTGTCTGGGTGAAGACGGTGGGCGCGATTGCGGAGAGCTGCTCGTAGTTCTTCCCGTCGCGGACCTCGGCGGAGATGATGAGGTCCGGCTGCAGTGCGGCGATCTTCTCGAGGCTTGCGCTGCTGACCGTGCCGACCGAGACGGCGTCCGGGGCGAATTCCTCCCGGGAGGATCCGAGGTAGTCGGGCAGACCGGGCTCGCGGTAGTCGACGTAGCCGACGAGCGGGGATTCGAGGAGAAGGACGGCGTCGGTGAAGCTGTTGTCGAGCGCGACGATCCGCTGGGGTGCGGCCGGGATTTCGGTGCTTCCGCGGAAGTGCTCGACGGTACGGGGAAATGCGCCCGACTCGGTCGAGATGGTGGTTGCAGCGGGCTCGTCGTTACTCGAGCACGCTGGAACGACCAAGGCGATCGAAGCTGCGACCGCTACCAGCGCGGCCCGGCGGGGAAAGAATTTCACTGATTGGCTCCTGAGATGAGTTAGGCGAGGGTGACCTTATCAGTGGAGAGGTTGGCCGAAAACGGACACCGACCGAATTCTTCGACGCGCACGACACGCCGATTCGGAAGTGGGTTCGGACTCCCGGGGGAACATAAACCGCAGGTCGTTCGTTCGGTGCCGTGAAAAACGGATGCTCGAGTACGACGCAGAGTAGGACCGGGTCGCGGTGCCTCGGAGTCACGGTCTACGATTCGATGAGCGCAAGCCAGAAGCCGTTGTCCGCAGCCCGGGCGACGGACCCTGCGGGCGCAACCAAGGGCTCTTTGACGGAGTCTGCGGAGCGACCAAAGGCACATTCAGGAGGATCAGTGACTGCCGTAGCGCCCCAGCCAGTCCCCACGATAGCGCCGGCCAGGCCTTACCCGCCGCGGCAGGGACCCAAGGGCTCATTCATTTTCAAGATGATCACGACCACCGATCCCAAGGTGCTCGGAATCATGTACTTGGCGACTTCCATCGCCTTCTTCCTCATCGGTGGCCTCATGGCACTGATGATGCGTGCCGAACTTGCTGTACCCGGCATGCAGTTCCTTTCCAACGAACAGTTCAACCAGCTGTTCACCATGCACGGCACGATCATGCTGCTGCTGTACGCGACCCCGATCGTCTTCGGCTTCGCGAACTACATTCTTCCGCTCCAGATCGGTGCACCCGACGTCGCGTTCCCGCGCCTGAACGCGTTCAGCTACTGGCTGTACCTGTTCGGTGCGATCATCACGACGGCCGGATTCGTCACGCCCGGTGGCGCAGCAGACTTCGGTTGGACGGCATACACGCCGCTGACCAGCGCGCTGCACAGCCCCGGCGTCGGCGCCGACCTGTGGGTCCTGGGTCTGGCCGTCGCCGGCCTCGGCACCATCCTCGGTGGCGTCAACATGGTCACCACCGTGATCTGCCTGCGCGCACCCGGTATGACCATGTTCCGCATGCCGATCTTCACCTGGAACATCTTCATCACCAGCATCCTGATCCTGCTGGCGTTCCCGCTGCTGACCGCTGCATTCATGGGCTTGTTCGTCGACCGCCATCTCGGTGGGCACATCTTCGACCCGGCAACGGGCGGTGTGCTCCTGTGGCAGCACCTGTTCTGGTTCTTCGGTCACCCCGAGGTGTACATCATCGCGCTGCCGTTCTTCGGCATCGTCTCGGAGATCTTCCCGGTCTTCAGCCGTAAGCCGATCTTCG
The DNA here is from genome assembly GCF_019266085.1 of Rhodococcus sp. FH8. NCBI lineage: Bacteria > Bacillati > Actinomycetota > Actinomycetes > Mycobacteriales > Nocardiaceae > Rhodococcus > Rhodococcus sp. FH8. The sequence continues at coordinate 118,977 of NZ_LPNQ01000078.1, read as the reverse complement.
GCTACAGCGGCCTGGTGTACGCAACGTTGGCCATCGCCGCTCTGTCGATCGCTGTGTGGGCCCACCACATGTACGCAACCGGCGCTGTTCTCCTGCCGTACTTCTCGTTCATGACGTTCCTGATCGCCGTGCCGACAGGTGTGAAGATCTTCAACTGGATCGGCACGATGTGGAAGGGACAGTTGACCTTCGAATCGCCGATGCTGTTCTCGATCGGCTTCCTGATCACCTTCCTCTTCGGTGGTCTGTCGGGTGTCATCCTCGCGAGCCCGCCGCTCGACTTCCACGTCACCGACAGCTACTTCGTCGTCGCCCACTTCCACTACGTGGTCTTCGGCACGGTCGTGTTCGCCACGTACGCCGGTATCTACTTCTGGTTCCCGAAGATGACCGGTCGCATGATGGACGAGCGCCTCGGCAAGTGGCACTTCTGGACCACGTTCGTCGGTTTCCACGGCACGTTCCTCGTTCAGCACTGGCTCGGTGCCGAAGGTATGCCGCGTCGTTACGCCGACTACCTGCCCTCGGACGGGTTCACGGTTCTGAACTCGGTGTCCACGATCTTTGCCTTCGTACTCGGTGCCTCGACGCTTCCGTTCATCTGGAACGTCTTCAAGAGCTACCGCTACGGCGAGGTGGTCACCGTCGACGATCCGTGGGGTTACGGAAACTCGCTGGAGTGGGCAACCACCTGCCCGCCGCCGCGTCACAACTTCACCGAGTTGCCGCGCATCCGTAGCGAGCGTCCGGCGTTCGAGCTGCACTACCCGCACATGGTGGAGCGGATGCGCGCGGAAGCGCACGTCGGCCCCGGCCACGGCGGGAAGAACGCCAGCACCGTGCTCGAAGATGCTCGTCACGAGCCGCTCACGGTCGGGGACGAAGGCGACCCCGGAACCGACAGCCGCTCCTGAGCGAAGTAACACACTGAAGTAATCAGCGAAGGCCCCGCCCGAGTAACGGGTGGGGCCTTTCGCTTGGCACAATAGTGACGATCAAGACGCGAACGAAGAAACGATCGGAGTTTTCGGTGGGTGCCTCTGACACCACTGTTCTGGTGACTGTGACCGGGCCGGACCGCCCTGGCGTCACCTCGGTACTGTTCGCGGCGCTGTCGCGGCACGATGTGCGTCTACTCGACGTGGAGCAGGTGGTGATTCGAGGTCGACTGACACTCGGTGTCATGGTTGCCTGCCCGAACGATCCCGAAGCGCTTCAGGAAGAACTCGAACAGGCGATGGCGACGGTCGGAATGAACGTCGACATCGAAATCGGTGCCGATCCCGGACGGCCCGCGGTGTCCACCCACGCGGTCGTTGTTCTCGGTAGCCCGGTCAATGCTCGCGCAATGCGATCGGTTGCACGCGAACTCGCGAAGCAGGGCGCAAACATCGATTCCATCCGTGGTGTCGCCGACTATCCGGTCACCGGCCTCGAACTCAGCGTCAGCGCGGCCGATACGGCCGACGGCGACGCGAAGCTGCGCACCGGACTCGCCGAGGTCGCCGCTCTCGAAAACGTCGACATCGCGGTCGAGCGCGCAGGTCTCGCTCGCCGGGCCAAGCGTCTGATCGTGTTCGACGTGGACTCGACGCTCGTCCAGGGCGAGGTCATCGAGATGCTCGCCGCGAAGGCCGGCGTCGAGGACGAGGTCCGCGCCGTCACCGAAGCTGCGATGCGCGGCGAGATCGACTTCACCGAATCACTGCACCAGCGTGTGGCGACACTCGCCGGTCTCGACGCCTCCGTCATCGACGAGGTGGCAGAGAGCATCGAACTGACGCCGGGTGCGCGAACCACGATTCGCACCCTGCGCCGTCTCGGATTCCACTGCGGCGTGGTGTCGGGTGGCTTCCGGCAGGTCATCGAAGGCCTCGCACACGAACTCGAACTGGACTTCGTGCACGCCAACACCCTCGAAATCGTCGACGGCAAGCTGACCGGACGTGTGATCGGTGAAATCGTCGACCGCGCCGCGAAGGCCGTTGCGCTGCGCAAGTTCGCCGATCAGGTCGGTGTGCCGATGGAACAGACCGTCGCCGTCGGTGACGGTGCCAACGACATCGACATGCTCAACGCCGCGGGCCTGGGCGTGGCGTTCAACGCCAAGCCTGCGTTGCGGGAGGTCGCAGATGCTGCGTTGTCGCATCCCTTCCTCGACGCTGTGCTGTTCATTCTCGGTGTGACCCGCGACGAGGTCGAGGCTGCGGACGCCGTCGACGGTGGCGTGCGACGCGTACCGATTCCATGAGTTCCGATCCAGCATTCAGTTCCGATCCAGCTGTGATGTCCGGCCCCGATTCGCGCTGGCGCGAGCGCCACGCGGTGCTGGCTGCTGGGTACGGAGGGCGAGACGATCCCGCGGATCCGGCGCTGGTGTTGGCGATGCCGATCGTTCTGCACATTCCGAAGGCAGACCCGCCCAAGCGCACCGCACTGCTCGAGGCTGCGGCAACGGCGGCTGTGGCGCTGTGTCTGGACGAACGCGTCGGGTTCACCGAAGACGGGGAACCCGGCCCCTGGCACGAGGACTATTCGGCGTGGGTGGGTGCCCGGATTCGGAAGGTGTCTCGTCGAGCGCGAGGAGCGCAGTGGCTCGCCGCGCAGGAGGTACCGGGAATCACCGTCGATGTGGATGGCGCGCAGGCGCGGGCTCTGGTTCCCGGGCCGGTCGGAGAACTGGACCCGCGAATCAAGAAGTTGCAGATCGGTGGGACCGATCTCGAGCACGACGAGCCTGGCCCGCCGGAGCCTGGTCTTCCGGTGCTGTGGATCGACTCGGCGCTCGAGATGACGGTTGGCAAGGCGTCGGCACAGGTCGGGCATGCCTCGATGTTGTTGGCGGCGGCCATGTCCGAGAAACAGTGCTGGGCCTGGGCGCAGAACGACTTTCGCTGCTCGGTGCGCGACGCGAGCCCGGAACAGTGGGCCGAAGCAGTAGTTCGGCTGAAGAAGTCGGAGGCCGTCGCGGTTCGTGACGCTGGTTTCACGGAAGTGGCACCAGGCTCCATGACAGTCATCGCGGTTCCGTAGAGACGCAACCGACCAGTCCAGTATCGGAAACTTGGCTATGGATGAACAGTCCAGTGGCCATCAAGATGGTCGGGTGTTGATACGGAGATTCGCCTCGCTGTTCGTTGGTCTGTGGTTGTACGGCTTCTCGATGGCCATGATGATCACAGCCGGTCTTGGTCTGGATCCCTGGGATGTGTTCCATCAGGGCGTGGCCGAGCATGTTTCGCTCAGTTTCGGCGTGATCACTGCGATTACCGGTGCGGTGGTACTGCTGCTCTGGATTCCGATCCGTCAGCGGCCGGGATTCGGAACGGTCGCCAATGTCGTTGTAATTGCCATCTCGGTGGATACCTCACTGGCCTTCTTGCCGGTCTTTGATTCCATGCCAGTTCGAGCCGTGATCATGGTCGCGGGAATCCTCCTCAACGGACTGGCCAGCGTTCTCTACATCGGCGCGGGCATGGGGCCGGGCCCCCGCGACGGATTGATGACCGGACTGGTCGCTCGCACAGGTCTGTCGGTCAGGCTCGTGCGTACCAGCATCGAGATCGCGGTCCTCACGACCGGATGGCTCCTCGGTGGAACCGTCGGCGTCGGAACAGTGTTGTACGCCTTCGGGATCGGACCGACCATTCAATTCCTCATCAAGGTGCTGCCGGATTCCATGACAGCAGCGGTGACCGGAGGACGTGTCACGGAACGTAAGGCCAAGACCGTGGGGCCGGTCAGCGAAATCTCGGTGCCGACGGGAACTTCGGCCGTGGAGGCAGGTTCTCCGGTGGGTGACGCCGAATCGAACGATGCAGTCAAGGTGCCGTCGAACCATTCCGGAGTGCCGACGGTGACCTGAACCGGTCCACCGGAATGCAGGATCAGGAGCCAACTGTCGTCACCGAGTGGGCGCCCGGTTCGAGTGTGAGACCGAACGTCGGCTCCGTCGATCCAGGCCTGCAGCGTTCGGTGACTCTCGTCGTACCATGCGGTGTCGTCGAACTCGACGCCGGCAGCGTCGAACCAGACGAGGTCCGGGTGCTCCAGTCTTCTTCTGCCTTCGAAGAATTCGGGCTGACGCAACGCCGGTGCCGTTCGGCGTAATCCGAACGCTCGGGAGACGAACTGCACCAACGACTGATCGGCCGCCGTCCAGTCCAGGGCCCACGAATCGGCTGGGGAGGCAAGTGTGGGAACACAATACGCGTTGTTGTTTCCGCCGAGACTGTGGCCGAACTCGTCTCCGGCGGTGAGCATCGGTGTGCCTGTCGACAGCACGAGCGTGGCCAGTAGCGCCCGTACATGACGTGCCCTGGCGTCCTGAATCTCGGGATCGGTGCTCGGGCCTTCGATTCCGTGGTTGAACGAATCGTTGTGATCGGCGCCGTCACGATTGTCTTCACCGTTGGCTTCGTTGTGCTTGTGGTTGTACGCGACCAGATCGGCGGCGGTGAACCCGTCGTGCGCTGTGACGAAGTTGATCGACGCCCATGGGCGACGGCCGCTGCCGGCAAAGATGTCCTCAGAACCGGCGAGGCGCGACGCGACCTTCCGGACGCTGGAGCCGCCGTTCCAGAACTGGCGAATGGTGCTGCGGTACTTGTCGTTCCATTCCGACCATTGGAGTCCGAAGTTTCCGACCTGGTAACCGTCGGCAGTGGCATCCCACGGTTCGGCGATGAGCTTGCACCGGGTCAGTACCGGATCGGAGGAGATGGCCGACAAGATGGACGCCCGCTGGTCGAAGCCGCCGCCGCGCGGCCTACCCAACGCGCTCGCGAGATCGAATCGGAAGCCGTCGACACCCATTTCGGTGGCCCAGTAGCGGAGGCTGTCGGTGATCATGCGGACGGCGATGGGGGAGCAGGCGTCGACCGTGTTGCCGCACCCGGTCAGGTCGATGTCGCGGCCGTCGCCGTCGAGAAGGTAATAGCCGGGGCCGTCCAAACCTCGCCAGCTGACACTGATTCCGTCGACACTCTGCTCGCAGGTGTGGTTGTAGACGACGTCGAGGACGACCTCGATGCCTGCCGCGTGTAGTGCGTCGACCATGATCCGGAACTCGGTGACTTCGCCGCCCGGAGTTGCCGCGTATCCGGGATGCGGGGCGAAGTACGACGCCGTCGAGTATCCCCAGTGGTTGCGCATCCCTCGCTCGCGGACGCTGTGTTCGGTCAGAAATGCCTGTACGGGAAGCAGTTCCACGGCAGTGACGCCGAGTGAGACGAAGTGATCGATCACGGCCGGTGCCGTCAGGCCGAGGTACGTTCCGCGGTGGGCGGCGGGTACTCCTGGATGACCGGCGGTGTACGCGCCCACATGCAGTTCGTAGATGACGCTTTCCTCCCACGGCGTCTCGAGGCGGGCTCCGGCGGGCGCGAGGCCGGGAGTCACCACGGACAGCGGCACGTGGCCGAGCGAGTCGACCGTCGACGGGTCGCCGAAGGGATCGCCGGCGTACGACAGGAGGGCACGGTGATCACCGAGACCCCCCTCGATGCGGCGCGCCCACGGATCGACGAGCAGCTTGTGTGGATTAAGTCTCAGCCCGGCGCGCGGATTCCACGGGCCGGACGCCCGAATTCCGTAACGCTGCCCCGCACCGATCCCGGAGATGATTCCGTGCCAGATTCCGTACGTGTGTTGCCGAAGTTCGACGCGATCTTCGTTTCCGTCCTGGTCGATCAGGCAGATCTGGACGCTCGACGCAGCTGGGGCGTGGACCGCGAACTGGGTTCCGGAGTCCACGATGTGGGCGCCGAGTGGGAACGGAGACCCGGGCGTCGGGGTGTGAGTTTCGATGAGAGGCGACACGCAAGATGATCCTGCCGTGAACGGCCGGAGAATGTGCGGGAAGATGTTCGGGTGCCGCTACCTGATCCAGATCTGCTCATCGATTTCGACAACGTACTCATCCGTCGGGGAGGGTCCACTCTCGTGGGGCCCGTCACCTGGAAAGTGGAGCTGGACGAGCGATGGGTGGTGCTCGGACCCAATGGTGCCGGCAAGACCTCGCTGCTGCGCATCGCGGCCGGTGAGACTTTCCCGACCAGTGGTTCTGCCCACCTCCTTGGCGAAGTTCTCGGCAAGGTCGACGTCAACGAGTTGCGCCCGCGAATCGGTTTGTCCTCGTCGTCGTTGGCGAACCGCGTGCCCGGCGACGAGAAGGTCAGCGACCTCGTCGTGTCGGCGGGCTACGCCGTTCTCGGTCGGTGGCGCGAGGAGTACGAATCCATGGACACCTCGCGCGCTGTGGAGATGCTCGAAAGCCTCGGCGCCGAGCACCTGGCGGATCGGACGTACGGGACGCTTTCCGAAGGCGAGCGCAAGCGCGTCCTCATCGCGCGAGCCTTGATGACCGATCCCGAACTTCTTCTCCTGGACGAGCCCGCCGCCGGGCTCGACCTCGGTGGCCGTGAGGAACTTGTGGCCAGACTCGCCGAACTGGCTGCCGATCCGGACGCCCCGGCAACCGTCCTGATCACCCATCACGTCGAGGAAATCCCGCCGGGATTCACCCACGCACTCCTTCTCAAGGAAGGGGAGGTCGTCTCCCAGGGGCTTCTGGACGACGTCATCACCGCCGAAAATCTGAGCGCGGCATTCAGCCAGTCCATCAGCCTCGACAAGGCGGACGGCCGATACTTCGCGCGCCGCGCGAGACCGTCCGGAGCTCATCGCGCGTGAGCTTCAGTGGGACCTGAAATGCGTCCCAGATCACAGATCGCGTAGGTTCGCGAAGCATGGCTAACGAGAATACAAACGCTGTCCCCGAGCCCAAGGATGCGTCGACCGTCATCTTGGTGCGCGATGCCGAATCCGGGATCGAGATCTTCCTGCTTCAACGAGTACAGGGGATGGCGTTTGCCGGGGGCATGACGGTCTTCCCCGGCGGCGGCGTCGACAAGTCCGATGCGACGGCCGAGGTCGAGTGGGCCGGACCGTCGGTCGAGTGGTGGGCCGAGCGGTTCAGCACGGATGTTGCTCGGGCGAAGGCTCTCGTCTTGGCTGCGGTGCGGGAAACTTTCGAGGAGTGCGGTGTCCTGCTGGCCGGCCCCACGGCTGACACGGTCGTCGCGGACACGGCCGGCTATGCACAGGACCGAGTAGCTCTCGAAAAGCACGAGCTGTCGTTCAGCGATTTCCTGAAGAAGGAGAACCTGGTCCTGCGCACGGATCTGCTGCGGCCGTGGGCGAACTGGATCACGCCGGTGGGCGAGACCCGCCGCTACGACACGCGCTTCTTCGTCGCAGCGTCACCGACCGGACAGATCGCGGACGGCGTCACCTCCGAGGCCGCCGAGGTTCGTTGGCAGAGCCCGCAGGACGCGCTGGCGCACTGGCGGGAGGGTGGCAGCATCCTGTTGCCGCCGACGTGGAGTCAGCTGACCGAATTGGCCAAGTTCAGTTCGGTGGCGGAGATACTCGCAGCCGAGCCGGAGATTCCCGTCATCCTGCCTACGTTGATCACCGACGAGGAAACGCTGCGCGTCGAGTTCCCGAACCAGGACGGTTACTACGTCGCCGGGCCGCATCCGTGGTCGGTCAAGGCGGCAAAGTAACCTCTCGACCATGGCTGAATTTGTGACTCTCGAGGTTTCCGAAGGCATCGGCACCATCCGTCTGGCGCGTCCGCCCATGAACGCTCTGAACCGTCAGGTTCAGGACGAGTTGGCTGCTGCCGCACACGCTGCGACCGTCGACAAGGCAGTCAAGGCCGTCATCGTCTACGGCGGCGAGAAAGTCTTCGCAGCCGGTGCCGACGTCAAGGAAATGGCCGAGATGGACTACGGCCAGATCCGTGACGCGATCGGCGGCATGCAGGCCGGACTCGGCGCCGTGGCGTCCATCCCGAAGCCGACCGTCGCCGCGATCACCGGATACGCACTCGGTGGTGGACTCGAAGTTGCACTCTCGGCCGATCGCCGGATCGTCGGAGACAACGCCAAGCTCGGAGTTCCGGAGATTCTGCTCGGAATCATTCCCGGTGGCGGCGGAACGCAGCGCCTGGCTCGTCTGATCGGTCCGGCCAAGGCCAAGGATCTGGTCTTCACCGGCCGTTTCGTCGGGGCTGACGAGGCGTTGGCCATCGGTTTGGTCGACGAGGTCGTCGCTCCCGACGACGTGTACACCGCGGCCCGGACATGGGCCTCGCAGTTCGTCGGGGGAGCGTCACGTGCGTTGGCTGCTGCCAAGGCAGCCATCGACGAGGGTCTGAACACCGACCTGGAATCCGGGCTCAAGATCGAGCAGCATCTGTTCGCCGGATTGTTCGCGACCAAGGATCAGGCGATCGGCATGGAGTCGTTCATCGCCAACGGTCCGGGCAAGGCCGAGTTCACGGGCGAGTAGGCTCCCCTAAACTAGAACTTGTTCATCTCTTACCAGCGAGTAGGATAGCCGCCATGACAGCCAGCCCGAATGACGACGCAACCGTCACGCCGCCCGCCGCTACCGACACCTCGGTAGTCGACCCCGCGCCGCGGCCGCACGCCACGGCCGAAGAGGTCGAGGCCGCTCGTAAGGACACCAAGCTCGCCCAGGTGCTCTACCACGACTGGGAAGCCGAAACCTACGACGACAAGTGGTCCATCTCGTACGACGAGCGCTGCATCGACTACGCACGTGGTCGTTTCGACGCCGTCGCGGGCGATCAGCCGCTCCCGTACGAGCGCGCGCTCGAACTCGGTTGCGGCACCGGATTCTTCCTCCTGAACCTGATGCAGGGTGGAGTCGCCAAGACCGGTTCGGTCACCGACCTCTCGCCCGGCATGGTCAAGGTCGCACTGCGCAATGCCGAAAGCCTCGGCCTTCCGGTCGACGGCCGTGTTGCCGATGCCGAGACCATTCCGTACGAGGACAACACCTTCGACCTGGTGGTCGGCCACGCCGTGCTGCACCACATTCCGGACGTCGAGAAGTCGCTGCGTGAGGTCCTTCGTGTCCTCAAGCCCGGCGGACGTTTCGTCTTCGCCGGTGAGCCCACCACTGTCGGCAACTTCTACGCCCGCTGGCTCGGCCGCGCGACGTGGGAAGCAACCACACGCGTGACCAAGCTGCCGTTCCTCGCAGACTGGCGTCGTCCGCAAGAGGAACTCGACGAGTCTTCTCGTGCAGCAGCTCTCGAAGCTGTCGTCGACATCCACACGTTCGACCCCACGGACCTCGAGAACATGGCGAAGTCCGCCGGCGCCGATCAGGTCCACGCTGCCACCGAGGAATTCGCCGCGGCGCTGCTCGGCTGGCCGGTCCGTACCTTCGAGGCGGCTGTTCCGCCGGAGAAGCTCGGTTGGGGCTGGGGGCGTTTCGCTTTCGGTGGTTGGAAGACGCTCAGCTGGGTCGACGAGAAGGTGCTCCGCCACGTCGTTCCTCGCGGATTCTTCTACAACGTCATGATCACCGGCGTGAAGCCCGGCAACTGAATTGGGTTATGACTTCACCCTCGGCGACGTCGACTATCTCGGAAGTGATTCCGGCGTAGCTGCCTTGGCCGAGGTGGATCAGCTCGAACTGTCCACGCGTACGCGTCTGGCCGACATCGGCCGGGCGCGTACGCGTTTCGGTGATCACATGCCTGCGCTCGTGGACACCGTCCTGCTTCGACGAAAGGCCGCTACGAAACTGCCCGGCAGTGATCAGTGGTTGTTCACGGACGACGCGATGCAACAAGCCACTCCCGGCGTTGTCGCGGCCCACCGCGCGCAGCGTCTGATCGGGCGCGACGTCCACGACGTGACGTGCTCCATCGGCGCCGAACTGCATGCCTTGACCGGAGTTGCGCATCGCGTGATCGGCAGCGACATCGATTCCGTTCGCCTGGCGATGGCACAGCGCAATGTGCCGAGCGCAGCGTTGCTGCGGGCCGACGCGCTCCGCCCGACGACACGCGACACCGTCGTACTGGCAGACCCCGCACGGCGATCGGGCGGTCGCCGCACTCACGATCCGGCAGCGTTGATGCCACCTCTACCGGACCTCATAGAGGCGTACTCCGGCCGTGATCTCGCGGTGAAGTGTGCTCCCGGACTCGATTTCGACAATCTGGGCTGGGACGGGGAAGTCGAGGTCGTCTCGCTCGACGGCGGCGTCAAGGAAGCCTGCCTGTGGTCGACGGGGCTGGCCGAGTCCGGCGTCACGCGTCGAGCTTCGGTGCTTCGCTCCGACGGGAGCGGGTGGGCGATCACCGACGCCGAGGACGACGTGATTCCGGAGCAAGCGCCGGGGGAGTGGATCATCGACCCGGACGGAGCGGTAGTGCGCGCGGGCCTCGTGCGCCACTACGCGGCCAGACACGGCCTCTGGCAGCTCGATCCACGCATCGCTTATCTGACCGGTGACAGCGTCCCTGAGGGAGTTCGCGGATTCCGGATCCTCGAGCAGATCAAGTACTCCGAGAAACTGCTCAAACAGACACTGTCCAAGCGGAACTGCGGTGTGGCTGAAATCCTGGTGCGAGGAGTCGACGTGGACCCGGCAGTGCTGCGTCCACGGCTCAAGCTCAAGGGCTCGCGTGCACTGAGCGTCGTGATCGTACGGATCGGACGATCGGCGTCGGCCTTCATCTGTGAGGCGTCCCGCTAGCTCACTTGAAGACGAACAGCTCACCGATTGCGCTGGGCGTCAACACTTCGCCCTTGGGGCCGATCGAGGTGCCGACGGTGAAGCCGACTGCTCCCGGCAACGTGTCCTGATCCACCGTCTCACCGGTTTCGGTGTCGAAGGTGATCAGGCTCAGTCCGTTCTCACCCTCGCGGACGACGGTGTATCCGGTGTCGCCGGCGGTCTGCGCCGGAACGCCCAGTTGCAGAAGGTCTTTACGTTCCCAGGCCAGTTCGGCGTGATCTCCCTCGTCGCGCACGGCAAGGAGGTGGCCCTTGTCGCCGCCGGCGGGAATGATCAAACCGTCGTCGGACGTCGAGGCACTACCGGCCGAGTTGAAGCCGATGTCGTAACTCCACCTGGTGTCACCGGTTTCGGCGTTCACTGCCCAGAGAGATCCGTTGTTGTCGGTGGCGTAGACGGTCTTGCCGTCCTTCGACAGGTCCGGGCTCGACGCCGTTCCACCGGGAAGCGCGTCGGTGGACCACTCGCGGGTGATGGACGGATTGTCGCCGCCCGTGTACTTCATGGCGACCAGATCGGCTGCCTGAGAACTGGGTCCGTAGAAGGTGAAGTAGAACTTGCCGGTGCCCAGGTCCACTGCCGGGGTATTGGCCACCGGGCAGCCGGACGTGCCGAGGAAGCACTCGTTCAAACCCTTGTTGTCGGGAATGAGTTCTGCATTCGCGCCCTGGTCGATCGACGGCGGCGGGATCAGGTCGAACGACGGAACCACTTTTGCGCCGGTCTGCGGGTTGAGCACGTTGATCTGACCCAATTGGGTGATGAACAACAGGTTTCCGTCGCCGGTGAACTGTGACGAGAGAGGAGTGCCCACAACGAGCGTGCGCCAACGCAATTGACCAGTCTCGGTGAAGGACATCATCGCGCCGCTCTCGCCGACGTAGACATTGGTGGCCGTGTCGACGATGGGTGTGGACGCGACTACTCCGTCGTTGAGTCGAGCGCACCACTTCTTGCGACCCGTATCCATCTGGAACGAGAAGAGATTGCAGCCGTTCTCGGTGCGGGCGGTGACGAAGCTCTGGCCGTTCGCGGCCACCGAGGCGTACGCGGCAACCGGACCGCCGAGAGGGCGTGACCATGCGAACTCGACATCGCGTGATCCGGTGACCGGGCTCGTGTCGCTGTTGCGGGCGTCGGCATGCATGGCCGGCCAACCCGCCGACGCGTACCGGTCCACCCGTCCGTCGTCGCTGCCGCAACCGGCGATCAGGGCCGCAGCGATCGCCGTCGACACCATCACGGACGACCGTAGGACCCGCCGCATCACAATCTCCCTGCCTTCACTTGATCAAGAGCCCTCGGTAACTGCACAAGCCCGGACCAGAGACTATCCCGACCGGGGCAACGTGACGGGGCACACCCCGAGGGTCGGTGAGTCGGCCCCACGTAGGCTGAACACTCATGACGAGCATGTGGGGCGCACCGTTGCGCACTCGATGGCGGGGATCACGCCGAGGCGACAGCGATCAGGCCAAGTTCTTGACGGTCGATTCCCTCAAATGGGTTCTGGCGAACAAGGCGTACACACCCTGGTATCTGGTGCGGTACTACCGTCTCGCCAAGTTCAAGATGGCCAACCCGCACGTGATCCTGCGCGGCATGGTGTTCCTCGGCAAGAACGTCGAAATCCATTCCACCCCCGACCTGTCCCGCCTCGAGATCGGGCGCTGGGTGCACATCGGTGACGGCAACGCGATCCGCTGCCACGAAGGCTCGCTGCGCATCGGCGACAAGGTCGTCTTCGGCAAGGACAACGTCGTCAACACGTACCTCGACATCGAAATCGGTGCGTCGACGCTCGTAGCCGACTGGTGCTACATCTGCGACTTCGACCACCGCATGGACGACATCAACACACCGATCAAGGACCAGGGCATCGTCAAGGGCCCCGTCCGTATCGGCCCGGACACGTGGGTGGCAGCGAAGGTCACCGTGCTGCGAAATACCCGCGTCGGACGCGGTTGTGTCCTCGGTGCGCACGCCGTCGTCAAGGGAGACATCGCGGACTACAGCATCGCGGTCGGCTCGCCCGCGAAGGCGGTCAAGAACCGCAAGTCCGATTGGGAAGCCGGCGCTGCCGATCGCGCGAAGTACATCGCGGCGCTCGAGGACATCGCACGCAAGAAGGCTGCTGCGGACGCTGCCGACGCGTCGTCGACGTCGTAGCTCACTTTTTGGCAGAACCAGCGATTACTTTCGGCGCCGCCACCGGTCTGTATCGGTATCGGCGCCGAAAGTCTGCGCCGGTGAAAGGAGTGCCGACATGAGCGAACAGACACCCGAATGGGTCGTGGCGCAGCGCCGCGAACTGGTGGGATTTCTCGAAGGCCTGAGCACGGAGCAGTGGAACGCGCCGACCCTGTGCGAGGGGTGGCGGGTCCGCGAAGTGATCGCGCACATCACCATGCCCTACCGATACTCGGCGCCGCGATTCGTCGTGGAAATGGTCAAGTCACGCGGAAACTTCAACAAGATGTCGAACCGGCGAGCGCTCGCCGATGCGTCCGAAGTCGGTGAGCGACAACTGCTTGCCTCGCTTCGCGACAACGTTGCACACCCGTGGAAGCCACCAGGCGGCGGCTTCGAGGGTGCGCTCTCGCACGACGTGATCCACGGTCAGGACATTCGCGTGGCACTCGGCGACGATTACGTGGTGCCCGAAGACCGGCTCACTCGTGTGCTCAGCGGACTCTCGCCCAAAACCGTGAAGTATTTCGGAACTGACCTCGACGGCGCTCGGCTGCGCGCCGACGACCGAGACTGGACGTACGGTGCCGGCGCCGAGGTTCACGGGGCGGCGCAGGATCTCCTGCTCGTGCTGTGCGGCCGGATGCTGCCACCAGGCCATCTGCTCGGGGATGCGAGTTCTCGTTTCACCGCGCCCCTCCCGACCCGCTGAGGTCAGCGCGTCAGCGACCAGGGAGCGGCCGCTCGGGAATCTGTGGCCGTGCCAACGGCTGCCGCACCCGACGCTTCGCGCCCGCGTAGACGTGAGCAGTCTCCTCGGCGACCTGATGCCAGTCGAAGTCCGATGTCAGGCGTGCGCGGGCGGCCACTGCCCGTTCCTGCGCCCCGGCGGGATCGTCGAGTACCTCGCGGACAGCCGAGGTGAGCCCGGCGATGTCGCCCGGTTGGAAGGACATCCCCGTCACCCCGTCGACGACGGCTTCGCCCAGTCCGCCTGCGGTGGACGTGATCAGCGGAGTGCCGGCCGCCGCCGCTTCGAGGGCGATGATTCCGAACGGCTCGTAGCGCGACGGCAGGACGATGGCGTCCGCTCCGTGCAGCCAGCTGAGCAGTTCCGTGTGATCGAGGTTGCCGAGAAAGTCCACCGCCCGCGCGACGCGATGCGTGCGTGCCTGTTGGTAGAGCCAGGTGAACTGGGTGCCTTCGCCCGCGATCGCGAGGGTCGTGCCGGGGTGGCTACGACGGATTCGGGGGAGTGCTGCGATGGCGTCCTGCACGCCCTTCTCGTATTCCAGGCGGCCGACGAAGAGGAGTTTCGGTGGTCCGGATCGCGGTCCACGTTCGCGAAAGTTCCACGTGGTCACGTCGATTCCGTTGCGGATGACGGTGATCGGCGGCAGCGTCGGGCCGTAGAGCTCGGTCACTTCTTCCTGCATGGACGCCGAACAAGTTATGAGAGAGTCGGATTCGTTTGCCAGCCACCACTCGACGGAGTGGACCTGGCGGTTGATGCGTCCGGAGATCCAGCCGCTGTGGCGACCCGCCTCGGTGGCGTGAAGTGTGGAAACCAGTGGGACATCATAGAATTCGGCCAGGGCGATCGCCGGATGTGCGACCAGCCAGTCGTGCGCGTGCACGACGTCGGGCTGCCAGCCCTCGCCCACTCCTGGCTTGTGCAGCGCCATCCCGGCACGGACCATCGCGTGACCCATCGCGAGGGTCCACGCGAGCATGTCCTCGCCGAAGACGAAGTGCGCGGGGTCCTCGGCCACTGCGACGACAAGGACGCCCTCGGAAATGTGCGTGATCGTCGGGTGCGTCGACGCATCCGTTCCGGAGGGGCGACGCGAGAGAACCACGACCTCGTGGCCTGCAGCAGCCAACTCGGTGGCGAGATGGTGGACGTGTCGACCGAGCCCGCCGACGACGACCGGTGGGTACTCCCACGAGACGATGAGAATTTTCACGACGGACTCAGTTCTGTGTCAGGTAGACGGCGAGCATCCAGTCCCGGGAACAACCCGTCGGCGCGATTCCAGCCTTCGGCGAGTCGCACGGCGACGGCATCGCGGCCGGAAACGAGCGCTTCGGAGATTTCCCTGGTCGCATGGGCGTGCTTGTGCGCACGTTCGCGGGCGTACCCCGCGGCCGAATCCTTGCTCACCATGAATGCCCAATCGCTCGAAACTGTCATCAGTGTCTCGCGAAGTATCTGATCGTTGACGCGGTTTCGCAGTTCCGGTCGTCCGGGTGCGTTGTCGCGTCCGCGAGACTTGTCCACGGTGCCGAGCGCGGTCTCCACCACTTCGGAGTTCAGTTGCACCAGGTCGGACACCTGATCGCCGGCCCAGACACGCCAGTCCTTACCCGATCCCCAGGACGAATCCTCGAGTTGAACGGGTTCGCCGACGTATCCCGATTCCTTGGCGTCGGCGAGGGTGCCGACGCGAATTCCGGCTTCCGGAAGCGCGCGCAGGAGCTTCTCGAGCCACTGCGGGCCTTCGTGCCACCAGTGCCCGAACAGTTCGGTGTCGAAAGCTGCGACCACCAGGGCGTCGCGGCCGATGCGGGTGGATTCACTGCGCAGACGCGCCCGAACGGTTTCGACGAAGTCGGCAACATGCTTGTCGACGGCGGCCGCAGCGAGTTCGGGGTCGTACGGCAACTTGTCGGCGGAGTCGACGGTCCGTCCGGTGACCCGCGACGGCTTGAGACCCGTCTCGTGGTCGTAGGTGTGGAAGTCGCGGTAGGCGGCGTGACCCGGATATCCGGACTTGGGGGACCAGACGCGGTAGCTGACCTGCAGGTCGCGGCCGAATGCAACCACGTCGGATTCTCGAACCGGGCGGCCGAGGGACGTGTCGCCGCGCAAGGCGGGGCCGTCGACCATGAAGTGGGTGACGCCCGCTTCGGCGTACCCGCGCTCCATGCCCGGGGTGTACCCGCACTCGGGTCCCCAGATCCCGGTCGGAGTGTGACTCCACCGGGCATGCGCGTCGGCGAGACCTTCGCGGAGGGAGAACGCCCGCAATCGAGGATCGAGCAGCGGTTGGAACGGGTGGGCCAGCGGCCCGCCGAGAAGCTCGAAGGCCTCGCGATCGATGAGGTCGCGGAACACCGGTGAGGCGCCGTGCTGCCAGTGAGTCTCGAAATCTGCGAGAGCGGCAGCTGACGCCCGGTGTTCGCGCGCGCCGAGTTCGCGGTGCGCCGCGTCCGGCATGCCGGCAGCCTCGTGGGCGCGGATCTGCCAGTTGCCGAGCCAGTGATGCATCCCGGCGAGGCAGTGGGGATCGTCCAACTGGGCCGCGAGTACGGGCGTGATTCCCAGCGTCAGCAGGTGCGATCGGCCCTCGTCGGCCAGGCGTCGTAGCGCGGCGGCGAGCGGAATGTACGACGCAGCCCAGGACTGGTAGATCCATTCCTCGCCGACTGGCCATCTGCCGTGGTTGGCGAGCCACGGCAGATGGGAGTGCAGAACCAGGGCGAACATCCCCGGTTCGGTGACGGGTGTTGCGTTACTCACTCGCCGGTTTCCTTCACGGCAATAGCGACGAGGTCGAGGCTGTCGTCGATGTCGGGTTCGCTGATGCTGAAGTCGTCGACGGTGATGCCCTCGACGTCGCGGGTGAGATCTTCCGGCCAGGGCTCGCCGGCCAACGCGCGGTCGATCTGCGCATTGATGAACGATCCGCCGTGCTTGGCGTCGAGTTCCTTCAGGCGCGAACCGTGATGGACGCCGGTCATCAACTGAACGCGGAATCCGGCGTCTTCGAGCAATTCGGTCATTTCGGAGGCGTTGAGCTCACGAGTGTGGAAAGGGTTGAGCGGCGTGTCGCGGCCGGGGGAGAAGGTGATCCGGTTGGGGGTGCTGATCAGAAGTTCACCGCCGGGAGCGAGAACTCGGAAGCATTCGCGTAGGAACTGACCCTGATCCCACAGGTGCTCGATCACCTGGAAATTGACGACGACGTCAACCGAGTTGTCCGCCAGTGGAAGCTCGGCGAGGTTGCCGTGGAGCATCTCGACGCGGGGGTAGCGGGCACGGACGTGCTCGACCGCGGAGATGTCGTAGTCGAGGCCGGTAACCTTTGTTGCGACGTCCGCAATCATGTTGGCGCCGTAGCCTTCTCCGGAACCGGCCTCGAGGACTCGGCGGTCCGTGCAGCGCTCCAGAAGTGCGCGGTACACCACTTCGTGGCGTCGGAACCAGTAGTTCTCCTCGGGGATTCCTGGCACGGTTCGTTCGCCCGTCAAGGGCAGGGGTGCGTCCTCGTGGTTGCTGACACTCGTTTCACTCACCCGTGCGAGATTAGTGCCATCCGAGTAGAACGTGTTCGCCGTGGTCCAGATCACTGCTGTCAATTCCTGTTCGTGCCGTTATGGTGGACGAGGTTCCACGTTAAGTTACCCACCGGTAACTTAACGTGGGGTAATCTAACGCACAGCCGACGTGAACCGAGAAATTCGCCCGTAGGGAGACCTGTCGGACTCTCTTTTCGGACGCTCGGACTGCGCGAGCACCACAGACGATTTATCAGGTGAATTACACACAGGAGGTCGACGAAGACCCATGACGAATATCGTTGTTTTGATCAAGCAGGTCCCCGACACATGGTCCGAGCGCAAGCTGACCGACGGCGACTACACGCTTGACCGTGAAGCCGCCGACGCAGTCCTCGACGAGATCAACGAGCGCTCCGTCGAAGAAGCACTCCTCATCAAGGAAGCTCAGGGCGGTGAGGTAACGGTGCTGTCCGCAGGTCCCGACCGCGCCACCGACGCGATCCGCAAGGCTCTCTCGATGGGCGCCGACAAGGCCGTCCACATCAACGACCCGGCACTGCACGGCTCCGACGCGATCCAGACCGCATGGACGCTCGCTGCTGCTCTCGGCCAGATCACCTTCGAGAACGACGAGCCTGCCGACCTGATCATCGCCGGCAACGAGGCCACCGACGGCCGCGTCGGCGCTGTTCCGGCCATCATCGCCGAGTACCTGGGCATCCCGCAGCTCACGCAGCTGCGCAAGGTCGTCGTCGCCGACGGCAAGATCACCGGTGAGCGCGAGACCGACGAGGGCGTCTTCGGCCTCGAGGCTTCGCTGCCCGCGATCGTCTCGGTCACCGAGAAGATCAACGAGCCGCGCTTCCCGTCCTTCAAGGGCATCATGGCCGCGAAGAAGAAGGAAGTTCTCGTCTACACGCTGGCCGACCTCGGAGTCGACCCGGAGACCGTCGGAGTTGCCAACGCCGGCACCACCGTGACGTCCTCCACCCCCAAGCCCCCCCGTACCGCTGGTGAGCGCATCGTCGACGAGGGAGACGGTGGCACCAAGATTGCCGCGTACCTCGTCAGCAACAAGGTCATCTGATCGCGCCCTTCTAGACATCCAGCAGAAGAACTCAGGGAGAGTTAAGTCATGGCAGAAGTACTTGTGCTCGTAGAGCACGCAGAGGGTGCGCTGAAGAAGGTCAGCACCGAACTCATCACCGCTGCACGCGCACTCGGTGAGCCGTCGGCAGTTGTCGCCGGCCCCGCGGGCACCGCAGCAAAGCTCGCCGACGCTCTGGCAGCAGCCGGCGCCGAGAAGATCTACGTCGCCGAGTCCGACGACATCGACGGCTACCTCGTCACCCCCAAGGTCGACGTTCTCGCCGCTCTGGTCGAGTCCACCAGCCCGGCAGCAGTCATCACCGCAGCCGGCACCGAGGGCAAAGAGGTTGCCGGTCGTCTGGCCGCACGTCTGGGCTCCGGATTGCTGACCGACGTCATCGAGATCAAGGCTGACGGCACCGGCGTCCACTCCATCTTCGGTGGCGCGTTCACTGTCGAGGCCAAGGCCAACGGCGACGTTCCGGTCTACTCGGTTCGTCCGGGCGCAGTCGAGGCTGCTCCGCAGGCCGGCGCAGGCGAGCAGATCACCGTCGAGGTTCCGGCCCAGGACGAGAGTGCCGTCAAGGTCACCTCGCGTGAGCCCATCGTCGGCGGCGACCGCCCGGAGCTCACCGAGGCGTCGGTTGTCGTCTCCGGTGGACGTGGTGTCGGCAGCGCGGACAAGTTCTCCGTCGTCGAAGAGCTGGCCGACTCCCTCGGCGCTGCAGTCGGTGCTTCGCGTGCCGCTGTGGACTCGGGTTACTACCCCGGACAGTTCCAGGTCGGTCAGACCGGTAAGACGGTCTCGCCGCAGCTGTACATCGCGCTCGGCATTTCCGGTGCCATCCAGCACCGTGCCGGCATGCAGACGTCCAAGACCATCGTCGCGGTCAACAAGGACGAAGAGGCACCCATCTTCGAGATCGCCGACTTCGGCATCGTGGGCGACCTGTTCAACGTCGCACCGCAGCTCACCGAAGCTGTGAAGTCCCACAAGGGCTGAAAAGCACAAACTGCTGTGCGCCTTTATCAACCCCCCGCGGTTGATAAAGGCGCACAGTGCTTTATTCACCCGGCCTGCATCGGCATGTCACTTCGTCGATACCGAGACGCCGTTCGCGCTCGATAAACCTTGCGCATGACAATTACGTCAGTCCTTCGCTCCGCGAGTGACAATCTCGGCCGTGAGGTCGCCCAGCCGAGATATTCCCTGATCGTCTCCTCCGACCGCGAGCATCGTGTCGCTGCGCAGCGCCTTCGATACCGAGTGTTCGCCTCCGAGCCAGGCTTCTCCCTCCCCGCTTCGGCCGGGGTGTTCGAACTCGACGCCGACGCCTTCGACGAATTCTGTGATCATCTTCTCGTTCGCGACAACATCACCGAGGAGTACGTCGGCTGCTACCGAATGCTGCCGCCGGATTCCGCTGCGGCGGCCGGTGGGTATTACACCGCAACGGAATTCGACATCTCCGCGCTCGATCCGGTGGCGAACAGGATCGTCGAAATGGGTCGCGCGTGCGTCGATCCCGCTCACCGCACCGGATCCGTCCTGAGCCTGATGTGGTCGGGCATCCTGCACTATCTCGAATTGACCGGATACGAGTGGGTGATGGGCTGCGTCTCCGTGCCCGTCTTGCCGAGCCCCGATTCAATTGCCGGCGCCGATGTCCGCGGCGTCCGTGACTTCGTGATGAACAAGCACGCCAGTCCGGGGTCGCGGCGGGTGATCCCACGAAACCCGGTGGTCCTCGGGGGTCTGACGCTCGACGAGATCGCCGCACCGGAACGCGTGACGATGCCACCGTTGCTCCGTGGTTACTTGCGGATGGGCGCGATGATCTGCGGGGAACCTGCTCACGATCCCGAGTTCGGTGTGGCCGATTTTGTTGCGCTGCAAGGCCTTCACTCCGCCAACAAGCGGTACCTCGAACGGCTGCGATCGGCGGCCGCCGCACACGAGTCGGGGATCGGCTGATGACCGCGGCGGTGCCGTACTGGGTGCCGACGAGCCCCTGCGGCGACGGGTGCCTACCCGCGGACGCACCCGGTGTGTCGAGTATCACCGTGATGGCCCGCGGGGTCATGGTCGGTGCCGCACTGTTGACTGCGCCTGTGCTTTCGGCCGGCTGGCTCCTCCCGCGCACCTGGCGTACTGAGATGCAACGCGGATACTCGCGCGCGTTGCTTCGTTGTCTGGGGATGAAGCTGACGGTCGACGACCAGCGGTTGGGGCGCGCGGAACCTGACGGGGTCATGGTTGTCGCCGGTCACGTGTCCTGGACCGACGTCCTCGTCGCGAGCGCCGTTGCTCCGGCCAACTTCGTCGCCCGCGCCGACCTGCTCGACTGGGCAGTGCTCGGCGGTCTCGCGCGCCGGATGCGCGTCGTCCCCATCGACCGCGCTCGCCTGCGTGAACTCCCCGGAACCGTCGACGTCGTTCGCGAACGCCTGCAGCGAGGTGTCCGGGTGATGGTGTTCCCCGAGGGAACGACCTGGTGCGGGCGGGCGTACGGCGGTTTTCGTCCGGCGATGTTCCAAGCAGCCGTCGACGCCGAATGCCCGGTTCAGCCGATGGCGATCCGCTACGAGAACGCCGACGGTTCCCTGTGCACCGGACCCTGCTTTGTCGGCACCGAAACGATCGGTCAGTCCATCCGTCGGATCCTGCGTCAGAAGAACGTCGAGGTGAAGGTCAGGCTGGCTCCGCTCGAGGAGGCAGGGGAGTGTCGAGCCGATCTCGCGCAGCGATGCGAGAGCGCCGTACGCGGCGTCGACATCATCGATCTGGCAGCTCACGACATCTTCGACCCCGCACCGGAACTCGTGACACAAGCCATGGGACAAATCGATCCTTCCCCGGCGATGAGCGCTTAGCCTGCTGAGCGAGGCTGGTCGAACTCTCGTGCTGGGCTATCCTTGTCAAGCCATGACTCTGCCTGCACACAGTGCCCACGCCGGATTTCCGGTGTACCTCGATCATGCCGCCACGACTCCGATGTCGGCAGCCGCTATCGAGGCGATGACCGATACCTTCAAAACCGTGGGCAACGCGTCCTCGCTGCACGGCTCCGGCCGTGCGGCCCGGCGCCGCGTCGAGGAATCGCGCGAATCGATCGCCGCCAGCCTGGGTGCGCGGCCGTCGGAGGTCATCTTCACCTCCGGAGGCACCGAGAGCGATAATCTCGCGGTCAAGGGCATCTACTGGGCTCGCCGTGACGCAGACCCGCGACGCACTCGCATCCTGGCCAGCTCCGTCGAGCATCATGCTGTGCTCGACGCCGTCGAGTGGCTCGAGCAGCACGAGGGCGCGCGCGTGACGTGGTTGCCGGTCGACGAGAACGGTGTCGTCGACCCGCAGACCTTGCGTGACGAGCTTTCCGTCCACGCCGACGAGGTAGCACTCGTGACGGTGATGTGGGCCAACAACGAGGTCGGCTCGATCATGCCGATCGTGGAGTTGGCGGAGATTTCGGCTGAGTTCGAGATTCCGATGCACAGCGACGCGGTTCAGGCAGTTGCACAATTGCCGGTCGATTTCGCGGCGAGCAAGTTGTCCGCGCTGAGCATCGCGGCACACAAGTTCGGTGGTCCGCACGGCGTCGGCGCACTGCTGCTCGGACGCCAGGTTCCGTGTGTGCCGCTCCTCCACGGCGGCGGACACGAACGTGATCTGCGTTCGGGCACTCCGGATACTGCGGGCGTTGTCGGGATGGCTGCGGCGCTGCGCGCAAACGTCGAGAACTTCGATTCCAGCACAAGGGAATTGGCGCAGTTGCGTGACCGTTTGATCGACGGAGTCCTGGAGATCCTTCCCGAGTCGGTGCTCAACGGCCCGACCGGTTCCGATCGGCTTCCCGGTAACGCGCACTTCACCTTCCCCGGTTGCGAGGGCGATTCGTTGCTGATGCTGCTCGACGCTGCCGGTATCGAATGTTCCACCGGTTCGGCCTGCACCGCCGGTGTGGCCAGGGCCAGCCACGTCTTGATCGCGATGGGCGTCGAATCGCCCGTCGCGCGTGGCTCACTGAGATTTTCGCTCGGACATACGTCGAGTGTCACCGATGTGGACGCGCTCATCGCTGCGCTTCCACAAGTAGTAGAGCGCGCTCGGGCCGCCGGTCTTGCCGGTGCCGGTTCGCGTGGAGGGGATCGCTGATGCGAGTACTCGCAGCCATGAGCGGAGGTGTCGACTCCGCTGTCGCCGCCGCCCGCGCTGTCGCCGCCGGACACGACGTCGTCGGCGTTCATCTTGCTTTGTCCACGGCGCCGGGCGCATTGCGGACGGGTTCGCGTGGATGCTGCTCGAAGGAAGATGCCGGCGACGCCAGGCGCGCCGCCGACGTTCTCGGAATACCCTTCTACGTCTGGGATTTCGCCGATCGCTTCAAGGAAGACGTGATCGACGACTTCGTGGCGTCGTACGCAGCGGGTGAGACCCCCAATCCGTGCCTGCGCTGCAACGAGAAGATCAAGTTCACCGCACTCGCCGACCGTGCAGTCGCTCTCGGCTTCGACGCCGTGGCGACCGGTCACTACGCGCGCCTCGAAGACGGCGTCCTGCGCCGGGCGGTCGACGCTGACAAGGACCAGTCGTATGTCCTCGGTGTGCTGACGGCTGAGCAGCTTTCGCGAGCGATGTTCCCGATCGGTGACACACCGAAAGAACAGATCCGCGAGGAAGCCGCCGAGCGCGGTCTGGCTGTGGCGAACAAGCCTGACAGTCACGACATCTGCTTCATCCCGACCGGCGACACACGAGCATTCCTGGGTGCGCGCATCGGCGTTCGTCCGGGAAGCGTCGTCGACGCCGATTCGGGTGAAGTCCTCGCTGCACACGACGGCGTACACGGCTTCACGATCGGACAGCGCAAGGGTCTCGGCGTCGAAGGTCCGGCGGGTGACGGCCGTCCGCGGTACGTGACCGCGATCGAGCCCGAAACCGGAACGGTCCGAGTGGGTTCGGCCAAGAATCTCGACGTCTGGGCCATCTCGGCGCAGCGTGCGATCTGGACCTCGGGCCAGGCGCCGGAGGGCCCCGTCGAATGCATGGTGCAGGTTCGTGCGCACGGTGGACTGGCGCAGGCTGTTGCGGAGGCCGTCGACGACGGTACTTCAAGCGGCGGTATCTCGATCTCGTTGCGCGAACCACTGACCGGCGTCGCAAAGGGACAGGCCGTCGTGTTGTATCGCCCCGACCGCGAACTGGGCGACCAGGTTCTCGGCAGTGGCACCATCTCGGGCACCGAATCCGAGCCGAACACACTGTGACGCAGCAGGTTTCCATCGGTGGTCTCGTCACCGGAATCGGATCCTGGCCGGGCACGGATGCCCGCGAAAGTGCCGCAACCATCCTCGGTGAGCTGGGTGGTTTCCCGCATCTGGTGGAGTTGCCGAGCCGCGGTCTCGGCGCTGACATGGTCGGCCGGGCGGGGGCAATTCTGGTCGATATCAACCTCGACGCCTCGACCCGCGCCTATCGAGTCGTGCCTCGGAGGGGCAATGTCGCGAAGCGAGCCGAGGACTTTCTGAATCAGGATCTCGACGCGCTCGAGGAAGCCTGGGAGTCGGCGCGCTTGGTCGGCGGAGACCACGTCGTCAAGCTCCAAGCCGCCGGCCCGCTGACACTCGGCGCCGAGATCGAAGTCGCAAACGGTTCGCGAGTTCTCGTCGACCGCGGTGCGCTCCGCGACATCGCAGAATCACTCGGTGAGGGTCTCGCGCGTCATGCGGCCGAGGTCACTCGCCGCACCGGCGCCGCAGTGGTGATCCAGTTGGACGAGCCGCAGATCGCGGCAGTTCTGGCCGGTTCGCTGCCTGGGCGCACCAAGATGGAGAGCGTTCCGGCTCTCCCGGAACCCGAGGCACTCGCCGTACTCGACTCGACGATCAGCGGTTGCGGACTGCCCACAATCGTCCACAGTTGCGGCACAGACATGCCGTGGGATCTACTGAGGCGAAGCCAGGCGTTCGGCGTGAGCTTCGACATGTCGCTCATCGGCTCACGCGATCTCGACGGTATCGGCCAGTTGTTCGACGCCGGCAAGGAATTGGCGCTCGGTCTGGTTCCGTCCGTGGAGCCGGAAAAGCCGGTGACATGGAAAGAGTGTGCGATGCCTGCCGTCACCCTGGTAGATCGTCTCGGCTTCTCGCGTGAACTCCTGCAGACCCAGGTCGCGGTCACTCCGCGTTGCGGTCTTGCGGGTGCGAACCTCGACTGGGCTCGTGCCGCCCTTCGGCTGTGTACAGACGTCGGCAAGGCATTGGTGGACGATCCGTCGGCGTTCTAGTGTGTGCGTTCCGATGTGGAGTCGTGTGGTGTGTCGGTGTGAACCGATAATCTTCTAGCTGTGACTGAAACCGCGGATGCAATGCAGCCAGCGCCCAACGAGGCGCGCGAGCAGTGGACGGAGCTGGCCGAAGAGGTACGCCAGCATCAGTTCCGCTACTACGTTCGTGATGCGCCCGTCATTTCGGACGGTGCATTCGACACATTGCTCGGGCAGCTCAATGCTCTCGAAGAGCAGTACCCGGATCTGCGAACTCCCGACTCTCCGACGCAACTCGTCGGTGGCGGATTCGCGACTGACTTCACGTCCGTCGACCACCTCGAGCGGATGCTCAGCCTCGACAACGTCTTCGACGAGTCGGAGCTCCGAGCATGGATCGCCAAGGTAGAGCAGGAAACCGGGCCGGAACTGCACTATCTCTGTGAAGTGAAAATCGATGGTGTCGCCCTCAATCTCGTCTACGAGAACGGCAAACTCGTTCGTGCCGCAACCCGCGGTGACGGTCGTACGGGCGAGCTGGTCACGCTCAACGCTCTGACGATCAACGACATCCCGGAGCGCCTTACCGCCACGGACGAGTACCCGATTCCGAGCCTGCTCGAGGTGCGTGGCGAGGTGTTCTTCCGCCTCGAGGACTTCGCAGCACTCAATGCCTCCCTGGTGGAGGAGGGGAAGGCGCCGTTCGCCAATCCGCGCAACTCCGCGGCGGGCTCCCTGCGTCAGAAGAATCCTGCCGTCACCGCGCGTCGCCGCCTCGGAATGATCTGCCACGGGTTCGGGCGCATGGAAGGTTTCGAGCCGGCCTCGCAGTACGACGCCTACGTGGCCCTCGCCGCCTGGGGTCTGCCGGTGTCCACGCACACCTCACGGGTGGTCGGCGCCGACGCCGTGGTCGAGAAGATGAAGTACTGGGGAGAACACCGCCACGACGTCGAGCACGAGATCGACGGGTTGGTGGTCAAGGTCGACGAGATGTCGTTACATCGACGTCTGGGCACCACGTCGCGCGCACCACGGTGGGCTATCGCGTACAAGTACCCGCCGGAAGAGGTCACGACCAAGCTCCTCGACATCCGGGTCAGTGTCGGACGTACGGGTCGTGTGACGCCGTTCGCGTACATGGAACCCGTCACGGTGGCGGGTTCCACTGTGTCCTTGGCCACGCTGCACAACGGCTCGGAGGTCAAGCGCAAGGGTGTGCTGATCGGCGACACCGTGGTGTTGCGCAAGGCCGGAGACGTCATCCCCGAGGTTCTCGGTCCCGTGGCAGACGTTCGCGACGGTACCGAGCGCGAGTTCGTCATGCCGACACATTGTCCCGAGTGCGGCACGTTGTTGGCACCCGCGAAAGAGGGCGACGTCGACGTGCGATGCCCCAATCAGCAGTACTGCCCGGCGCAGTTGCGCGAGCGCGTGTTCCACGTCTCGGGGCGCGGTGCATTCGACATCGAGGTGCTCGGTTACGAGGCCGCGACCGGGCTGTTGGAGGCGAAGGTCATCGGCGACGAGGGCGATCTCTTCTCACTCGACGCCGAGAAACTGATCGAAGTTCCGATCTTCCGCACCAATGCGGGATCCCTGTCCGCCAACGGAAAACGCTTGCTGGCCAACCTGGATTCGGCCAAGGACAAGCCGCTGTGGAGAGTGCTTGTGGCACTGTCGATTCGGCACGTCGGCCCCACTGCCGCGAGGGCGTTGGCCGGCGAATTCGGCTCGCTGCAACGCATTCGGGAAGCCTCGGTCGACGAGTTGGCTGCAGTCGACGGCGTCGGATCGACTATCGCCGCCGCCGTCGTGGAGTGGTTCTCCGTCGACTGGCACCAGCAGATCGTCGACAAGTGGGCGTCGGCCGGAGTACGCATGGAGGACGAACGCGACGATTCGATTCCGCGCAATCTCGAGGGCCTCTCGATCGTCGTCACCGGTTCGCTCGAGACCTACTCGCGTGATCAGGCGAAGGAAGCGATTCTGGTGCGCGGCGGCAAGGCGGCAGGGTCGGTCTCGAAGAAGACTGCGTTTGTCGTCGTCGGTGAAGCGCCCGGTTCCAAGCACGACAAGGCGGTCGAATTGGGTGTGCCGGTGCTCGACGAAGACGGCTTCCGGCGGTTGCTCGAAGATGGCCCGGATGCAGTCGCTCCCACCGATTTGGACGAACCAGAGTGACTTTGTCCGATTTCTGAGATTGGTGTGCTGGGTGCGATAGTGACGCCATGATCGAGATTCGTGAAGTTCTACCGGCTGAGTTCGAGACCGTCGGGGAGCTGACTGTGCAGTCGTACGTGGGTGGCGGATTTGTCGCCGGCGGATCGCCGTACGCGGAGCGCCTGCGAGACACCGCAACTCGGGTGGAGCAGGGCCGGGTGCTGGTTGCGGTTCTCGGTGACGAAGTCGTGGGCTCGTTGACGATCGCAGAACCCGGCACGCCCTTCGCGGATGTTGCGCAGAAGGGCGAACTCGAGTTCCGCATGCTCGCAGTCTCGCCGCAAGCTCGGGGATCGGGCGCCGGAACCGCATTGGTTCGCGCAGTGATCGCCGAAGCCTACGACCGCGGCGATCACTCGGTGGTCATCTCGACGCAGCCCGAGATGGTCGATGCCCGTCGTATCTACGACCGCAACGGTTTCGTCCCCGATCCCGAGCGGGCGTGGGAGCCGATTCGCGGTATGGAACTGACCGTCATGGTGCGCGGCCTGGCCTGATCAGCCAGCCTGGTCAACCCAGTACCGTCGCCACGATTCCTGCGAGGTAGCCGAGGCGGGCTATCTCCGAAGGGCGGAATTCGGGCCCACCGGGACGACCGAGCATGAGGACTCGATTGCCGGAGCCGAGAGGTGCGGCAGCGAGGCTGGTGTTCATGTCGCGCCATACGTCCGGAACCCAGTCGGCCTCGCCGTCGAGGGCGGTGGGCTTGTCCAGTGGCATCCACGGAATGTCGGTGGCGTGGGTTTCCGGCGCGCCGGCGCTACCGACGACGCGGTACGCACCGTGCTTGCCGATGTCCGCGACGACGCACCAGCCGACTCGCAGTACACGCGGCGCGCCGTCGACGAGGACCTGCAGTCGATCGTTTCGGGCCGTCGCAACGGAATCTATGAGTTCGAGCTCACGGTGAGTGTCGAGAATCCCGGCGTAGGGGCGGATCGAATCGACCAGCACGTCCGGTAGATGCTCGGCAGCGGTGATCAAGGTGTCGGGCAGCGCGCCCGGTTCGACGTCGACCACGAGGTCGTCGATGGCAAAACCGTCACCTCGTTCCACGACGTCGAGGGAGAGGATGTCTGCGCCCACGGATCCGAGAGCTACGGCGAGCGCGCCGAGGCTGCCTGGTCGATCGGGCAGTTGGACGCGAAGCAGGTACGACACGTGCGTGCCTTTCGCTGATCGGTTCTCGCCCGGATCACGTCGACCCGGGCCTGACTCATCTTTGCACCTGGCTAACCTGCGATGGTGGGCGCCGCGGCGGCGTCACGCCCGATGCACATGCTTGTCACACGAGCGAAACACACCGCGGGCATCCGGCGTGGCGATCGACACAGTGAGCGTGCTCGTCGTTCGATACAGCAGGCGTGCTTACAGGTCTGTCGCGGCGAGCAACTAGGCTGGACCGGCAATGTTCACGTCCTCTTCCGAAAGGGGCCCCGCGGTGCCTGCCATCTCCCGTGACGAGGTCGCGCACCTCGCGCGGCTGTCCAGACTCGCCCTGTCCGATGCCGAACTCGACGAGTTCGCCGGTCAGTTGGATTCGATTCTCAACCACGTCAAGGTGGTCACCGAGGTTGCGGCCGACGACGTCCCGCCCATGGCGAATCCCAATGCCGTCACCAACGTGACGCGCCCCGACGTGATCGTGCCCGGGTTGACCCCCGAGCAGGCATTGTCCGGAGCACCCGCAGTCGAACAGGATCGCTTTGCGGTTCCGCAGATCCTTGGAGAGGGCGAATGACCGATCTGACCACGCTGGACGCCGCTGAGCTGGCCGGCAAGATCCACTCGCGTGAGGTGTCCTCGGTAGAGGTCACGCAGGCGCATCTCGACCGCATCGCGGCCGTCGACACCGATTACCACGCCTTCCTGCACGTTGCAGGTGAACAGGCTCTCGAAGCCGCCGCAGCAGTGGACAACTCGCTCGCGGGCGGAAACGAACCCGCTTCGGCACTCGCCGGCGTTCCGATCGCGCTGAAGGACATCTTCACCACGACGGACATGCCGACCACCTGTGCGTCGAAAATTCTCGTAGGCTGGGTCGCGCCGTACGACGCGACTCTGACCTCCAAGCTGCGCGCTGCCGGCATCCCGATCCTCGGCAAGACGAACCTCGACGAGTTCGCGATGGGCTCTTCGACCGAGAACTCGGCCTTCGGCCCGACGCGTAACCCGTGGGACGTCACCCGCATCCCCGGTGGCTCGGGCGGCGGTAGCGCAGCGGCGCTCGCGTCCCGTCAGGCCCCGCTGGCCATCGGCACTGACACCGGCGGTTCGATCCGTCAGCCCGCTGCGGTCACCGCGACGGTCGGAACCAAGCCGACGTACGGAACTGTCTCACGCTTCGGACTCGTCGCGTGCGCGTCCTCGCTCGATCAGGGCGGTCCCTGTGGTCGCACCGTGCTCGACACCGCTCTGCTGCACGAGGTCATCGCCGGGCACGATCCGCGTGACTCCACGTCCATCGACGCCCCCGTGCGTCCGGTGGTCGCTGCGGCACGTGAAGGTGCAGCCGGCGACCTGCGCGGCGTCAAAGTCGGTGTGGTCAAGGAACTTCACTCCGACAGCTACCAGCCAGGCGTCATCGCTTCCTTCGATGCTGCCGTCGAGCAGCTCAAGGCACTCGGTGCCGAGGTTGTCGAGGTCTCGTGCCCGAGCTTCGAGCACGCGCTCGCGTCGTACTATCTGGTGCTGCCCAGTGAGGTCTCGTCCAACCTGGCCCGCTTCGACGCGATGCGCTACGGACTGCGTGTCGACGACGGCAACATGAGTGCCGACCAGGTCATGGCGGCAACCCGCGCCGCCGGTTTCGGTCCGGAGGTCAAGCGCCGCATCATGATCGGTACCTACGCACTGTCCTCGGGCTACTACGACGCCTACTACGGTTCGGCGCTCAAGGTCCGTACGCTCATCGCGCGCGATTTCGACAAGGCCTACGAGAAGGTGGACGTACTGGTCTCGCCGACCAGCCCGTTCACGCCGTGGAAGTTGGGGGAGAAGGTCGGCGATCCGTTGGCCATGTACCTCTCGGACCTGTGCACGTTGCCGACCAACCTGGCCGGACACTGCGCGATGTCGGTGCCCTCGGGCCTGTCCGCGGACGACAACCTGCCGGTGGGCTTGCAGGTCATGGCGCCCGCCATGGCTGACGAGCGCCTCTACCGTGTCGGTGCGGCCTACGAAGCAGCTCGCGGCCCGATCGCGACTGCAGTCTGACCTGTTTGCTGTGCGCCTTTATCAACCCCCCGCGGTTAATAAAGGCGCACAGCAGTTTCAGGAGCAAGTTCTCAGGGCCGTCCCCTGATCGGTTCCGTAGCGATGGCCGTGACCGGCGGGGACACCGAGCGAACCGAGCATGTCGACGGTGGTCTGCAAGAACGTGACACCCGGGATCCACTGCGGGATCGGTGCATCTTGCACGGCACGGCTCAGATCCGGTTTCTGTGTCGCGAGGGCAGGCGACCACCACACCACCGGGTCGGAAGTGTTCGCGAGGACGGTTGCGCCGTCCGTTCGTGTCGCGCCCGCCGGGGGACCGGCCCACAACACGTCGCACGCGGTGGTGGGACTGCCCTCGGACAAAGCCTCGGTCAGTGCGGCGCTGCCGCCGACGGCGCCGAGGCTCTGTCCGTAGAGGAACAGGTCCGGTCGATCCTCGGCGGGCATAGCGGCAATGTGGCTGCCGACGGCGGTGAACAGAGCGGTTGCCGATTCTTCGGCGTCGTCGCGGCTGAACAGGAATGTCGCCCAACTGGGTGCGTCGGAGTATTGCTGCCCGACTATTGCGACGTCGCCGCCGAACCGTTGCTCGATACCGTCGACTGCATGCGTGTCGATCCACCCCGATCCGGTCGGAACGGCCACTACGACGCTGTTGCGGGCAAAGCCGCCGACGCGATCGAGTTCGCTCACCGCGAGAGCGGCACGTGATGCAGTGTCGGGTGCCGAATCCAAACCGGCGTAGACACGCACCGAGTCTTCGCCTGCTGCGACGAATTTGCGTCCCTCCGCCCCCATCGACGTCCACGAGATGAGAGATTCGGGGCTGCCTGACACAGAGGCCGAAAGTGGCTGTGTCAGAGCAGTGTCGATGTACGCGTTGGACTTGTCGAACGAATCGGCGAGGCCGTTCCACACGACGGGACCGACTACCAACTGCACCCCGAGAATACCCATGACCAGTGCGCCGACGCTCCGCGCGAAACCCATCCACCGCAGCGCCTTCGAAATTCCGATCCCGATGCCCCAGAGACCAAGTGCGGTCAGTGCTGAAATGCAACCCGCCTCCGCCCAGTGGAGAAGTCCGGCAGACGGTGCGCCCATCGCCGCTCGCAACGAGTTCTGCCAACCGGCGGCGGCGAACATCGCAACTGCGGTGCCGGCAGTCGACAACCCGAACGCGGTGATGCGCCAATGACGTTCGTCGAATCGGGCCTTGACCCGGTCGGGGACGAGCCGACGGGCTACCGCGGAGAACGCCCACATCGCCAGTAGTCCGGCCGCGACGAGCAGACCGCTGAACACCCCTTGTAGTACGGCTGATCGCGGCAGGAGTCCGGGAGCCAGCGAGATGGCGGACATCGCTGCCACGGCGACGCTCGTGGACACGCGGGGGAGTGCGAGCGCCCCGACTCGGGCGAGGACGGGGGTCCGTGACGCATTCAGAACGCTCATGCTGCAATCGCTTTCGGGGAGTAGGAGAACTCGTTCGACGGGTCGAGGCGCCGCGATCGCATCAGGGTGAAGCCGAAGGCGGAGACTGCCAGAACACCGGCCGTGCCGTAACCGAATCCCGATTCCGCGACCGGCGTCAGATAGCTTTGGCGCCAGGAGTTTCCGTTCACAGCCGTGACGGCTACATCGGCCATCGCGAAGCAATACCCTCGTGAGAGAAAGGACGTGCGGTCTTCACACGCGGCATGCATTCGCTGGTCGAGCTGACCGTCGAGGACCTGACGTGCCCACGGCCCCAGTTCCGTTCCGTGCGAATGCGCGTAGCGGAGTAGGTCGTAGCCGAGATCGTGCGCTTTGCAGGCCGAGTCGAATTCGTCGGGAAGTGGGACCGGCGACGAGCAGTCGCCGTGGGGATTGGCGAGGTATCCGTCGACGACGGCGGGGGTGTAACCGGCGAATGCCGCAAAGTCCGCCGGGATGGTGGTCGCAGCGTCAGAGGCATCCGCAGTAGTCACGGTGGCGATCGCCCTGGATGCGTTCGAATTCTCGGTGCGCGGCGACTGGGCTCCGCTCGCTCCGGCAGTGACCGTGATCGCTGCCGTTGCAGCCAGCGCCAGGGCAGCCCAGGTGCCGGCGCTTCGAGAGATGTCTTTCACCCGTGTGATCCGCATGCCGTTCACGCTATGAACGGACAATCCTGACGGTCATCGCTCTGTGGAGGGGTTCTCCGACGCGCATTCGGGTGAGAATTCCCTCCCCTGTGATACCTCGGAGGTAGGGGGATCTCACTCTGCAGTATGAGGACTTTCGGGGTTCGCCTTCATAGGCTTGACGAGTGATCAAGGTCCGTAGGAAGAACAAGGGTGCACCGGATGTGCCCACGCCGACATACGCCACCGCCGGGTCGATGCTGTCCGGCCTCGACGGGGCGGTCGTTCATTCGGAGAAAGTGCGCCGGGCAACCAGTTTCGTGGCCCGCGGTCAGTTCTGGAACATCGTCATCGTAGCGATCACTCTGATCCTCTATTCGATTGCCTGGCCGACACTGCAACTGACGCATCATGTTTCGCCGCCGATCATGCCCTTCGTCGCCGCGTTGGCTGCATTTCCGTTCGTCCTGATCCGGATCAACGCTCCGTTGGGGTGGGCGGTGTCGGCGGTCTCGGCGTTGATCATCCCGTTGGTGTTCGACAACACTCCCGGTTACGACTACCCGTGGCAGGTCGTCCACATCATCGTGCTGATGTCGTTGCTGGCCGCAGTGAGTCTGCGGGCGCCCATTCAGGTTGTCGGTGTCGCCTGGATCGCCACGGTGCTGCTCTTCCTCGGCAACGCCCCGGGAAGCGACGGCGCCGGTTGGGCTGTCGGGCTGAGTGCACTGGTCGTCTTCTGCCTGTTGATCCGCTGGTTGGTCCTCTCGCGCCGCCAGTTGGCCAAGCAGGAGGAAGTCAGTGAACTCGAACGCACTCGACGCACGATCCTCGAGGAGAAGGCGCGGATCGCCCGCGACTTGCACGACATCGTGGCCCACCACATGTCGATGGTGGTCGTGCAAGCTCAGAGTGCGCCGTACAGACTCGATGCAGTCACTCCGGAGATCCGAACCGAATTCGAATCGATAAGTGAGACAGGGCGAGCAGCGCTCAACGAGATCCGCGGCCTCCTCGGAGTCCTGCGCAGCGACGGGGACACCGTGGTGACGGCTCCACAACCGGGCGTCGACCAGTTGGACGAACTGTTGCTCGGCAGTACCCGTGCCGGTTTGCCGGTATCGTGGCGAGTCGACGGCGATCGAGCGTCGGTCTCGGAATCCACGGGCCTTGCGCTCTACCGGATCATTCAGGAGTCGATCACCAACGCGGCCAGGCATTCGCCAGGCGGACCCATCGAGGTCGCCGTGGCCTTCGGTCCGCAATCGGTGAGCGCGCTCGTGAACAACGGACCTTCGCCATTGGGTGGCAATCAGCACTCGGCGTCGGAAACCACTGGTGGCAACGGAATCCGCGGAATGCGTGAGCGGGCTTCGGCGGTGGGCGGCATGCTGTTGGCAAACCGGCGCGAGGACGGAGGGTTCGAGGTCCGGGCCGAGTTGCCGTCGATGCCCGCCTAGGCTGTCCGAGTGCCCATCACAGTATTCATCGCAGACGACCAGGCGATGGTTCGACAAGGGTTCGGAGCCCTACTCTCCGCCCAGCCCGACATCAGCGTGATCGGCGATGCGCCGGACGGCAAGATCGCCGTCGCCGAGGTCGCGCGATTGCGTCCGGATGTGGTCTTGATGGATGTTCGCATGCCCGAGATGAACGGACTCGACGCTGCCCGCCAGATTCTGTCCGCCGGATGGGAACCGCCGGTGCGAGTCCTCATGCTCACCACTTTCGACATCGACGACTACGTCTACGAGGCCCTGAGCGTCGGAGCGAGCGGGTTCATGCTCAAGGACGCACCGGCTGAGGAACTGATTCGGGCGGTACGCGTCGTTGCCGAAGGGCAGGCTTTGCTGGCGCCGACGGTGACTCGGCGTCTGATTGCCGATGTGACCAGCCGGCGGGCGGCCCCGCGCGCACGGCCCGCAGCGCTGGACGCCCTGACCCCGCGTGAGCGCGAGGTCCTCGAACTGATCGCCCGCGGATTGTCCAACGTCGAGATCGCCGAGCGGCTGTTCGTCGCCGAGCAGACCGTCAAGACCCATGTCGGGAAGGTGCTGTCGAAGCTCGATCTGCGCGATCGCGCCCAGGCAGTCGTGTTGGCGTACGAAAGCGGGCTCGTCACGCCGGGTTAGGGGTCCCGTGCGGCGCGGCGTTGCGGCTCGGCAACGCCGCTATCCTGCGGCAATACGGTGACTGGGGGAAGATGGACACCAAGATCCACAATCCGGTCACGAGAGGTGCTGCACTATGCGAATCGGAATCCTCACGGGCGGCGGCGACTGCCCGGGCTTGAACGCGGTCATCCGCGCCGTCGTACGTACGTCGGCCGGTCGTTACGGCAGTACCGTGGTCGGATTCCGGGACGGCTGGCGAGGATTGCTCGAGGACCGCAAGGTCCCGCTCGACTCCGATGACCGCATCAACCGCATCCTCACCCGCGGCGGCACGATCCTCGGCACCGCTCGCGTGAACCCCGACAAACTCCGTGCGGGCCTCGATCAGATCAAGCAGACCCTCGACGACAACGGGATCGACGTCCTGATCCCGATCGGCGGCGAAGGCACTCTCACCGCGGCCAGTTGGCTTTCCGAGAGCGGCGTACCCGTGATCGGTGTGCCCAAGACGATCGACAACGACATCGATTGCACTGACGTGACTTTCGGTTTCGACACCGC
Source organism: Rhodococcus sp. FH8 (assembly GCF_019266085.1). NCBI lineage: Bacteria > Bacillati > Actinomycetota > Actinomycetes > Mycobacteriales > Nocardiaceae > Rhodococcus > Rhodococcus sp. FH8. The sequence goes on along the minus strand of NZ_LPNQ01000078.1, from coordinate 84,297 downwards.
CTTGGCTGTCGCCACCGACGCCATCGACAGGCTCCACACAACCGCCGAATCGCACCAGCGCGTCATGCTCGTCGAGGTCATGGGCCGGCATGCGGGCTGGATCGCGCTGCAGGCCGGACTGGCGTCGGGGGCACACCTGACTCTGGTTCCGGAACAGCCGTTCGACGTCGACGAGGTGTGCGCGATGGTCAAGAAGCGCTTCCAGCGTGGCGACTCCCACTTCATCTGCGTCGTGGCTGAAGGTGCGATGCCCGATCCCGCGTCGATGACCCTGCGCGAAGGTGGCATAGACGAGTTCGGCCACAAGATCTTCACCGGTGTCGCGCAGCAGCTCGGAAACGAGATCGAGCGCCGGATCGGCAAGGAAGTTCGCACCACCGTCCTCGGGCACATTCAGCGCGGTGGCACCCCGACGCCGCACGACCGCATCCTCGCCACTCGCTTCGGCGTTCATGCCACCGACGCAGCTCACCGCGGAGATTTCGGTCAGATGGTCGCGTTGCACGGAACGTCCATCGACCTCGTTCCGCTCGCCGAGGCGACCCGCAAACTCAAGACGGTGCCCAAGGAGCGCTACGAGGAGGCAGCCGCATTCTTCGGCTGAGCCGCAGACGCATAAACTGATCACCATGACTGCTGTCGATGCGCCCGACATCCTCGATTACGACGAAGTACTGACCAAGTACGAGCCTGTGATGGGTATGGAGGTGCACGTAGAACTCGGCACCGCGACCAAGATGTTCTGCCCGTGCCCCACCGAGTTCGGTGCCGAACCCAATACCCAGGTGTGCCCGGTCTGTCTGGGCATGCCCGGTTCGTTGCCGGTGGTGAACGCAGCCGCTGTCGAGTCCGCGATCCGGATCGGCCTTGCGCTCAACTGCTCCATCACGCCGTGGGGCCGATTCGCACGCAAGAACTACTTCTACCCGGATCAGCCGAAGAACTACCAGATCTCCCAGTACGACGAGCCGATCGCAACCGAGGGTTACCTCGACGTGATCCTCGACGACGGCACGACGTGGCGCGTCGAGATCGAGCGCGCCCACATGGAGGAGGACACCGGTAAGTCCCTCCACGTGGGTGGCGCTACCGGTCGTATCCACGGTGCCAGCCATTCGCTGCTCGACTACAACCGTGCGGGCGTTCCCTTGGTGGAGATCGTCACCAAGACCATCCACGGTGCCGGTGAGCGCGCCCCCGAGGTTGCTCGCGCGTACGTCACGGCGCTTCGTGATCTGCTGAAGTCCCTCGACGTCTCCGACGTCCGCATGGACCAGGGATCGATGCGCTGCGACGCCAACATTTCCCTCATGCCGATCGGTTCCACCGAACTCGGGACCCGCACCGAGACCAAGAACGTCAACTCCCTCAAGAGCGTCGAGGTCGCAGTTCGCTACGAAATGCGCCGTCAGGCAGCAGTTCTCGACGCCGGCGGTGAGGTCATCCAGGAGACCCGCCATTTCCAGGAAGGCGACGGTACCACCGCCGCGGGACGCCGGAAGGAAACGGCCGAGGACTACCGCTACTTCCCGGAACCGGATCTCGAGCCCGTCGCTCCGAGCGCCGAGTGGGTCGAAGAACTGCGCGGTACCTTGCCGGAGCTTCCCTGGATTCGCCGTGCGCGGATCCAGAAGGACTGGGGAATCTCCGACGAGGTCATGCGCGACCTCGTCAACGCCGGTGCCATCGATCTGGTGATCGCGACCACCGAGGCCGGTGCTTCGCCCGAGGCAGCGCGCTCCTGGTGGCTGTCCTACCTGTCACAGCAGGCGAACACCCGTGGCGTCGAACTCGGCGCTCTGCCGATCACCCCGGCGCAGGTTGCCCAGGTCGTAGCTCTCATCGACAGCGGCAAGCTCAACAACAAAGTGGCTCGCCAGGTCGTCGATCACGTCCTCGACGGTGAGGGTGATCCGGAGCAGGTTGTCGCGGCGCACCCGGAGTTGGTCGTCGAACGTGACGAAACCAAGCTCAAGGCAGCCGTCGACGAAGCGCTCGCAGCGAACCCCGACATCGCGGACAAGATTCGCAGTGGCAAGGTGCAGGCCGCCGGAAAGATCGTCGGCGACGTCATGAAGGCCACTCGTGGACAGGCAGACGCGGCTCGTGTGAAGGAACTTGTCATCGAGGCGTGCAGCTAGCGCACACTGAATTTCTGACACTGATGCCCGGCCGAATCGAATTCGGCCGGGCATCAGTGTTTTTCGCTGTCGTTTTGCCGCTGTCGGTCTACAGACCAGGGACCACAACCGCGCGGCCGCTGAGCGTTCCGGCGGCCAGTCGTCGATACGCTTCGGCGCCGTTGTCGAGACTGAAGGTCTCCACCGCGATGTCGAAGATGCCGGCGTGCGCCAGGTCGATCAATTCGATCAGCTCGTTGCGGGCACCCCAGTACGGAACTGTCACCGAAGCCTCGTAAGGACTTTGGAAGAACCCGACTTTGGCATGGGCCTGCCCGTCGCCGATCCCGACGATCGTGACGTCCGATCCGACGCCGGCGACAGCCATCGCGGTGTCGATGGTGGGCTGATAGCCGACGAAGTCGAGAACCAGTGCGGCGCCCTGACTTCCGGTGATCCTGCGGACGTTCTCGGCCGCGTCCTTGTCGGACAGAACCACTTCGTGAGCGCCTACCTTGGTTGCCAGTTCGAGCTTGTCCGCGCTCACGTCGAGTGCGATGACGGTTGCTGCCGAGAGGTGGCGGAGGAGTTGGATGGCGACATGGCCGAGACCGCCGGTACCGATGACGACGGCGTACGAGCCACCGCGAAGTTTCGGCAGTGAACGCTTGATCGCGTGATACGGAGTCAGACCGGCGTCGGTCAGCGGCACCGTCTTGACCGGATCGAGGTCGCCGATCGGGACGAGGTGGCGAGGTGAATCGACGATCATGAATTCGGCCAACGCGCCGGGTGCACCGAGACCAGGAGGATTGATGCCGAGTTCTTTTGCTCGAGAACAGTAGTTTTCGAGTCCTTGCGAGCAGTGCCAACAGCTGCCACAGCAGCCCCAGGGTCCGTAGACGACGACATTGGTTCCGATGTCGAGCCCTTCGACGCCCTCGCCGACGGCGGCGACCCGGCCGGCGCCCTCGTGGCCGAGCGTGAGAGGAAGGCCGTAGGTGTACTGCTCCTCGGGCAGGCTCATGATGAAGTCGTCCGAGTGGCAGACGCCGGCAGCGGTGACTTCCAGGAGCACTTCACCTGGACCGGGCTCGGGTTTGGGAATCTCCGTGAGTTCGGGTTCTGCGCCGATTCTCGTGTACTGGATTGCCTTCATACCGACTCCTTTGTCGTGGTTGGGCCAACCGGTCCTGGCAAATGCGTGGTGTTTAGCCCCGCTAACAAAAGAGTACGCATCTGTGCATGTTCGGTCACGGGATCCGTGACCGAACAGACATGGCGGCTCAGTCGATCCCGCCGCTGCCACTCGGCATCGGGATCTTGACCACCTTGTCGTCGTTCGGACCCGGCTCGCCCGCGGTTTTGTTTATCGTGCTCGCCCACATCAAACCGTCGGATCCGAGTGCCAAACCGCCCAGCTGGCCGTACGTGTCTTTCGCCACTGCCGACGGCGCGGTCGTGACGGCACCTGTTCCTGGATCTGCGGCCAGCGCCGAGATCGCTTTGCCGGCCCCCAGCGCGACAGCTACCACTCCCTGCGCCGCGATGCACCCGCCGACTCCGGGTCGGTCGGGCCACGTCCACGCGGGGGATGTCACCGTGCCGTCGGCGCCGACGCGTTGGAGGCGATCCTCGAGAGTGGTTCGGTCCGTGACCCACGTCGCGATTCCCGGATCGACGCACACGCCGCCGCCGTTTCCGATTCCGGACAGAACAACTTCCGGGCGAGGCGGCGCAGCGTTGGGTGTCAGCGATCGGACCCGCAAGAGTTTCCCCGCCAACGAGGCGGGATCCTGAGCAACCGCGGGGTTTCCGGTATCGCCTGTCAGAACCATGAGCTGGTCCGGGGCCGCGAACTCCAGTGACCCGCCGTTGCCGCTCGCGCCGCGCGGGATTCCACCGAGTACTTCCTTGGCGGTGTCACCCGGAGCGATGCGGACCACCCGGTTGTCCGTTCCGGTGGTGACGTAGGCATAGATCAGGTTGTCTTCGACAAACGTGGGGGAGAGTGCGATGTCGAGCAGGCCGCCGTCACCGCTGCCGTCGACGTCGATCTTGGCTACCTCGACCGGTGTCGTGTTGGGAGCTACCTGCATGATCCGGCCGGTCCGCCGTTCGGCAACCAGTCCGGAGTTCCCGTCCGGGAGTGTGACGAGCCCACCCGTGGTGTCGAGACAGGTTGCGATCACGGCGGTGTCGGCATCCTGACACGGTCCGAGGGGGCCGGTCCGCGGCGCCGGCGGCGTGGTCGACGGCGGCGGGTTCTCCGGCTGCACTTCCGCGCTGGCCTGGTTGGTCGGTTCGGGTGTGAACGGCGAGGCAGTCGATTCGTCGAAGTCGGCGCAACCTGCGAGCAACGATGTCCCGAGCACCAGCGCCAGTGCGCCCAGCGCTGCATGCCTACCCGTAGTCATGCCCAAGACGTTACGTAATGCACGGCAGATGCCGCCACGCCGGACCAAGGTTCCCCGTCGAGTTCGTGAATCGGTCATAGGCTCACCTACGTGACTGACGAGCGAAAAGATCCCAGCGAGTTGTCGGATGCGGACAAGCCGACGGGCAATGTGTCCAGTCCGTATGATTCGCCCACCGAACAATTTCCGACGGTGAGCGCCAAGAATCCGTTGCCGCGGACCGACGACGATCTCGATTTCGGTTCCACGAACGCCAACTCCCTGACCGAACAGATACCGACATACCGAGCACCTGGCGCGGATCAGCCGACCGTGGCACTCGAGCGTGAGACGGCGTACGACGCTCCGATCGCCGCCGTCCCCACCGCCGAAGCCGTGGCAGGTACAACTGAGTCTCCGCGGGGCCGAGGCACTCTCGACCTCGGGTTGCTTGCACTGCGATTGGCCGTCGGTGGAACTGCGTTGGTGCACGGTCTGCAGAAGTTGACCGGTATCTGGAACGGGCCGGGGCTGAACGGGTTCGAGTCGATGCTGGCGGACGCCGGGTTCCAGCAGGCGAAGTGGATGGCGATACTCGGCGCCGTCGGTGAAGTCGCAGGTGGCGCCCTCCTGATCCTCGGGTTGCTGACTCCCGTTGCGGCAGCGTCGGTTCTGGCGGTGATGATCAATGCGTGGGCGCTGCGTCAGGCGAGCGCACCCGGCCTGGAGTACTTCGCCCCGGCCGGGACCGAGTACGAGATGCTGCTCGGAATCTGTGCGGGCGTCATCATTTTGACGGGACCAGGTCGTATTGCGCTCGACGGTCGTCGTGGCTGGGCAACTCGTCCGTTTATCGGATCGCTCGTGGTTTTGATCCTCGGTATCGCTGCCGGCGTCTGCACCTGGATCTTCCTGAACGGTGCCAATCCGCTCATCTGAAACTCGCGCCGTCGAACCAACGAACCGCCGCTCTCCGAATCGGAGAGCGGCGGTTCGTTTGTGAAGGATCAGTCCTTGACGAGTACCGGGTCGGCGTTCGCGGACGGGATGGCCGTTCCGTCCTTGAGCTTGCGACCGAGGACCGACTTGCGGTGACCGTAGGCGAAGTACACGAGCACACCGATGGCCATCCAGACGAGGAACCGGATCCAGGTCTCGACCGAGAGGTTGAGCATCAGCCAACCGCAGGCGAGCACGGCGACGATCGGAACGAACGGCACCAGCGGGACGCGGAATCCGCGCGGCAGGTCGGGGCGGGTGCGGCGAAGGACGATGACACCGACACAAACCAGGACGAAGGCGAACAGCGTTCCGATGTTGACCATCTCTTCGAGCGTGCCCATGGGGAAGAACGCTGCCAGGACGGCAACGATGCCACCGACGATCAACGTGATGCGCATCGGGATGCCCTTGGCGTTGGTCTTGGCCAGGCTGCGCGGCATGAGGCCGTCACGGGACATGGCGAAGAGGACGCGGGTCTGGCCGAGCATCATGACCATGACAACTGTCGTGAGGCCGGCCAGGCCACCGAAGTTGATGGCGGTTTGTGCCCAACCAATGCCGTTGGCCTCGAATGCGGTTGCGAGGGTGGCGCTGGAATCGCCGACCAACGGACTGCCGTCCTTGAGTTCGGTGTACTTGACCATGCCGGTCAGTACGAGCGTGACGGCAACGTAGAGAACCGTGACGATGGCGAGCGAGCCGAAGATTCCTCGCGGCAACGACTTCTGCGGGTTCTTGGTTTCCTCGGCGGTGGTGGCGACGACGTCGAAACCGATGAAGGCAAAGAACACGAGGCTGGCTGCGGCGAGCAATCCGTAAGCGCCGTAGCTACTTCCGCCTGCGCCGGTCAGCCAGGAGAACAGGGTCTGATGGATTCCGCTTGCAGAACTCTCGGTTCCTTCGGACGGCGGGATGAAGGGGGAGTAGTTCTCCTTCTTGATGTAGAACGCGCCCACGACGATGACGAGCAGGACTACTGCGATCTTGATCGCGGTGATGATCGCGGAGACTCGCGAGGAAACCTTGGTGCCGATCGCGAGGATCAGCGTGATCGCGCCGATGATGAGCAGAGCGCCCCAGTCGAAGCTGATCGAACCGATGTGGGCGGTGGTGCTTCCGCTGGCCCCGATGACGTTGCCGAGGTACAGCGACCAGCCCTTGCCGACGACGGCGGAGGCGAGAGCGAACTCGAGAATGAGGTCCCAGCCGATGATCCAGGCGGCGAACTCCCCGAACGTGGCGTAGGAGAACGTGTATGCGCTGCCTGCGACGGGGACGGTGGAGGCGAACTCCGCGTAACACAGCGCGGCGAGGCCACAGGCGATGGCAGCGAGAACGAATGCCAGTGAAATGGAGGGTCCTGCGACATTGCCCGCGGTTCGAGCAGTCAGCGTGAAGATGCCTGCGCCGATGACGACGGCGACTCCGAATACCGTGAGGTCCTTCGCGGTCAGTTCCTTCTTGAGCTTTGTCTCAGGCTCGTCGGTGTCCGCGATCGATTGCTCGACGGATTTGGTGCGCCATATGCCGACTCCGGGCATGTATTGCTCCTTGGTTGTTTCCCGTCGACCTTGTGGGTGACGGGCGGTGGCTGACTGTCGTCGTTGTGATGTGCGTCTCAGCGACCTGATGAGGGAACCACTGGTGAGCGCCGTGTGCAAGTCGGCTCGCTCGAACTGACCGAAATGATCACCTGACTGAAAGTCATCCCCCCTCATGTATCTGAATTGATCAGCTGGTGTCTGAAACCCTACGTCCAAGTGAATTCGCTCACGAGCCGGACGCGCGATTCGGTCTGAAATGTCTGATAGCTCATATCGTTCCGTTGGTGCTCCGCGTGTCGCCCGACTATTCGGTACCTGTCGGTCGGTCTTGCTGTCGATGAGTTGCACTGTCGCTGTACCAGCACGTCCCATTTCACCCGTATCGGGGCGACAGGCGAGAGGACCACCGCGTACCTGGATCCGGTCGAGCGTCCATCACGCGTCGTGGCAGAGTGTGTCGGCGACGGGATGATCGGATTGGGTTGTGGTTCAAGCTCATACAACACCGGAGGAAGTATGGCGTGTTCGGACGCAGTCGGTCCCGCGTTCTTCTCCGAGGTGAAATGAACCCGACTCTGTCGACCCTCTGTCGTGGCCCGTTGGCGAGCATTCTCGTGGAGCTGAGTTGGTTGCCGCACGTGCGGCTGCCCGAAAACCTTGTGTGACTGTCACATCGGCTACGGGCGTCTCGAGCCGCACGAGCGCTGACAGAAAAAATCCCCGGCCGAAAAGCGGCCGGGGATTTTTTCGATTCGTGGCAGAACTTACGGAACGTAGCGAACCGCGCCCTTGTCGGCGGACGTCGCCAGAGCGGCGTAGGCGCGCAGTGCTGTCGTCACGGTGCGCTGACGATCGACCGGCTGCCACGGGCGCTCCGAGGCCTCCATCTTCGCGCGTCGCTCGGCGAGGACGTCGTCGTCGACCAGGATCTCGAGCGTGCGCGAGGCGACGTCGATGCGAACCTGATCGCCGTTCTGGACGAGACCGATGATTCCGCCTGCGGCAGCCTCGGGGGAGATGTGACCGATGGACAGCCCGGAGGTTCCGCCCGAGAAACGACCGTCGGTGATCAGCGCGCATTCCTTACCGAGGCCTGCGCCCTTGAGGAAGGCAGTGGGGTGCAGCATTTCCTGCATGCCGGGGCCACCCTTGGGGCCTTCGTAGCGCACGACGAGAACGTCGCCGGCCTTGATCTTCTTCTGCAAGATGACCGAGACGGCTTCTTCTTGGGATTCGACGACGAGCGCCGGGCCCTGGAAGGAGAACAGTTCCTCGTCGATGCCGGCCGTTTTGAGTATTGCGCCGTCGAGTGCGATGTTGCCACGCAGGACAACCAAGCCGCCTTCGACGGTGTAGGCGTTCTCGACGTCGCGGATACAGCCGCCGGCCGCATCGGTGTCGAGGGCAGACCAACGGTTGTCCGTGGAGAACGGTTCGATGGTGCGCACGCCGCCGGGAGCCGCGTGGAAGAGTTCGATTGCCTCGTCGGTTGCCTTGCCGGAGCGGATGTCCCAGTCGTCGAGCCACTGGTCGAAGCTCTTGGTGTGCACGGTGGACACGTCGGTTTCGAGGAGTCCGCCGCGGCGAAGCTCACCGAGCAGGGCGGGGATTCCGCCGGCGCGGTGGACGTCTTCCATGTGGTAGTCCGAGTTGGGAGAGACCTTGGACAGGCACGGAACCTTTCGGCTGATCGCGTCGATGGTGTCGAGGTCGAAGTCGACCTCGCCTTCCTGCGCCGCAGCCAGCGTGTGCAAGACGGTGTTGGTGGAACCGCCCATGGCGACGTCGAGAGCCATCGCGTTGCGGAACGCTGCCGGGGTCGCGATGTTGCGTGGCAGCACCGACTCGTCGCCGTCGCGGTAGTACTTGAGGGCAGCCTCGACCACGGTGGTGCCCGCACGAGAGAAGAGTGCGTGACGAGCCTTGTGAGTTGCCAGCGTGGAGCCGTTGCCCGGCAATGCGAGGCCGAGGGCCTCCGTCAGGCAGTTCATGGAATTGGCGGTGAACATTCCGGAGCAGGACCCGCATGTCGGGCACGCGCTGCGCTCGACCTCGTCGAGGCCCTCGTCGGACACGGCATCGTTGGCAGAGGCGGAGATCGCGGTGATGAGGTCGGTGGGGGCTTGGGCCACGCCGCCGACGACCACTGCCTTACCGGCCTCCATCGGACCGCCGGAGACGAAGACGGTCGGGATGTTGAGACGCATTGCAGCGTTGAGCATGCCGGGAGTGATCTTGTCGCAGTTGGAGATACACACCAGTGCGTCGGCTGTGTGGGCGTTTGCCATGTACTCGACCGAGTCGGCGATGATCTCGCGGCTCGGGAGCGAGTAGAGCATTCCGCCGTGGCCCATTGCGATGCCGTCGTCGACTGCGATGGTGTGGAACTCACGAGCGACGCCGCCGGCCGCACTGATGGCCTCGGCAACGATCTCGCCCACGTTCTTGAGATGCACGTGGCCGGGTACGAACTGGGTGTACGAGTTCGCTACGGCGACGATCGGCTTTCCGAAGTCGGAATCCGTCATTCCTGTGGCGCGCCACAGGGATCGGGCTCCGGCAGCATTACGTCCGATGGTGGTGGTGCGTGACCTCAACGGGGGCATGGGCGTGTTCCTTATGTGATCGTTGCTGGTCCACTCAAATAGAAGCGAGGGCCTTTCAACGCTACTCGCGTGCTACGGGCGCTTCTCTTCGGGCTGGTCCTGTGTGTTCTCGACGAGCTCGGATTCTGCTTCTGCTTCTGCAGCTGCTTCTTCCTCTTCGGCTTCCTTGGCGGCGAAGGCTTCTGCGGCGGATGCGTAGGGATCGGTGATGCGGCCACCGCTGGCGATCGCGATCTCGGGAAGCCTGACGAAGCTGACCGCAGGCAGGGTCACCTCGGTTCCGTCGGTGAGTTCCGCGCGCGCCCAACTCCGCTTCGGGAAGCGGAAACCCTTGACGTCGTCCCAGGCGAGGGTGCGCTTGGAGAACGTCGAGCGGACCTCGAGGCCGTCAGGGCTGACGGTGGTGCGCAGTCGCGCGACGAGATAGACGGCGATGATCGGAAGGATCAGCAACCAGCTGAAGGCGACGGGCCACCCGAAGATCGGGAAGCTGACCGCGAACAGAAGGAACGCGCACGCCATGTAAGCGAGCTGCGAAATGCGGATGACGTGCCGAAGTGGTTTCGGCGTGTGGGATGATTGAGCCGGTGGCACGGGCTGCTGCGAAGTTGACACCTCTACATCTTCGCATTGCAGCCGATGTATCTCAGATTCTGGGACGGTCGACTCACCAAGTTTGCCGTTCGCGACTAGCGCCTCTACTGTCGAGTGCGTGAAACAGAATGAGTTGCTCGTAATCGGCCGGCGCGTCGTCGCCTGAGTCGATTTTTCAACTCACCAGATAACGACGCGCCACCCTCGCTCAGCAGATGCTGACGGGGGTTTTTTGTTGCCCGGAGCCAGAATCAGAGGATTTCCCAGTGAGCGCACCAACAGCACGGCCTCAACCCACGCCGCGCAAGTCAGGGACACCGAGCCCGACAACCGCGGCTGCCGCAACCCAGACGGCCAACCGTCGCCAGCTCCCGCCTGAGCGGGTAACCGGCGCGCAGTCTGTGGTTCGAGCCCTCGAAGAGCTCGAGGTCGACACGGTATTCGGCATTCCCGGCGGTGCCGTGCTCCCGGTTTACGACCCACTCTTCGATTCGGTCAAGGTTCGCCACGTGCTCGTGCGCCACGAGCAGGGTGCAGGCCACGCTGCCACCGGTTACGCCCAGGCGACCGGCAAGGTCGGCGTCTGCATGGCTACCTCGGGTCCCGGTGCGACCAACCTGGTCACGCCGCTGGCCGACGCGCAGATGGACTCCGTTCCGATCGTGGCGATCACCGGACAGGTGGCGCGCTCGCTGATCGGTACCGACGGCTTCCAGGAAGCCGACATCTCAGGCATCACGATGCCGGTCACCAAGCACAACTTCCTGATCACCGACGCGATCGACATCCCGCGCATCATGGCCGAGGCCTTCTACCTCGCGGCCAGCGGTCGCCCCGGCGCCGTCCTGGTCGATATCCCCAAGGACATCCTGCAGTCGCAGACCACGTTCTCGTGGCCGCCGGAGATGCGTCTGCCGGGCTACCGCCCGGTGACCAAGCCGCACGGCAAGCAGGTTCGTGAAGCTGCACGTCTGATCGCCGACGCCAAGTCGCCGGTTCTGTACGTCGGTGGCGGCGTCATCAAGTCCGACTCCTCGCCGGAGCTGCTCGAATTGGCCGAGCTGACCGGTATCCCCGTCGTCACCACGCTGATGGCCCGCGGCGCGTTCCCGGACAGTCACGACCTCAACTGCGGTATGCCGGGAATGCACGGCACCGTTGCCGCAGTCGCCGCTCTGCAGCGTAGCGATCTACTGATCACCCTCGGTGCGCGTTTCGACGACCGCGTGACCGGTCAGCTGAATTCCTTCGCGCCCGACGCCAAGGTCATCCATGCCGACATCGACCCGGCCGAGATCGGCAAGAACCGCTACGCGGACGTCCCGATCGTGGGCGACTGCAAAGAGGTCATCACCGAACTCATCGAGGCGATCCGTGCCGACATGGCCACGGGCACCACGTTCGACCTCACCGAGTGGTGGGCGTACCTGAATGACATCCGTCGTACGTACCCGCTGAGCTACGACCGTCCCACCGACGGTCAGCTGAGCCCGGAGTACGTCATCCAGACCGTCGGCAAGCTCGCCGGACCGGATGCCATCTACTGCGCCGGCGTCGGTCAGCACCAGATGTGGGCCGCGCAGTTCGTCGGCTACGAGAAGCCGCGCACGTGGCTCAACTCGGGCGGGCTCGGCACCATGGGGTACGCGGTTCCCGCAGCCATGGGCGCCAAGATGGGTATGCCCGACACCGAGGTGTGGGCGATCGACGGCGACGGCTGCTTCCAGATGACCAATCAGGAACTCGCAACCTGTGCCCTCGAAGGTATCCCGATCAAGGTTGCCCTCATCAACAACGGCAACCTCGGCATGGTGCGTCAGTGGCAGACACTCTTCTACGAAGAGCGCTACTCCAACACCAACCTCGGAACGCACGGCGCCATCCGCATCCCGGACTTTGTGAAGCTCGCAGAAGCATTGGGCTGCCACGGAATTCGTGTCGAGCGTGAAGAAGATGTCGAGGCTGCGATCCGTGAGGCGCAGTCCATCAACGACAAGCCTGTCGTGATCGACTTCATCGTCACTGCCGACGCACAGGTGTGGCCGATGGTCGCTGCCGGAACGAGCAACGACGAAATCATGGCGGCCCGGGGCATCCGGCCGCTGTTCGACGACGACGAGGCAGTTGCCGAGCCCGCCGTCATCCACGAAGCCATGTCACGCGAGCAAGCCGGACCCGCCGCGGGCACAGGGGAGGATCAGAAGTGAGCACCAGTCACACCCTCAGTGTTCTCGTCGAGGACAAGCCAGGCGTGCTGGCTCGCGTCTCCGCACTTTTCTCCCGCCGCGGATTCAACATCGAATCCCTTGCGGTGGGCGGAACCGAGATCCCCGAGATCTCACGTATGACCATCGTCGTCACGGTCGACGAGTTCCCTCTCGAGCAGGTGACGAAGCAGCTCAACAAGCTGATCAACGTCATCAAGATCGTCGAGCAGGACGGTGAAGCATCCGTCGCTCGCGAGCTCGTGCTCATCAAGGTGCGCGCTGATGCAAGCGTGCGCACGCAGGTCATCGAAACGGTGAACCTGTTCCGCGCCAAGGTGATCGACGTCTCTCCGGAGTCCGTCACCATCGAGGCGACCGGTACTCGGTCCAAGCTGGATGCACTGCTGCGGATGCTTGATCCGTACGGTATCCGGGAGATCGTTCAGTCCGGGGTCGTGGCAGTCGGTCGAGGGCCGAAGTCGATCACGGCCACCCGCTAGTACTTTTAGACACGTAAAAATCCAAGGAGAGGTTGAGAACTGTGGCAGTCGAGATGTTCTACGACGACGATGCCGATCTGTCGATCATTCAGGGCCGCAAGGTTGCTGTGATCGGCTACGGAAGCCAGGGCCACGCCCATTCGCTGAGCCTGCGTGACTCGGGCGTCGATGTGCGCATCGGCCTCAAGGAAGGCTCGAAGTCGCGTGAGAAGGCTGAAGAGCAGGGGCTGACGGTCGGTACGCCGGCAGAGGTTTCCGAGTGGGCCGACGTCATCATGGTGCTCGCACCTGACACCGCGCAGGCGAGCATTTTCACCAATGACATCGAGCCGAACCTCAAGGACGGCGACGCGCTGTTCTTCGGTCACGGCCTGAACATTCACTTCGACCTGATCAAGGCTCCGGAGTTCGTCACCGTCGGCATGGTCGCCCCCAAGGGCCCCGGCCACCTGGTGCGTCGTCAGTTCGTCGACGGCAAGGGCGTTCCCGCGCTCATCGCCATCGACCAGGATCCCAAGGGTGAAGGACAGGCTCTCGCTCTGTCCTACGCCAAGGGCATCGGCGGAACCCGCGCAGGCGTCATCAAGACCACGTTCAAGGAAGAGACCGAGACGGACCTCTTCGGCGAGCAGGCCGTGCTCTGCGGCGGCACCGAGGAACTGGTCAAGACCGGTTTCGAGGTCATGGTCGAGGCCGGCTACGCACCCGAGATGGCGTACTTCGAGGTTCTGCACGAGCTCAAGCTCATCGTCGACCTCATGTACGAGGGTGGCATCGCCCGCATGAACTACTCGGTGTCCGACACCGCTGAGTTCGGTGGATACCTCTCCGGCCCGCGCGTCATCGACGCCGACACCAAGGAGCGCATGAAGGCGATCCTGGCCGACATCCAGTCCGGCGAGTTCACCCGTCGTCTGGTTGCCAACGTCGAGAACGGCAACACCGAGCTCGAGGGCCTGCGCAAGGCCAACGCCGAGCACCCCATCGAGGTCACCGGCAAGAAGCTGCGCGACCTGATGAGCTGGGTCGATCGTCCGATCACCGAAACCGCGTAATTCGCAGTTTCACGCTCCACGTCTCCACTGGCCTGATGCCGCGCCGGTTCAATTACGTTGAACCAGCGCGGCATTGGGCCGGAGTCGTTTTCCGGGTCGTCTGAGTCCGGATTCATATTCCGTCGAGAATTTGCCCGCGAATGTGTCCACTATGTGGTATTGCCTACCGCGTTGTGGATTCCAAGTGAGCGCGCACTAAACTATCGGTGGTTAAACCACCTTCACACCCACCTAATCAGGGAGTTTGCACGTGAGCCAGCCTGGCCGTCCCGTTGTTCTGATCGCCGACAAGCTCGCGCCGTCCACAGTCGAGGCGCTCGGTGACGGTGTGGAGGTGCGTTGGGTCGACGGACCCGACCGCCCGGCGCTGCTCGCCGCGGTACCCGAGGCCGACGCGATTCTCGTCCGTTCCGCCACTACCGTCGACGCCGAGGTTCTGGCTGCCGGCACCAAGCTGAAGATCATCGGCCGCGCCGGTGTCGGCCTGGACAACGTCGAGATCCCCGCAGCCACCGAGCGCGGCGTGATGGTCGTCAACGCACCGACCTCCAACATTCACTCCGCTGCCGAGCACGCTGTCGCGCTCCTCATGTCGACCGCTCGCCAGATTCCCGCAGCAGACAAGACTCTGCGTGAGAACACCTGGAAGCGAAGCAAGTTCAACGGTGTCGAGATCCTCGGCAAGACCGTCGGTGTCGTCGGACTCGGCCGCATCGGCCAGCTCTTCGCGCAGCGTCTCGCTGCGTTCGAGACCACGATCATCGCGTACGACCCCTACCTGCCCGCAGCGCGCGCAGCGCAGCTCGGCATCGAACTGGTCACTATCGACGAGCTCGTCGAGCGTGCCGACTTCATCTCCGTGCACCTGCCCAAGACCAAGGAAACGGCCGGCCTGATCAACGCCGAGCGCCTCGCCAAGGCCAAGGACGGCGTCATCATCGTCAACGCCGCTCGCGGTGGTCTGATCGACGAAGATGCGCTCTACGACGCACTCGTCTCCGGCAAGGTCCGAGGCGCCGGTCTCGACGTGTTCAGCACCGAGCCGTGCACCGATTCCAAGCTTTTCGAGCTCGACAACGTCGTTGTCACCCCGCACCTCGGAGCATCGACGTCCGAGGCTCAGGACCGCGCAGGTATCGACGTGGCCAAGAGTGTTCTCCTCGCTCTGGCAGGCGAATTCGTTCCCGAGGCTGTCAACGTCTCCGGCGGCCCCGTGGGCGAAGAAGTTGCTCCGTGGCTCGAGCTCGTCCGCAAGCTCGGTCTCCTCGCTGCGACGTTGTCGCCCGAAGCTGTGCAGACCGTGCAGGTTGTCGCCACCGGCGAGCTGTCTGCCGAAACCGTCGACATCCTCGGCCTGGCTGCACTGCGCGGCGTGTTCTCCGCCAGCAGCGATGAGGCCGTCACGTTCGTCAACGCTCCGGCACTGGCCGAGCAGCGCGGCGTGACCGTGTCGGTCGAGAAGCACTCGGAGGCTCTTGCCCACCGCAGCGCGGTCGAGGTGCGTGCAGTTGCCGCCGACGGCACGGTCACGTCGGTCACGGGCGCACTCACCGGTCTGCAGCAGGTCGAGAAGATCGTCAACATCAACGGACGCAGCTTCGACCTGCGCGCCGAGGGCCACAACATCGTCGTTCACTACAGCGATCGCCCGGGCGTTCTCGGTGTCCTCGGTACCGTCCTCGGAAACGCGGGCGTCGACATCCTCGCAGCAGCACTGAGCCAGGATGCCGAAGGCGAAGGCGCAACTGTCATCTTGCGCGTCGATCGCGTCGTCGGTGACGCCGAGGTCGAGGCAATCGTCTCGCAGCTCGACGCTCGCGTCGCCCAGGTCGACCTTTCCTGATTGTTTTTGCTGTGCGCCTTTATCAACCGCCCGCGGTTGATAAAGGCGCACAGTTCTACTGAGATGAGGACTCCATGAAGCTTGCGGTCATTCCGGGTGACGGAATCGGCGTCGAGGTCACTGCCGAAGCGCTCAAGGTGCTCGGCAAGTTGGTTCCGGATCTGGAAACCACCGAATACGATCTCGGTGCCCGTCGCTACAACGCCACCGGCGAGTTGCTCCCGGCGGACGAGCTGGACCAGATTCGTCAGCACGACGCAATCCTGTTGGGCGCCATCGGTGATCCGCGGATCGTCGCACCCGGCATCCTCGAGCGTGGTCTGCTGCTGAACATGCGCTTCCAGCTCGATCATCACGTAAATCTTCGCCCCGCACAGCTGTATCCGGGTGCGCTGTCGCCGTTGACGGCCCAGCCGGAGATCGACTTCGTCGTGGTTCGTGAAGGCACCGAGGGTCCGTACACCGGAAACGGTGGAGCGATCCGCGTCGGCACCGATCACGAGATCGCAACCGAGGTGTCGATCAACACCTGGTTCGGGGCCGAGCGCGTGGTGCGTTACGCATTTGCCTTGGCGCAGACCCGGTCCAAGCACCTCACCTTGATTCACAAGACCAACGTGCTCTCCAACGCGGGCGCAATCTGGACGCGTGCAATCGAGACCGTCGGTGCCGAGTTCCCGGACGTCGAAACCGCGTACTGCCACATCGACGCGGCCACGATCTACATGGTCACCGACCCGTCGCGCTTCGACGTGATCGTCACGGACAACCTCTTCGGTGACATCATCACCGACCTCGCCGGCGCCGTAACCGGTGGCATCGGTTTGGCCGCAAGCGGAAACATCGATGCCTCGGGTACCAACCCGTCGATGTTCGAGCCCGTTCACGGCAGTGCTCCGGACATCGCCGGCAAGGGAATCGCTGATCCCACCGCCGCGATCCTCTCGGCCGCACTGCTTCTTCGCCATCTCGGACGCGAGGACGACGCCGCTCGGGTAGAGGCTGTGGTCGCTGCCGACCTGGCTACCCGCGGCGAAGGTCCCATCTCCACCACGGAGATCGGCGACCGGATCACTGCAGCGCTGTAAGGAATTCTTTCACGAGACTGACGCGCGTGAGCCTTTCGGCTTGCGCGCGTCAGTCGTTTCCGGCACCCCGATAGACTGGCCGGCATGCGTCTTGGTCGAATTGCCAGTCCCGATGGTGTTGCGTTCGTCAGTATCGAAGGTGAAGAGGATGCCCTCGTCGCCAAGGAAATTGCGGAGCACCCGTTCGGGAACCCCACATTTACCGGCCGAAGTTGGCCGCTCGCCGATGTCCGTCTGCTGGCTCCGATTCTCGCCAGCAAGGTGATCTGCATCGGCAAGAATTATGCAGATCACATCGCGGAGATGGGCGGAGAGGCTCCCGCGGACCCCGTGATCTTCCTCAAGCCCAACACGTCCATAGTTGGCCCGGGTGCCCCGATCGTCTTGCCTCCCACCTCGAACGAGGTGCACTTCGAGGGTGAACTCGCGGTCGTCATCGGTCAACCGTGCAAGGACGTTCCGGCGGCGAAGGCGTTGAGCGTGGTCCTCGGTTACACGATCGCCAACGACGTGTCGGCGCGAGATCATCAGCGTCACGACGGGCAGTGGACGCGCGCGAAGGGCCACGACACTTTCTGCCCACTCGGCCCCTGGATCGAAACCAGTCTGGATGCGTCCGACGTCGACATCAAGACCGAGGTGAACGGTCAGGTCAAGCAGGACAGCAGCACGGCTTTTCTCCTCCACGACATTCCGAAGATCATCGAGTGGATCTCGGCGGTGATGACTCTCTTGCCTGGCGACGTCATCCTCACCGGCACCCCCGCCGGAGTAGGCCCGATCGTCGACGGCGATTCCGTGTCGGTCACGGTCTCGGGGATCGGCACGCTCACGAACCCGGTGACCGCCAAGAGCTGATCCTGACCCGGTTCGTTCAGTCACGCGACTACGGAGGCCCCATCCAACCGGATGGGGCCTCCGTCGTGGTGTGAGGTCGAGAGGTGTCTGTCGCAGAAAAGTTGCAAGATGGTAACTATCGCCAGTGGGGTGATCGGGATTGCCTACCGACTCGAAGAAATCAGGCTCCGGGACTGACCTGCGGGTTTCATGACCCAGGCGAAGCTTCGCTTCTGATCCTCCTGGCGTTATGTCGGATTTGGCCAGGTTGGGAGAGTTCGCCCCACGGTTTGCTGTCGCGGCCCGTAACAGACCAAATTCCCTGAAATGTAACGCTGAGCAGTAGGGTGACCGATAACTGGATAGAAGCCGATGGGGCAATCGAGTGGATTGCGCAGAAACGTGGTGATACATGACGACCTTCGCGGAAGCCTCCCGGACAGCGGCAGGGCAAGCGCGGAACGGGCAGCGGCCGGTGTGGCGAGACAAGAAGCGCTACCTGTGGCCACTGGGTTTGCTGGTTCCTCTCAGCCCGTTCGCTGCGTGGTTCCTGGTCGACAAATTCAGTCTCGGGCTCTTCTGGGCCATCGGGGCGTGGCTGATCGTCATCGTCATTCCCCTGATCGATCTCCTGGCGGGCGAGGACGGTAACAGCCCACCGGACGAAGCGATCCCTGAATTGCAAGAGGATCGTTTCTACCGCTGGTGCACGTACTTGTTCCTGCCCCTCCAATACGTCGGGCTGGTGTTCGTCGCGTGGTGTTGGGTGAACGCGCCGATGGCGGCGGGGGAGAAGTTCGCGCTCGCGATGACTGCCGGCGTGGTTGCCGGTGTGGGGATCAACGCGGCGCATGAATTGGGGCACAAGAGTGAGAAGCTCGAGAAGTGGCTCGCGAAAGTAGCGCTCGCGCAGTCCTTCTACGGCCATTTCTACGTCGAACACAACCATGGTCATCACGTCCGCGTCGCGACGCCGGAGGATCCGGCCAGCTCGCGGTACAAGGAAAACTTCTGGTTCTTCTTGCCTCGCAGCGTCATCGGCGGCCTGCGCTCGGGATGGCGGATCGAAAGCGCTCGTCTGAGGCGTCAGGGGAGACGGACGTGGAGTTACCGCAACAACATCCTGAACGCGTGGGCGATGAGTGTGGTTCTGTTCGGCAGTCTGATCGCCGCGTTCGGCTGGGAAATTGCGCCGTGGCTCGCCGTTCAGGCAATTGCAGGCTTCACGTTCCTCGAGACCGCCAACTATCTCGAGCACTACGGCTTGCTACGTGCGAAGCGGCCTGACGGCTCGTACGTCCGGTGCTCGCCCGAGGACAGCTGGAACAGCGACCACGTCGTCAGCAATCTGTTCCTCTATCAACTTCAGCGTCACAGCGACCATCACGCGAATCCGCGTCTGCGGTACCAGAGCCTGCGAAGTGCGGCCGAAGCGCCGCAACTTCCAGCGGGTTACGCAGTCATGATCGTCTGCGCGTGGGTGCCGCCGCTGTGGCGAAAGGTCATGGACAAGCGACTGCTGGCCTACTACGACGGCGACATGACACGCATCAACGTCCTGCCGGGTAAGTGATCGGCCGGATGGAGGAAGGGCTGCCGGACTAACCTGTAGTACGACCATCCATCATCGCCGAGCCAAGTGAGCCATGACCAACAGCGAAGTACGCGTCCGTTTCTGTCCGTCACCCACCGGAACCCCGCACGTGGGTTTGGTGCGCACCGCCTTGTTCAACTGGGCATTCGCACGACACCACGGCGGCACATTCGTGTTCCGTATCGAAGACACCGATGCGCAGCGCGACAGTGAAGAGTCCTACCAGGCCATCCTCGACGCCCTCCGCTGGTTGGGGCTCAATTGGGACGAAGGCCCGGAGGTCGGTGGGCCGCACGCACCGTATCGCCAGTCCGAGCGTCGCGACCTGCATCTCGACGTTGTTGCCAAGTTGCTGGCCGCGGGCGAGGCCTACGAGTCCTACTCGACCAACGAGGAGGTCGAAGCGCGACACAAGGCGGCCGGACGCGATCCGAAGCTCGGATACGACAACTTCGATCGCGAGCTCAGCGACGAGCAGCGCGCTGCCTACATCGCCGAGGGGCGCAAGCCCGTCGTCCGCCTCCGGATGCCCGATCACGATCTGACCTGGAACGACCTGGTGCGGGGCGAGACCACGTTCAAGGCAGGCACCGTTCCGGACTTCGCGCTGACTCGCGGCAACGGCATTCCGCTGTACACGTTGGTCAACCCGGTTGACGACGCGTTGATGAAGATCACCCATGTACTGCGCGGCGAAGATCTGCTGTCCTCGACTCCGCGTCAGCTCGCGTTGTACGAGGCATTGATTCGTATCGGTGTCGCCGATTTCACACCGTCGTTCGGGCACTTGCCTTTCGTGATGGGTCAGGGCAACAAGAAGCTTTCCAAGCGCGATCCCGAGTCCAACCTCTTCATCCACCGCGATCGGGGCTTCATCCCCGAGGGATTGCTGAACTACCTGGCTCTGCTCGGGTGGAGCATCGCCGACGATCATGATGTCTTCTCGCTCGACGAGATGGTTGCGGCCTTCGACGTCTCCAAGGTCAACTCCAATCCTGCCCGCTTCGACCAGAAGAAGGCCGACGCGATCAATGCCGAGCACATTCGCCTGCTCGAGCCGGCCGACTTCGCCGGTCGTCTGAAGTCGTTCCTGGTGGAGCACGGACATATCGGCGCCGATGTCGACGAAGCGACGTTCACTGTTGCGGCGGACCTCGTGCAGACGCGCATCGTCGTCCTGTCCGACGCGTGGGATCTGCTGAAATTCCTGTTCGTCGACGAGGCGTCGTTTGCTCTCGATCCGGCCGCGGCGGCAAAGAACCTGAAGGAAGATGCCGGTCCGGTTCTGGACGCGTCTCTTGCGGCGCTCGATGCCATCTCAGAGTGGTCGGCGGCCAGTATCGAGGAAGCACTCAAGAAGGCCCTCATCGAGGATCTGGAGCTCAAACCGCGTAAGGCCTACGCTCCGGTTCGGGTCGCGATCACGGGCTCTCACATCAGCCCTCCGCTGTACGAGTCGATGGAATTGCTCGGTCGTGAGGTCTCGCTCGCTCGGTTGCGGGCCGGTAGGGCAGCGGTAACCGCCTAGATCGGACGGTCTTCCGGCCGAAAATGAAGCAAAAACCTCCTGTGACCATACGATTTGGTATTTGGGGCAGGGGTACTGGTAATCTTCTTTTCGGCCGGAGACGAGCCGCCGAGCACAACAGCGAAGCGGATCGGACAAGGCTGGTGAGCAAGACCTTGGGGTATGGTGTAATTGGCAACACAGCGGTTTCTGGTACCGCCATTCTAGGTTCGAGTCCTGGTACCCCAGCGGAAATCCGGTCGATTTTGTGGCCGGACTCAGACAAGCTAAGCTTGCTGAGCATCCAAGAGCAAGGCTGAAATACCACGTTTAAAAGCGTGTCCTGGCCCCGTCGTCTAGCGGCCTAGGACGCCGCCCTCTCAAGGCGGTAGCGCGGGTTCGAATCCCGTCGGGGCTACAAAGGAAAGACCTTCCGATCATTGATCGGGGGGTCTTTTCGTATGTGCGGGAAATGTTTCCGGCGATGCGAAAAACGATCACCCCCAGTCGAATTCGACTGGGGGGTGATCGTCATCTCACTCTGTTGTCCGCGATCGGTTATCCGCTCTTACGGCGGAACTCTCGCTTGTGATCGGCCGGGCCATGCGTGTTGTGGACCTTGGACTGTCCGTCGCGATGGTCGGTCGATTTGGCGTTCTGATGATTCTTCCGTTCGAGGGCCTCACGGAACTTTCGTTTGGTTTCCTCCGATTGGGATTCGGGTTCGGACGGGGTGTTGCTGTCGAGATCGCTCATATGCTCACTCCTTGTTGTTGGGCCTGTTGGTGAAACTACGCCGGCCCGAATTCGATTGCTCGTGATTTTTCCGCTCACGAATCTCAGGGCTGCGGCGGCGGTGCGGTAGAGCCGGAAAGAGGCATCGCAGGCATCCCGAGCTTGCGGTGATCCCACGAACGAGTTCGATCGGGAACGAACCGTACCGCGACGCGCTTGTGGAGCATCGCGTCGACGGCCGGGCGGAGATCGTCGGTGTACGGGCCCGTGTATCGCTCCCAGACGCTGATTCCCACAGCGAAGAGGGCTTCCGGATCTT
The DNA here is from genome assembly GCF_019266085.1 of Rhodococcus sp. FH8. NCBI lineage: Bacteria > Bacillati > Actinomycetota > Actinomycetes > Mycobacteriales > Nocardiaceae > Rhodococcus > Rhodococcus sp. FH8. Next base: position 62,350 of record NZ_LPNQ01000078.1, on the reverse strand, counting down.
CGACGATGACCCCGGTACCCTCCATCGAGACTCCTCGGAGCGTGTCGTACGTCTGACCGTCTTCGATCAGGACGGACATTCGGGCGTCCCGGCGAAGATTGACGGCCTTCTGCGACTTGGCTTTGGTCTCGAACCAGATTTCGCCGTCGACTATCGCGAACCACATCGCGATCAGGTGAGGCATTCCGTCGGCGCTCAACGTCGCCATCGTTGCCGTACGGCTCTTTTCGACGAAGCTCGAGATTTCGGCCTCGGTCATCGTGATCTGACTACGCTGCTTTCCTGCCATGGTCGCGTCGCACTCCTACGTGCTCGAGGATCTGAAGGCCTTACTGTGTCACGAATTACAGACGCTTGTGGAGCGCTTCGGCAGCTGCGAGAAGGTCCGCCGCCCAGCGAGCTCCCGGTCGTCTACCCATCCGATCGATGGGGCCGGAGACCGAAATCGCGGCAATGACAGCGCCTGCCGAGTCGCGGACGGGAGCCGCGACGCTGGCGACACCGGGCTCACGTTCGGCCGCGCTCTGTGCCCAGCCGCGCCGGCGAACCTCGAGCAGCACTCGTTCGCCGAAGGATGCATCGGCGAGGACGGTCCGTTGGGTTTGTGGATCTGCCCATGCGAGAAGGACCTTGGCGCCGGATCCGGCGTTCATCGGCAGTCGGGCTCCGACGAGCACCGTGTCACGCAGGCCGGTCGGTGGTTCCATCGACGCGACGCAGATGCGTTGTGTGCCTTCGCGACGGTACAGCTGGACGCTTTCGCCGGTGATTTCGCGAAGGCGGGGGAGGATGAGTCCGGCCGCAGCAATGAGTGGATCATTAGCGGTGGCAGCGAGTTCGGCGAGTCCGGGCCCTGGGCACCACTGACCGTCCGAGTCGCGAGTGAGGAGTCGATGGACTTCGAGACCGACGGCGAGTCTATGGGCGGTCGCGCGCGGCAAACCGGTTCGTGCACAGAGTTCGGTGAGGCTGCACGGTTCCTCAGCTACTGCATGAAGCACGCCCATTGCTTTGTCCAGGACGCCGATGCCGCTATGCTGTCTCATAGGTCGATACCAGTTTCTCGCATAGTGGGATGCTACCGCATTTCCTGGAGGGATAGCGCATTTCCTCGGGACAGTCTGCATCTGCTGTGAAGGCTGGGGACCTACTTCACGCGCGGCGGGCCAGCCCGTAGTCCGCCGACGCGAGGCTACGTACAGAGGTGGAAGACATGGCACAGAAAGCACGCACTCTCGCCGAGAAGGTGTGGGACGACCACGTTGTCGTGAAAGGGGAGGGGCAGGATCCAGACCTCATCTACATCGATCTCCACCTCGTTCACGAAGTGACGAGCCCCCAGGCATTCGACGGACTTCGCCTGGCGGGACGCCAGTTGCGCCGTCCCGACCTGACGATCGCCACCGAGGACCACAACGTTCCGACGATCGACATCGACAAGCCGATCGCAGATCCTGTGTCCAAGACTCAGGTCGACACCTTGCGCCGAAATTGCGAGGAGTTCGGAGTTCGCTTGCACCGCATGGGCGATCTCGACCAAGGCATCGTGCATGTGGTCGGACCGCAGCTCGGCCTGACGCAGCCCGGAACCACCGTGGTGTGCGGCGACAGTCATACGTCGACGCACGGCGCATTCGGTGCGCTCGCAATGGGAATCGGCACCAGCGAGGTCGAGCATGTGATGGCAACGCAGACATTGTCGTTGCGCCCCTTCAAGACCATGGCGATCACGGTCGACGGCGAGCTGCCTCCCGGCGTCACGAGCAAGGACTTGATCCTCGCAGTCATCGCCAAGATCGGCACCGGCGGCGGCCAGGGCTACGTACTGGAGTACCGCGGCGAGGCCATTCGCAAACTGTCGATGGAAGCTCGTATGACCATCTGCAACATGTCGATCGAGGCCGGAGCCCGCGCGGGCATGATCGCACCGGACGAGACCACTTACGAGTTCATCAAGGGCCGTCCGCATGCACCGTCCGGCGCAGAGTGGGACGAAGCCGTCGCCGCGTGGGAGTTGCTCAAGACCGACGAGGGCGCGGAATTCGACAACGAGGTTCACATCGACGCAAGCGCATTGACGCCTTTCGTCACGTGGGGAACCAATCCGGGACAGGGTGCGCCGCTCGGCGACCGTGTGCCTGATCCCGAACTGATCGTCGACGAGAGCGAGCGTCAGGCAGCCGAGAAGGCGCTCACCTACATGGGTCTCGACGCCGGTATGCCGCTTCGGGATGTTTCTGTCGACACCGTGTTCGTCGGTTCGTGCACCAACGGACGCATCGAAGACCTGCGCGCAGTGGCGGAGGTGCTCGAGGGTCGCCATGTGGCAGAGGGCGTTCGGATGCTCATCGTTCCCGGCTCGATGCGGGTGCGGGCTCAAGCCGAGAGCGAAGGTCTCGGTGAAATCTTCACAGCGGCAGGGGCTGAATGGCGCCAGGCCGGTTGCTCGATGTGCTTGGGAATGAACCCTGACCAGCTTGCTCCCGGCGAGCGTTCGGCATCGACGTCCAACCGGAATTTCGAAGGCCGACAGGGTAAAGGCGGCCGGACCCATCTGGTTTCCCCGCTCGTCGCGGCTGCCACGGCGGTCCGCGGAACGCTCTCGGCACCGGCCGATCTGGTCTGACCCACTTACCATCTCGAGGAGAATTTCGATGGAATCCTTTACCACGCACAAGGGTATCGGCGTCCCGCTGCGACGCTCGAATGTCGATACCGACCAGATCATCCCTGCCGTGTACCTGAAACGGGTGACGCGCACCGGATTCGAGGACGGGCTGTTTGCAGGCTGGCGTACCGACCCCAACTTCATTCTCAATCTGGCTCCGTACGACAAGGGAAGTGTCCTCGTGGCCGGTCCCGATTTCGGCACGGGCTCTTCGCGTGAGCATGCCGTGTGGGCTCTCTCCGACTTCGGATTTCGGGTCGTCATTGCTTCCCGGTTCGCCGACATCTTCCGCGGAAACGCCGGAAAAGCCGGTCTCGTAGCGGCACAGGTCGAGCAGAGCGACGTCGAATTGCTCTGGAAGTTGCTCGAAGAGCAGCCCGGATTGGAATTGACAGTAGATCTCGAGAATCGGACCGTCAGCGCCGGAACTACGGTGGTGCCGTTCAATATTGACGACTACACACGGTGGCGTCTGCTGGAGGGTCTCGACGACATCGGACTGACATTGCGGCAGGTAGACGCGATTTCCGAGTTCGAAAAGTCAAGGCCTTCATGGAAACCGACTACCCTTCCAGCCCGAATTTCGCAGGGCTGAACCGAAATCCGCAACTCCGCGCGGGAAGAGAAATAGGTCACCATTTCGCAGTCACGTTGAATGAGAATTGGCGTGGCACATAGACTCTTGCCGTTATCAGGTTTACCGTGGTTCTCAGTCGGTCCGACGGTGGACCACAATTAGCGGAGGAATTTCAATGAACAAGGCAGAGCTCATCGATGTTCTGACTGAAAAGCTGGGTTCGGACAGGCGCACAGCGACCGACGCAGTGGAGCACGTCGTGGACACCATCGTCCGCGCCGTCCACCGTGGCGAGAGCGTGACCATCACCGGCTTCGGAGTCTTCGAGCAGCGTCGTCGTGCAGCACGTGTTGCACGCAACCCGCGTACGGGCGAGACCGTCAAGGTCAAGCCGACGTCGGTTCCGGCTTTCCGTCCGGGTGCGCAGTTCAAGGCTGTTATCGCTGGTGGACAGAAGCTTCCGGCCACCGGCCCGGCAGTCAAGCGTGGCGTAGCAGCACCGGCCACCAAGGCTGCAGCCAAGAAGGCTGCTGCTAAGAAGACCGCAGCCAAGAAGGCTCCGGCCAAGAAGGCTCCGGCCAAGACCGCAGCCAAGAAGACGGTTGCCGCGAAGGCTCCCGCCAAGAAGGCTCCGGCCAAGACCGCAGCCAAGAAGACGGTTGCCACCAAGGCTCCCGCCAAGAAGGCTCCGGCCAAGACCGCAGCCAAGAAGACGGTTGCCACCAAGGCTCCCGCCAAGAAGGCTCCGGCCAAGACCGCAGCCAAGGCTCCGGCCAAGAAGGCTCCGGCCAAGAAGGCCCCCGCCAAGACCGCAGCCAAGAAGGCTCCGGCCAAGAAGGCTCCGGCCAAGCGCGCAAAGTAGTCGCGTTCGGGTGAAAAACCCGATGCCGTAAGACAAAGAGGTGCAGCCGCGGATCAGATCCGCGGCTGCACCTCTTTTTTGCTGTCTGGGAGAAGTGTGAATTCTCCTGTGTTTCAGTGCTTTGCAAAACTACCGAATCGAGCTGGGTGTCGGTTGGTCCAAATCCCTCAGGAGTTGGCGACTTTGGGGAGCGGGCTGTCGAGGTGATCCGCGGCTACCAGACGGCCGTCGAGGAACGAGAGCACCCAAGTGCTCGCCTTACGGTTGCGCGCCGAGGGCAGTGTTACACCGGCCGTATCAGCCCACCAGCGCATCAAATCGGGGATGACGCCTCCTTGGCTGCAGATTACGGGAGTGCCCTCCAGCGCGGCGATCTGCAGCGCACGCGCCCTGGCGGCGTCGGGATCGGCCTCGTAACCTTCTTCGGTCAGAAGAGGTTCCGTCGAAATCTCTACACCCAATGCCTCCGCCAATGGCATCACAGTGTCGATGCAGCGCGTACGGTCAGCCGCGAAAACCGAATCGGCTCCGAAGATTTTCAGCTGTTCGACCAAGGCGGCGGATTGCTCTTTGCCTTTGGCGTCGAGTGGACGCACATTGTCGTCGCCCTTGTATCGCTTACGGCTTCCAGCTTTTGCGTGGCGGACGAGTAATACCGTTTTCGTGTCAGGCCGAAGGGAAACGAAGCGGCGAAGAATCATTCGATCCATCGGGTAGGAAAGATGATCGGCGACCTCGGTGACCGGAAGCCAATAGAGAACATCCACTTCGCTATTCGGCCCGAAATCTCCGTCCACTGCTTCGGCCGACCAGTATTCGACCCGTTTGAGTTTGCGATGTCCCGGGATCGGGTACGTCACGCCACCGAGGTGCCTTCCGAAACGTCCGGTGATCGAGGTCTCTTCGCGGACCTCCCGAACTGCTGCGGTCAAGAAGGTCTCGCCGGGATCGAGCTTTCCTTTGGGGAATGACCAGTCGTCGTACTTCGGTCGATGTACGACGGCGATCTCGATGGCGGAAGGATCCTGAGGAGCCTTCCGCCACAGAACCGCGCCTGCGGCAAAGATGTTGGCTTTGACCGGCTTGTCGCTCATTGTGTGATCCGAGCCCGTCAAGACCCGCTGGCGGTGCGGCTGCGCATCAACGACTGTTGATGCTCACGTACGTCCTCACCGCGTTCGGGGGCAGCGACCCAACTCCCGTCCGGATGCAGTACCCAGCAGCGAGTTCGGGGATCGAGCGCGGAGTCGAAGATGTCACCGAGTTGCTTCGACAGTTTCGGGTCCTTGACCTGCACCATGACCTCGACGCGGCGATCGAGGTTGCGGTGCATCATGTCTGCGCTGCCGATCCAGAATTCGTCGGCCGAGCGGAAATGGAACATTCGCGAGTGTTCGAGGAAGCGTCCGAGAATGGAACGTACTTCGATGTTTTCGCTGAGGCCGGGAACGCCCGGCTTGAGCGCGCAGATTCCGCGGACCACGATCTCGACGGGGATACCGGCCTTGGACGCGCGGTACAACGCGTCGATGACCTGCTCGTCGACCAATGCGTTGGCCTTCAAGCGGATACCGGCATCGCGGCCTGCGAGCTTGTGAGCGATCTCGTTGTCGATCCGCTCGATGATCCCGCGGCGAACCCCGTACGGCGCTACGAGAAGGTTGCGGTAGCTCGTCTTTCGGGAGTATCCGGTCAGCGAGTTGAAGAGGTCGGTGAGGTCTGCACCGATCTCCGGTGCTGCGGTGAGCAATCCGACGTCCTCGTACATGCGCGCGGTCTTCGGGTTGTAGTTGCCCGTGCCGATGTGGCAGTAACGACGAATGGTCGAGCCCTCTCGTCTGACGACGAGGCACGTCTTGCAGTGAGTCTTGAGACCGACGAGACCGTAGACGACGTGAACGCCGGCCTGCTCGAGTTTGCGTGCCCACTTGATGTTGGCCTGCTCGTCGAAGCGGGCCTTGATCTCCACCAGCGCGACAACCTGCTTGCCCGCTTCGGCGGCGTCGATCAGTGCATTGACGATGGGGGAGTCGCCGGAAGTGCGGTACAGGGTCTGCTTGATCGCGAGCACCTGCGGGTCGGCGGCGGCCTGTTCGATGAAGCGTTGAACGCTTGTGGAAAACGAGTCGTATGGGTGGTGGACGAGCACGTCGCCTTCGCGCAGGGTCGAGAACACGCTCTTCGGAGTCTCGCGTTCACCGAACGCCGGATGCGTCGCCGGGACGAACGGAGCGTCTTTGAGAGCGGGGCGGTCGACGGCGTAAACCTGCCAGAGGCAGGACAAGTCGAGGAGACCGGAAACCTCGATCACGTCGGCCGGATCGACGTCGAGTTCACGCAGAAGCAGTTCGAGCATGTGCTCGGTCATGTCGTCGGCAACTTCGAGGCGAACGGGTGAACCGAAACGACGACGCGCCAATTCACGTTCGAGTGCCTGCAGCAGATCCTCGTCCCGATCTTCTTCGACCTCGAAATCGGCGTTGCGTGTGATTCGGAAAGCGTGATGTTCGACGATTTCCATTCCGGGGAACAGCACGTCCAGATGAGCCGAAATCAGTTCTTCCATCGGGAGGAAAGAATCGATGGTGGACGAAGATGTCGTGCTCTTGACTCGCACGAACCGGCCGACGTTGTCGGGAACCTTGACGCGAGCGAAGTGTTCGCCGCGGGTGACGGAGTCCTTCACTGTCACGGCGAGGTTGAGGCTCAGTCCGCTGATGTAGGGGAACGGGTGGGCGTGATCGACTGCCAACGGCGTCAGTACCGGGAAGACCTGCTCGTGGAAATGCGCCGAGAGTCGGCCGTGATCGTCGGCGCTGAGGTCGGCCCATCGAACGATTGAAATGCCTTCTGCCGCCAGGGCAGGGCGGACCGAGTCGAGAAACACGTGTGCGTGCTTGTCGGCGAGTTCCTGGGTGCGACGCGCGATGAGCGCCAATTGTTCGCGTGGGGAGAGGCCGTCGGCGGACCTGACCGACAGTCCCGTCTCGTCGCGGCGCTTGAGTCCGGCGACCCGGACCATGAAAAATTCGTCGAGATTGGAAGCGAAGATGGCGAGGAACTTTGCGCGTTCGAGCAACGGCAGTGACTCGTCGGCAGCCAATGCGAGAACACGGGCATTGAAATCGAGCCAGCTGAGTTCGCGGTTGAGGTAACGATCCTCGGGAAGTCCGACGAGCAATTCGGGTAGCTCTGCCTTGGTAGCTGCAGGGGGAGCGCCCGGGATGTTGGTGGCGACCGCGACGGCCTGAGATCGCGGCGAGGTGGCCGCGCCGTTCTCGTGCCGGCCGGAGCTGTGGTCTCCGTCCGACTGGTCTTCGGAAATACGGTTTTCGAGTGCTTCGCCATTGCTCACTCGTCGATCATCCCCCACAATCGCGCGGTCCGACAATCGATGAAAGAAAATTCATCGACTGTTCGACGGCGTGGCCTTGAGTCTGGTCAACGAAGCCGATGTCGCGGGGCCTACTCCCAGTGCTCGCACAGTGCCGAGATCGGCATGGGTGTCGACGTCGGTGCGCAGTCCCGGCCATTGGCCGTTGAGTGGACGAGCACCTGAATTGGCATGTCCAAGTGCGGATTCCGGCCCGAACCGAGGGTCGAGCGCGCTTTCGCCGCACGCAAACAATGCGGAAGTGCCGGTGCCGTGGTGATCGACGACGACTGAACGTCCGCCGCTTCGGGCCGCGGCCACGGCCTCCGTCAGTTCGCTCGGTTGCATGGCGGGCAAGTCGGCTTGCAGCACAACGAGGTCGACCACTCCGCGCTTGGCTCGGATATCGGCGGCCGCTGCACTCAACGCCGCGTTGAGGGTTTCCTCCGTGCGCGGTGTTGCGCCGTTGGTTCGGGCGCCGTCGGGAGCTGGATCGGCGTAGACCGTCACGCCGACGGAATATGCAAGGGCGGCAACGGTGGGGTCTGGGGTGACCACTGTGACGCTGTCGATGGCCGAGACGGCTGCAACTGTGGCGAGGGTGTCGTGAAGCATGGCCAACACGAGGTCTGCACGCGCGTCCGAGTCGAGTTCGCCCGCGAGGCGGGACTTGGCCGATCTCAAGGACTTGACGGCCACTATCGCATGCATGGGGCGTTCGATCTCCGTGCGCGCATGCGGTGTCTCCACGGCGTGTGGGTACGGGGGTTCCGCGCTGTCCATCCCTCGATCTTGCCAGTCATCACGCTCGGTGTCCGCGGCTGCCCACCGCAGTGCACCACAGGCGATACTCTGTGCAGACGATTTTTCTGGCGGCGACCCGCTTCGCCGGGTAGACGGGGTGAGCGTGTGAGTAAGGCAGCTGTATTGGGCGCAGGTTCGTGGGGAACGGCGTTGGCGAAGGTGATGGCCGAGGCCGGAACCGACGTGACGATGTGGGCCAGGCGTGAAGAGGTCGCGAAGCGCATCGACACCACGCACGAGAACAGCGACTATCTGCCAGGCATTGCTTTGCCTTCGTCGATTCGCGCGACCCACCACCACGAGGAGGCGATGGCAGGTGCTGACTTCATCGTGCTGGCGGTTCCCTCGCAGTCGCTACGAGCAAACCTGGAGCAGTGGAAAGGCTCGATCGGACCCGATGCGACTCTGCTGAGTCTGGCCAAGGGAATCGAGACCGGGACGCTCATGCGCATGAGCCAGGTCATCGTGTCGGTGACCGGCGTGGAACCGGGGCGCGTCGCGGTGCTCTCGGGCCCGAACCTTGCACACGAGATCGCCGGCGGGCAGCCCGCGGCGACGGTGATCGCCTGTTCGGATTCCTCGCGTGCCCTCGCTCTCCAGGATGCTTGTGCTACCGGCTATTTCAGGCCGTACACCAACTCCGACGTCATTGGATGCGAGATCGGTGGTGCGTGTAAGAACGTGATCGCGCTGGCCTGCGGCATGGCCGCCGGCAGTGGATTCGGCGACAACACGGTTGCCAGCATCATCACCCGTGGGCTCGCCGAGACGATTCGTCTCGGCGTTGCGCTCGGCGCCAAGGCGTCGACTCTTGCAGGCTTGGCGGGTGTCGGTGACCTGGTAGCGACCTGCACGTCCGAGTTGTCGCGAAACCGGACGTTCGGAGAGCGGCTCGGACGAGGCGGGTCGATGGAGTCGGCACAGAAGGCAACCAACGGTCAGGTCGCCGAGGGCGTGAAGTCGTGCACGTCGGTACGCGCACTCGCTGCCGGATACGACGTGGAGATGCCGTTGACCGACGCGGTCCACCGGGTGTGCCACGAAGGCATGGCCGTCAGCGATGCGATCGGTCAGTTGCTCGGACGCCGGACGAAGCCGGAATGAGTGAAATCGGTGTGGGTCGCTTCGAGGATTACGGGGATTCGACGCGCAGCGTGAGCGCCGTCGCGCGCGAACACGCCGCGGGTCAGCCCATGCAACTGGGCCCGATATTCGCTGCGCCGTACCAACTTTCGGCGGACGAAGGTTCCGAGTCCGATACCTATGCACGTGCATCGAACCCGGGTTGGCGCGGACTCGAATCCGCGCTCGCGGCGCTCGAGAGAGCGGACCACGCCCTCGTCATGGGATCGGGGATGTCCGCGATCACCGCTACCTTGCGCAGCGTCCTCGTCGCGGGGGATACCGTCGTCGTGCCCTCGGACGGGTATTACCAAGTGCGGTTGTACGCGAACGAGCGCCTCGCGCCGTTGGGAATCACCGTTCGCGAGGTTTCGACTCTGCAGATGGGCGACGCGAGCTTCGTAGATCTGCTCGACGCGTCACCGGGCCGCGTGGTCGTCGTCGCCGAGACGCCGTCCAACCCGGTGCTGGACGTGGTCGACCTTCGCGTGCTCGCCGACGTGTGCCACCGTTCGGGTGCGCTGCTGATCGTCGACAACACGACCGCGACTTCGCTGGGTCAGCGCCCGCTCGAATTGGGTGCCGACGTCGTGGTGGCCAGCGGTACCAAGGCTCTCAGCGGGCACAGTGACCTCCTGATGGGTTACGTCGCCACCTCCGATGCGGCAGTGAGTCGGCGAATCGAGCGTGAGCGACTTCTCTCGGGAACGGTGCTCGGCCCCTTCGAGACGTGGCTTGCGCACCGGAGCCTCGGCACGGCAGGCCTGCGATTCGGGCGTCAGTGCGACAACGCGCTGGCGCTTGCCGAGATGTTGGTAGATCACAAAGCAGTCCGGTCCGTTCGTTACCCCGGCCTTCGCGGTGACCCGTCCTATGCAACGGCATCCGGTCAGATGAATCGATTCGGCGGATTGGTGAGCGTCGAGTTGGATTCGGCTCAGGCATTCCACTCGTTCGTCGAAGCGAGCGCTCTCGTCACGGCTGCTACCAGCTTCGGCGGGATCCACACGACGGCGGATCGCCGTGCGCGCTGGGGCGATCCGGTCAGTGCAGGTTTTGTCCGAATCGCTTGTGGCATCGAGGACACCGCCGATCTCCTGGCCGACATCGAGCGCGCACTCGACGCGTAAACGGGCCGGGTCGACGAAATCGGTCCGGCCCGATCGCGTGCCGCAGTCGATTCGGCGGTACGGTTTGACGCGTGAACAGCAGTCGTACCCGCGTGGCCGTGATCTTCGGTGGCCGGAGCAATGAGCATTCAGTGTCCTGTGTTTCCGCCGGAAGCGTCCTGAGCAACCTCGACCCCGATCGGTACGACGTCGTACCGATCGGCATCACCGTCGACGGTTCCTGGGTGCTCGGTTCGAGCGACCCCAGTTCCCTCGCGATCAGCGGGCGCGCGCTGCCGTCGGTCGACAAAGACGGAACGTCGGTGGTCCTCAGCGCGGACCCCACCCGCGAGGGCGAGGTCATCTCCTTCGACGGCCCCGACGCCGGTGCTGTGCTCGCGTCGGTCGACGTCGTGTTCCCCGTTCTTCATGGGGCTTACGGTGAAGACGGCACGATTCAGGGTCTGCTCGAACTTGCCGGGGTTCCGTACGTCGGACCCGGAGTTCTGGCCAGCGCCGCCGGCATGGACAAAGAGTTCACGAAGAAGCTTCTTGCTGCTGAAGGACTTCCCGTTGGAGTGCAGGTCGTGCTTCGACCGGGAACCGCAACGCTGACCGAAGAGCAGAAGGCGGAATTGGGCCTTCCGGTTTTCGTCAAGCCCGCTCGTGGAGGCTCGTCCATCGGCATCACTCGGGTGAGCAATTGGGACGGTCTGGACGGGGCGATCGCTCATGCACGCCTGCATGATCCCAAGGTGATCGTCGAAGGCGCGATCATCGGCCGCGAGGTTGAATGCGGCGTCCTCGAATTCCCGAACGGCGACGTCAAGGCGAGTGTGGTCGCCGAGATCCGGATGCCGGATTCCGACGCCGATTCGGACGCGTTCTACGACTTCGACACCAAGTACCTCGACGACGTGTGTGAATTCGACATCCCCGCGAAACTCGACGAGTCGGTGAGCGACCAGATCAGGGAGCTTGCTGTCCGCGCGTTCAAGGCACTCGATTGCCAGGGACTCTCGCGGGTCGATTTCTTCGTCACGGCTGACGGCCCGGTGATCAACGAGATCAACACGATGCCCGGGTTCACTTCCATCTCGATGTACCCGAAGATGTGGAACGCCACCGGAATCGATTACCGCACTTTGATTTCGACTCTGGTCGACACCGCCGTCGCTCGCGGCACCGGCCTTCGCTGATCAGGGAACCGCGACCGGCGCCGGGTCGAGAGGCTTCTGTTCGAGAGTCGCCGTGATGGTGTCGGAGATTTCCTGAATCGGCGTCGGACCGGTCCCGTCGGGGATCGTGATACCGATGTATTCACCGCGGTCTACGGCAAACCAAGTGCTCGCCGCCAAACCGATGTCGGTTCCCGAGACCTGGAACCACTGGACACCGTTCACGACCTGTAGTGCTGCAGCCTGGTCGAACTCGGACGGACGGTCGAGTCCGCAGCGCAAGACGATCGGCTCTCCTTCGCTGCGCTGCCACGCTGCCGCACCGGCCGGAGCAGGTTCTACCAATTCGGCTTTCGTGAAGTCGTCGATCTTGTCGGGGAGCGCGCCGAGAAGGGAAACGCAGGCCGGCGACTCCGCTGCCGGTGCCGGCACGGGTCCCAATGCAACCGGCGAGAGTTCAGGGTTGTTTCCCGCGACGACGGCCGCGATCACTACTCCGACGATCAGGGCTACCGGGAGTGCGATGGCGGTGGCGATCAGCGCCGGACTGCGGCGCTCTGACGGATCGTCGTCGCCGTCGGGGTCGATGTCGGCGTTGTCTGCGGTGGAGGTGTTTTCTGCCATGCTCAGTTCTTCGCTCGGGTCCTGGTCCAGTCGATCAGCGGTCTTGTCACTTCTGAGAGCATGTCGGTGAATCGGTAGGATTGCCGACACACGCGTGAGCTTGCAGAAGCATTCACGACCACAGCTAGAAGGTACCGCAGGCCGCTTACGAGCGAATTGCGTCGGCATTGGAGAGACTCATCGCATCATCGGAGTTCACTGCATCATCGGAGTTCACTGCATCATCGGAGTTCGGGTCGGAGCCCACTGTCGAGCAGGTGGGGGAGTTCGACGTGATCGCGCGATCTCTTCTCGGCCGAATCCAACCGGTCACCACTGAATTGGGGCCGGGTGACGATGCCGCCATCGTGACTTCCGGAGACGGCCGTGTGGTTGTCTCGTCCGACATGTTGGTCGAAGGTCGACATTTCCGAATGGATTGGTCTTCACCACGCGACATCGGCCGGAAGGCAGTGGCACAGAATGCTGCTGATGTGGTCTCGATGGGAGCGCGGCCGACGGCCTTCACGGTGTCTCTGGGGTGCCCGTCTTCGACACCCGTCGACGTGGTCGACGCAATCTCCGCGGGAATCTGGGACGCGGCAACCGATCTGGGCGCCGGTGTGGTCGGCGGTGACCTGGTCCAGTCACCGGTGATCGTGGTGTCGGTGACCGTGCTCGGCGATCTCGGTGGCCGTGCGGCAGTTCTGCGTTCGGGAGCAAAGATCGGTGACAAGATCGCGGTCGCCGGGTTGTTCGGTTGCTCGGCAGCAGGGTTGGCACTACTGCTCGACGAAGCCGTACTGCTCGACAAGCCCGCAAACTTTCCAGATTTGCTTGCCTCCCATCGCGTTCCGAATCCTCCGTATCAATCGGCATGGGACGCCGCAGAATCAGCACATTCCATGACGGACGTGTCCGACGGATTGATCGCGGATCTTCGACATCTCGCAGAGGCCTCGCACGCGCGGTTCGACATCTTCTCGGCTGCGGTTCCGACCTCACCCGATGTCGCATCGGCGGCCGAGGCGCTCGACGTCGATCCGCTGGACTGGATCCTCTCCGGTGGTGAAGATCACGGATTCGCAGCAACTTTCGGGCCTGAGGTCGAGATTCCGTCGGGTTGGATCGTGATCGGTGAGGTTGCCGCCGGTTCGGGCGTGAGCGTCGACGGTTCGCTTCGCGAGAGCGGCGGGGGCTGGCACAGCTTTTCGACCACCGGTACCACCGCGGTATAGGTTGCTTTCATGGCTGTATACGCACTTGGAGACAGAGTTCCGGACATTCATCCGGACGCATACGTCCACCCGGACGCGGTGGTGATCGGCGCCGTGACTCTCGCAGCGGGTACCTCGATCTGGCCGCAAGCGGTATTGCGTGGTGACTACGGAACCATATCGGTGGGAATCGGATCGAACATCCAGGACGGAACCGTCATCCATTGCACCGCCGTCGATGCGACTGTCATCGGTTCCGGTTGCGTCGTGGGCCACAACGCGCACATCGAGGGATCGACCATCGAGGACCATTGTCTGATCGCGTCGGGGTCAGTTGTTCTCAACGGAACGGTGATCGGGACGGGGTCGATCGTCGCCGCGGGTGCGGTGGTGGCCAACAAGATGCAGGTTCCCCCGCGCAGCATGGCACTCGGTGTGCCCGCCAAGGTCCGTGCGGGATACGAGGTTCCGCTCGGCCACCTCGACGGAAACGTCAAGATGTACGCAGCCAATGCGGCGTACTACCGCGACGCGTTGCGCAGGCTCGACTGATGGCGCCGCTTGCAGAGATCGTCGATCCAGGGTGGGCGCGGGCACTCGAACCGGTCTCGGAGCAGATCTCCGCGATGGGTAAGTTCTTGCGCGAAGAGATCGCTGCGGGACGGGAGTATCTGCCTGCGGGAGAGAACGTCTTGCGTGCATTCACGAATCCGTTCGACGACGTTCGGGTGCTCATCGTCGGTCAAGACCCCTATCCGACGCCCGGTCATGCTGTCGGGTTGAGCTTCTCGGTTGCCCCGGACGTGCGGCCGGTTCCGCGAAGTCTCGGTAATATCTACAAGGAGTATCACCAGGATCTCGGGTTGCCGATACCGCCGAACGGCGATCTGACGCCGTGGTCGAAACAAGGTGTGCTGCTTCTCAATCGCGTACTCACCGTGCAGCCGGGTCAAGCCGCTTCTCATCGTAAGAAGGGCTGGGAGCCGGTGACCGAGCAGGCTATCCGCGCTTTGGTGGCGCGGTCGTCACCGATGGTGGCGATCTTGTGGGGTCGTGACGCGGCCACTCTCGCGCCGATGCTGGGCGACACACCGATCATCGAATCAGCGCACCCGTCACCGCTTTCGGCTTCGCGCGGGTTCTTCGGTTCGCGCCCGTTCAGTCGTGCGAACGAACTCTTGACCGGACTCGGAGCTGACCCGGTGGACTGGAATCTGGGCTGATCGATCAGCGTCTGCACTCACCCGGCATGCCGAACGTCGTGACACGACATTCGGCATGCCAGCTGACTAGGCCTGCTTTGCGGAAGTGAAATCGGGCCGACGCTTGTCGACGAACGCGTCGACGCCCTCGCGTCCGATCGGGCTGTTCGCTGCGATGGCGATGGACGCGGCTTCGGCGTCGAGTTGCTCGGCGAGCGAGTTCGTCCGCGACGAACGCAGCAGTGCTTTGATTCCCGAGTACGACGTACTCGGTCCGTTGGCCAGAGCGCGGGCGAGGCGAGCTGCCTCTTCTTGGACCTCGTCGTCACCGACGAGTCGGGTGAGGATCCCCAGGCGGACGGCTTCGTCGCCACCGATCACCGAATCGTTGAGAAGAATCTCGCGAGCGCGTGCCACGCCGACGATGCGTGGAAGCGTCCACGACATTCCGCCGTCCGGGGTGAAACCGATGGAGGGGTACGCGGGGCGAAGCTTGGTGCCGGTGCCGCCGATTGCGACGTCGGCGAGGCAGACCAGGCTCATTCCGGCGCCGGCAGCCCATCCGTGGACCCCGGCCACCACTGGAGCGCTCGCAGCGTCGAGCGCGCGAACGAACACGTGGAAGACGCGGGCAACCTCGGCCACGTACTCGCTGCGGTCAGGGGCTGCGGCGAACGCACGGACGTTGCCGCCGGCACAGAAGTTTGCGCCTTCGCCGACCAGAAGGATGCTCCCGATGTCGTTTCCGACTGTCTCGAGCGCCTGCGCGCCCTGAACCAGTCCTTCGTCGTCGAGGGAGGTGCCGTTGGCGGCGGTGGAAATGGTGATGCGGAGTACGCCCTCGTCGAGGGTCACTTTGCTCAGGTCATCGATGGAAGTCACTCAACGCACATTACGGGTGTCCGACAGCCATACGAAACACGGGGACACATAGATACAGCCACATAGATACAGCTCTGCCCCCGTCACCGAAGTGACGGGGGCAGAGCCTGCAATAGTTTGTGCTCGGGCAATCAGCCCCGAGCGACCTTGCCTGCCTTCAGGCAGGAGGTGCACACGTTGACCTTACGGGTGTTACCCGGGGCAACCTCGGTACGAACAGACTGAATGTTCGGGTTCCAGCGACGATTGGTACGCCGGTGCGAGTGCGAGACCGACTTACCGAAGCCGGGCCCCTTGGCGCATACGTCGCAGACGGCAGCCATAGTCGCGAACTCCTTGTTAGAAATGAATATTGAAGTGGTTACCCTACACGGTAGGGCAGCCAGAATTACAATCCGAATATACTCGACTTCGAACC
Source organism: Rhodococcus sp. FH8 (assembly GCF_019266085.1). NCBI lineage: Bacteria > Bacillati > Actinomycetota > Actinomycetes > Mycobacteriales > Nocardiaceae > Rhodococcus > Rhodococcus sp. FH8. The sequence continues at coordinate 46,335 of NZ_LPNQ01000078.1, read as the reverse complement.
GATCCTTGACCGCTCACTGTGCAGTCGAACGTGAAAACAGTCAATCAGCAACAAACAAAGTGCAGCATTATTTCGTGTAGCCCGTTCGAGGCAACCGTGTAAGAGTAACCGCTTCCGGCCCGAATGGCCAAACCGCCCGGTAATGACGGTTGCGCAGAAGCGTCGGACTACCCTCGACTGCACCGATCACCGATCTCTTTTTCATCGTCAGTCTTTCCATCGTCGAGGGGAACCGTCAGTGGGGGAAGTGCAACGCGTCGCCGAGGAAGCGGAATCCGTCGCGGACGGACATCTGCTGCGGCGCTGGGCCCGCCGGGCGGTCGACAGCCTCCAGAAACGTCGCGGTGAGATCAACAGCCTCAACGTCTTTCCCATCCCTGATTCGGATACCGGCACCAATCTGCTGTTCACGATGCGGGCTGCACTCGATTCCGCCGAGACGATCGAGGACGACGTCCGCAGTGCGGGCCGCGTCGCCAACGCTCTGGCTCGGGGCGCCGTGTCCGGTGCTCGCGGTAATTCCGGAGTGATCCTCTCCCAGGTGATCCGGGGCATCGCCGAGAGCGTTCAAGGTGAGCACATCGACGGCCGTAGCTTCGCGAACTCGCTGACCACGGCGACGACGCTGGCCTCTCGGGCTGTCTCCGATCTGGTGGAAGGCACCATCGTCACGGTATTGCGCGCATCGGGAGAAGCAGCGCAGGAGTGCGTCGACACCAGGACACCGAGCGGCGAGGATCTTGCATCCGTGGTTGCCGCCGCTGCCGACGCCGCTGCGGTCGCACTGAACAAGACGCCGGAGCAACTGGACGTTCTCGCGTCCGCCGGGGTGGTCGATGCCGGGGGATTCGGTCTGGTTCTGATCCTCGACGCTTTTGTCGAGGTGCTGACCGGGAAGCCGCAGGTTCGCGAAGATCTGGGGACGCCGGACCCGAGGTCGAGCGCAGTTGTCGACGTCAGCGCATTCGATCACGATTGGGCTCACAAGAGCCCGATCGAATGTGGTGATCACTCGGAACAGGATTTCGAGGTCATGTACCTCGTCGACGACTCCGACGACGATCGCATGACGGCGCTGCGCACGCGGCTGTCCGTCCTCGGAGATTCGACGGTCATCGTCAGCGACGGTTTCGGCGGCTGGTCGGTGCACGTGCATTGCTGCGATGCCGGTGCAGCCGTGGAAGCCGGCCTCGAGGCCGGGAAGGTTCACGGTATTCGCATCAGCAGTTTTCTCGTCGACGAACGCGACCAGTTGGTGGCACGGGCGGAGAGGCGATTCCCCGGGGCCGGCGCGCGCGGCGTACTGGCCGTCGTTGCCGGTGACAGCGCGGCGGCGTTGTTCGAGAGTGAGGGTGCGACGGTTCTTCGGTGCGACGATGCGCCGGTGACACGCGCACAACTGCTCGGCCGCATTCGTCAGATGGAACGCAGCGAAGTTCTGGTGCTTCCGAACGGAGCTTTGACCGCTCAGGAACTCGTCGCAGTCAGTGCCGCTGCACGCGATCCGCTTCACCAGGTTCTGCTGCTGTCGACGTCGTCGATGGTCCAGGGCCTGGCAGCACTTGCCGTTCACGACCCTCAGCGCAACGTCGCCGACGACGGCTTCACGATGTCCGAGGCGGCGGCCGCCACGCGCTGGGGATCGTTGCGGATCGCGGTCGAGCGTTCGCTGACCTACGTCGGGACATGTGATCCGGGTGACGCGATCGGTCTGATGGGGCACGAGGTGGTGCTCATCGGTCCCGACGTCGCGGAGTCGAGTGCGCGACTGGTCGACCTTGCGCTCGGATCCGGTGGCGAACTCGTGACCCTACTCATGGGCGCAGACGCGCCGGACGACCTGGCCGGGCAGCTCGAGGCGCACGTCATCGCGCACCACCCGGGCGTCGACGTGCTCGTCTATCAGGGTGATCAGCCGGGTGACCTGTTCCAGTTGGGTGTGGAGTGATCGAACCGGGTCTGTCGGTGACTGCTGATATACGAACACATGTGCTTACCGCGACACTGTGCTGGAGGAACTGATGGCGACGCTCGCCGACCCACTCGATCGGCTGCTGGGAAAGAAGACCGCGGACGCGCTCGACGAGGCATTCGAGATCCGCACCGTCGAGGACCTGCTGCGTCACTACCCACACCGGTACGCGTCGGCAGGCAAGGAACTTGCCGAGAAGGAGCCGCCCGAGGGTGAGCACATCACCATCATCGCGCGTGTGGCGTCGGCCGCCGTCGTGAAGATGAAGAACCGTCCGGGGCAGATGTTGCGAGTATCGCTGGCGACTGATTCGCAGACCGTGGACGTCACGTTCTTCAACCCGCAGAAGGTGCGGCACGTCATCAAGCCCGGCGTTCGGGCGATGTTCTCCGGGACGGTGAAGTACTTCCGCGGCAAGTGGTCTCTCACTCATCCGAGCTACCTGATTCTCCCGGAACCTCGTGTCGGCGAAGAGGATTCGGTAGTTCCGCTTGCGTCCATCAAGGGAGCCGGTGACCTTGCGGGCCTGGCTCGCGCAAATCAGGATCCCGGCGCCGAACTCGATCTGTCCGTCTTCGACCGCGCATTGATCCCGCTGTACCCGGCGACCCGCGAGGTCGAGAGCTGGACCATCATGCGGTGCGTGCGGCAAGTGCTCGACCAACTCGATCCGATCGAGGAGCCGTTGCCCGCCGAGACTCGGGCCGAGCACGGATTCATCGGTTTGGACGAGGCGCTGCGCACCGTTCACCTGCCAGATACCAAGGAAGACATCGAACGAGCACAGGATCGTCTGCGTTTCGACGAGGCGCTGTCTCTGCAGTTGGTCCTCGCGATGCGTCGTCACGACAATTCCGAGCGTGTGGCTCCGGCCTGCGCTCCGGTCGCCGGCGGGATCGCGGACCAGTTCGAGGAGATGCTCCCGTTCACTCTGACGGAGGGACAGCAAGCAGTTGCGGAGGAGATCTCCACCGACCTTGCCCGCCCACACCCGATGAGCCGCCTTCTTCAGGGCGAGGTCGGGTCAGGCAAGACGATCGTGGCTCTGCGCGCGATGCTGCAGGTCGTCGATGCGGGTTATCAGTGCGCGTTGCTCGCACCCACCGAGGTCCTGGCAAATCAGCACGCGCGATCACTGCGCAAGATGATGGGCTCGCTGGCTGCAGGTGGTGAACTCGGTTCTGCCGAACATTCCACCCGTATTGCCCTTCTTACCGGCTCGCTGCCAGTCGCTGCGAAGCGCGCAGCTCTGCTCGAAGCCGTGACCGGCGACGCCGGGATCGTCATCGGTACCCATGCGCTCATTCAGGACAACGTCGAGTTCTTCAACCTCGGCATGGTTGTCGTCGACGAGCAACACCGCTTCGGCGTCGAGCAACGTGATCAGTTGCGATCACGTGCCCGTGAAGGACTGAGTCCGCATCTGCTGGTGATGACGGCAACGCCGATTCCGCGAACCATCGCCATGACCGTGCTCGGCGACCTCGAGGTCTCGACCCTGCGAGAGCTTCCACGTGGGCGAACCCCGATCAAGAGCAGTGTCGTGCCCGCGAAGCAGAAGCCGCAATGGGTCGATCGCGCATGGGAACGAATCCGTGAGGACGTCGCCGACGGCCGTCAGGCGTATGTCGTGTGCTCGCGGATCGGTGACGGCGAGCAGGGTGCAGGCGAAGATCAGTTCACCGAGGAGAAGCAGCCCGAGACCAAGTCGGCGGTCGACGTCTTCGAAGAGCTGTCGAGTGGTCCGCTGGCCGATCTGCGAGTCGGGTTGCTGCACGGTCGACTGCCTTCCGACGAAAAGGACGTGGTGATGAGCGCGTTCAACGTCGGTGACATCGACGTCCTCGTCTGTACGACCGTTGTCGAAGTCGGTGTCGACGTTCCGAACGCGACGGTGATGGTGATCGTCGACGCCGAGCGGTTCGGCGTCAGTCAGCTCCATCAGTTGCGTGGCCGCGTCGGTCGAGGGAAACACCAGGGCCTGTGCATCCTCGTCACCGGAAGCAATCCCGGGGGGCCGGCGTACGAGCGGCTCTCGGCGGTGGCAGCGACCAACGACGGGTTCGAACTGGCTCAACTCGACCTCGCGACCAGACGTGAAGGAGACATCCTCGGTGCGGCGCAGTCGGGCACAACCTCGAATCTGCGGCTGCTTTCCCTCATGGCCCATGGAGACATCCTCGAGTCTGCCAGGGAGTTCGCTCAGGGAATCGTCGACTCCGATCCGGCGCTCGACGGTCATCCCGCCCTCGCGTCCATGGTGACCGCTGCCCTGGACTCCGACCGGATCGAGTACCTCGAGAAGTCGTGAAGGGTATGACGACAAGCTGAAATCGAATAGCACGAGGACCGCCGGGTTGGTTTCTCGATTCAGTCCGAAATATGAGACTCCGCATGTAGACGCAAGATGAAATCGGGGTAGTTTTCTCGAATGTTCTCCAAAGTGCTCGTCGCGAACCGCGGCGAAATTGCGATCCGTGCCTTCCGCGCCGCCTACGAACTAGGTGCCGGAACCGTCGCGGTGTTCCCGTACGAGGATCGGAATTCGATCCACCGTCTCAAGGCAGACGAGAGCTACCAGATCGGGGAGAAGGGTCACCCCGTTCGCGCGTATCTCTCGGTCGAGGAAATCGTCGCCGCAGCCAAGAGCGCCGGAGCCGACGCCATCTACCCCGGTTACGGTTTCCTCTCCGAGAACCCGGACTTGTCGGCGGCGTGTGCCGAGGCAGGCATCAAGTTCGTCGGCCCGTCCGCCGAGATCCTCGAGTTGACCGGAAACAAGGCTCGGGCCATCGCAGCGGCAAAGGCCGCCGGTCTCCCGGTGCTCGCGTCTTCGGAGCCGTCAGCGGACATCGACGAGTTGCTCGCAGCCGCCGAGGACATGACCTTCCCGCTCTTCGTCAAGGCTGTCGCAGGCGGCGGTGGGCGCGGAATGCGCCGTGTTGCGGAGCGCTCACAACTCAAGGAATCGATCGAAGCCGCAGCACGCGAAGCGGAATCGGCCTTCGGCGATTCGACGGTCTTCCTCGAGCAGGCCGTCATCGACCCCCGGCACATCGAAGTGCAGATCCTCGCCGACGAGCAGGGCAACGTCATCCACCTCTTCGAGCGTGACTGCTCGCTGCAACGTCGCCACCAGAAGGTGATCGAGCTAGCTCCGGCGCCCAATCTCTCGGAAGAGTTGCGCGCCAAGATCTGTGCCGACGCCGTCGCCTTCGCGAAGGAGATCGGATACACGTGCGCGGGCACCGTCGAGTTCCTTCTCGACAAGCGCGGCAACCACGTCTTCATCGAGATGAACCCGCGAATTCAGGTCGAGCACACCGTCACCGAAGAAGTGACGGACGTGGACCTGGTCCAGTCGCAGCTCAAGATCGCGTCCGGTTCGACGCTTGCAGAACTTGGTCTGTCACAGGAGACGATCAAGCTTCGCGGCGCGGCGCTGCAGTGCCGCATCACGACCGAGGATCCGGCAAACGGATTCCGCCCGGACACCGGCCGTATCACCGCGTACCGCACCCCGGGCGGAGCCGGTATCCGCTTGGACGGTGGCGCCACACTCGGCGCCGAGGTCGGAGCGTACTTCGATTCCATGCTGGTCAAACTCACTTGTCGCGGTCGCGACCTCGAAGCCGCTGTGGCGCGAGCTCGCCGCGCGGTCACCGAGTTCCGCATTCGTGGCGTCTCGACCAACATTCCGTTCCTGCAGGCGGTTCTCGACGACCCGGACTTCCGTGCCGGACGTGTGACGACCTCCTTCATCGAGGAACGTCCTCAGTTGCTGACTCTGCGTTCTTCGGCAGACCGCGGCACGAAGATCCTGACCTACCTCGCGGATGTGACGGTCAACAAGCCTCACGGTGAGCGGCCCTCGGCGGTGTACCCGCAGGACAAGCTGCCCAAGATCGATCTTTCGACGCCTCCTCCTGCCGGTAGCCGTCAGCGCCTGCTCGAACTCGGACCCGAAGGTTTCGCGAAGGCACTGCGTGAGCAGAAGGCCGTCGGCGTCACCGACACCACCTTCCGTGACGCGCACCAGTCGTTGTTGGCCACGCGAGTTCGAACCAGCGGACTGCTCGGAGTTGCCGGGCACGTTGCGCGGTTGACGCCGGAACTGCTCTCGATCGAAGCCTGGGGCGGCGCGACCTACGATGTGGGACTTCGCTTCCTGCACGAGGATCCGTGGTACCGGCTTGCCGCACTGCGTGAGGCGATTCCCAACATCTGCCTCCAGATGCTTCTTCGCGGTCGAAACACGGTGGGCTACACGCCGTATCCCGAAAAGGTCACGCGCGCATTCGTTCAGGAAGCCACCGACACCGGCATCGACATCTTCCGAATCTTCGACGCGCTCAACAACGTCGACCAGATGCGCCCTGCCATCGACGCGGTGCGTGAGACCGGAACGGCCCTCGCCGAGGTGGCGTTGAGCTACACCGGCGATCTGTCGGATCCGAACGAAACGCTGTACACGCTCGACTACTACCTGAAGTTGGCCGAAGAGATCGTCGATGCGGGCGCTCACGTGCTCGCGATCAAGGACATGGCGGGCCTGCTGCGCGCTCCGGCGGCCACCAAGCTCGTGACGGCGCTACGCAGCAACTTCGATCTTCCGGTTCACGTCCACACGCATGACACCCCCGGTGGACAGTTGGCCACGTATTTCGCCGCGTGGCAGGCGGGCGCCGACGCAGTCGACGGTGCTTCGGCGGCACTGGCCGGAACCACCAGTCAGCCTGCGCTCTCGGCCATCGTTGCCGCCGCTGCGCACTCCGAGTTCGACACCGGACTGAACCTGCAGAACGTGTGCGACCTCGAACCGTACTGGGAGGCGCTGCGAAAGGTGTACGCGCCGTTCGAATCCGGACTGCCGGCGCCGACGGGACGTGTGTACACGCACGAGATTCCGGGCGGCCAGCTCTCCAATCTCCGGACCCAGGCCGTTGCTCTCGGTCTCGGCGACCGGTTCGAAGAGGTCGAAGCCAAGTACGCCGACGCGGACCGCATGCTCGGGCATCTCGTGAAGGTGACGCCGTCGTCGAAGGTCGTCGGCGACCTCGCCCTCCACCTTGTCGGCGCCGGCGTGCCTTCGGAGGAGTTTGCCGCAGATCCGGCGAAGTTCGACATTCCCGACTCCGTGGTGGGCTTCCTGCGCGGTGAACTCGGTACGCCTCCCGGTGGTTGGCCGGAACCGTTCCGCAGCAAGGCACTCGAAGGACGTGGCCAGGCCAAGCCCGAAGCGACGTTGTCCGCTGAGGACGAGGTGCTGCTCGAGGGCTCGTCGAAGGACCGTCAGGCGACGCTGAATCGTCTGCTGTTCCCCGGCCCGACAAAGGAATTCCTCGAACACCGCGAGAAGTACGGTGACACGTCGCGGCTTTCGGCGAACCAGTTCTTCTACGGTTTGCGGCGCGGCGACGAACACCGCGTCGAGTTGGCTCCCGGCGTTGAGCTGATCATCGGTCTCGAAGCGATCTCCGAGCCCGACGAGCGCGGCTACCGCACTGTCATGTGCATCCTGAACGGCCAATTGCGCCCGGTCTCGATCCGCGATCGCTCCATTGCCAGTGACGTACCGGTGGCGGAGAAGGCCGACAAGAACAACCCGGGCCACGTGGCTGCACCGTTCGCGGGCGTCGTGACGCTCGCGGTGAAGGAAGGCCAGAAGATCGAGGCCGGCGACACCGTGGCCACGATCGAAGCAATGAAGATGGAAGCGGCGATCACCTCGCCGCGCGCCGGCGTCGTCTCTCGGATCGCGATCAGCGCCGTCCAACAGGTCGAGGGCGGAGACCTGCTGGTAGTCGTCTCGACGGGGGAGAGCGCCGCAGAGTGACACGCATCATCTCGGGACTCGCGGGCGGTCGACGCCTGCGAGTCCCGCCGAGCGGCACCCGTCCGACGTCGGATCGGGTTCGTGAGGCGCTGTTCAGTGCTCTCGAAGCGCGCATCGATCTCGAAGGGTGCGCGGTTCTCGACCTCTTTGCGGGTTCGGGTGCTCTCGGCCTCGAGGCGCTCTCGCGGGGAGCCGAGCACGTTGTTCTCGTGGAATCGGATGCCAAGGCTGCTGCCGTCATCAAGGCGAACATCGGCACAGTCGCGTTGCCTGGGGCGACGGTTCGCGCCGCTCCGGTTGCGGCCGTGGTCTCGGGTCCGAGCGCGCGTGAATACGACATCGTGATCGCGGACCCACCGTATGCGGTAACCGACGAGGCCGTCGTGTCCATGCTCGCTGATCTGCAGGCCAACAAATGGGTGGGGGAGGGCACGATCGTGGTACTCGAACGATCGTCGCGCTCGCCGGAGACCGTGTGGCCTCAGGGCTACGAGCCGATCAAGGCCAAGAACTACGGTGAAGCCCGCATCGAGCTGGCCACCTGCTACGGTCTGGACTCATGACTGGCGCCGTCTGCCCCGGATCCTTCGACCCTGTGACCAACGGTCACCTCGACGTAATCGGAAGAGTTGCTGCGCAATTCGACGAGGTCGTGGTCACCGTGCTGATCAACAAGAGCAAGCGTGGCATGTTCACGATCGACGAGCGGATCGAGATGCTCGAAGACGCGACGAGTCACCTGCCCAACGTTCGCGTCACGTCGTGGCACGGATTGTTGGTCGACTACGCGAAACAAGAAGGCCTCAGCGCGATCGTCAAGGGTCTGCGCGGCGCGAACGACTTCGATTACGAGCTGCAGATGGCCCAGATGAATCAGAAGCTCACGGGCGTCGACACACTGTTCGTCGCCACGAATCCGACGTACAGCTACCTGTCGAGTTCTCTGGTGAAGGAAGTCGCGACTTTCGGCGGCGACGTCTCCGACATGTTGCCGGCCAAAGTGCATTCTCGGCTACTCGCACGTATCGCCGAGCGAGCAGCCGAAAACAGCTGATCCCCGACACACCGACCACGACGACACCCCGTTGGCCGTTCTTCCGGCAAACTTGGACAGGAACGGGCACAGGTCCGAGTGGACCGGTGACGATGTGGGCCGATTTCGGCCGGTAGAGATTGGGGTTGCTTGTGTACCGCGTATTCGAGGCACTGGACGAACTGGTCGCAATTGTCGAAGAGGCGCGCGGTGTTCCCATGACCGCAGGGTGTGTTGTGCCTCGCGGTGACGTACTCGAGCTACTCGACGACGTCCGGGACGCAATTCCGAGCGAGCTGGACGACGCTCAGGACGTCCTCGATCATCGCGACAAATTGGTCGGTGACGCGCGAGCAAACGCCGAGAAGACGGTCAGCAGCGCCAATGCCGAGGCAACCTCGACTGTGGAGAACGCACGCGACGACGCCGACCGGATTCTGTCCGATGCCAAGGCTCAGGCCGATCGCATGGTTGCCGAAGCGCGTGCGCACGCCGATCAGTTGGTCGAGGACGCCGAAGCAGAAGCGGAACGGACCGTCACCGACGGCCGTCGTGAGTACGAGGCCGTCACCGGACGGGCGCGTGCCGAGGCCGATCGGATGATCGAGTCCGGCCAGGCCTCGTACGAACATTCGGTGGCGGAGGGAACGGCGGAGCAGGCTCGTCTGGTGTCGCAGACCGAGGTTGTCCAGTCAGCTCACGCGGAATCCGCGCGAGTGATCGACGCCGCTCATGCCGAGTCCGACAGGATGCGTTCGGAGTGTGACCTGTACGTGGACACCAAGTTGGCCGAGTTCGAAGAGTTCCTCACCGGAACGGTTCGATCGGTCGGGCGTGGTCGTCAACAGCTTCGAACGGGTTCGGGGGTTCCCGACTACCAGGACGACGATCGTCGTTCCGAGCGGCGCCGATAGAGCAGACAAGTCAGTCGAGGGTGGGTCGTCCGATATGGGGCGGCCCACTTTTTCGTGGATCGAATTGGGATTTGCCTTGTAGCTGCCGTATTGTGGAGTGGTTGCCCATACCAGTTTCAACAGTTAGGTGAGTTCTCTTTGTCAACGCATCGTCGTAGTTCGTCGCATCAGTCAAGTGATGCGGGATTTTTGCTGGACACGGTCAAGCTCGGTCGTCGTCCAGGGTCGATGCGTACCGTCGAGAGAACAATTCAGTCCCCGAACCGTATCGGTCTCGATCTGATCGCGATCGAAGCGGGCGCGGACATAGATCTCGATCTTCGTCTCGAAGCAGTGTCCGAAGGCGTTCTCGTCACCGGAAACGTGCACGCACCCACCAAGGGTGAATGCTCGCGGTGCCTTGAACCTTTCACCGACACCGTGGACATCTATCTCACGGAGTTGTTCGCTTACCCGGACAGCACCACCGAGGAGACGACGGAAGAGGGAGAGGTCTACGCGGTCGAAGACGACGAAATCGACCTCGAACCGGTCATCGTCGATGCAGTCGGGCTGGCGCTTCCGCTCCAGCCTCTGTGCAGTGACGATTGCCTGGGATTGTGCTCAGAATGTGGCATTCGCCTGGCGATTGCGGAATCTGGGCATGGGCATGACATACTTGATCCTCGCTGGGCTGGTCTCGCGGCCAAATTTGGCGTGGAATCAAACACCAGCGAAAATCTTGTGATCACCGAAGCCGAGGAGAAGTAGAAGTGGCTGTCCCCAAGCGCAAAATGTCGCGATCCAACACGCGGTCGCGTCGTAGCCAGTGGAAGACCACTGTGCCCACCCTCGTTACCTGCCCCAACCGTGGCTGTGGCGAGCAGACCCTTCCCCACATCGCATGCCCGTCATGCGGTACTTACAAGGGCCGCCAGGTAACCGCTGCTGTCTAGTTCTCCCCGGAGAAAGACTATGACGAGCGAAAATACAGTTTCAGCCGCCGGCGGCGAGGGCAATCACGACAAGCTCCTCGCCGCTGTCGGCGTAGATATAGAGCCCGGTCTTCTGACCCTGGCTCTCACGCACCGCTCGTACGCGTACGAGAACGGCGGACTGCCCACGAACGAGCGCCTCGAGTTCCTCGGGGATTCCGTTCTCGGCGTCACGGTGACCGAAAATCTCTACCTGTCCCACCCGGACAAATCCGAAGGTGATCTGGCGAAGATCCGTGCCAGCGTGGTCAACATGCATGCACTCGCCGAGGTTGCCAGGACTCTGGGTGAAGGTGGACTCGGAGCACACCTGCTGCTGGGTAAGGGCGAGGAAATGACGGGCGGCCGTGACAAGCCGTCCATTCTCGCCGACGGTATGGAGTCGATTCTCGGCGCCATCCACCTGCAGCACGGCATCGAGACTGCGCGACGCGTCGTCCTCGATCTGTTCGACGATCTACTCACTCGCGCACCGCTTCTGGGCGCGGGTCTGGATTGGAAAACGAGTCTGCAGGAACTGACCGCAGAACACGGTGCCGGAGTTCCCGTTTACGAGATCACCGCCACCGGACCCGATCACGACAAGGAATTCACGGCCACCGTTCTCATCAGTGGCAAACCCTTGGGTGTCGGTGTCGGTCGTTCCAAGAAGGAAGCCGAGCAGAAGGCAGCAAGTTCGGCATGGAAGACGATGTCGGAGAATGCCGCTGCTACCGCAGTCGCTGCTGACGACACGCCTGATCTTGCCGGCTGAGTTCACTCTTGCCTGAGCTTCCCGAAGTCGAAGTCGTTCGCCGCGGCCTACAGTCCCATGCTGTAGGTGCGGCGATCGAGGCCGTCGAGGTACTCCATCCCCGCGCGATCAGGCGCCACATTCTCGGTTCCGAGGACTTGATCGGCCAACTCACCGGGCAGACCATCGCTTCGGCAGAGCGTCGCGGCAAGTACCTGTGGCTGGTTCTCGAGCCTGCCGGTGTCGGACTGGTGGTTCATCTCGGGATGAGCGGACAGATGCTGGTCCAACCCCCGACAGTCGACTGGGAAAAGCACCTACGCATTCGGTTGGCCCTCGATTCCGGGGCCGATCTTCGATTCGTCGATCAGCGGACCTTCGGTGGCTGGTCGATTTCACCCCTCGTCGAGGTCGACGGAACGATGCTGCCCGAGTCGGTGGCGCACATCGCTCGCGATCCCATGGATGCGGCGTTCGATCTCGAATCCGTCGTGAAAGTCCTGCGGGGCAAGCACACCGAGATCAAGCGCGCGATTCTCGACCAGACGGTGGTCTCCGGAATCGGAAACATCTACGCCGACGAATCATTGTGGCGCGCCAAGATTCACGGCAACCGAATCGCCGAAACGCTTACCAGGCCCAAACTTCGAGAACTGTTGACCGCGGCACACTCGGTGATGGGTGAAGCGCTCGATCAGGGCGGTACGTCCTTCGACGCGCTGTACGTGAACGTCAACGGGGAATCGGGCTACTTCGACCGGTCGCTGTCGGCGTACGGGCAGGAAAACCTCCCGTGCCCGCGATGCGGCGCGCCGATCAAGCGTGAGAAGTTCATGAATCGATCGTCGTTCAGTTGCCCGCGGTGCCAGCCGACCCCGAGGGCACGGCGAATCGCCTAGGTCTCCCACCCCTTCGGTTCGGCGGAGTGGCAAGATTGCGTCATGGCTGAACAGACTCCCGACACCACTGCAACCGCCCCGGCTCACACGGAGCTTTGGGTCGAACGAACCGGAACCCGCCTCTACACCGGCAAGAGTTCGCGCGGCGCAGAGGTTCTCATCGGCTCCGAATCGGTGCCAGGAGTCTTCACGCCCGGCGAACTCCTCAAAATTGCACTGGCCGCATGCACCGGGATGAGCTCCGACTTCCCGATCTCTCGCCGGCTCGGTGACAACTACGACGCGACGGTCCGAGTGTCCGGAGCCGCCGATCGTGAAAACGAGGTCTACCCGCAGCTCGACGAGGTCCTCGAGCTCGATCTCAGCGAGTTGGATGCCGAGGCACAGCAGCGCCTCATCACTCTCGTCGAGCGTTCCGTGGACAAGGTATGCACGGTCGGGCGCACGCTCAAGGCCGGAACCAAGGTCACTCTGTCGTTCGACACGGAAGCCTGATGTTCCGCGCCGGCAGCGTTGTCGCTGCGATCGCACTGGGTTCCGTTGTGGCGCTGAGTGCTCCGGCGCAGGCCTCGGTCCCGGCCGACGGCTCGGCCGGTAGTTGCGGCACATGGACGTCGAGCGTCGTGGCGACTGGTGCCGGAATGCTCGAGAACCTCGAATTCGACGGCAACGGATCGATGGTGTTGTCGCAGTCGGCTCTGATCGGGCCGGGTGCACTGCTGAAAGTGGCGTCGGACGGTATCCGGACAACTTTGGTCGGTGACGTCACCGGACCTGGCGGTCTGGTCGCGCGTGAGGGATCCGTGTACTTCACCACGGGCAACTCGACTGTCTCGGGACTGCTCGGAATCGCCGACGGCAGCCTCCGCAAGGTCGACGTCGCAGACGGGTCGGTGACAACGATCGCCGACGGTCTGGTGATGCCGAACGGGCTTGTGCAGCTGGACGATAACCGTTTCCTCACTGCCCGCACACTCACCAGGCCGGGGCTCACGGTCGTCAACAGTGACGGAAGCAGTTCGATCGTTCGTGAAGACCTCGGCACCGTCGACGGCCTCGCACGCTCCGGTTCGACGATCTACGTGACGACGACCTTCGACATGGTCACCGCCGTCCACATCCTCGACGCAGACGATCTGGGCGGGCCGGTGCGAACGATCACGCTCCCCGGGTTCGGTCCGGCAAACATGGCGGACGATCTGACCGTCGGACCGGACGGCGCGTTGTACGTCGCATTCAATGCAGGCGGCAAAGTTGTTCGCGTCGATCCGGATTCGGGATCTTCGTGTGAGATCGCCTCGGGTCTGCCGTTCACATCTGCGGTCAAGTTCGGCGCCGGACCGGGCTGGGATCCCAACGCGCTCTACACCACCGGATTCCTGGGTGACGTTCACCGTCTCGAACGTGTGGCGGGCTGAGCGTCATGGCTGAAGCAGCGCCTGTGCGGTTGACGGCGTGGGTTCACGGATACGTTCAAGGCGTCGGGTTCCGGTGGTGGACCAGGGCCCGCGCTCTCGAACTCGGATTGATCGGATATGCGTCCAATCAGCGTGACGGTCGAGTGCTCGTCGTGGCGGAAGGCCAACGCACGCAGCTCGAGCGATTGGTGGAGCTGCTGCGCTCCGGCACTACCCCGGGCACGGTGGATCTCGTGGTCGACAGCTGGGACACCGCCAGGGGCGACCTGACAGGGTTCGTCGAACGCTGACCGGTTTGGCGGTAAAGTTTCCCCCCATGCACCTCAAGAGTCTGACACTCAAGGGATTCAAATCCTTTGCGTCGGCAACGACTCTTCGGTTCGAGCCGGGAATTACCTGTGTGGTCGGCCCGAACGGCTCGGGTAAATCCAACGTCGTCGATGCGTTGACCTGGGTGATGGGCGAGCAGGGCGCCAAGGCCCTGCGCGGCGGCAAGATGGAAGATGTCATCTTTGCCGGCACCTCCGGCCGCGCGCCGCTGGGCCGCGCCGAGGTGACCTTGACCATCGACAACGCCGACGGGGCGCTCCCGATCGAGTACTCCGAGGTGTCGATCACGCGCCGCATGTTCCGCGACGGCGCGGGGGAGTACGAGATCAACGGCTCGTCCTGCCGTCTGATGGACGTCCAGGAACTGCTCAGCGACTCCGGCATCGGCCGCGAAATGCATGTCATCGTCGGGCAGGGACGGCTCGCCGCGATCCTCGAATCCCGTCCCGAAGATCGACGCGCCTTCATCGAAGAAGCCGCGGGAGTCCTCAAACATCGCCGCCGCAAGGAAAAAGCGGTGCGCAAACTCGATTCCATGCAGGCCAATCTCGCTCGCCTCAGTGACCTCACCGCGGAACTGCGTCGGCAACTCAAACCGCTGGGACGCCAAGCCGAGGTTGCTCGGCGAGCACAGACGGTCCAGGCTGACCTGCGTGATGCAAAGATGCGTCTGGCTGCTGACGATCTGGTGACCCGTCGAAACCAGTTGAACGACCAGGCGCAGGACGAGAAAGCGGCCCGTGAACAGCACAACCAGGTGGCGGCTGCGCTCGACGAGGCCAACCTCGAACTCGGGCGCCAGGAGCAAGCTCTCGCTCGTCTGACTCCGGGATCGGAAGCCGCTGCGCAGAGTTGGTTCCAGCTTTCCGCGCTTGCCGAACGCGTCAACGCTACCGTGCGCATCGCCCGCGAGCGTGCGCGTCATCTCGACTCCGAACCTGTCGGCAACCGCGGCCAGGACCCGGACGAGATGGAGGCGCGCGCCGAACGTCTTGCTGCCGAGGAGGCCGAACTTCTCGAAGGCGTCGAAATCGCGCGAGCGGCGTCGGAAGCTGCTCGGGACCAGCTCGCAGCCACCGAAGATGCTGCAGCAGAAGCGGAACGGGCGCACATGGCGGAAGTTCGTGCCGTCGCCGACCGCCGTGAAGGTCTTGCTCGACTCTCCGGTCAGGTCGACACTCTGCGTACCCGCGTCGAATCCGTCGACGCGGAAGTGTCTCGGCTGACCGACGCGATCGACGAGGCTCGTCTGCGTGGCGATGCCGCACAGGCCGAGTTCGACACGGTGCAAGAAAGCATCGGGGACCTCGACGCCGGTGAAGTCGGCCTCGATACCAATCACGAACGCGCCATCGAGGCTCTCGAGATGATCGACGCGCGCGTCGAAGAGCTTCGTGAGGAAGAAAAAACGAGCGGGCAACGCATCGCTTCGCTCCGGGCGCGCATCGAGGCACTGTCGATGGGTCTGCAGCGCAAGGACGGTGGCGGCTGGCTGCTCGAACACCGCGGCGACGACGGCATCACCTCGCTGGTCGGATTGATTCACGTCGAACCCGGCTACGAGGCCGCGATCGCTGCCGCGATGGGGCCGGCAGCAGACGCCGTCGTGGCGCAGTCGCTGGACTCTGCTCGCTCCGCTGTCACAGCACTGGCCGATCAGGACGGTGGACGTGCATCACTGATCGTGAGCGGTGAACCGGCGATCAAGCGCGAGGCCGAGATCGCGCCGGGTAGTCGTCCGGCCGTCGACGTCATCGACTGCCCTGACGAGTTGCGTGCCGGATTGACCGCCATCCTCGATGGCGTCGTCCTGGTCGAGACTCTCGATGACGCGATTCGAGTTGTTGCTGACCACAAGGGAATTCGTGCAGTGACGCGTTCCGGCGATCTGCACGGTTCGGGGTGGATGATCGGTGGCTCGGATCGGCAACCGAGCACGCTCGAGGTGCAGGCGGCGATCGACGCGTCAGCAGCGGAACTGGCGGCAACGGAGAGCCGATCCGAGGAACTCGACGCTGCGCTGTCCGGCGCTCTGGCCGAACAAGCCGCTCGACGCGAGACCGCGGAGCAAACTTTGGCAGCGCTCAACGAGTCGGACGCCGCCATGTCCGCCATCTACGAGCAGTTGGGCAGATTGGGGCAGGCAGCACGAGTCGCCCACGCGGAATCCGAGCGGTTGACCGCCCAGCGAGTGCGTGCCGAGGAGGGACGCGGTGAGTCGCTGACAAAGCTCGCGGATCTGGAGGAACGTCTGCGCGTCGCCGAAACCGACGGCAGTGCACCGGGACACGGTGCGGAATCGACCGCTGCTGATCGCGAAATGGCCGCAGCAGCGCTCGCCGAAGTGCGCATCGTCGAAATGGATGCTCGCCTTGCCGTGCGCACCGCCGAAGAGCGTGCGGAATCCGTACGCGGAAAGGCTGATTCGCTTCGCCGCGCCGCGGCCGCCGAACGAGAAGCGCGGATCCGCGCCGAACGGGCTCTGCGCGCCAGGGCGCACGCTGCGGAGGTCGCAGCTGCCGTGGCCGAATCGGGACAGCGTGTGGCGGCCGAACTCGAGACCGTCGTCGCCGCGGCTCTTGCTCACCGTGACGAGTTGGCTCGGGCCCGCACCGAGTGCACGGCCAAGCTGGATCAGGTCCGCGAGATAGTCCGAGCACTGACTGGACAACTCGCTTCGCTCACCGACGCCGTCCACCGCGACGAGGTAGCGAAGGCACAGGCAGCGCTGCGCATCGAACAACTCGAGGAGTCGATCCTCGATCAGTACGGTATCGGCCTCGACGATCTGATCGCCGAGTACGGGCCCGAGGTCGAACTGCCGCCGACCGCTCTCGAAATCGAGGAGTACGAGCAGGCCAAGGAGCGTGGGGAGCAGGTCACCGCCCCCGCTCCGCTTCCGTACGACCGCGCGACTCAGGAACGGCGCGCCAAGCGGGCCGAGAAGGACCTCGCCACCCTCGGCAAGGTTAATCCGCTGGCGCTCGAGGAATTCGCAGCTCTCGAGGAGCGGTACACCTTCCTCTCCACTCAGCTCGAGGACGTCAAGACCGCACGCAAGGACCTTCTTGCTGTGGTCGCAGACGTCGACGCACGAATTCTGCAGGTGTTCACCGAGGCCTATGCCGACGTCGAGCGTGAGTTCGTGGGAGTGTTCGAGAAATTGTTTCCCGGGGGAGAAGGGCGGCTGGTCCTCACCGATCCCTCGGACATGCTCACCACCGGCATCGAAGTCGAGGCGCGTCCGCCCGGTAAGAAGGTCAAACGGTTGTCGTTGCTGTCGGGCGGCGAGAAGTCGTTGACCGCGGTGGCCATGCTGGTCGCGATCTTCCGGGCACGCCCGTCCCCGTTCTACGTGATGGACGAAGTCGAGGCGGCGTTGGACGACACCAACCTGCGGCGGCTGATCGGACTCTTCGAACAATTGCGGGAGAAGTCGCAGTTGATCGTGATCACTCACCAGAAACCGACGATGGAAATCGCCGATGCGTTGTACGGCGTCAGCATGCGCGGCGACGGCATCACCACCGTGATTTCGCAGCGACTTCGCGGTCAAGACATGGCCTCGACGTAAGCCCTGCTCACTTTCCGGGTCGGAGCCTGAAACAATGGGCCGGTGACTACCCAGGCTTGGATCATCATCGCGGCTGTAGCGGCCGTACTACTCGTCGTTCTCGTTGCCGGATTCCTGCGCTACCGCAAGGGGCAGGTATCGCTGAAGGCGCCCGAGACGAAGCCGGAGCTCGGCGCCCCCGAGAAGGACAAGTCAGGCGGCTACAAGGCCGGTGGCGGGTTCAACTTCAGTCAGGGGTCGACGGCAACGGCGCCACCTCCGGTGGTTCCGACACCTCCGGTCGCCGAGAAGCCGCCCGTCGTCGAAGAACCTGTCGTCGAAAAGCCGATCGTCGAAGAACCTGTTGCGGAGAAGCCGGCCGTTGTCGAGGAGCCGGTTGTCGAAGAACCCGCTGTTGTCGAGGAACCGGTTGTCGAAGAGCCGGTAATCGAAAAGCCGGTCGTAGAAGAACCAGCGGTAGCAGAACCTGTTGTCGAAGAACCTGTCGTTCCCGAACCTGTTGTCGTTCCCGAACCCGTCGAGCCTGCACCGCGCGTGCTGGACGAGATCGACCCGACCGAGGGTCGGTTGGACCGACTGCGCGGGCGCCTTTCCCGCTCGCAGTCAGCAGTCGGCAAGAGCTTGCTGGGTCTGCTCGGTGGCGGCGATCTGGACGAGGACTCCTGGGAAGAAGTCGAGGACACCCTCCTCATCGCGGACCTCGGCTCCGCGACCACGGAAAAAGTCGTCACGAAGCTTCGTGAGCAGATGGCGGCCCGCAGCGTCCGGACCGAGGCTGCCGCCCGCGCCCTTCTGCGCGAGGTGTTGATCGCCGAACTGCGTCCCGAACTGGACCGCTCCATCCGCGCATTGCCGCACGATGATCACCCGGCTGTTCTGCTCGTCGTCGGCGTCAACGGGACCGGCAAGACAACCACCACCGGCAAGCTGGCTCGCGTGCTCGTCGCCGACGGTCGTCGCGTCGTGCTCGGTGCCGCGGACACGTTCCGCGCCGCCGCCGCCGATCAGCTCCAGACGTGGGCCGAGCGTGTCGGCGCTGAAGTTGTTCGTGGCAAGGAGGGTGGCGATCCCGCTGCGATTGCCTTCGACGCGGTCTCACGGGGCATCGCGGACGGCGTCGACGTGGTCCTGATCGACACCGCCGGCCGTCTGCACACCAAGACCGGTCTGATGGACGAGCTCGGCAAGGTCAAGCGGGTTATCGAGAAGAAGGCCTCGGTCGACGACGTTCTGCTGGTTCTCGATGCGACGGTCGGCCAGAACGGATTGGCGCAGGCTCGAGTGTTCGCGGAGGTCGTGGACATCACCGGCGTCGTACTGACCAAGCTGGACGGAACCGCCAAGGGCGGAATCGTCTTCCAGGTTCAGCATGAACTGGGTGTGCCGGTGAAGTTGGTCGGCCTCGGTGAAGGTGCCGACGACCTGGCGCCGTTCGAGCCGGGTGCGTTCGTCGACGCCCTCCTGGGCTGACGCCCCCGTGCGCCTTTTCGGTAGCGCGAACTACCAAAAAGGCGCACAGGGTCGGTAGAACCCCCTGGCGAAACCTGTTTGCAACAAATTTGGGCAATTGGTTCACGTCTGCGAAACGCGACAGCGCCATGGACGAAACACCAGCCCAGCACTCTTCTCCTTAACGACGTGCTGCCCGGCACGTGCGACTAGGAGGTAGTAAGTGAGTACCGACGATTTGTTGGCGAACTCCGGTAACGCCGCATGGATGCTGATGGCTGCATCTCTGGTCTTGCTGATGACACCCGGCCTCGCTTTCTTCTACGGCGGGATGTCTCGGTCCAAGTCCGTCCTGAACATGATGATGATGTCCTTCGGGGCCATGGCCGTCATCGGCGTCATCTACGTTCTGTGGGGATGGTCGATGTCCTACGGCACCGAGAACATCGGGGGCATTTTTGCCAACCCGTTCGAGTTCTTCGGCCTCAAGAACAGCATCACCGATGCTGACGGCAACTTCATCGCCGGCGCCTGGGGCTACCCCAACGTCATCGACATCGCGTTCCAGGTGACATTCGCGATCATCACCACCGCCCTCATCAGTGGTGCCCTGGCCGAGCGGGTCAAGTTCGGCACCTGGCTCCTGTTCTCGGGTATCTGGGTCACCGTCGTCTACTTCCCGCTCGCACACATGGTGTGGGGTGGCGGACTCCTCTCGGGTTCCGAGGACGGCATCGCGGCAAAGCTCTTCGGCACCACGGTCAACGACGACGGAGTCACCGTCGCCAACGTCGCTCCGATCGACTTCGCCGGTGGCACAGTCGTTCACATCAACGCGGGTATGGCCGGTCTGGTCCTCGCACTCATCGTCGGCAAGCGTCTCGGCTTCGGCAAGACCGCCTTCCGTCCGCACAACCTGCCCTTCGTGATGCTCGGCGCCGCACTCCTCTGGTTCGGTTGGTTCGGCTTCAACGCCGGCTCGGCATTCGCCGCCGACGGTAACGCCGGTCTCGCCTGGGTCAACACGACCACCGCGACGTGTGCCGCAGTCCTGGCCTGGCTCGCTACCGAGCGTATTCGTGACGGCCACGCCACCAGCCTCGGCGCAGCTTCCGGTGCGGTCGCCGGTCTGGTCGCCATCACCCCTGCTGCCGGTGCGCTCAACCCGGTCGGTTCCATCTTCCTCGGCGCAGTAGCCGGCATCCTGTCCGCTCTCGCAGTCGGCCTGAAGTTCCGCTTCGGCTTCGACGACTCGCTCGACGTCGTCGGTGTTCACCTTGTCTCCGGCCTGTGGGGCACGATCGGTATCGGATTCTTCGGCACCGCAACCGGCCTCTTCTACGGCGGCGACTACAAGCAACTGGTGGTTCAGATCGTGATCGCACTCGCAGCACTCGTCTTCACCGGCGTTCTGACGACGATCATCGGCTTCGCACTCAAGCCCCTGGGCTGGCGAATCTCGGCCGAGGACGAGGCACGCGGCATCGATGAGACCGAACACGCAGAGACCGCATACGACCTCGCGTGATCAGCACGTGATTAAAGTGAATTCAGGCACTTCAGAGTTTGGAAAGGGATGAGCACATGAAGCTGATCACAGCAATCGTCAAGCCGTTCACGCTCGAGGACGTCAAGACCGGACTCGAGCAGGCCGGAGTGCTGGGTATGACAGTCAGCGAAGTTCAGGGCTACGGCCGACAGAAGGGCCACACCGAGGTGTACCGAGGCGCGGAGTACTCCGTGGACTTCGTACCCAAGGTCCGGGTCGAGGTCGTCGTCGACGACGCGGCCGTTGACAAGGTGGTCGAGGTGATCGTCGAGGCCGCTCGAACCGGCAAGATCGGTGACGGCAAGGTGTGGGTCTCGCCAGTCGAGTCGGTCATCCGGGTTCGCACCGGGGAACGCGGTGGCGATGCACTCTGACCCGAAAGGGTCCGAGAACTTCGGCCCTGGTTCCGTCGCGAAAGCGACGGGGCCAGGGCCGGTCTCGTCAGGGGGATCCGACGAAGCTGCGGACCTGGCCCGCGCACGCAAGGCCCTACTCACCGGAGGCGTCAAGAACAGGAGGCTCGACGCCCCCGCGCTGCGACATGCACTGGTCGATCTGCACGAATTCTGGTTGACCACCAAGGGGACCGAACTGGGCATCAAACCGGATTGTGGGTTTGCCATCGTCGCCGTGGGTGGTCTCGGCCGACGCGAACTGCTGCCGTATTCCGATCTCGATCTGATTCTGCTGCATGACGACATGGACCCGGCGGTCGTGGCCCAGGTCGCGGACAGCCTGTGGTACCCGCTGTGGGACGCGCACATCAAACTCGACCACAGCGTGCGGACGCTTCCGCAGGCGCTTCAGGTTGCGGCCACCGACATGACGGCGGCACTCGGAATGCTCGAAGCACGCCACATTGCCGGCGATGTGGAGCTGAGCAACCTGCTGATCAGTGGTGTCCGTCGACAGTGGCGCATGGACATCCGCAGCCGGTTCGACGAATTGATCACCCAGACCCGTACGAGGTGGGAGCGCAGCGGCGAGATCGCCCATCGCGCCGAACCGGATCTCAAGAGCGGTCGTGGCGGGCTGCGAGACGTCCAACTGCTCAACGCCCTGTCCATCGCGCAATTGACCGACGGGATGCCGGGGCTGGGACCCAACTCGCCCGGCGGCGGTCTGGCACTTGCGCACAGGCGGTTGCTCGACGTGCGCACCGAACTTCACCGCGTTGCCGGTCGCGCCCGCGACCAACTGCGAGCACAGGACGCCGACGAGATCGGTGCGGCGCTACGGATCGGTGATCGATTCGATCTGGCCCGCCTTCTCAGCGAATCGGCGCGCACCATCAGCTATTCGGTCGACGTCGGTATCCGTACCGCCGGAAACTCCTTGCCCCGGCGTGGTTTGTCGCGGCTGCGTCGCGCGCCGGTGCGACGACCACTGGACGAGGGTGTCGTCGAGCATGCCGGCGAAGTAGTTCTGGCGCGCGATGCGAGACCGAAGAAGGATCCCGGTCTGGTGATGCGGGTCGCGGCAGCGGCGGCCACCAACGGCATGCCGATCTCCGCGTCGACGCTCAATCGCCTGGCGGACAATGCCCCCGAATTGCGTGAACCGTGGCCGAAAAATGCAGTCAACGATCTCTTGGTCGTGCTGGGTTCGGGATCGCGTGCGGTTCCGGTGATCGAGGCGATGGACCGGACCGGGCTCTGGGGTCGACTCCTGCCGGAGTGGGGGACCATTCGCGATCTTCCGCCGCGCGACGCCGTCCACACGTGGACGGTGGATCGGCACCTGGTCGAAACCGCCGCGTATGCAAGCGGATTCACCACTCGCGTCGCTCGGCCGGATCTGCTCATGCTCGGTGCGTTGATCCACGACATCGGGAAGGGGCGAGGGGGAGACCACAGCGTAGTCGGTGCCGAATTGGCCACCGCGATCGGAAATCGCTTGGGACTCTGGCCTTCCGACGTCGCGACGTTGACGGCGATGGTGCGCTACCACTTGCTGTTGCCGGAAACCGCCACCCGTCGCGACCTCGACGATCCGGCAACGGTGCAGCGAGTGGTCGACGCACTCGAGGGAGACGGGACCCTTCTCGATCTCCTGCATTCGTTGGCGGAAGCGGATTCGCTGGCCACCGGGCCTGGTGTCTGGGGCGACTGGAAGTCGTCGTTGATCGGCGAGCTGGTGCGTCGTTGTCGTTTGCTGATGGCAGGGGAGGAGCTCCCGCAACCCGATCCACTCGCTCCCGAGCAATTGGCCATCGCCGAGGAGGGCGGGGTTCACGTCTCGCTCGTTCCGGCCGAGAATGCGCACACCTACGTCGTGACCGTCATCGCGCCCGACGCTCCCGGGCTGCTGTCTCGGGCTGCCGGAGTTCTGGCGCTGCAGTCCTTGCGGGTGCATTCCGCATCGGTGGGGTCGCATGCAGGTTCGGCGGTCAACTCGTTTGTCGTGACGCCGAGGTTCGGCACACCCCCGCAGGCGGTGCTGCTCCGGCAGGAATTGATCCGGGCTTCGGCCGGTGAACTGAATTTGCTCGAACTTCTCGACGCGAAGGACGAGGAGGCACGGGCAGAGCAGTGGGACGACCCGATCCAGACCAACAAGGATTCCGCGGTTCCGGTGCTCTATGCGCAGGCGCCGCCGCGGGTCATCTGGTTCGACGCGCCCGGTGACGGTCAGGCGATCCTCGAATTGCGTACCGAGGACCGCGTCGGCCTGCTCTGCCGACTGGCCGCAGCACTCGAACACAGTGGAGCCGACATCCGGTGGGCGAAGGTCGCCACCTTGGGTTCCTCGGTGGTCGACGCGTTCTGCCTCGACTTCGGTGAGGCCGATACCCGCGCGGCGCGAGAGCGCGTCGAGGAGGCGGTGCTGGCGGTGGTTCCGGTGCCACAACCCAAGAAGAAAGAGGATTGACGGACCGGTTTCGGCAGTTACGCCCGCATCGGCTGGGATCGGTGCGGGCGTAGCGGCTAGGCTGGTGCCCGAGAATATCCACGGCTAACTCGCACGACCTTCAGGAGCGCACTCGGTGTTCGAATCCCTTTCCGACAGATTGACCGGATCTCTCAAGGATCTGCGTGGCAAGGGTCGTCTGTCCGGCGCCGACATCGACGCTACGGCCCGCGAGATCCGCCTTGCCCTGCTCGAGGCCGACGTCGCGCTTCCCGTAGTGCGCAGCTTCATCGCCAAGATCAAGGAACGCGCCAAGGGCGCCGAGGTCTCGGGTGCACTGAACCCGGCTCAGCAGGTCGTCAAGATCGTCAACGAAGAACTGGTCGAGGTTCTCGGCGGCGAAACTCGTCGACTGCAGTTCGCCAAGACTCCGCCGACGGTCATCATGTTGGCCGGTCTGCAGGGTTCCGGTAAGACCACGCTGGCCGGAAAGTTGGCCAAGTGGCTCAAGGATCAGGGGCACACGCCCCTCCTCGTCGCCTGTGACCTTCAGCGTCCCGGCGCCGTCACTCAGCTTCAGATCGTCGGTGAGCGTGCAGGCGCGGCAGTCTTCGCGCCGCATCCCGGTACCTCCATCGGCGGCGGCGAGAACGCACTGGGCGTGTCCGCAGCCGACCCCGTCGAGGTCGCCCGCGCCGGCGTCGAAGAAGCACGCAACAAGCATTACGACGTCGTGATCGTCGACACCGCCGGTCGCCTCGGTATCGACTCGGAGCTGATGGCGCAGGCCGCCGGTATCCGTGACGCCGTCAACCCGGACGAGACCATCTTCGTCCTCGACGCCATGATCGGTCAGGACGCGGTCAGCACGGCCGACGCTTTCCGTGAGGGAGTCGGCATCACCGGTGTCGTCCTCACCAAGCTCGACGGCGACGCCCGCGGTGGTGCCGCGCTGAGCGTCCGCGAGGTCACCGGCCAGCCGATCCTCTTCGCCTCCACCGGCGAGAAGCTCGAAGACTTCGACGTCTTCCATCCCGATCGCATGGCCAGCCGGATCCTCGGCATGGGCGACGTCCTGAGCCTCATCGAGCAGGCCGAGCAGGTTTTCGACGCCGATCAGGCCGAAGCCACCGCAGCGAAGATCGGTTCCGGTCAGCTCACCCTCGAAGACTTCCTCGATCAGATGATGGCCGTCCGCAAGATGGGCCCGATCGGCAACCTCCTCGGTATGCTGCCGGGTGCCGGCGGCATGAAGGACGCGCTTGCCAACGTCGACGAGAAGCAACTCGATCGCATTCAGGCCATCATCCGCGGTATGACGCCGGCCGAGCGCGACGATCCGAAGATCATCAACGCCTCACGCCGACTGCGCATCGCGAACGGTTCGGGCGTCAAGGTTTCCGACGTCAACCAGTTGGTGGATCGTTTCTTCGAAGCCCGCAAGATGATGGCTGCCATGGCCGGCCGTATGGGCATGCCCGGCGCGCGTAAGCAGGTTCGCAGCAAGAAGGGCAAGAAGGGCAAGAAGGGCGGCAAGGGCCCGACGCAGCCCAAGATGCGCGGAGGATTCCCCGGCATGGGCGGATTCCCGGGTATGCCCGGCGGAATGCCGGCCGGCATGCCCGACCTGTCGAACATGCCCAAGGGTCTCGATCAGTTGCCGCCCGGACTGGAAGGCATCGATCTCTCCCAGCTCAAGCTGCCCAAGAAGTAGTCGGTGGCTGCGCTTCATCTGCGGGGTATCGGTCTGCCCGATGCCGAGCCGATCGAATTGTGGATCGTCGACGGGCTGATTTCCTTCGAGCCGGTGTCCGGTGCGGAGACGATCGTCGAATCGGGTTGGATCACACCGGGTCTCGTGGATGCGCACTGTCACGTCGGTATCCGCTACGGCGGTGGCGGCGGCGAAACCGTCGATGGCTTGCTGGGGCAGGCGAAGACCGAACGTGACGCGGGCGTGCTGTTGCTTCGTGACGCCGGATCGCCGGTCGACACCAGGTTCATCGACGAGCGCCTCGATCTGCCGCGGATCATTCGCGCAGGTCAGCACATCGCAGCACCGAAGCGGTACATCCCGGGCCTGCCGGTCGACCTGGACGACGAATCTCAGTTGCCGGCCGAGGTGGTGCGTCAGGCACGCGCCGGTGACGGTTGGGTCAAGCTCGTCGGGGACTGGATCGATCGTTCCATCGGTGACCTCGCCCCGTTGTGGAGCGACGAGATTCTGGTCGAGGCCATCGCTGCCGCCCATGCCGAAGGCGCAAGGGTCACCGCTCACGTCTTTGCCGAGGATGCTCTGCCCGGCCTGATCAACGCCGGCATCGACTGCATCGAGCACGGCACCGGATTGACGGACGCAACCATCGAGTTGATGGTCGCTCACGGCACGGCCTTGGTTCCGACGCTGATCAACATCGCAACTTTCCCCGAGATCGCGGACTCCGCCACGCGGTATCCGATCTACGCGGCGCACATGCGGGATCTGCACGCTCGTCGACATCGGACGATCGGTGCCGCTCACGAGGCCGGGATTCCGATCTATGCCGGAACGGATGCCGGCGGATCGATCAGGCACGGGCGGATCGCCGACGAGATCGCCGAACTCGAAGTTGCCGGTTTGACGGCGCATCAGGCGCTGGGCGCAGGCTGCTGGGACGCGCGGAGTTGGTTGGGTGCGCAGGGGATCGAAGAAGGAGCGCCCGCCGACCTGGTGGTTTATTCCGAAGATCCGCGCGTAAACCCCGATGTGCTCGCGAAGCCGATGCGTGTGATCCTCCGCGGAACCCCCGTGAGCGGTTAGGGAGTCCCCGCTCTCTCGAAGCGCGCACAGGGTGGTTTCCGAACGAGCCCACCCATCTGGCACAATGGACCATTGTTCGTCGCAACCGGTTACGTACCGCTGCGACGGTCACAGGATAGAGGCAAAACCGGGCTCACAAATCGTGTGGGTCGCTGAATTGCACGTGACATGCGCAGCACTGTTGTGCGCGCTGAAGGAGAACTGCAGCTGTGGCTGTCAAAATCAAGCTCACCCGCCTCGGCAAGATCCGCAACGCTCAGTACCGCGTTGTCATCGCCGACTCGCGCACCCGTCGTGACGGCCGTGCGATCGAGACCATCGGCAAGTACCACCCCAAGGAAGAGCCCTCGCTGATCGACATCGATTCCGAGCGCGCTCAGTACTGGCTGTCCGTGGGCGCACAGCCCACCGAGCCCGTCGAGGCACTCCTCAAGATCACCGGTGACTGGCAGAAGTTCAAGGGCCTGCCGGGCACCGAAGGCACCCTGCGCGTCAAGGAAGCCAAGCCCACCAAGCTCGAGCTCTTCCAGGCTGCGCTCGCGCAGGCCGAGAACGAGCCGGTTGCAGAAGCAATCACCCCCAAGAAGAAGAAGGCTGCAAAGGCTGACGAGGCCAAGGCAGAAGACACCGCGGCTGACGCCGAGGCTCCCGCTGCAGACGCCGAGGCTGCTGACAAGTGAGTGCCGTCGTCGCTGATGCGGTAGAGCATCTCGTGCGTGGCATCGTCGCCAATCCCGACGATGTGCGCGTCGAGCTGATCACCGGACGTCGGGGACGGACCGTCGAGGTGCACGTGCACCCAGACGATCTCGGCAAGGTCATCGGTCGGGGTGGTCGCACTGCGACCGCTCTGCGGACCTTGGTCTCCGGCATCGGTGGCCGCGGTATCCGTGTTGATGTCGTCGACACCGATCAGTAGACGGCAGTAAACAGGTGGAACTCGTAGTCGGTCGTGTCGCGAAGTCGCATGGCATCAAAGGTGAATTGGTAGTCGAGGTTCGTACAGACGAGCCCGAGGATCGTTTTGCCGTAGGTTCCGTGCTGCGTGGGCGCAAGCCGCGCGAGTCCACACTGAAGTCGTACACAG
Source organism: Rhodococcus sp. FH8 (assembly GCF_019266085.1). Taxonomy (NCBI): domain Bacteria; kingdom Bacillati; phylum Actinomycetota; class Actinomycetes; order Mycobacteriales; family Nocardiaceae; genus Rhodococcus; species Rhodococcus sp. FH8. The sequence continues at coordinate 18,917 of NZ_LPNQ01000078.1, read as the reverse complement.
TGGAAGCCGCCCGGGATCATTCCGGGCGGCTTCTGCTGCGCCTGGAAGGCGTCAGTGACCGTGGCGACGCAGATGCGTTGCGCGGCACACTGTTTGTCATCGACAGTTCCGAACTCGAGCCTTCGGATGATCCGGACGAGTTCTACGATCACGAACTCGAAGGACTGAAGGTCGTCCTCACGGACGGCACCGAGATCGGTTCGGTCATCGAGGTATTGCATTCCGCCGCAGGCGAATTGCTCTCTATTCGCCGCGCCGGTGAGACGTCCGGTGAATTGCTGATCCCGTTTGTCGCAGCCATCGTCACCTCGGTGTCGATCGCCGACGGCGTCGTGGTGATCGAGCCCCCCGAGGGACTGCTCGACCCGGACTTCGGTGACAAGTCGAACAGCGACAATTCGAACTCCGACAGCGACTGATCGCTTGTCATGCGTCTCGATGTAGTCACCATCTTTCCCGAGTATCTCGAACCGCTTCGTGCTGCCTTGCTGGGCAAGGCAATCGAACGTGGCTTGATCTCGGTCGACGTCCACGATCTTCGGTCGTGGACCCATGACGTGCACAAAGCCGTCGACGATTCCCCGTATGGCGGCGGACCCGGCATGGTCATGAAACCCACCGTCTGGGGCCCGGCACTGGACGACGTGATCGGGCGCTCCGATTCTTCCGGCCCCGATGATGCCGAGACCATTCTGGTGGTGCCCACTCCCGCCGGCGTTCCGTTCACCCAGGAGACCGCGCACCGCTGGTCCAACGCCAAGCACCTTGTGTTTGCCTGCGGCCGATACGAAGGTATCGATCAACGGGTTTTCGACGACGCCGCCAAGCGGGTCAGAGTCGAAGAAGTCAGCATCGGCGATTACGTCCTGATCGGCGGCGAAGCAGCGGTGCTGGTGATGGTCGAGGCTGTCGTGCGACTGATGCCCGGCGTTCTCGGCAATCAGCTTTCACACCAAGAGGATTCGTTTTCCGACGGCCTTCTCGAAGGGCCTAGCTACACTCGCCCGGCTGTGTGGCGCGACCTCGAAGTTCCGCCGGTGCTTCTCTCCGGTGATCACGCGAAGATCAAAGCGTGGCGCCATGAGCAGTCGCTGCAGCGCACGGCCGAGCGTCGACCGGATCTTCTTCCTTAGGTATTTCGCTTCAACCAGGTGATGCTTGCGCCGTCGTCGAGCGATTCGGTTGTAGTCGGTGTGAACGGTGTCGGCTCGAAGTTACCTCTGATCATCGGTATGCCTGCGCCGGCGACTACCGGATACCTCTTGATGATCAACTCGTCGATCTCCGGTAGTAGTTCGCCGGCGAGAGTTCCGCCGCCACACAGCCAGATATCTTGTCCTTCTTCCTCTTTGAGAGATCTGACTACCCCAAGCGGATCGGCGCGAACGATGGTGACGGGGGGATCCTCGGCGTCAGGGATGGTTGTGGAGACGACGAACTGACGCAGGTGCGCGAAGGGGCTTTTCACTCCGGCGGCCAGCCCAGGCTCGTAGGAGCCGCGGCCCATGACGACCGTGTCGAAGGTCTTGTTGGGAGCGTCCTCGATTCCGAGAGCGGGCCGCACATGCGTTGGCACGGTTTCAGGATATCGATCGCATATCCAGGCCGTGATCTGTTCGGAGACCGGGAGGAAATCGAATTCGCCACCAGGCCCCGCGATGTATCCGTCGAGGGAAGCTCCCACGTAGTACACAAGCTTTCGCATATAACGCTCCGTTCGTAGTACTATGTTTGTAGTGGTTTAACTTAGGGTCGTGTCAGGAGTGATGTCAAGTGCGAAAGAACCCGGAACGCCGGCTTGCCCTGATCGACGCGGCAATCGAGGTGTTGGCCCGAGAGGGTGCTCGAGGCTTGACGTTTCGAGCCGTCGACGCCCAGGCAGCAGTGCCGAACGGGACAGCGTCGAACTACTTCTCCAATCGCGACGACCTGCTCACTCAAGCGGGTGGCCGGATCTACGAGCGACTGATTCCGGAGGACCTCGAAGGGATGATCGATCCCGTCAACGGCACCGATCGTGAGCGCCTGGTGACGCTCATGCTCGACGTGGTCGAGCGCGTCACCTCGTTCGGAACGGGTTTCCTCGCGCTCATGGAGTTGCGACTGGAGGCGACGCGTCGACCGGACCTGCGTGCGGTACTGACCGTCCGCATCCGAGAAGACTTCGATCTGAACGTAGCCAATCATCTGGCGTCGGGCGTGCTGGGTGATGCGATGACCGTTCGCCTGCTCTATTTGTCGCTGAACTGGCTCGCACTGGATCGACTCACATTGCCGAACCTGTTCGGAGAGGAAGATATTCGGACGATCGTCGAGGCGGCGGTGGATCGAGCGCTACCCCGCGAATCGTAGAAGGTCAGTGCCGTTCGGCAGGTTTGCGGCGGAACGAGAAGTATCGATGACCGAAGAAGCTCACACCGGCAACGATCAACATGACAACCGCCTGGGCGGGAAGCGGCGGGGCATGCAGAATCGACACCGCGATTGTTCCGAGTATCAGATTCAGCACCAGGCCACCGGAATTGACGACGATGAACGCTCCCAGGTCGCGTGCCACATGTCCGCGGACGCGGAAAACGAGAGTCCGATGCAGAACGAAAGCGATGAGGACGCTGATGGAGTACGCGCCGATCACAGCCACTTGATACAGATCCTTGTTGTCGAGGATCAGTGACCAGACCACGAAGAGCACGTATCCGATCGCCGTATTGGCCACTCCGACAATGGCAAATGCGATGGGTTGATGCTTGACCACCCGAAGCAGTGGGCCGGGGTTCTCGGGTGATGCGATGTCTTCGGTCATGAAGACTCGGTTTTCACGGTGTTGATCCCGTCCTTGCGTCGGGTCCGCAGATACATCCACTCGAGCACGCCGAGTCCGAGGACTCCGGCGACCATCGAAGCGCCGCCGACCTTCCATCCCGGGGGACGCCACGTCAGGACAAGTTCCGCGTCTTTCGTACCGGCTGGAACGTCCACGGTGACAAAGGACTTCGCGACGACGTCGATCGGGACAGGCTGACCGTCGATGCTCGCCCGATATCCGGGCCAGCCGAGCCGTGCGAACACAACCTTGCCGCCGGTCTCCGAACTGACACGAAGGGTGCTCGACATGTTCGATTCCGCGATCGACGTAGCCTCGACGCCGTGGGCGTCGGCGATGCGTCCGTTGCGTGTCGAGACGGGGCCGTCGACGCGTTCGAGTACCGAGATGTAGTTCTCGTGTCCGGGGTAGTCGACCCATTTCCATCCGTCGGGAGCCGGGTTCTTGCGTGCATCGGGGTAGAGAGCGTTCTGAAGTACGACGCGGTCCACGTTCATCAGGTCGACGATGGTGCGGCCGGTGGTGGGTTCGACGGTGAATGCGCGCCGAAAGGCGTCGGGGCAGACGCTCATGTCCCAGCGCATGCAGAGCAGATCACCGAAGTAGAAGTGCCCGTTGGGAGTGTAGCCGCTGGTGTAGGTCAGTTCGAGGTCTTTGGGGTAGTTGCCGAAAGCCAGGGAACCGTACGCTCCGTCGAGGGTTTTGTCCCCGGGGGCGATGAGTGCACGGTCGCCCAGTTGCAGTGTCGTGCCTTCGAAGTCGGGGAAGGCCTCTTTCATCTCCGAGCGGGATTCGGGCAGGTTCCAGCTCATCGGGGTTGGTTGCGCGGCCCGAACCTGGGCGTAGGCGATGGGGGAGACCGCGACGATCGCTACGAGGCATGCGAAAGCGGTGCCTTTGGTACGGCCGAGCCAGATCATCGCGGCGCCGAGTGCGGCAACGAGCAGGGCTGAGATCACATGCCATTTCGCGAGCCCGGGAGCTGCCGAGGCTGACCGAATCAGAAGCAGGCCCACGAGGATTCCCGCTGCAACGCAGCGCCCGCGCAACTTGTCGGTCGTGGCGTAACGCCCGAGCAGGATGCACACCAGAAGCAGGAGTCCGATGGCCACCATCGGAAGCACGCGAGCGGGCCACCGCAGTGGGCCGATCGTGCTCGGCCCGGCAGTCCACATGAGGACAGCGACCGTGAAGATCCCGACGGCGGTCAATTCGCGTGCCGCGGCGCGTGCCTTGCCCCAGTCGATGAATGCCAGGGCGGGTATGAGGAACCAGGCGATGTAGACCATGGGCATGGTCTGGATGTATCCCCACCACGAGGTGAACGCGGGCATCGTGCTCGGCAGGCTCGCGTTCAGCGATTCCGACCACGGGACGGCGAGGAATGCATCGTTCTTGACTTCGGATGCACCGCGCCAGGTGACGTCCGCGGTGAGCAGGCTCGGCAGATACGTCGCGAGACCGGCCAGAGCGGCACACGCGGACACCGCCAGAAGCCGCAGTGACGGCAGCCAACGCCGCTGATAGACAACTTCGCCGATTGCGACCGCGCCGATCATCAAGCCGGATTCGACTGCGGGGAAAACATATTGGACCGACATCGCGAGATACAAGAACACGAAGGTCGGGATCGGACCGCTCTTACCTCGGGCGTAGCGGATTGCCGACGCCCACGCCTGAACCATCCAGGCAGTGCCGGTGAAGGCAGTCATCCAACTGGCCGAGTCGAAGAACAGCAGGAAACCGGTGAACGGAATCGAGACGCCGGCGACGGCAGCCCACGTGGGCTTCGAGCCGTACTCGAGGCAGATCCGATAGACGCCGAGTGCAAGGATGATCGCGAAGATCAACTTCACGATCGTCGCGTACAACGCCAGGTTGTCGAAGGACGGTGCGATCAGGTCGATCAGGAGTTGCGGTGGATTGAGAAGGCCTGCTTCCTCGATCGCGTAGTTGCCCGCCATCCAGTTCTCGGGGACGAGCACCGGGAGGTGTCCTTCTCGCAGACTGCGGCCGAGCATGACCCACAGCGGCGCGTATTGGGACTCGGTGTCGTCGGTGTAGAAGTGACGAGCATTCGCGAGCACCACGGCCAGATAACCGGCGATGACACCGATCGCCGTGACGGCAGCCCACTTGTACACGTCTGCCCGGGCGAGAGTGCGAGTTTCCACCACGAGTTCCAGACCTTAACAGGGCAGGTGGGGCGTACGGAGACGCGAGCGCGTCACGCGCCGCCGGCATCCGAAGTCAAGACATCTCTGCGTGTTAAAGTTCGCGACGGTGTGGGCCCGATCGTGCCTGTCTCTCGGCGCCAGTCGAGCCCCCTGAAGGGAGTGGAAGCGAGTGCACTCGATTTCCGTCGTAGTGCCCGTTTATCAGGGCGAAAAGACGATCACGGCGCTCGTCGAGGAGTTGGACGGCCTGGGCACACCGAGTGCGACGCCCGGTGGTGCGCAGTTCTCCGTCGACGAGATCGTGCTGGTTCACGACAACGGCCCGGACCGCTCCGACGTCGTGTTACTCGAATTGGAGCGCCGTTTCGAGCAGGTGCGTGTCGTGTGGCTCAGCCGCAACTACGGCCAGGACGCGGCGACCATCGCCGGCATGGCCGCTGCAACTGGACAGTGGATCGTGACGATGGACGAGGACGGCCAGCACGACCCGGTGCACATCGGGGCTTTCCTCGACACCGCGCTGACGGAGCGATCCGATCTCGTGTATTCCAAACCCACGAACACACGCCCGCACGGATTCTTGCGGAACCTGACCTCGCGCGGCGCAAAGATCGTCTTGGCGACGGTATTCGCGTTCCCTGATTCGACGAGATTCGAAAGTTATCGCCTGATCCGCGGTGACATCGGCCGACAGTTGGCCGGCGTCGCGGCCAACGGCGTGTATCTGGACGTTGCGCTGACGTGGGTTGTCGGTAACACGGCCACGGCGCCGGTGACACTTCGAGCCGAAGGCCGCGAAGAATCCGGGTACAACTACCGCCGTTTGTTCTCGTTGTTCTGGAAGATGGTGTTGTGTAGCGGAACACGCGGTCTGCGGCTGGTCAGCCTGCTCGGAGTCACCCTGGCGTCGGCCGGCGTGATCATGGCCGCGGTGATCTTCATCGGGGCCATGACCGGCGACAACAATGATCCCGAAGGATGGGCGTCGATCATCATGGCGCTGCTGGTCTGTTCGGGTGCGATTCTGTTCTCGCTCGGGCTCATTGCCGAATATCTCGGTGTGGCACTGCACGTCCTTGTCGGAAAGCCGCTGTATCTGACTGTCGACTCCCCGCGGCCCGGAACCTCGATCGATCGGCGTAGTCGTGAGCACTGATCGCATCATCTTCTCCCGCCCCTATCGGGCATCGAACGAATTGTCGAATCTGGCAACGGTTCTGGAGTCCGACCACATTCACGGTGACGGACGTTTCACCAAGTCCGCGACTGCAGCGCTCAAGGCGATCACCGGATCCACGCATGCTCTGCTGACCACCTCGTGCACGCATGCACTCGAATTGGGTGCGCTGCTGCTCGAATTGGGCCCGGGCGACGAGGTAATAGTTCCGAGCTTCGCGTTCAGTTCGGCGGCGACCGCCGTCGCGTTGCGCGGGGCCACTGTTGTTTTCGTCGACATCGATCCGAGTACCGGCAACATCGACCCGGCGTGCGTCGCGGCGGCGATCACCGAACGCACCAAAGCTGTACTGGTCATGCATTACGGCGGAGTCGCCGCGGACATGGAACCTCTCCTCGACCTCGCGGAACTCCACGGCGTTGCGTTGATCGAAGACAACGCTCACGGACTCGGCGGAAAGTGGCGCGGGCGCTCGCTCGGCACCATCGGAACTATCGGAACGCAGAGTTTTCACGACACCAAGAACGTTCACTGCGGTGAGGGCGGCGCGCTGTTGCTCTCCGACGATCAGTTGATGACTCGCGCCGAAATCATCCGTGAGAAGGGGACCGACCGTGCGCGTTTCCTGCGCGGGCAGGTCGACAAGTATTCGTGGCAGGACATCGGGTCGAGTTATCTGCCCAGTGAACTCAATGCCGCCGTCCTCGACGCACAACTCTCCGAGTTCGACGCGATTCAGGCGGCCAGGCATCGCGTCTGGGATGCCTACAGCGTGAGTCTGGGCGAGTGGGCGGCCGCGAACGGTGTCGTGCCCATGGCGGTGCCCGATGATCGCGAGCACACTGCGCACCTGTTCTATCTCAAGATGCCGACCGAAGAGAGCCGTGACGGCTTGATTCGGCACCTTGCCGGTGACGGAATCGTGGCGCCGTTCCACTACGTTCCGCTCGATACGAGTGCGGCCGGTGTGCGCTACGGACGAACACCGCAGCCGTGCGTGCGTAGTGCCGAGTTCTCCGCGTCGATCCTTCGACTGCCGCTGTGGCCCATGCTCACGTTCGAACAACAGGACCGTGTCATCGGTTCGGTGCTCGAGTACAAGCAGGCTTGAGGACGAACACGACCGCGTTGGATCGAATCAGGGCCCGGAAGCTTCGGGCATCGCCGAATCCGCGGTCGTGGATGCCGCTGCCCAGTCGTCGATGCTTCCGCTCGGGAAGAGAATCTGCGTGACGCCGGTGACCGTGTCGCGAGCGTGCAATGCACTTTCGTCGTCGACGGCATCGGTGAACGAGGTGTCGGGATAGAAGCTGTCCTCGTCCGTGTACTGGACGTCTTCTCGCGAACCGATCGCGATGATGTATCGGTTGTCGTCACCGACGATGCCGGTGGACAGATGGATCCACTTGTCCTCGACACAGCACATCCAGCCCTGTTTGACTCCTATGACGGGCTCGCCGAACAAGGCCTCGGGCAGGCCGAATCTCTGGTCGTAACCGTCGGTTCCTTCGGGAGTGGATTGCCGCAGGTACTCGACGAACTGCTCGACCCGTTCAGGTCCGAGTTGATCGGAGTCGTCGAGGACACCGCTGTAGAAGGTGACCAGGTCACGTGTCGTGGTCTCGGTGTTCCACCACATTCCGTCCCAGGGCGGCGTCGTCGCGGTCAGTGCGTAACGCTCGGCGACGCGGGTGATCACCTCTTGGCCGCCGACCTCGTCCCACAGGAGGTTGGCTGCGGTGTCGTCGGAGGATTCGAGCATCGCCGCCATGAGGGTGCGATCGTCGTCCGTGATGGGTCGCTCACCGCGCGCATCCTGATGAAGTAGATCCTCGGCGATGAAAAGTTTTGCCACCGAGGCTGTTTCGATCTGCTGGTCACCGGCGACGTCGAGGTACTTGTCCGAGGAGCGGTCGAGGATGGCGATGGAGACGTCCGCACCACGCCCGAGCGCAGCCACCTGAGCCTGTCCCAGACGGCCGTCGAGGGTCTCGGCTACCGGAACATTGGTGTCGGGAAAGGCGGGGGTCTGCATCGGATCATCCGGGTTCTGCCCACCGCTGCACGAAGCCGCAAAAGTAACTGCGGCCACCATTGCGGCAATCCGGACGTACCGCGTACTCATTTGTTTCCCCCGGTAGCCCTGACACGGCACTGTTGCCGATCTTCTTGTCTCAGGATAGCGGTAGGGTCGGATCTCGTGATTCTCAAGACCGTGAACCAGCGCATTGCCGAGGAACTCGACGTCCGCGAAGGCCAGGTTGCAGCAGCAGTCGACCTTCTCGACGGCGGAGCCACGGTGCCCTTCATCGCCCGGTACCGCAAGGAAGTCACCGGCACGCTCGACGACGCCCAGCTGCGACTCCTGGACGAGCGGCTGCGGTATCTCCGCGAGCTCGACGACCGTCGTGACGCCGTGCTCACGGAGATCGACTCTCAGGGCAAACTCGACGATCAACTGCGCGGTCAGATCATGCTGGCCGAGACGAAAGCGCGGCTGGAGGACATCTACCTCCCCTTCAAGCCGAAGCGGCGCACCAAGGCGCAGATCGCCCGCGAGGCCGGCCACGAGCCCGTCGCCGATGCTCTCATCGGAGATCCCACCACCGATCCCGCGCAGTATTCGGACGAGCAACTCGACGGTGCCCGGTCGATCCTCGTCGAGCGCTTCGCCGAGGACGCCGATCTGGTCGGTGAATTGCGTGAGCTGATGTGGAATCGCGGCCAGGTCGTCTCCTCGGTCCGCAAGGGCAAGGAAACCGATGGCTCGAAGTTTGCTGACTACTTCGAGTTCTCGGAACCGTTCTCCAAATTGCCCTCGCACCGCATCCTCGCCGTCCTGCGCGGCGAGAAGGAAGAAGTGCTGTCGCTCAACATGGCGGCAGACACCGAAGAACTCGCGCCGGGGGAGCGCACGGTCTACGAAGGCCGCATCGCGTCGCGGTTCGAGATCGCCGACCGTGGTCGGGCCGCCGACGGGTGGCTTCTCGACACCGTCAAGTGGGCGTGGAAGACGAAGTTCGCCGTCACGCTCGGTATCGACACTCGGATGCGTCTGCGGCAGTCGGCCGAAAAGGACGCCGTCGACGTCTTCGCCACCAACCTCAAGGATCTACTCCTCGCAGCTCCCGCCGGCGCCCGACCCACCATGGGACTCGACCCCGGATTCCGCACCGGAACGAAGGTTGCCGTCGTCGACGGAACCGGCAAAGTTGTTGCCTACGAGACGATTTACCCGCACCAGCCGCAGAACAAGTGGGACGCGGCTCTCGCGACGCTTGCCGGACTGGTCGCCGAACACGGCGTCGAACTGATCGCCATCGGCAACGGCACGGCCTCACGCGAGACCGACACGCTCGCTACCGAACTGATCAAGAAGACCGGCGCGCCCAACCTGACCAAGATCGTCGTCTCCGAGGCAGGCGCATCGGTGTACTCGGCTTCGGCCTACGCGTCGCAGGAACTTCCCGACCTCGACGTCTCGATTCGCGGTGCGGTGTCCATTGCGCGTCGCTTGCAGGATCCGTTGGCGGAGTTGGTCAAGATCGATCCCAAGTCCATCGGCGTCGGTCAGTACCAGCACGACATCACCGAATCGCTGCTCTCGCGTTCCCTCGACGCCGTCGTCGAGGATGCCGTCAACTCGGTCGGCGTCGACGTCAACACCGCGTCCGTGCCGCTGCTTGCTCGGGTGTCCGGAATTGCAGGATCCCTTGCAGAGAGCATCGTCGCGCATCGGGACCAGAACGGTCCGTTCAAATCCCGCAAGGGTCTCAAGGATGTCTCCCGACTGGGACCCAAGGCATTCGAGCAGTGCGCAGGCTTCCTGCGGATCACCGACGGCGACGACCCTCTCGACGCGTCGAGCGTCCACCCGGAGGCATATCCGGTGGTTCGCAAGATCGTCGCGAGTGCAGGCGGGGACGTGCGCACCGTGATCGGAAACTCGCAGGCACTTCGATCGGTCAAGGCGTCCGACTACGTCGACGAGCGATTTGGTCTACCGACCGTCACCGACATCATCTCCGAGTTGGAGAAGCCGGGACGAGATCCACGACCCGAATTCAAGACCGCGACTTTTGCCGCAGGTATCGAGAAGGTCGCGCATCTCAAGCCCGGCATGACCCTCGAAGGCGTGGTCACCAACGTCGCAGCCTTCGGTGCCTTCGTCGACATCGGAGTTCATCAGGACGGTCTGGTTCACGTCTCGGCGATGTCGCACAACTTCGTCAAGGACCCACGCGAGGTCGTCAAGTCAGGTGACGTCGTCAAGGTGAAGGTCCTCGAAGTGGACGAGGCACGCCAACGCATCGGGCTGACGCTTCGTCTCGACGACGAGGTGGGAGCGCCCCGCAAGTCCGAAGGCCAGCGAGGTGGGCAACCTCAGCGGCAGGGCCAGCCGCAGGGCCAGCGTCAGGGGCAGGGTCAGCAACGAGGAAATGGCGGACGCCAGGGCGGACGCGAGCAGCGACCGGACAACCGCGCGCCTGCTGCCGGGTCGATGGCCGACGCTCTGCGCAAGGCGGGCTTCGGCAAGTAAATCCGTCCGCCGGGTTTTCGAAGTCCGTATCGTCACAATCGAGTCGGTTGGCGGTATGAATCCGATCAGGGTCGGATCATGAATTCGGTGAAGGGAGGACAGTGATGCGGGAGTGGCTCGAGCGCGAGATCATCGCCCATGGCCGATTGCCGTTGCTGTTCTTCCTGCTCGGGTTCCTGTCCGCCTTCCTTTTCATCCGCCTCAGCGTCCGGATGATTCGCGCGCAAGTGAAATGGTGGCCGGGCAACATCGCGCCCGGAGGCCAGCATGTGCATCACGTCGTGTTCGGTGTGATCGCCATGATGATCTCCGGTGGTGCGTTGATCGCGGTCTACGTCGATGGTTCGCAGACCACCGGTGCCGTCCTGGCGGCGATCTTCGGTATGGGTGCTGCGTTGGTGCTCGACGAGTTCGCACTGATCTTCTATCTGAAGGATGTGTACTGGTCCGAACAAGGTCGGACCTCGGTGGATGCGGTCTTCGTCGCGATCGCCGTGACCGGCCTGGTGCTGCTGGGTTTCCGCCCGCTCGAACTTCTCGACGTCGCCGGATTCCGTGAAGAACGCGATCCGTGGATCAAGTTGGTCTTCGTTTTCGTCGCGTTGATCAACTTCGCCTTGGCAGCCATCGTGATTCTCAAGGGGAAGATCTGGACGGGGCTCGTCGGTCTGTTCGTTTTCCCGTTGCTGGTAATCGGAGCGGTCCGCCTGAGCCGGCCGGGTGCACCGTGGGCTCGCTGGCGGTACACGCGCAAGCCGAAACGGATGAACCGCGCGCTCGAACGCGAACGGAAATGGCGTCGGCCCGTCATCCGGGCCAAGATCTACGTCCAGGATCTGATAGCCGGATCGCCGAGCGTCGAACATGCGATGACCGCGGCCGAGCAGGAACTGGACCACACCATCCACGCAGCTCCGCCGCCACCGATTTCCCCGCTGGTATCCGCGTCTGGCACAATGGACGGGTTGCCTGGACCAGGCAGCAGCACTTGATCTGGGCACGAACCAGACGAGCGCCGTTTCGGGAGACCGAAACGCGTGCCGCTCGGTTCCTCTGCTCCTGCGAAATACAAGGATGACATATGAACACCCTGGACTTCCTGGACAAAAAGTCGCTCCGCGACGACATCCCCGAGTTCCGTCCCGGCGACACGCTCAACGTGAACGTCAAGGTTATCGAAGGCTCCAAGGAGCGCGTGCAGGTCTTCAAGGGCGTCGTTATTCGTCGCCAGGGCGGCGGCGTTCGCGAGACCTTCACCGTCCGTAAGGTCTCCTTCGGCGTCGGCGTCGAGCGCACCTTCCCGGTTCACAGCCCCACGCTGGCCTCCATCGAGGTTCTGACCCGCGGTGACGTCCGTCGCGCCAAGCTGTACTACCTCCGTGAGCTTCGTGGCAAGAAGGCGAAGATCAAGGAAAAGCGCTGATCTTTCCGATGAGCCCGGCACCGCGTACGCGCGGTGTCGGGCTAATCTGGTTTCTGTGGCAGATTCTTCGAAGGAGCAGGCATTGTCGTCCGGACCCGAGAATCACGAGGGATCAAGCGGTTCCGCGGAACCGACCTCACATCGGCCGCAGAAGAAACAGCGATCGTTTCTGCGAGAACTCCCTGTTCTGATCGGCGTAGCGCTGGTACTCAGCATCGTCCTTCAGGCATTTGTCTTCAGAGTTTTTCTCATCCCATCCGAGTCGATGGAACCGACACTGCACGGCTGTGCGGGATGTACCGGTGACCGCATCGTGGTGGAGAAGATCGGATACCGCTTCGGCGATCCGGAACCCGGCGACGTCGTCGTCTTCAAGGGACCCGATTCGTGGAACACGAAATATGTGTCCAATCGGTCCGACAACGTTGTCGTCCGCGGCATTCAAGAGGTCGGTTCGTGGGTCGGCCTCGTTCCGCCGGACGAGAACGACTTGGTCAAGCGAGTGATCGCTACCGGCGGCCAGACCGTCGAATGCTGCGACGAGCAGGGCCGAGTCCTGGTCGACGGCAAGCCGCTCGACGAGCCGTACATCAAGATGGATTTCCCGTTCACTCCGGGAACGCAAACGTGTGACACCGAATTGAAGTCGGGCCGCTGCTTCGGACCGATCACCGTTCCCGAGGGCCACGTGTGGGTCATGGGTGACAACCGCAGCAATTCCGCTGACTCGCGCTACCACGTCGACGACGAGTTCCAGGGAACCGTCCCGATCGACAACATCATCGGTCAAGCTCGTTTCATCGTTCTTCCCCCGTCGCGAATGGGCGGCATCGATGCGCCTGATATTCAGGGCAACTGAGTTGTCGGACCGCACACATGGATTCGCGTAGTTCCGAGTAGGCAGAGACAGTGAGTAGTTGGCCCCCTCGCGTTGTCATTCGCAGATCGGCAGGTCTGCGGACGATGGAGTCTGCGTTGGCGCGAACCGGACTCGGTCCGGTGGCCGGCGTCGACGAGGCCGGGCGCGGAGCGTGCGCTGGTCCACTTGTCATTGCAGCGTGTGTCCTGGCGCCGAAACCGCAAGCAGCCCTCGCGCGGCTCGACGATTCGAAGAAGCTGACCGAACGTGCGCGCGAGGAGCTTTTCCCGGCGATCAAGCGCTTGGCGTTGGCGTGGAGTGTCATCTCTGTTCCCGCTGCGGAAGTCGATCAGATCGGCATCCACGTCGCCAACATCGAGGGGATGCGACGAGCAGTTGCGGGCCTCGACCTCGAACCGGGCTACGTTCTCACCGACGGATTCCGGGTTCCGGGTCTGACGGCTCCGTCGCTACCGGTCATCGGCGGTGACGGCGCCGCTGCATGCATCGCCGCGGCGAGCGTTCTCGCGAAGGTGACCCGAGATCGTGTGATGACCGAGATGGACGACACTCATCCGGGATACGGCTTCGCGATTCACAAGGGATACAGCACGCCACTGCACATGGACGCACTCGACGAGCTGGGGCCGTGCCCTGAGCACCGCGTGACCTATGCCAACGTGGTGGCTGCGGGAGTCCGGTTGGAACAACGCGCGGGCCGTACGGGATGATGGACGTTCAGACGAACTGGGAGGACTGGCTAAACCGATGAGTGCCGAGGATCTCGAGAAGTACGAAACCGAGATGGAGCTGTCGCTCTACCGTGAATACCGGGACATCGTCGGACAGTTCTCCTACGTCGTGGAGACCGAACGACGTTTCTACCTGGCCAACACGGTCGAGTTGCTGCCCCACAATTCAGACGGGGAGATCTACTTCGAGCTGCGGATGTCCGACGCCTGGGTGTGGGACATGTACCGCCCGGCGCGATTCGTGAAATACGTACGCGTCGTGACCTTCAAGGACGTCAACATCGAAGAGCTGGACAAGCCGGATCTGCGCCTTCCTGACTGATCTGCGCTTGCCGGACTGATCTCGACAACGAAGTGCCCCGCCGATATCGGCGGGGCACTTCGTATTTCGCGGAGTTGTGCGGGGTCAGTTGCCCTTGACGTTCACAATCTGACGCAGCGTGTGTCGAATCTCGACCAAGTCCTTCGCGTCGTCCATCACGACGTCGATGTCCTTGTACGCACCCGGGATCTCGTCGAGGAACGCCGCGGAACGCTTGTATTCGATGCCGACCATTGCCTTGTCGAGATCTTCGATGGTGAAGGTCTTGCGTGCCTGGTTACGTCCGTACACCCGACCCGCGCCGTGGGGGCTGGACTTGAACGACGGTACGTTTCCCTTCCCGACGACGACGTAACTCGCCGTCCCCATCGAACCGGGGATGAGCCCGGGCGTGCCCTCGTCTGCCTTGATCGCACCCTTACGGCTCAGCCACACACCCCTGCCCATGTGGAACTCCTTCTGGGTGAAGTTGTGGTGGCAGTTGATCCGCTCGACTTCGTCGATGATCGCGGGTTTGCCGTCTCCCATGAAGTGCGCGAAGTCCTTCACGACGCGGTCCATCATCTCTTCGCGGTTGAGCAGAGCGAAGTGCTGAGCCCAGTTGAGATCGGTGATGTACGAGTCGAATTCGGGCGTCTTCTCGACCAGGTAGGCAAGATCCGGATCGGGAAGGTTGATGTACCACCGCTCGCACAAGTCCTTGGCGATCTTGATGTGATGCTGCGCGAGCTTGTTTCCGATACCGCGGCTTCCCGAGTGCAGGAACAGCCAGACGCCGTCGCTCTCGTCGAGCGTCACCTCGATGAAGTGGTTACCAGAGCCCAGCGTTCCGAGCTGAAACCTCCAGTCGTTCTTGAACTTGTCGTAGAAGGACAGGCGATCGCCCGCCATCGCCTCGAGTTCTGCGATGCGGATTTTCGCCGTGTCGCTCAGCGTCTTGTTGTAGACACCTGCCGAGAGCGGGACGGAGCGTTCGATGCTGTGGCGAAGTACGGTCAGGTCGCGGCCTTGAAGGTCGCGTGCGCTGAACTGGGTTTTGACCGCGATCATTCCGCAGCCGATATCGACTCCGACGGCGGCGGGCATGATTGCGCCTTCCGTCGGAATGACCGAACCCACCGTCGCTCCCGCACCGAGGTGCGCATCCGGCATAAGCGCCAGATGTGGACGGACAAAAGGCATCTGGGACGTACGCAGCGCTTGCTCGCGAGTGTTCTCGTCGAGTATCGATGCCCAGTTCCACAGCCTCTTGGTGATCTTCTCCATCAGAATTCTCCCACATAGTTCACAGCCGAACCGATCGGTCCGGTGTGTCGTGCAGGAATGACCATGCGCTCGGTCAGTGGTTGTGTGCAACCCCTTTTCAGGTTCGCAGGCCGTCTGCGAGTTCGTAGATTCGTCCGACGTACTTCTCCTGGAAGGCTTTTCGGGCAGCATCTGCTTGTTGCCGTGCGCCCATCTGGGAGTAGAGGTACTCGAGATGAACCAAACTCTCGCCGATGTCGACGCGTCGCTGGTCGAGAACCGTCAGCTCGTCGACCAGTCGAGCCAGATCTAACGCGGTGTCCGGTACCTCGTCCATGGTGATCCTCGATGTCCGTGAGTGCTTCCTGACCCCGAGGCTAACACTCTTCGAACATATTTTCGATACCCGCCCTGTAGTTTACTTCGACAACGTGGCTGTCAGTTGGTCGATGGCATACGGAATGCTCAGGACGGTATTGCCGGACATCGCCGCGCCGACGGGTGGATCTGCGGTGTACCGCACGACCATCGCATTTCCGCTCTTCACGGCGGGTAGTCGCTGGTAGAGCGTGTTGCCGGCGAGGGCCTTCTCTCCCCCCGGATCGGCCATCACGATCAAACGATCAACGGGTTCGAGGATGTCGTATCGCTCGTTCGGCATCCAGTCGCCGAACTGGTCGCCGACGAATGCGTCGACGGTCGCGGGGAGGGTGAACCCGAGTGACGAGAGGAAAATGCCGCGTGGGTCGTGCGACGAGAACACGTAGCCCTCGGGAGTGTCGAGGTTGACGATCGTTGCGGTTTGCCCGGCAAACTCCGGGTGTGCAGCGCGGGCGGCGGCAAACGCGTTTTCGGTATCCGTGATCAGTTGCTGAGCTTGTGGTCCTTTGCCGAGGGCGCGCCCGGCGGTGAGCGTCATGTCGGTCCACGGCGTTGTGTACGCGTCGTAGTCCTTGCTCTGCGCGACAGTCGGCGCAATCGAGGTCAGCTTCTTGTAGGTTTCCGTGTCGATGTCGGCGTACAGCGCGAGGATCAGATCTGGTGCGAGGGAGGCGATTTGCTCGAAGTTGAAGTCTCCGCCGCTGTTGATGTAGGTCGGAGTTTTCCCCTTCCAGTAATTCTTCGTCCACGGCCAGCTTTCATCCATGCCGGACCCCCACCATTCGGCCATGCCTACGGGTTCGACTCCCAAGGCGAGCAGTGGTTCGTGATCGGTGTATCCGAGTGTCACTACCCGCTGCGGTTCGGCATCGATTGTCGTCGAACCCTGTGCGTGCTCGATCGTCACGGGGAATGCGTCGTTGCTCTGGGTCGCTGATGCGGTGTCGACGCCTTGCGAGGTTCCACAGGCGGTCGAGAACCCGATGATCGCGGCCGTCGTGAATAAGGCGGCGAGGATTCGGGTGCTATGTGAGGGCACGTGCATGCTCCTTCGAAGTGGTGGGCGAAGTGATCTGAGGTCCGCGTGAAGTGCTGAGCTGGTCGCGTCAGCAATAAAGTGAGGCTAACCTTTGCAGGATCGTCGGTCCATCCTTCAGGATGGACTCGGATACGCCCAGAAAGACGCAAAATGTCCACTATCGAGTACTCGACTCGCCCAAAGTCCTTGCTAGCGCTGCCCGATAGTCGCGGACGGACATTCAAAGATTTTCAGGTCTACACCAACGTCGTCGAGGGCGTGACCGCGTACGGGGCTCACCGCCACCCGGAGCATCAGATCGCCTGGATGAGTGAAGGGACGATGCAGATTGCTGCCGGGGGCAACGTGTGGCACCTGCACAGCGAGCACTTGGTCTGGTTGCCGGGCACCGTTCTCCACGACATGACGCTTCTGTCGGCGGGATGCATGATCGCGGCCTATGCGCGTCCGGATCTACGCCCTGGCGGGCCCAGGTGGACTCAGCCACTGGTTCTCGAAGTCGATGCTCTGTCCGCTCAATTGCTGCGCCATCTCGCAGATCGGACCATCGACGATGCTCGGCGGTTGATGAGTCAGGAGTTGCTCTACGACATTCTTGCTGCCGCGCCCGAACGGCACGACGTCCTCGCGGTTCCTCGCAATGCTGCGGCGAGTTCGGTTTCTGCCCGCATCCTTGCCGATCCGGCAGACTCGCGAACATTAGGGGAGTGGGCGGGTGAACTCGGGGTCAGTTCCAAGACTTTGATGCGTGCCTTTGTCGCCGATACCGGGATTACCTTCGGACAGTGGAGGACTCGCGCCCGAATGTATGCGTCGCTCGAGATGCTCGCGCGGGGTGAGGGTGTCAACGACGTTGCCCCGCAGGTGGGTTACCGAACCAGTAGCGGGTTCATCGCCGCATTTCGGGAAACCTTCGGTACGACGCCGGCCCGGTACGGCGGAAAGCTGACGCGGTGATTTGCTGATGATTTCTTGAACTCGGTTGACGGCAAAGCTTTGTTCGGCAACGTAGAAATGGGCCGAGCTACCAGCATGTGCTGGTGGCTCGGCCCATTTCTAATTCGAACTGAGTCAGCTCATGTTGCCGAGCACATTGCCCAGGACACCGCTGATGACATTGGTCATCGACCCCTGCGGATCGGTGAGGGAACCGAATACCTGGCCCGATCCGGAGTTGAGTGAGCCGAAGCCCATGTCCTCGAGGCTTCCGGCGCCCGCCTCGACGGGGTTCGGCTGCCGGATGGTGACGCACACGCCCATCGGATTGATGTTCCAGTCGCCCGCCGCCAGCACAATGTTGGTGCCGGCGCCGCTGTCGAGCTGAGAGCCGACAACTGCGTTATCGGGAACCTTGTAGGTGGTCTCCAATGCGATGATGCCGCCACCAGCAGTGGTCCATCCGCCGCCCTTTGCCACCACGGAGTTGTTGCCGACGACGACGGTCTTGGTGACGTCGTCCCACTTCTGGTCGCCGATAAGCCATTTGACGTTCAGGCGAGCCTTGACCAGCTGGAATCCTGCCGGGTGGAAATCGCGGATCTGATTGACGAGTGCTCCCGAACCGGAAACCTTTGTCAGGTAGGTGACCGTCTGTCCCGGGGCGACCTTGCCGTCGCCGACAACCTCCTTGCTGACGGTGTACGGCGTCCCGAGGGAACCGGCCCAACTGTCGGTGACCGACTGGTTGAGCGCGCATGCCGGTGCTGCTTGCGCCACCGAGGCTCCAAGTCCAACAGTGACGCCGGCGGCGATGAGAACGAGGGATGTAGTGGTTGCTACTGCGTGGCGAAGTGAGCGGCGGGCCATGTAGAACTCCATTCAGCGGGGTGCGTGACGGTTTGAGCAAAACTGTAACTAGTTCTACTGGACTTTCGTCCAAGATGTGGCTGATTTCAGAAAATTGTCAGGTTTCGGGTCGCCGTTGGTGTGTCGCGCTGCCGAATTCCACAGGTTCCGAGTTGTGAACAGGTTGTTTTCGGATGGCTTGGTTTTGTGGTGGTGGGTCGAGGGTGGTGGTTGGGACGCGTTTCGTATGGGGCGGGCGCGCGGTCGTGTGAGTGGTGGGGGCTGTGATGGCGAGGAATATGGCGTTGGGGGCTCGGGGCGAGGATGTGGCTGTCGAGTTCCTGGTCGATGCGGGTTTGGAGATTGTCGAGCGGAATTGGCGTTGTCGGTACG
>NZ_LPNQ01000077.1:0-446752 GCF_019266085.1 Rhodococcus sp. FH8 | reverse complement strand
GCGCGACGTCGAGTTCGCGTGCCTGCGTGATCGGCTTGCCGGTGTCCGCCATTTCCGCGGCGACAAATTCCTCGAATCGCTCCTCGATCCGGTCGGCGGCGCGTCGCAGCAGAGCCGTCCGCTCTCGAACCGGCGTATCGGCCCAACCGTTGTCCAGAGCGCGTCTGGCCGAGGTCACGGCCCGATCGACCAGGGCCTTGTCGGCCTCATGGACCTTGGCAAGAACACGGCCCGTTGCTGGGTCGACCTGATCGAAGCTCGACGACTCGTCGGGTTCGACATAGGAGCCGTCCACGTAATTGCGGATCCATCCGTCGCATTGTGAGGTCATGGACTAACTATTGGCCCGTGACCCATATCAAACAAATGCAAAAACTGCCGCCAGCTATACCTCGATCGGCATAGATGGCGGCAGTTCGGCCACACAACTCAGCTCTTCGTGTCGGCGCCGAGCGCCTCAGCGTCGCAGATACGCCAACTGCACGTTGACGGATTTCTCCGCGACCGGCCACAGCTTCGGGTCGACGTCGGAGTAGACGTGCTCGACTACGTCGCGCACCGAGGCCGACTCGCCCAACGTCGACAGAGCAGCCCGCACCTGATCCAGACGCTCCTCGCGGTGGGCGAGGTACTGCTGCGAAATCGCCTGCAGATCGGGTAGGTCCGGACCGTGCCCGGGAAGAACCGTCAGTCCTTCGCCGAGTGCGGCCAGCGATCGCAGCGAGGTGAGGTAGTCCCCCAGATCGCCGTCGGAGTCGTCGAGAACTGCCGTGCCGCGGCCGAGAATGGTGTCGCCCGTCAGCACGCTCGCATCGTTCTCGATGACTATCGACACCGAATCCGCGGTATGGCCCGGCGTCGCGAGGATCCGCAACTTCAGGCCCGCTACCTCGATCACTTCACCGTCGACAAGCGCCGAAGCGCCCCCGCGAAGAAAAGTAGGGTCGACGGAACGCACTGGAGCCGAAGTCAATTCGTGGAAACGGTCCACCCCGCCGGTGTGGTCGTAGTGCCGGTGCGTGATCAAGGTCAGCGCTACCGGACCGATACCAGCGACACGTTGCAGGTGTTCCTCGTCGTTGTCGCCTGGATCGACGACAACACACTCGACGCTGCCCGGAGCATGCAGAATCCAAGTGTTCGTACCGTCCAGCGTCATCATGCCCGGGTTGTTCTCGAGCAAGACCGAAGCGATGTCGGTGACGCGGCGTAGCTGCGCGTAGGCGGGATGGACCGTCGACATCAGCGAACTTCGACGATCAGTTCCACCTCGACGGGTGAGCCGAGGGGAAGTTCTGCCACGCCGACTGCCGAACGGGCGTGGATACCGGCGTCGCCGAGCACCTCGCCGAGGAACTCGGATGCGCCGTTGATCACGCCGGGCTGGCCGGTGAATCCTTCGGCGGATGCCACGAAGCCGACAACCTTGACGACGCGAACGACGTTGTCGATGCCGACCAGGGCGTCGATGGCAGCAAGAGCGTTGAGCGCGCAGGTGCGAGCCGCGGCCTTGGCGTCCTCATCCGACACGCCCGCGCCGAGCTTGCCGGTCAGCGCCAGTTTTCCGTCGACGAACGGGAGCTGACCCGACGTGTACACGTGGTTGCCGCTGCGAACCGCGGGAACGTAAGCAGCGACGGGTGCCGCGACGGCGGGAAGTGCAATGCCCAGTTCGGCGAGACGCTCCGACCAGGTCTGTGTTGCCTCTGCCATGTGATTCAGCCCTTCGGACGCTTCATGTACGCGACGTGCTGCTCGCCCGACGCGCTCGGCAGGACGGCGACGAGTTCCCAGCCGTCGACACCCCAGTTGTCGAGAATTGCCTTCGGATTGTGGACCAGCAACGGAGTCACGGTGTATTCCCAGGAAGTTATTTCGCTCATGCGGTGAGCCTATCCCGCGTACATCTTCGGCCCCAGACTTATAGGCTCGCGGTGTGGTTGCATCCCAAGATGAGCTGAGCAGGACCTGGCCCGAGTCTGCGACGAAGGCCCGCCTGCACTTTGTGTCAGGTAAAGGCGGAACCGGTAAGTCCACGGTTGCCGCCGCGTTGGCGCTCGCGTTGGCCGAAGGCGGCAAGCGCGTTCTCCTCGTGGAGGTCGAGGGCCGCCAGGGAATCGCGCAGCTCTTCGACGTACCACCGCTTCCACCGCAGGAGACCAAGGTCGCGGCCGCCGAAGGTGGCGGTGAAGTGATGGCTCTGGCCGTCGACATCGAGACCGCGTTCCTCGAATACCTCGAAATGTTCTACAACCTCGGCTTCGCCGGCCGGGCGATGCGTAAGTTCGGCGCCATCGAATTCGCCACCACAATCGCTCCAGGCCTTCGCGACGTTCTGCTCACCGGCAAGATCAAGGAGTGCGTCATCCGCACCGATCGAACCGGCAAACGCGTGTACGACGCCGTTGTCGTCGATGCTCCCCCGACCGGGCGGATCGGCAGCTTCCTCGACGTCACCAAGGCGATGGCCGACCTCGCCAAGGGCGGCCCGGTGCATTCGCAGAGTGAAGGCGTCGTTCGGCTGCTGCACTCGCCGGAGACCGTCGTACATCTTGTTGCGCTTCTCGAAGCGCTGCCCGTTCAGGAAACCGCCGACGCCGCCGCAGAACTGGCGCGTGACGACCTCAACCTCGGTGCCATCATCGTCAACCGCGCCAGCCCGAGGTTCTTGCCCGAAGACCAACTCTCCGGTGCTGCAGCCGGCAACATCGATGCAGCTTCGATCCGGTCGACGCTCTCCGATGTCGGCATCGATCTGTCCGACGACGACTTCGCCGGCCTGCTCACCGAGACGATCGAGCACGCGTCGGTGCTCGAAGCTCAAGAATCCAGTGCGGAGAAGCTCCGCGAGATCGACGGCGCGCGGGTGCAACTTCCCGCACTCGCCGACGGCGTCGATCTCGGTGGGCTCTACGAGCTGGCCGAATACCTCACGGAACAGGGCGTGTGATGACCGAGACCACCGAGAACGTGACGGTCGGCAGTTCCAGGACCGGCCGACGCGCAGCTCCTGCCCTCGATATTTCGGCGATCATCAAGGACCCGACGGCCCGGATCGTGGTGTGTTGCGGCGCAGGTGGCGTCGGCAAGACCACGACGGCTGCGTCGCTGGCGTTGCGGGCAGCCGAAGAGGGCCGACGCGTAGTCGTCCTCACCATCGATCCGGCCCGTCGCCTCGCACAGGCCTTGGGTGTGGCCGAACTCGACAACACTCCGCAGCCGGTGAAGCTGGGTCCCGAGGCCACGGGCGAACTCCACGCGATGATGCTGAACATGCGTCGGACTTTCGACGAGATGGTCATCGAGCATTCGAGCCCTGAGAAGGCCGAGCAGATCCTGGCGAATCCCTTTTACCAAACCGTTGCCACATCGTTCTCCGGAACGCAGGAGTACATGGCGATGGAGAAGTTGGGGCAGCTGGCGTCGAACGACGCGTGGGATCTGGTGATCGTCGATACCCCGCCGTCGCGCAATGCGCTCGACTTCCTCGACGCTCCACAGAGGCTCGGAACATTCCTCGACGGACGGATGATCCGGCTGCTCTCGGCACCCGGCCGTGGCCTGACCAGGCTCGTGGCCGGCGCGATGGGATTGGCCCTGAAGGGTGTCTCGACCATCGTGGGAAGCCAAATGCTTTCGGATGCATCGGCATTCGTGCAGTCGCTCGACTCGATGTTCGGCGGTTTCCGTGAACGCGCCACGAAGACCTACGAGTTGCTGCGTCAGCCGGGGACTCATTTCCTGGTGATCGCAGCGGCCGAGCCCGACGCTCTCCGTGAGGCGGCGTTCTTCGTCGATCGCCTTGCGGGTGACTCGATGCCGTTGGCCGGTCTGGTTCTCAACCGCACTCACCCGACGTTGACGGCTCTGCCTGCCGATCATGCGGTGACCGCCGCCGACAAACTGGAAGCGAAGGAAAATGCGACCGAGGCCGAGGCCCTCACCGCAGCCGTTCTCCGCATCCATGCCCATCGGGCAGTGATCGCGAAGCGAGAAATCGCCTTGCTGAGTCGATTCACCGCAGCTCACCCGAGGGTGCCGCTGATCGGTGTTCCGTCGCTACCGTTCGAGGTCTCGGACCTCGAGGCGCTGCGCGCGGTGGGAGATCAGCTCACTCGTAAGGGCTGATCCCCCGATCGACCTGGATCAGACTGCTGAGTGATGCTGGCGCTGGTCTTCGAAGAACTCGGACCAGGAGTCGACGTCGGGGTGCTGCTTGAGCAGTGCACGGCGCTGACGTTCGGTCATTCCGCCCCACACACCGAACTCGACACGGTTGTCGAGAGCATCTGCTCCGCACTGCATGAGGACCGGGCAGTGACGGCAGATGGTGGCTGCCTTGCGCTGTGCGGCGCCACGAACAAAAAGTTGGTCGGGATCGACCTCGCGGCATCGCGCCTGAGTTACCCAGGCAATTCGTGCCTCGGCCTGCTCGATGTCCAAACGGCTACTCGGGGTGGCTGTGTACATTCTGGGTCCCCTCTACAAAGTCTGACCGTCGCCATGAGGCGAGCAGCGCACCATCTCAGCCGTCTCGCGGTAGCACGTGAAAGCTGAGACACATTCGTGATCGAGTGTTACGTCGATCACACTGATCACAATTTAGGTAAAGAACGCCCCTAACGCAAGACGGTCGGGAGCATTTTTTGGTACGGCAGTACAAAGCGCGTGTTCAGGAGGTTTTGAACACCCGCAAAACACTGAAACCGGTTCCAATGGGTGGGCACACGTACTCTGTAGATCGTGTCGATTGCAAAAACAGTGGCGAAGCTCGCCGGAAGCTCCGCATTGGCGGGTGTCCTGGTCGCAGGGGTGATGTTCCCGGTGGCCGGCGGATTCGGATTCGCGTCCAATCGCGCTGCCGATACCGTCGACAACGTCTCGGCCGAACTGGTCGAAGGCACGGTCCCCGCGGTGTCCACCATGGTCGATGCGGCAGGCAATCCCATTGCCTGGCTGTACGACCAACGACGCTTCGAAGTCCCGAGCGAGAAGATCTCCAACAACATGAAGTTGGCGATCGTCTCCATCGAGGACCGCCGGTTCCCCGACCACAAGGGCGTCGACTGGCAGGGAACGCTGCGCGCCTTCCTCACCAACACGACGACCGGTGAAGTGCAGCAGGGCGCGTCGACACTCGATCAGCAGTATGTGAAGAACTACCAACTGTTGGTCGTGGCCAAGACGGATGCCGAGCGCCGCGCTGCCATCGAGACCACCCCGGCCCGAAAGATCCGCGAGATCCGGATGGCGCTGACGCTGGACAAGGAACTCACGAAAGACGAGATCCTCACCCGGTACCTCAACCTCGTACCTTTCGGCAACGGATCCTTCGGCATTCAGGACGCGGCTCAGACCTACTTTGGCGTCGACGCCGCAGATCTGACCGTTCCGCAGTCCGCGATGCTGGCCGGCATGGTTCAGTCCAGCTCCGCGCTGAACCCGTACACGAACGTCGAGGGCGTGACCGAGCGTCGTAACACCGTGCTCGACACCATGATCACGAACATTCCGGATCGTGCCGACGAGTTCCGTGCAGCCAAGGAAGAGCCCCTCGGCGTCCTCGAAACCCCCAACAACTTGCCGCGCGGCTGCATCGCTGCAGGCGATCGCGGATTCTTCTGTGATTACGCACTGAAGTACCTCTCGGATGCCGGAATCACCCGCGACCAGATCAACGAGGGTGGTTACCTCATCAAGACCACTCTCGATCCGCAGGTCCAGGCGTCCACCAAGGCCGGACTGAACGCGAACGCGAGCGCCAACCTCGACGGCATCGCGAACGTGATGAACGTGATCAGGCCGGGCCAGGATTCACACAAGGTCATCGCGATGGCCAGCAGTCGCACGTACGGACTCAATGCCGACGCCGACGAAACCGTCCAGGCGCAGCCGTACTCCCTTGCCGGTGACGGTGCGGGTTCCGTCTTCAAGATCTTCACGACCGCTGCGGCGATGGAGAAGGGCCTCGGCATCAACGCGACCCTCGACGTGCCCAAGCGCTTCGAAGCCAAGGGCATGGGTAGCGGTGGTGCGGCAGGCTGCCCGGTCTCGACGTACTGCGTGGAGAACGCCGGTAACTATCCGCCGACGCTGTCCGTGACCGACGCCCTGGCACAGTCCCCAAACACCGCTTTCGTCAAGCTCATCGAGGCGACCGGCGTCACGCCGACCGTCGACATGGCTGTCCGTCTCGGCATGCGCTCGTACGCCGATCCCAACACCTCGGGCTTCGACGAGCGCAGCATGGCCGACTTCCAGAAGGAACAAAACCTCGGTTCGTTCACCCTCGGCCCCACCTGGATCAACCCGCTCGAACTCTCCAACGTCGCGGCCACTCTCGCCTCGCACGGCAAGTGGTGCCCGCCGAGTCCCATCGATTCGGTCTTCGACCGCTACGGCAAGCCGGTGGCCGTCACCGAGCAGGGCTGTGAGCAGGTCGTCGAGCCCGGCTTGGCAGACACACTGGCCAACGCCATGAGCCGTGACGACGTCGGCGCCGGTACGTCTGCCGGTGCCGCGAGCAGCGCCGGATGGAGCCTGCCGATGTCGGGCAAGACGGGTACCACCGAGACCCACAAGTCCTCGGCGTTCCTCGGCTTCACCAACAACCTCGCTGCGGCCGTCTACATCTTCGGCGACTCCCCGACGCCCGGCGAGATCTGCTCGAGCCCGCTACGCCCCTGCTACAGCGGCAACCTGTACGGCGGTACCGAACCGGCGAGATCCTGGTTCGCGGCAATGAACCCGGTCGCCAACAACTTCGGGCCCACTTCGCTGCCCCCGATCGACGAGAAGTACGCACGGGGATCGCAGAACGGCCAGGTTCCCGAGGTTGTCGGCCTGAGCCAGTCGGCGGCGACGTCGAGGTTGCAGGCGTCCGGCTTCACGGTCAATTCCGTGACCACGGCGTCCGGAGCACGCGCGGGAACGGTCACCGGAGTTTCGCCGTCCGGGTCCGCGATCCCGGGTTCGACCGTCACGATCTACATCAGTGACGGGTCCGTAAGGGCTCCGGCAGCACCCGCATCCCCGGCAGCTCCAGCAGCTCCGGCACCGGGCGCGACTCCCCCGGATGCGACTCCGCCGGGAGGCGAACCCGCACCGCCTGCGGGGACCCCACCGAACTGACGGCCCTGAAAACTGACGGCTCTGAAAACAAGAACGGCCGCGATCTCCGAGTGACTCGGAGTTCGCGGCCGTTTTCGGTTTCCGGTGGCGCGCTACTACAGGCGGGACTTCACTGCTGCAGAGATACGGGCGCCATCGGCCTTGCCCTTGGCCAGCGCGCTGGCGGCCTTGATGACCTGGCCCATCTGACGCATACCCGGACGCTCACCGAGCTCCTCGGACACCTGAGCGAGGGCGGTGTCGACGACGTCGACGAGTTCGGCGTCGGTCAACGGCGTCGGCAGGTACTCGTCGATGATCTGAGCTTCGGCGCGCTCTTTCGCGGCAAGTTCACCGCGGCCGTTCTCGGTGTAGATCTCGGCCGATTCGCCGCGCTTCTTCGATTCCTTTGCAAGGACTTTGATGATTTCTTCGTCGGTGAGGACCCGTGCTTCCTTACCGGCCACCTCTTCGGTCTGGATGGCTGCCATGAGCATCCGAAGGGTGGCTGTACGTAGCGGATCCTTCGCCTTCATGGATGCAACCATGTCGGTTCGGAGGGTGGCTTTGAGCGATGGTGTCGTGTCGGACATGGTGGAAACGCTACGCGCTCGGCGTTTCGAGCGTGCCGATAGTTACCTCCGCCCGGACACAATTCTCTGTGGAATAGCTGTAAAAGGCAGCGAGAGCGACGCAGAAGAACGCCACACCCGTATCCTTGAGAGGTGTCTTCCCAGTTCCGCACCAATCTGACCCGCACCGCACTTGGTGCCGCGGGCGCCGCTGCACTAGGGATCGGGTACGCATCCGGCATCGAACGCAATGCATTTGCACTGCGTGAGGTGACGATGCCAGTCCTGGCGCCCGGTTCGTCGTCGCTGCGGGTCCTCCATCTCAGCGACCTGCACATGATGCCGAACCAACGGTTGAAACAGAATTGGTTGCGTGAGCTCGAAGGCCTCGACCCCGACCTCGTGGTCAACACCGGAGACAACTTGTCGCATCAGCGCAGCGTCCCGGCAGTGGTCCAGGCGCTCGGCGATCTGTTGGCTCGGCCGGGTCTGTTCGTCTTCGGCAGCAACGACTACTTCGCTCCGAAACCGAAGAATCCACTGAGCTACATCTTCAACAAGGACAAGCGCATCACCGGGGATCCCCTCCCCTGGGGCGATCTGCGGGCCGCGTTCACCGAACGTGGATGGCTGGACATGACCCACGTGCGCCGCGAACTCGAAGTGGCCGGTATTCGCATTGCTGCCGCCGGCGTCGACGATCCGCACCTGAAGCGCGATCGCTACGACACCGTCGCCGGAACACCCAATCCCGTCGCCCAGCTCAAGCTCGGCCTGACGCACTCACCCGAACCTCGAGTTCTCGACCGGTTCGCCGACGACGGCTACGACCTGGTGCTCGCCGGCCACACGCACGGTGGTCAGCTGTGCCTTCCGTTCTACGGCGCGCTGGTCACCAACTGCCAGATCGACCGATCCCGGGTCAAGGGACCGTCGAAGTGGGGCGCACACACCCAGCTGCACGTCTCAGCAGGCATCGGCACTTCGCCGTGGGCTCCGGCACGCTTCTGCTGCCGCCCCGAGGCAACTCTGCTGACTTTGGTTCCGGCGACCAGGCGCGAACCGGAGCATGTCTCCGCACACAGTTCCGCAGAGTCTCCAGCGTCGGTTCTACGCAACTGACCTGCGGATTTAATGTCAGTCGACTCGGTAATGTAAGCTAACCGAGGTTCGACACGGGGTGTGGCGCAGCTTGGTAGCGCGCTTCGTTCGGGACGAAGAGGTCGTGGGTTCAAATCCCGCCACCCCGACAGTGAAGAACAGAAATCGAGGCCCTTCCGCTTACGCGGGAGGGCCTCGATTTCGTTGACGATAAGGTGAAGCCGTGGCATCCGAACCAGACTTCGCGCACAACGACATGGCGAGCCGTAGCCGACGTGAGAAAGCTGTCGGTCTTGCCAAGTTCGCCTGGGATCGCGATATCAGTAGTGCAGAGTTGCTCGACATGCCCGACGATCGGCTGCGCAAGCTTGCGCGGGCGGCGGGCGCCAATCCGCCCAGCACGCGGGAGACCTGGACGATCGCGGCCGGACTGCTCGACGAGAAAGCTGTGTGGGCAGCCGCTAACCCTGACCGTCCCGAAGCTCGGCGTGAGCATCCGGACGAGAAGATCATGTGGGTGAAGAAGCCGATCGAGCCCTGGCTGTAGTACTTCGCTCCGCGAGGCATGCCTGAACCCGGGCCGCGTTCCTCTCGAGAACAGTCGCGTAGTCGTCGATGTCACCACTGTCCGGGGATCCGCTGAGCACCGAAATAGCGAGCACGTCACCCACCGAGTAGATACCGTGATTGAAGGGACTCCTCGGGGACGCGTATGGGAAAGACACGGTCGACAGGATCTTCGAGGTGCCGAGTGTCATGACAGCGGGACCACGGTTGACACTGCTCGCGACAGTTCCCAGTTTGGGCTCCGCGGACAATCCAGCTTTGATCGCAATTGCCGGAAGTTCGTATTGCAGTGCGCGTACGGCTCGGTATGCGTCGAGATATCCCGCTTTGGCCTGATTGTTGTTCTTGGTGATGGCGACAAGTCGCTCCTCGATATCTACTGTGCCCAACGCCAAGTCGATGTGATAGCAGCCCATGTGATTTTGTCCGCGCACTGCGGCACCCACGGGTGCCCCGGACATAACTTGCATCGACCGCGGACTCTTGTCACCGAAATATTCTTCCAAAGACAACGAGATCACGGTCTGGGCAATGGCAGTCACCGTAACTCCTGGCCATTCTTTCTTGATCTCTCGAATCAGTACCAAATCGAGCGCGACCGCTGTCGCCGAGCGCTCGCCGGTGAAGGTCACAGCGCCACCACCTGAATCCGGCGCGTCGTACTTCCGGGACTCCGGCAGAGCCCTTAATGCGCGGACATACTTACGCGGCGTTCCAATAATTCCCATGACGGACGACCACCACGGGTTCGGCGTTGTCAGTTGCGGAACAAAGTCGGGTAATTGCTTCGTCGAAAACAGATCGTGAACGATTTCGTTGTACATCCGTCCGTCCCCCAGAGCATGGGAGGCCTTGAGAATCACTACCGTTGCTTCCCCCTGCACTCCAGGCGCATCGCGAACACCTCGAATGACGTGCAGACGCCACAGACATTGGTAAGGATCTACAAACCGCGCCGCCAACTCGGCAGAGTATTCGAACACACCTTTCCACGTCGAAATTTCAACATTATCTTCGACATGGTCGTCAATATCGAACGGTTTGGAGTCAATCCAGTAGGGAAAATTCAACCCTCCAGGGACTCTGGTCAAAGTCCATCGCAATTGCGGGATCCTCGACGCACGCGCAGCAAGGAGTTCGAGCAGTTCTTTTCTATCGAGCGGTAGAGAGCTATCTGAATCGAACAGGAATATCGTTAGAACATCGGTAGAACGGTTTTCCACGTTGGCCGCAATCAATCCGAAATCTACCGAGGTCAGTTGCCTGGTGGGCATAAATCTCCAATCGAAATCTTGAAAGCAGGGCGCGAATGGAAGCTGTCAGCGACCTACTTACTTCCGCAGGTGTTTCACGATTATGTACAACCAGCTACGGTTTCGCGAGCCCAACGGTAGTCGGCCTTACCGCTGGGCGAGCGGAGGATGGTTGGTACGAGCACGATCGAGCGGGGGATCTTGTACCCGGCGACGTGGGTGCGGCAATGCTCCGACAATGATTCCGTCGCAACATCTTCGAATCCCGGTCGAACCTGCACCACCGCGGCGACCTTCTCACCGAATCGAGTGTCGGGCGCACCCGCCACCAAAGCGTCGAAAACTGCCGGGTGAGTTTTGAGTGCCTGCTCCACTTTCTTCGGGGTAGACCTTCTCGCCGCCGGAGTTGATGCACATCGAACCGCGCCCGAGCAGCACGATGGTTCCGTCGGCTTCCATCGTGCCCATGTCCCCGAGCACCGCCAGACGAACCCCGTCGACGACGGGAAAAGTTGCAGCAGTCTTGGCCGGGTCGCCGAAGTAGGCAACGGGAACATGGCCGGCCCGGGCGATGAAACCGACTGTGTCCGAGCCTGGTTCGATGCGACGGAATTCGTCGTCGACAAGAATCATGTTGGGGTTGGATCGAATTCGCTTGGAACCGTCCTCACCGAATTCGACGACGCCGTCGTTGCCGGATTCCGAAGCACCGAATGCATCCTTGATCACCAACCCCGGTAGTCGGGTTGTCAGTTCTGCCTTCAGGTTCGGGGAGAACAACGCGCCACCAGACCCGATCAGTTGGAGAGTCGAAAGGTCGTAGCGCCCTTCGCTTGCGGTGATGGCGTCGGCGATCGGCCGAGCAATTGCGTCGCCGACGACGGTGATTCCGGTGATCTTCTCGGCCTCGACCAGTCGCAACACTTCCATCGGATCGAAGCTGCGGGTCAGCACTCGGGGCGCTCCCATGAGGAATGCCGTGAGCAGTGAATAGATTGCGGCTCCATGCATGAGCGGCGGGATGAGTAGCAGCACAGTTGGATTGGTGTTCGCTACAGCTGCATCCACAACCTCTTCGAGGCTACGACGCGGCGGCCCGCTGAGGTTCGCTCCGGACAGGGCGGCAAAGAAGAAGTCCTCGTGCCGCCACACCACACCCTTGGGCATTCCGGTTGTGCCGCCGGTGTAGATGATGAAATGGTCGTCGTTGCTGCGAGGGCCGAAGTCGCGGGTATCAGTCTGCGCGGCAAGGGCGTTCTCGTAGTCTTCGCCGACGATCAACACGTGGGTGATCTCCGGACACTGCGGAACCACGGCCAATGCCGTCGGCGCGAATTCCTCTTCGACCAGCAGTGCCACCATTTGAGAGTTGGTGTAGATGTACAGGAGTTCTGCATCGGTATAGCGGAAGTTGACGTTGATCGGTACCGCTCTGATCTTCAAGCAAGCCAGGAGCGCTTCGACGTACTCGACGCAGTTACGCATGTGAATACCGACGTGCTGCCCAGGCTCGACGCCCACCGACTGCAGATGATGAGCGAGTCGGTTCGATCGCAGTTCGAGTTCGGCGTAGCTCAATCGCACGTCTTCCAGAATCAAGGGAACTCGATCGGGGATCGCATCGGCAACGGCCTCGAACAGATCGGCAATGTTCAGGGTCATCGAAATCCTCACTACACGCGTCTTCGCTTACCAGTACAGGTCTTTCGCGAAGCTAACACGTTGGTCGCACCCTGTAGTCCGAATTGCGTAGCGGTCCCGCTGAGCGAGACCTGACGCGCCGCTCACCTGGCGTCAACGGTGCGGATACCTCCCTGACCAAGCCCGATAGCCGAAAGGTAGGGTAGCCTAATGCACTCACGCACCACTCTCCGGAGCCGCACGTCGGTCCGGGTCGCCATGGTTGCCTTGGCGACTGTTTTTGCCGCTACGGCCTGCGGCTCGTCCGACGCCGGCGGCAACGCGAACGGCAACACCGATGTCGCGACCGGCGGCAAGCTGTTCAGCACCGCCGACACGGAAACCGCGAAGCTCGGCAGCGATGCCGCGCCAGGCGAGTTCCCTCGCACCATCACCCATGCCCTGGGCGAGACCACCCTCGAGGCCAAGCCGACCCGCGTCGTCGTCCTCGACAGCGGTGAACTCGACGAGGTTCTCTCGCTCGGGATCACCCCGGTCGGCATCGCCAGCCCGGAAAGCGCCGCCGGTCAGCCGTCGTACCTGGCGGACAAGTTGGTCGGTGTCCCCGACGTCGGCACGACCAACAACCTCAACCTCGAGGCGATCACCGCACTGCAGCCCGATCTGATCCTCGGCAGCAAGCTGCGCCAGGACAAGCTTTACCCGCAACTCGCGGCAATCGCTCCGACGGTCTTCAGCATCCGCCCCGGCTTTCCGTGGAAGGAGAACTTCCTCCTTGCCGGTGACGCACTCGGCGAGGAGACCAAGGCTGAGCAGGTTCTCAACGACTACCAAGAGCACGCCGACAAGGTACGTGAGTCGATCGACGGCTCCCCGACCGTTTCACTGGTTCGTTTCATGTCCGGGAAGCTGCGCCTGTACGGCAATCTGTCGTTCATCGGCGTCATCTTGAAGGACGTCGGCCTGCCCCGCCCGGCGATCCAGGACATCGACGAACTGGCCGTCGAGGTCAGCCCCGAAACGATCACCGAGGCGGAGGGTGACCGAATCTTCTACTCCAGCTACGGAAATCCCGCCGACACGGGCCAGACCACGGTTGTTGCCGGACCGCTGTGGGCCAGCATGGACGCAGTCAAGGAAGGACGCGCCACCGAGGTGAGCGACGAGACCTGGTTCCTGGGCCTCGGCCCGACAGGTGCCGGCCTGGTTCTCGACGACCTGCAGGCCAAGCTCGGCAAGTAGCCGTCACCGGCACAAAGAACGCCGCCCGACTCTCCGGAGTCGAGCGGCGTTCTTTGTTCAGCGGTTGTCCTGCTCGAGGTGTTCGTTCATCGTCGAGTGAAGGTCGACGAGAAATTCCTCGAATCGACTGAGCAGTTCGGGCGGGTACTTCGCCATCATGGCGTCGAGTCGCACGGCAAGGGGCCCGAAGAACTCGTCCGCCAGGTCCTGCACATGCGCACTGCTGTGCAGCGTGACCACTCGCCGGTCGGCATTCTCTCGGGTCCGGACGATATGTCCCGCCTTCTCCAGGCGGTTGAGCAACGCGGTGGTTGCACCCGACGTCAGCGAGATCCGCTCTCCGAGGCGGGCGGGTGAGAGCGGCGTCCCCTTCTCCTCGGCAGCGGTGATTTCCATCAAGGCAGTCGCGTCGGTGGAATGCAGGCCGAGCCACGACGCGAATCGATGGCTGAATTCGGTGAACGTGCCACCGTACGCGCGGAATTCGTCCATCAGCCGCTCCCGCTCCACGGAGATGTCGCGCGGTGCCTCCACCTCGGTGATCCCACCTTTCCTGTGCCAGACGGCGGCCGGTCGAACCCAGCGCGCACGTTGACAACTTACCGCCTCAAATATACCTTCATAATAAAGTTACTTCACAATGGAGGTTTATTCGTGAACATCTCACCCACCACCCGCAAGTGGTTGGGCCTGATCGCCATTGCACTCGGCGTGGCACTGATCGTCGTCGACACCACGATCGTCAACGTCATAGTTCCCTCGATCATCGAAGATCTCGGGATCAATTCCGTTCAGGCTCAATGGATCCAAGAGTCCTACGCAATCGTGTTCGCGGCACTCCTGCTTCTGGTCGGCAGAGTTGCCGACCTGGTCGGCGCCCGTCGTATCTTCATCGCCGGTGTCGTCGTGTTCGGCGCAACGAGCCTGCTGGCCGGACTGGCGCCGAACGGCGGTCTGCTCATCCTGGCGCGCTTCCTGCAGGGCGCCGGCGCGGCCATGATCCTGCCCACGTCACTGTCGCTTCTGAACGCGATGTTCACCGGAAAGGCGCGCGGCCAGGCCTTCGCGGTCTGGGGCTCCACCATCGGCGCTGCATCCGCCCTCGGCCCATTGCTCGGCGGCTGGCTTGCCGAACATGCCTCATGGCGTTGGGCATTCGGGATCAACATTCCGCTTGCTGCGCTCATTCTGATCGGCGCAGTGCTGTTCATCGCGCCCTCACCCCGCACCGCTGGGCGCATCGACGCCACCGGAGCAGCACTGTCCATCGCCGGGCTCGGCCTGCTGGCCTTCGGCCTCGTCGAGGGACGAACGTACGGGTGGCTGACCACGAAGGAACCCTTCGATCTGTTCGGTCTTTCATGGTCCAGCGGACCGTCGCCGGTTCTGGTGGCGCTGGTTCTCGCCGTTCTGTCGCTCGGTGCGTTCGCCTACCGTCAAACCATGCTCACCCGCAGCGCCGATCCGTCGCGGGCACTGATGGACGTACGGTTGTTCTCCATCTCGTCGTTCCGCAACGGCAACATCGCGACGCTGATCATCGGACTCGGCGAGTTCGGAATCGTTGCGGTGCTTCCTCTCTGGCTCCAGTTCACGCTCGGATACAGCGCCCTCCAGGCAGGGCTCGCGCTGGTTCCCATTGCCATCGGCAGCTTTGTCGCCAGTGGTGCGAGCTTCGGGCTGGCATCGAAGGTCTCGCCGTTGGGCTTGGTCCGTATCGGCCTGGCTCTCGAAGCTCTCGGTCTCGCCGGCCTCGGATTCATCGCTGCGACAGACAGCCCCTGGTGGACTATCGCCGCAGTGCTGTTCTTCTACGGAATCGGCGTCGGTTTTGCGACTGCCCAGGTGACCAACGTCGTGCTCGAGGAGATTCCCGAGCAGAGCGCCGGTCAAGGCTCCGGCATTCAGAGCGCGTTCCGCCAACTCGGATCCGCACTGGGCATCGCTGTCCTCACCACGGTCTTCTTCAGCACTCTCAATTCGACGCTGAACAACGACCTCACCGGATCCGGTGTCGACCAAGCTCAGGCTGATCAGTTGACGCGGGCAGTCACCGACAGCGCAGGCGCCGCCATCGACTCGCTGGCCGGTTCACCGAACACTGCCTTCGTCGCCGACGCTGCCCAATCTGCGATGACTCACGGCATCACACTCGGCGGATACCTTGCGGCCGGATTTGTCGTGGTGGGCCTGATCGCCACGGCGCTCATCCCGAACAAGCCGGCCCCGTCAAACGAGGAGGAAACGAAAGCAGCAGCCGACGTCGCCTGACGGTCGGATCGGTGCAGTACGGTGCCGGTATGCGATTGCCCTGGTCACGGTCAGCACAGTCACGGTCTGCACAGTCACGGTCAGCACCGGTGCTCAGTGAGGCCGACATCGTCGCCGTACGTGAGCAAGCACGCGAACTGGTAGTCCCAGGTTTCGCTACGTTCGACGAAATCTGCGAAGCCGCCCGAGACTGTGTCGAGGGCGGCTTCGAGAACGACGAACTCGGCAGACAGATCGACGCAGTAGTGCGTGAGGTCTGGGACCACAGACTCGAGGAGCAGACCCAGTGGACGGCTCCCGGAGACTTCGAGCGCCTCTCCGCAGTCTTCGCCGAACTCGAACGCAACGGCATCGTGGCCCGGATGAACTTCACCTGCTGCATGCAGTGCGGCACTACCGAAATCGACGACGAACGCACGCCGTCCGAACCCGACGAGAACGGGTATCCCTTTGCTCAGTGGGCGTACACGTTCTTCCACATGCAAGATGCGGAGCGTCTCGGCGACGAGCCGTCCGATCTCTACTTGTCCTACAGTGCGTTTCGTCCGGCCCACGATCTCGATCCCGCGCTGGTCACCGCTGCCTTCGGCGGCGACGAAACCGCCAAGGCACACATGATCGCGCACACCGATCAGACCGTCGGGCGCCAGGTAGCCGACGCACTCCGAACTCAGGGACTGAGCGTCGATTGGAACGGTGACAACAATCAGTGTATCCGTGTCACCGACGTATGTTGGCGTAAACCGCTTCCGCAGTAGGAGATTCAGCTGGGTGGCAATACGCGGTCGAGGAACGTATTGCTGAATACGCGGTGCGGGTCGTGTTCGTCGAGAGTGGCGAGAGCGAAGTCCCAATTCCCGTCGCCACCGGCACGGAAGGTGGCAGGCACTGTGCTGGTGAGGAATTCGTCGTCCTGGTACGCCGCCTGATCGGTGAATGCCCACCCCTTGGACCACTCCGGACGGAAGGTCGCGTAATCGCCGGAGTAGTTCGCGACCATCCACAGTTCCATTTCGCGAAGGAACGCAGGCAATCCCGCGGTGCCGGGAATCGAGACCACGTTCATCCAGATCGCTGTGTCCCAGTCCTGACGATCCGCCCGCGGCCGCACCGCTGACAGGTCCGGCACTCCGGCGCTGTCGACCAACACCTCGCCGTCATCGTCGACACCGCAGAGACGCACTTCGAACGGCATGTTGACGGGATACTGCCCCAGCGACGCGTAGTGCGTCATTCGTTCGTTCAGCCAACTCGTCATCTCGTGGACGACTCGGCCGATGTTGGACCGCTTGGTGATCACGGCTCCGCCCCCGGCTACGACGCGCAAGGTCGTGTGCCGGAGGTAGAACAGAACGTCTTTCGACCAGCCCCAGAGATCGTCGGTGTCGGTCAGCACCAATCCTGCTGCTACAGCGCCGAACTGAGAGGCGCCGAACAGCGGTGTCGCACCTTGGAGACCCTGTGCCACCATCCCCAACGGGGTAGTGACCTCTTCGGGAATCGCGTCGGAGAAGAAGTAGTTGTACGGCCCGCTCACCTCTCGGGACTCCGGCGGTTTGACCGGGGTCGGTGTCCAGACCTTGAGCCACGGTGTTTGCGTGAACGGGAACCAGATTGCTTCCACCCGTCCGGATTTCTCGACGAAACTCTCGTAGGTACGCCCTGGCGAACCGGGAGCAGCAAAGAGTTCTTGCCACGGAATGTCGGTGAAACTCTGGCACCGCAGCCGATAATTCTCCCCGGCTTGCAGCGTCACGGAGGTGACGAAGGTTCGACCCAGATGGGCCAGGAAGGCGGTGCTCTCGACGTCCGATCGGTGAAATGTCTTCAGTGCGTACCGATTGATGCCTTCGTCCCACGCCACCACCGTGATCTCGGTGATCAGGTTGCTCAGCGAACCATACGATTGACCAGGGGTGATCGTCTCCCCCACAGCCGGATAGGTTGCCCCGTGAGCACCGATCGCCAGCGCGCCGGCGATGGACAGCTCACCGATCGCCGGAGAGTTGGCCCAGCCGAGCCCTTCTCGCTCGAGCGCTGTCAGAATCGCTTCGATACTGGCGCCGGCGCCCGCCGTGACCGTTGCGGGCGTGCCGTGCTGCACCACAACCGAATTCAGTTTGGCCATCGTATCGACCAGCAGAACTCGATCCGAAGGCGCGCCGGGCACCACCGTCAACGGACTCCACCCGTGCATCGTTCCCTTCGCACGCACTGTGTACCCGTTGTCGAACGCCCAGTTGGCGAGGGTGACGACGTCATCGCTGTGACGTGCCGTGGCCGTCCACACGCTGTCGAGCATGATTTCTCGCGACCAGTTCGCGTACGCCTGCTGTGACAACGGAATGTCCGACGGAAATCCGGGCGGTGGCGCGATGGTCGATGCCGAACCCCAGGGAACTGCTCCAGCCGGCGCCCAGGAAATGCCCGCGAGAGCAGCTGCGCCGGCACTCGCTGCGAGAAATCCGCGCCGGCTCACACCGTCTTCGCTCGAGCTGTGCTCTGCCATGCGCTCTGCTTGATGCACCACTGCTCACTCCGTCAGCCGACTCGGTTCATGTCAGGGACGAACGTAGAACAAATATGATTACGATGCCAGTGGTTCCGTAATAAAAGTTTTCCGAAGCTCACTGCACCATCGGAGCGAAGACCGCGTAGATCGCTTCCGGGGCACCGTCGAACGCACTGATGATCAACCAGGCAGTCAGAACCGTCAACGCCGGCCCGATCAGGATCTTCTCGAGGTTCCCACCTGCACGGATGGACAGGAATGACGGCAGCCGTTGTTCCCACCATCGTTTGCCGCCGAGCGGAATCAGGGGCGCGAGAAACGGCACCCCTTCCTTAGTGATCGCATCGCCGAGACAGTGCGTGGCGCAGCCCAAGGCCACCGCAACACCTAGCCCCGTGGATCCAGCCTCACTCGGATACCACTGCCAGGTGAGGGCAGAGAGCACCAACGCAACGGCGGAGACCGCGAGCCAACCCTTCTCCTTGGCCAATTCACCCGCCAATCCACGGATGGCCAACCCGAGGCAGAAGAACAGGGTGATGATGATGGCTGGCTTCCCGAACTGAACAACCAGCGCCGAGACCCCGGCACCCAACCCGGCGGCGAACAGCGCGGTGTGCGTGAGCGTCCGATGCCCACCACGACGCTTGCCGTCCTTCTTGCCTTTGGTGATGCGGTAGAAGGTCACCGAAATTGCGTCGATGCCTTTGGCCAGAGCCTTGCTGAGCGGACCGAATGATCGCGAAACCGTCGACTGACCGGTATCGAGGTCGGGAAGCAAGGCGGCTCCGGCACACACTCCGGCAAAGGTCAAAGTTTCCGCAGTGGATGTGGGCCCTCCCCAGTCGAGAGGCAACAACTCCGCAACCACCAACCCCACAGCAGCACCGGACATCGCGTGGGTGGGGCCCATGACCATGAAACACAACACCTTTCGAAACGCGCCCCGCATCAGGCCGTACCGCACCCTCTGCAAGACACCACACACATGACGCCGTCGGCGACGGCCCCGGCATGCTCGCCGAGACCGCCCCGAACGTAGCAAGTGCTACCGACAGGCTTGACCAACCTCCAGACCCAGTTGAGTACGGCCGTACCGTTCCAGGTCAAAGCGGTTCATGCGGAGCTTTTTTCGCTCGTCAGCCCGCGGCAACCGTGCATGACAGGGCAACGCCCTCCTCCAGCGGAGCGACGCCTGCCATGTCGAGCACCTCTGCCGGAACACCTTCGGTCGTCGGAGCCCACTCGACGGTCGGCAACGCCGGCACCCCTTCATGCGCAACGAATGTCGGAGCTTCGCTCGGCACTTCGATAGTGACTGCGGCCGTACCGGCCTCCTCCGCGCGCACGACCTTCCCCTCGTCGATGAGCTTCTGCAGCTCCTCGTCGGAAATCGGCGCCGCGACACCACACGCTACTTCGGGAGCCACACCCAACTCGGACGGAGCGGTCGCGATCGACCGCACCGCCACCGGTGACCCGTCGGAAATCGGATTGGAAGCCCAGGCGATTCCCGGCGCCACTGCCATACCGAGGACCGCCACGGACGCCACCACCACACCGGTCCGGCGGGCCCGCTTGCCGTTCACTTTCAATCGCGTCATCGTAGTTCTCCTTGATCGAACGTTCTCGAGTTCTCGGCGCGGTCGCATCCGAGAAACCCGAGGTTATGAAGCCAACACTGCAGATCTGTTGTCGGTTTCTTAGGAGTTGATGAGAATGCGACGGCCCTCGCTCCGAGCGAGGCCCCAGGCTTTGATCCGATGGCACCATGGCTGGGGTGAGTACACGCGAGCGCATCCTGATCGTTGACGACGACGCGAAGGTTCTGAATTCGCTCGAACGTGGACTCCGATTGTCGGGCTTCGACACGGCAACTGCCGTCGACGGACGATCGGCCTTGTCATCGGTGAACAAGCAATGCCCGGCCGCGCTCGTTCTCGACGTCAACATGCCCGGTCTCGACGGCGTCGGGGTGGTGACCGCCCTGCGCGCGATCGGCAACGAGGTTCCGATCTGCGTGCTCAGCGCCCGAAGTTCCGTGGGTGATCGCATCGCGGGGCTGGAGGCGGGCGCCGACGACTACCTCACCAAGCCCTTCGAGTTGGCCGAGCTCGCCGCCAGACTCCGCGCATTACTTCGACGCACGACGCGAGCCACCCCGTCGGTCGACCATCCGATCACGGTGGGACCGCTGACGGTCGATCTCCGTGGCCATCGAGCGCACATCGACGGTAGACGAATCGAACTCACCAAAAGAGAATTCGACCTGTTGTCGGTACTCGCCGAGCACACCGGTGTCGTACTCAGTCGCGCACAACTCCTGCGACTCGTCTGGGGTTACGACTTCGCCGCCGACACCAATGTCGTCGACGTCTTTGTCACCTACCTACGCAAGAAACTCGAAGTCGACGGAGCGCCCCGCGTGATCCACACAGTGCGTGGGGTGGGCTTCGTCCTGAGGGCCGAACGATGAAGCGGCCGCTGTCACTTCAGACTCGCGTAGCCATCGCCTCGGGCCTGGCCGCCGGAATCGTGATTGCCGCGATCGGAATTGCGTTCGCGGTCTTTCTGCGTGTCAACGGATCCGAACAACTCGAACGCACTCTCGATTCCGTCACCCTGGGCGTCGCGGCGAGTGCGCCGAGCCCGCTATTCATCGAGACACCAACTGCAACAACAGAACCATCCGTGGTCAGCCCCGGATTCAAAGCCGCGACCGTCAGCGCCTTGGCTACCACCGATGTTCGCAGTCGTGATGTTCTGGTGCCCGGCGACAGCGGCGCCGCACTGGCCGTCAGCATCCCCGAAGACCCACTGACCCAGGCAATCCGTGAGCAGCAGTTCCAAGTGGCCGCTGCAGCAGTGGTCGCCATCCTTGCCGCGGCCGGGCTCGGTTGGTTCCTCACCGGCCGAGCCGTCCGGCCACTACAGCAATTGACCGAGACCACCAGTTCGATCGGCAACAACCTCGACGTCGACGGACTCTCGCGCCGGGCACCGTCGGTACGTGGAACGCGAGAAGCCGAAGAACTGTCGGAGGCAATCCAGAGCATGCTCAGTCGCATCGAAAGCGATCGAAGCCGCACCGAGGAGGCGTTGGAGTCGGCACGCGATTTCGCTCGCGTCTCCGCCCACGAACTGCGCACACCTCTCACGTCGATGCGTACCGATCTCGAAGTTCTCGCAACACTCGATCTCACGGAAAGCCAACGGCGCGAACTGTCCGGCGAATTGTTGGAAGCGCAGCGCCAGATCGAGCGCACCCTGACCGACCTCGAGACTCTAGCCCTGGGTGACGTGGCCGATCCCGAGGATTGTGCCGACGTCGATCTCGTCGAGGTTGCCGATCGCGCCGTCGCTGACGCCGGCCGTCTGCACCCGCAGGTCGACGTTCGTTTGAAAGCACCGGAAGAACTTTCGGTTCAGGCCTTTCCCGCGGGTATCCGTCTGGTGCTGACCAACGCCGTCACCAATTCCGTTCGGCACGGCAATGCCGACGAAGTCGAGATCACCGTCCGATCAGGGGCTGCGACGGGTTCGGCGACGGTTTTCGTCGACGACAACGGCACCGTGATCGCGCCTTCGGAACGCGAAGCGATGTTCGAGAGATTCGTTCGTGGTACCGGTGCGGGTGACGCCGGAAGCGGTTTGGGACTGGCCCTCGTCGCGCAGCAGGCGAGGCTGCACGGCGGTAGCGCGCGACTCGACAAGAGCCCACTCGGCGGAACTCGATTGATCTTCTCGATCAACCCAATTCGACGTGCAGAGCCTCGAGCAGCGGCTTGGCCGCCTCGTCGAAGAATCGGTCTTGGGTATCTCCACCGATCTGTACCAGTGCCACATCGGTGAATCCGGCGTCGGTGTATGCCTTGACCGCTTCGACGATCACATCGAGATCGGGACCACACGGAATGCTTTCAGCTACATCCTCTTTGCGCACGAACTGAGTCGCACCCGAGAAGCTCGCCGGCGTCGGCAGTTCGGAGTTCACGGACCACCCTCCGCCGAACCACCGGAACTGCTGATGAGCTCGTGCAATTGCCGTGTCGCGATCAGGGTCCCACGAGATCGGAATCTGACCGATGGTCCTGCCTGCGGGAGCCAATCCGTATGCTCGGCCGTGCACGTGCTTCCACAAGTGCACTAGCTCCGCATCCGGTTGCACGGCAATCAGATCGTCGGCCATCGGACCGAAACGCTCGACGGACTTGTCTCCGGACATGGCCAGCGCCAGCGGAACCGGGTTCTCGGGGAGATCCCAGATCCTGGCGGACTGGACGTCGAAGTACTCCCCCTTCCAGCTCACCAGATCTCCGGCGAGCAGTGCGCGAATGATGCTCACCGCCTCCTGCAGCATGTCCTGGCGGGTGTCGATGGACGGCCAACCCTCGCCGACCACATGCTCGTTCAGGCTCTCGCCACTTCCCAATCCCAGGGTGAAGCGTCCGTCCGCGAGGATCTGGATCGTCGCAGCTTTCTGAGCGACGACGGCGGGGTGGTACCTCACGGTCGGACAAGTCACGTACGTCATCAAACCGACTCGCTCGGTGGCGTGGGCGACTGCCCCCAGCACCGACCAGGCGTAGGGTGCATGCCCCTGCTCGGTCAGCCACGGCGAGTAGTGATCACTCATCACTTCGAAGTCGAAGCCGACTTCTTCGGCCCGAACTGCATGGCGAACCAGTTCTTTCGGACCTGCCTGCTCCGTCATCAAGGTGTAGCCGAATCGTGCCATCACTGATCAACTCCCGGTATCTAGGCCTGAAACGAGTTCGGAAATCACACTGCCGTCGAGGTGGTCGAGGAGGTCGCGGGCGTCGTCGTACACGGCAGTCGCACCCGCACCTTCGAGTTCGTCGGTCGACATGCCACCACTGCGCACTCCCACAGCCACAACGCCCGCCCATGTCGCCGCCTTCATGTCCCAGACGGCATCCCCGACCATGACCGCATTGCCCGCGTCGACACCTGCCTTCGCGAGCGCGACCTCGATCAGGTCCG
The DNA here is from genome assembly GCF_019266085.1 of Rhodococcus sp. FH8. Taxonomy (NCBI): domain Bacteria; kingdom Bacillati; phylum Actinomycetota; class Actinomycetes; order Mycobacteriales; family Nocardiaceae; genus Rhodococcus; species Rhodococcus sp. FH8. The sequence continues at coordinate 423,479 of NZ_LPNQ01000077.1, read as the reverse complement.
GATCAGGTTTGGCCTCGTCGACGGATTCCGAAGAGGTGGCGGCGTAGATCATTTCGTCGATGTCGAGCGTCCGGCGTAGCAACTTCAGTTCGTCGTCCGGCGCCGAGGTAGCGAGCACCACATGCAGTCCGAGCGAGTGAACTCGGCGGATCAACTCGCGCGCTCCCGGCAGTACTCGGAGACGGTCGGCCGACTGCCGGTAGTACGTGGTGTGAAGTTCTTTGGCTCGCGGTCCGCACCCGTCGATGTCTTCGCCGAGCAAGGACTCCAGTAGTTGGTCTCCGTCCATGCCGATGCTGCGGTGTACCCGCCACGCGTCGACCGGGCGACCTACCTCGAAGAAAGCTCGCGACCACGCTTCTACGTGCAGATAGTTGGAATCGACGAGCGTTCCGTCGATGTCGAAGAGAACCGCACCTATTGCCATGGGAATTGACTGCCCAACACCTCGGTTCGCGAAACTTGTGCCCCGAGCATTCTCAGCTCGAGAAGCGGATCATGGAGAGTGCGAACAGCAGAAGTGCACGTCGAACAGGGGTGTCGTCATGGAGTCAGTCGTTGTATTCCTTCTCGCATGCTTCGTCTATTGGTTTGCGCTTCTGTAGTTGGGTAGACGGAAACGGACCGCTGCCGGGAAGTGATTTCCCTTGCAGCGGTCCGCATTCGGTAGACCTAGGCGATTCTCATGTCAGCGGGTCACTGACCTGCGCGTACACCTTCTTCGACGCGCTTGCCCAAATCTGCGTCGACGTTCTTCCAGTACTCGAAGACACGCAACAGAACTTCCTCACTGACGCCGGCAAGGGCGTGGCCGACGATGTTGCTCACCAGGCGCTCACGAGCTGCGTCGTCGAGAACTTCACGGACCAGCGTTCCGGCCTGCGTGAAGTCGCCGTCCTCGGCGTGCTCGATGTATCCGGCGCGCACTGCCTTGCCGTCGAACGCCCACAGTCCTTCGTCACCGGCAACCGACGGATCGGCATGCGGTCCGCCGTACGAGTTCGGTGCGTACACCGGCGTCGACGGGGAATTGAAGCTGTAACGCATGGCGCCCTCCTTGGAGTAGGAGTTCACCTCGTTCTTCGGGGCATTGACCGGCAGGTCGGCGTAGTTGGTGCCGATGCGGTAACGATGTGCGTCGGCGTAGGAGAAGACGCGGCCGAGAAGCATCTTGTCCGGGCTGAATCCGATGCCGGGCACCACGTTCGACGGCTCGAACGAAGCCTGCTCGATCTGCGCGAAGAAGTTCTCCGGATTGCGGTTCAGCGTCCACTTGCCGACCTCGATCAGTGGGTAGTCCTTCTGGGACCAGACCTTGGTGAGGTCGAACGGGTTGAAGCGGTAGCCTTCGGCCTCGTCGACCGGCATGATCTGAACCTTGAGTGTCCAGCTCGGGAAATTACCGGCCTCGATGGCGTTGTACAGATCCGCGCGGTGGTAGTCGGGATCGCTACCGGCGAGGCTGTCTGCTTCGGCCTGCGTCAGGAACTCGATGCCCTGATCGGTCTTGAAGTGGTACTTCACCCAGAAGCGTTCACCCGCAGCGTTGACCCACTGGTAGGTGTGCGATCCGAAGCCGTCCATGTTGCGCCAGGTCTTCGGGATACCGCGGTCACCCATCAGCCAGGTCACCTGGTGAGCGGTCTCGGGACGCAGAGTCCAGAAGTCCCACTGCATGTCGTGGTCACGAAGACCGGAGCCGGGCAGTCGCTTCTGCGAACGAATGAAGTCGGGGAACTTGATGGCGTCCTTGATGAAGAACACCGGGGTGTTGTTGCCGACGAGGTCGTAGTTTCCCTCTTCGGTGTAGAACTTCATCGCGAAACCGCGCGGATCGCGCCAGGTGTCCGGGCTGCCCTGCTCACCGGCGACGGTGGAGAAGCGGACGAGTGACTCGGTCTTCTTACCCGGCTGCAGGAACGCGGCCTTGGTGTACTTGCTGACGTCGTGTGTGATGACGAGTTCACCGAAAGCGCCGCCGCCCTTGGCGTGGACGATGCGCTCCGGGACACGCTCGCGGTTGAACTGCGCGAGCTTCTCGATCAGGTAGTGGTCGTGAAGGAGCACCGGCCCCTGAATACCCGCGGTCAGCGATTCGTCATCACTTGCGACCGCGATACCGAAATTGTTGGTGGTGGGCTTGGTCATGGCGAAGCCTCCTAGCGTTGTGGGCTGGGCGTCAGAGGAGCGGGGCTGCATCCGAGTCGAACGCATGGGCTGCATGCGAGGTGGCTGACTCGGAGGTTCTGGACGCATCAATTCGATTCTGCGAGACCGCGTCCGACTCGGTGTCGGATTCGGCAGAATTCTTCAGGCAATCTTCGCAACGGCCCCAGAACACGACCTCGGCTTCGTCGATTTCGAAGCCGTGATTATCGGAAGGTTCGAGGCAGGGAGCTTGGCCGACAACACAATCGACGTCGACGACCTTGCCGCAGCCGCGACAGACGAAGTGATGGTGGTTGTCACCAGTCCTCGTCTCGAACCGTGCGGGCGAACCCGCCGGCTCGATGCGTCGCAGCAATCCTGCGTTCACGCATGCCTTCAGCACGTCGTAAACGGCCTGTGTGGATACCGATCCGAGCTGCTGCCGCACGAGTGCTGCAACAGAATCGGCGTCTGAATGCGGTTGGGCTGTAACCGCATCCAGCACGGCGAGGCGCGGAGCAGTGACCCTCAACCCGACGGCGCGCAATTGCGCTCGGGGGTCGAAGTCATGCTCTCCGTCTCGCATGTTTCCCAGTATGCCGCTTTTCTGGAATTAGTCAAGAAAAGGATTGCCTAAGTTGAATCGAGACCGGTGTCACATATCAAGGACGGGAACAAATCCGGGGAGACCGCCGTTGAACACCCTGTCGGCGTCCGAACAAGCCCCGGGCCCCACCCCTTTTGTCGCTGCGAGCGACCACCCGCCGAGAGGCGCCTGTGGGACGTCGACACCTGACTTTCACCCCACACCACACGACCAAGGCCGCCCGGTCACTGACGGGCGGCCTTGGTCGCTTTCTCTCAGGTCAAACCCCCGCTACCGATGCTTGGCCGCTCCCGTAGTCATTTTTCCGCCCAGAATCACGACGCCGTGATGGGTGCCCGCAGCAAGCCAGTCCGGCAGGGTCTGCCCCTCTGCCTCGACGCTCACGCGCGCGTATCGGAACGATCCCGTCAGCCTTGCCGACGCGATCGCCAGACCTCCACCGGACTCGGGCTGCGCAAATCCCAACGCCCCGGCAATCGGCAGACGCGGCCCGAGCATCCGCGTATCCGAACGCACCCGCCATCCGTCGCCGGTTGCAGTGAATTTCTGCTGCACGTCTCCGTCGAACTCGGCCAGAACCTTGGGTAGTTGCCAGTGGACTCGCCCACCGTGCACCGACGGTTCCGAATCCACCGCGATGAAAGGGACCGCCATCCGCGGCATAGGCCCGATCCGTTTCCCTGGCGCATGCAAGACCGGACTGGCGAGGATCTCGCGATACGGGCCGACCGGCGAATCGAGGTAGTCCACCATCATGGCCACCGTCATCGGAATCGTTCGACCATCCGGGCCGAGCTCCCGCGCCGCCGACGTACTGCGGTGCCACCACAGTGTCGCGCGAACGCGAGCCGGCCACGGCGGCGGATCACTCACCGGCCAGTCGACGCGGTCACTTGTCGATTCAGGCACGCTCCACATCGGACACCTTCTCAGCTCGAATGGTCAGGGGAAGCCGCAAAGCGCCTGGTGCATGCGTCGGCACCACCGGATCGGACGGCAAAGTCGGATCGATACGTACGTATGGCTCGCCGGTCTTCGGCCGGGCGTCCGCGCCACCCTTGTTCGGCCACATCGCGCACGCTCGTTCCGCCTGCGCAGTGATGGTCAGGGAAGGATTCACTCCGAGATTTGCGCTCACCACCGAACCGTCCATGACGTGCAGTCCCTCATGACCGTATGCACGCAGATACGGATCGACGACGCCACTCGACGCGCTGTCACCGATCGCGCAGCCACCCAGAAAGTGTGCCGTCATCGGGATGTTCACGATCTCGGCGATGGAACCACCCGGGTCGCCGTCGATCTTCTCGGCGACCTTGCGAATGGCTGTATGACCCTGCGGAATCCACTGAGGAGGTGGATCGCCCGGTCCCGGTCTACTGGTGAGGGAGCGCCCGAATCGTTTGGTGTTCTTGGAAAGTTCGAGGGAGTTGTCGTCGGTCTGCATCACCAGCGCGATGACGGTTCGCTCGGACCAGTTCCGTACCGACAACGACCGCAAGAACGCTCCTGGGTGTCGGGCCGCGACCGCCAGAGTCTTCAGCACCCGGGGAGTTCGCCCACCGCCGTCACTCAGGACGGTCTGCAGAAGTCCTATTGCATTGCTGCCCTTGCCGTATCGCACCGGCTCGATGTGCGTGTGATCATCCGGGTGAAAGGACGACGTGATGGCTACGCCCTGCGTGAAGTTCCGTCGACGCGACTTCGACGTTGCGGCCAGTACGGCTTCGGAATTGGTACGTACGACGGTGCCGAGAGTATCCGACAGGCCCGGCAGGGCACCGGATTCCTTCATACCGAGCAGCAGCCTCGCCGTTCCGTACGTTCCGGCGGCAACCACCACCTGATCGGCGGTGAACCGAACTTCTCGCCGGCGGACGCCGTCCGTTCGCCTCGCGAGCAGGCTGTAACCACCGCTTGCCGCCGGCCGAAGGTCGGTGACGGTCGTGAGCGGATGAACCCTGGCGCCCGCTTGCTCGGCGAGATGGAGGTAGTTCTTGACCAGCGTGTTCTTCGCACCGACTCGGCAACCGGTCATACATCCCCCGCATTCCGTGCAACCTGTGCGTTCGGGTCCTTTTCCGCCGAAGAACGGGTCCGGCACGGAAACTCCTGCCTCCCCGAAGAAAACCCCGACGGGGGTGGACGTGAAGGTCTCCCCCACGCCCATCTCTTCGGCTACGTCCTTCATCACCGCATCGGCAGGAGTGAAGGACGGATTGGTGCGAACACCCAACATCCGTTTGGCCTGGTCGTAGTACGGCGCCAGTTCGTCGTGCCAGTCAGTGATGTGCGCCCACTGACGGTCTTCGAAGAACCGATTGGGTGGCTGATACAACGTGTTGGCGTAGTTCAACGACCCACCTCCGACGCCGGCCCCCGCCATCACGAGCACATCCGGAAGAAGATGGATGCGCTGAACCCCATAACATCCGATCCACGGCGCCCACAGGTACTTTCGAAGTCTCCAACTGGTTTCAGGCAACTCGTCGTCGGCAAACCGTCGACCGGCTTCGAGCACCCCGACGCGGTAGCCCTTCTCCGTCAGGCGAAGAGCGGCGACACTGCCACCGAATCCCGAACCGATAACCACCACGTCGTAGTGCGTCGCGGTCATGCCTCGACGCTTTCGATCTTGCGAGCGGAGTAGTTCTCCCGATCGAAATGCTCCAGCAGCGAACGGAATTTGAAAGTGAACGTCGGCCACTGCACCGAGTTGCGCCCCTCCGGATCGATGTACCAACTCGAGCATCCGCCCTTGTTCCACACCGTGTGCTGCAACTCGTGCTGAATTCCCTTGTTGTAGTGCACCTGCACCGTCTCGTTCACGTCGAGGGCATCGATCCGCTCTCGCTTCATGGTGTTCAAGGCGTCGTTGACGTACTCGGCCTGGGACTCGAGCATGTACACGATCGAACTGTGTCCGAGGTTGGTGTTCGGACCGTACATGAGGAACAGATTCGGGAACCCGCTGACCGCAGTACCCTTGTACGCGTTGGGACTACCGTTCCAATGTGCGGCCAGCGTCTCGCCACGTTTTCCGGTGATCAGATGCGCAACAGGCGGTTCCGTCGGCGTGAACCCCGTGGCGAAGATGATGGTGTCGACCTTGTGCTCGACTCCGCGTCCGTCGACCACTCCGTTTTCGGTGACCGAGACGAGCCCACTGTCGACCAGACTCACGTCCGCGCGGTCAAGGGTGCGCAACCAGTCGTTGGACAGAAGCATGCGCTTGCAACCGATCGTGAAATCGGGAGTCAGTTTCCGGCGCAACTCCGGATCTTTCACCTGTCTGCGCAGATGAAGGCGCGCGGCCGCCTCGAAGGCAGGCAGCACCCACGTCGCGTGCGACATCGCGGCACCGAGTAGCTCGCGGAAGCCGTAAACCCACCCGCGAATCACCTTCTGTGTAACGGGAATCCGCGAGTACACGGCCTTCTGTGCGGCAGGCAGGGTGCGATCCATCCGCGGAATCACCCAGGCCGGAGTTCGCTGGAACACGGTGACATGGGCAGCAGGGTCGGCAATTTCGGGAACGAACTGAACCGCCGACGCTCCCGTTCCGATCACGGCTACGCGCTCACCGCGCAGTTCGTGTTCGTGGTTCCACGTCGCCGAATGGAAAGTGGTCCCGGAGAATTGGTCGAGACCGGGAAAATCCGGGATCTTGGGCGTCGACAACGCTCCGGTCGCGGCGACCAGAGCTTTGGCCGTCAACGACCCTCGAGATGTCCGAATACGCCACAGCGCCGCATCCTCGTCCCACACAGCAGCTTCGAGTTCGCAGTTCAGGACTACGCGTTCCACGATGCCGGTGTCTGCGGCCACCTTCTTCAGATAGTTGTAGATCTCGGGTTGACGAGCAAAGGTATGACTCCAATCGGCGCTCGGTGCAAAAGAATACGAGTACAACGCCGTCGGCACGTCACAGGCACAGCCTGGATAGGTGTTGTCGCGCCAAGTGCCGCCGATGTCAGCTCCACGCTCGATCAACACGACGTCTGCAGCGCGATTGTCGCGAAGCATTCTGGCGGCCAAGCCCATACCGGCAAATCCGGCACCGACGATCAGCGTTTCGACATGTTCGGGAAGCTTCACTTCTTCTCCACTCGGGATTGCCAGGCCGGCAACAGTCGCGCTCTGAGCGCGTCGTCGGCTTCGGATGTACGAAACAGGGCTGAGACGGCAAGCCCACGAACGAGTTCGATGGTGAGTTCGACCGACTCGGAGTCGAACCGATCACCGAACAACTCGGCGCTGCCGAACTCGAGCGCCTCACTCACCTTGCGTTCGAGGGGCACCGTCGCCGCATGCAGAACGGGATCGGTCCGCGCCGCGACCCACAATTCGAGGGCGGCATAGAACAGCGGCCCGGAGAACGCGTCCGACAGGACCTCGAGGCCTCGACCACGATCCACTTCAGCGGTGAGGATTTCTTCCAGCCGCTTGTCGACCAGATACTCGACGGCCGCGACGACCAGCGATTCCTTGGTCGGAAAATGATGCAGTTGCGTACCCCGCGAGACGCCTGCGCGGCGGGCGATCTCTTGCGTGCTGGTCCGTGCGTAGCCCAGCTCGACCAACGATTCGACGGCGGCGTCGAGGAGGCGCCCACGCATCGCCGCTGTGCGTTCGGCCTGGGTACGGCTTACTTTCGCATCGGAAGTGGTCTCGGTCACAAGACAACTGTAGAGCCGAAACGTAAAACAGTCCAGGCTGACTTCAAATCTTGACACGTAACATACCGGTCAGTCAGCTCTGCCTGATAACGTCCTCGCATCGAGCGGAGGGAAACAATCGCTATGCCAGAGCAAACAGCATTTCCACACCGCCGTGTCGGGTTGGTGGAAGACCACGAGTCGGTAGCAATCGGCGTGTCCGTGATGCTCGAGGACGAGCCGGACCTCGAATTGGTGTGCATCGCGACCACTGTGTCCGAGATGCTCGCTCAGAACGTCGCCTTGGATCTGGCAATCCTCGACCTCCGACTGGCCGACGGGTCATCGCCCAAGAGCAATGTCGAGCAACTGCGGTCCGCCGGGCTCGAGACATTGATCTTCACCGGGGCGGAAAACCCGTACCTCGTTCGCTCGGCCGCCCGTGCCGGCGTACTGGGTGTTGTACGCAAGTCCGAACCGACTGCCGTCGTGGTTGATGCGATACGCGCCGCCGCGTCGGGAAGGCAGGTGGTGACGACAGAGTGGGCTGCCGCAATCGACGGGGATCCAGGTCTCGACGAAGTGGGTCTGAGCCCTCGACAACTCGAGGTCCTCGAACTTTACGCATCCGGAGAGAAGGCGGATCGAGTTGCGCGACTCACCGGTTTGGCGCCGCAGACGGTTAACGACTACCTCCAGCGCATCAGGCAGAAATATGCGGCTGTCGGACGACCCGCACCGACAAAAACGGATTTGTACAAACGCGCGGTCGAAGACGGGGTGTTACCAATTCCTGAACGGCCTACTTCCGGAAAAAAGCTGACTTTGACTAACAATGAGGTTCGGCAACAATAACTCTCACAGCGCTGCCCCTGAAAATATGGGCAGAGGAATTGATGTCTGGGAAAAATTTCCCTCTTCGAATTACATTCATCTGACAAGAAGACGGCACTGTCGGGGGTCTGTCATTCCGCTACAGAGAAGTAAGGACGAAACTCATGACAGTCACTGTGGAAAACTGCATGGCACAGGATCCCGTAGGACCGCACCTTTCGGAGCGCGAAATCGAGGTTCTCAGGGAATGGCTACTGAGTGATTCGAAGTCACGCGTTGCTCAAAACCTCTACATCAGCGTGGGAACGGTGGGGACCCACCTGTCGCGGATTCGCGAGAAGTATGCCGACGTTGGAAGGAACGCACCGACGAAATGCGAATTACTCGTGCGAGCGATACAAGATCAGATAGTGACGATCGACGAACTCTGATCGACAGAGTTGCTTTCGACAAAACAGCCAGTGCTTCTGACGAAATTCTGAGGCTCTTCGGCCGTTTCATCGGCGCCGGCTATGTCTGCTATCTGATATTGCTTGCCCCTGCGATTGCAGAAGCCACCACGATGTCTGCGTCGTGGTGGACTCCACTGGCGGTGGTCGCGACTTTCGGTAGTGGGCTGGCGCTGGGAGCATCGACGTTCCACGCCGACACCCGATGGGTGAAACGAACTGCGAGCGCAAATGCGGTTCTCTACGTCGTGGTCATCCTCCTGTGGTGGCCGGCGTGGAATGGTGACCACGTCACAGATTTCACCTTGTGGATTTCCAATTTCCCCGGCGTCGCCAGCCTTGCTGCCGCTGCAGCTTGGCGACCGGCCGCTGCCGTCGTGCACCTTTTCGTAGTGGCAACACTCGCACAGTTGACCAATCACATAATCCGGACGAGTCCCACGACGCACCTGTTGGTTCCCGACCTCGCCTTCGCCTGGACATTCTGCGCGGTTTTCGTAGCAGCGGCCGTCATGGCCTTGCGAACCGGACGAGTACTGGATGCGACCATCGCCACCACTCATGCCGCTGCCGCCGGCGCCGCCGCGGCCGAGGCCAAATCCGTCGAACGCGAGAGATTCGACGCACTCATCCACGACACCGTGATGTCGACTCTGCTCGCTGCTTCGAGAAACGACGCCGATCCCTCGGTCGTCGCTCAGGCGCGAAGGACGGTGGCAAGACTCGACGAACTGCGCTCCGGAACCGACCACGAGACGAGTTTCGACTTCGACGGAATCCTCGCTCAGTTGCGTTCAGCCGCTTCGGAAGTGGACGAAAACATCACGTTCGAGACCGCCCTCTCCGACGGGTCTGATCCGAGCGGATACGCACCCGACTCGATTCGTGCGATGGCCGGTGCGATGGCCGAGGCACTGCGCAACAGCGTCAAACACGCCGGAAGCAGTGCACGGCGTTCGGTCACGGTCACGGCAACCGCCACCCACCTCGAAGTAGTCGTCACCGACGACGGCGTCGGCTTCGATCCGAGCTCCGTCGAGACGCATCGCCTCGGAATCACTGTCAGCATCCGCGGCAGAATGCGTCAACTCGACGGCGGATCGGCAACCATTCGATCGTCACCCGGCCGCGGCACTTCGGTGACTCTGACGTTGAGCTTGCCCGTAGCGGTGATGACATGACCAGGCCGGACGGACGAGATGTCCGCGATCTTCTCGGCATGCACAGCCGTGCTGCTCGATTCATGGCTGCATGCTTCGCGCTCACCTGCGTGATCTCGGTCGCCTACACATCCTCCGACGTCCGCGCAGTCTGGCCGATGATCTTGGCAATTATCGTGTGCTCGACTGCGGCTTTCACACTCGTACTGAGCAGAGGCGACCCGATGCCGCTGGGGCAGAGCGTTCTGGTGTCTCTGACCGGCGCCGTCACGAGCGGCCTGGTGTTGTCAGTGGTTCCCGTCCCCGTCAACGACATGACTCAACTCTGGATGTTCGGGATGTCGACGGCAGTCTTCACCTTCATGTGCGTTCGTGGGCGTACAGCACTCGCGTGGCTCGGGCTTGGACTCATGGTGTTGGTGACCGCCATCTGGTCCTCCACCACCGGCCAGGGGGCCATGTACGGAGTGTCGTTGACGGTCATCAACGCGGGCCCTGTTCTGATGTCGACCTTCTTCGCATACACCATCCGTCCTCAAGCCAGGGTTATCTACGAACTTCGTGAGCAGTCCACCCAACGAATTGCCTCCGCATCCGCCAGTGCTGCGATTCTCGAGGAACGCGACGCGCAACTCGACAGGCTCGATGTCCTTGCACGCCCGCTCCTCGAACGGGTCGCTTCCGGGGTTCCACTGACAACCACCGAGCGGCAAGAATGCGAACTCCTCGAGGCGCAACTCCGAGATTCGCTGAGGGCGACAGGCTTACAACAAACAGATGTCATCGATGCTGTGCGTGCCGCTCGAAACCGCGGCGTCGAAGTGGTCCTGCTCGACGACCACGGAATGGATGGCGCGAACCCCGACGTGCGCGACCGAATCCACTCGAGCATCGTCCGGGAACTCACCGCGATCACGCGAGGAAAAGTGACCATACGGATCCTTCCACCTCGGCGTACCGCTATGGCCACGATGCTGGTCGACACTGAAGACGTTCGACGAATCGAGTTCGATCACAACGGAATGCAGCTGCTACGGCAGGGGGACCGGGGAGAGCTCGGCACCTCGTCCATGTCCGTCGATCCGACTACAGACAGCGCCGTCGAACCCGAATAGCTTTCGAGGAGAGTGAGATTCACCGGGTCGATCACCAGGAGAAATGAATGATCTTCGAACTGCGTCCAGCGCATGTCGCACGTGCCCTCGCCGCACTGTGTGCCCTTCCGATTCTGTGGACATTCGCAGTAGAGGGAATCACCACGACAACGGAATCGGACTACAGCACGGGCGAAGTGTCCTCATCGAGCGACCTGGGCTCTCAGATCGGAAGCGTCGCGATCTGGATCGTCCTCGCGATCGCATTTGCCGCCGGTGCATGGTATCTGGAGAAGCAGCGCATCGGTTGGCCGGCCGCGGCGCACGAGCAGCTGGTCAAACTGCAGCTGGCATCACCCAACCGAGAAGAGTAAAGGTCCCTACCGCTTCCGATCGCCGGCGCGGAGAAGATTACTGGGAACCGTATGGCCCACTATCTCCTCTGCAACGGCAGCGGCACGAATGCTCGCATCCAGGTCGATACCTGTCGCGATGCCCATGTCTTCGAGCATGTAGACCAGTTCCTCCGTCGCGATATTGCCACTGGCACCGGGAGCGAACGGACAACCACCGAGACCTCCGGTGGACGCGTCGAGGTTTCGAACACCGTGCTGCACAGCCGCAAACGCGCACGCAAGACCAGCGCCACGCGTGTTGTGGAAGTGCGCACCCAAGCCGAAGTCACCTACTCTTTCGCCCACAGCGTCGATCAATCGTCCGACACGTCCCGGCGTGGCAGTGCCGATGGTATCTGCGATCGAGAACTGATCAGCACCGAACTCCCTGGCCTGCTCCGCAATCCGCAGAACACGATCCGGGTCGGTTGGACCGTCGAACGGACAGTCCCAGGCTGTGGCCACGATGACCTCCACCCGTCCTCCGGCGTCGTGGACGATCCTGACGACCTCTCCGATACGTTCGGTCGCTTGCTCCGTCGTCGACCGAGTGTTGGCCTCGCTGTGGCCATTCGATGCCGACACAACATATTCGACGGTTTTCATTCCTGCGGCGACGGCCCGTTTCGCTCCACCGATTCCGGCGACCAATGCCGAGAACTCGATGCCGGGCCACTGGTGCAGTTCTGCTGCCAACAATTCCGCGTCGGCCAACGCCGGCACAGCGCGCGGTGAGACGAACGACGTCGCCTCGATACGCGAAACACCCGTCGCAGCCAGAGCGTCGACAAGACGAAGTTTCTCCGCCAGCGACACCGGGTCTTCGATCTGCAACCCGTCCCGTGGTCCGACTTCACGAATACTGACTGCTGGAATACCCACGCCAGGTACCGACATGTCAGATCACGCCCTTCATCTTCAGTTCTGCCTGCTCGCCGTCCGAGAGTCCGAGGAGCCCGCCCCACACCGAGGAGTTGTCGTGACCCGGCGCCGACGCTCCCGCGTTGCGCACGGATCCGGGTGTCTCACTGAAGGTAGGCACGACGCCCAGGCCGAGGACGTTTTCACCGATCCGCTCGTCGTAGTGGTCGACGAGCATCCCCCGCTCGATCAGCTGCGGATCCTTGACGACATCTTCAACCGTATTGATCGGCCCGGCAACAACTCCCACTTCGGTGAGGCGTTCCACCAGGCTGGTGGGATCTTGGAGCGCGACCCAGGCACTGATCAGTTCGTCGAGCTCGTCCTGATGTTTGCCACGCGCAACATGATTGGAGAAGCGGTCGTCATGCGCTAGTTCCGGTCGCCCCATGATGGTGCACAGACGCACGAAGAGCGTGTCCTGATTGGCTGCGATCACCACCCAGTTTCCTTCAGAGGTCTGATAGATGTTGGACGGCGCAATACCCTCCAATCTCGTTCCCGAGGGCTGCCGGATGATCCCGCCCCGATCGTAATCCGGGATCGTGGATTCCTGCACCGCCAGACAGGATTCCGTGAGGGCAACGTCGACCACCTGACCATGGCCGGTCCGCTCTCGTGAGAGCAACGCCGCCAGCACTCCCTGAACGGCGAACATCCCGCCGAGAGAATCTCCGAGCGAAAGGGCAATACGCGGAGGCGCCTGCCCTGGATAACCGTTCAGATGCCGAAATCCGCTGACCGCTTCGGCAACCGAGGCGTAGCCGGCGCTCTTGGCTTGCGGTCCGCTCTGCCCGTAACCGGATACCCTGGCCAACACCAACTTCGGATTGCGCGCACTGAGAACGTCGAATCCCAGGCCCCACTTCTCGAGGGTGCCCGGCCGGAAGTTCTCGACCACCACATCGGCATGTTCGATCAGATTCAGAAACAGGTCTCGCCCCGCGTCGACACGAAGGTCCAAGGTCACACACCGCTTGTTGCGGGCGTGAACCGTCCAGAAGAATCGATGACCGTCCTGCTCGGCCTGACCCCAGGTACGAAGCGGGTCCGGGCGGTCCGGCGATTCGATCTTGATCACGTCGGCACCCATGTCGCCGAGCAGTTTCCCGGCGAAGGGCCCGGCGATCAAGGTTCCGAGTTCAATCACCCGATATCCGTCCAGGGGCCCGGTGGGCGCACCTTCCGACACAGCTGCCTCCTCTGGGAACTTTTCTCCCCTTGAAGGCTACGTCACCACCCGATATCGCAACATCATGTCGTGGTCTTCGTGATCGAGCATGTGGCAGTGCCAGACGTACCCCTGCAGGTCCCCCATACCGGCTTCTCCGTGTGCCGAGTGGTCTGCCATGGAACCTCTCGCGAAAGTTGCATCCGGATCGAAGCCCAACTCGTCGGCCGTCGGAAAGCGCACGATCACGCGGGTGATCGAGTTGGCATCCACGATGACAGTGTCCTTCTCCCCCGTTTCCCACACTTCGGGAGGCCGCAGCGAAGAGGTCACGAATTCCTCTGCCGACGGCGTCCACCGGACCCCCAAGTCAGGCACCGGATACCGCTGCATCAGTGCTGCAGTGTCGAGGCTTTGGCGTCCCACAACGCGGAACGCCACCAGGTGCAGATGAATCGGATGTGGTTCCGTGGTGATGTTGATCAGATTCCATTGCTCGACGGTTCCCTGACGCGGCAGTTCGATATCTGAATCAGTGAACCGCAAATTGTTGAGCGACATGGTGATCGAGGGATAATCCGAGGGACGCGAGAGCTGCATGATCGTAAGATTTCGCACCACATCCGGTTGTACTGGTTCGGCCGCAACAGAATTCAACTGCTGCGGGATCGAGCCGGTGAATCCCTTTGCGCTGCCCACGTCGAACCGACAGAACACCGGCATCACCTGCGTGCCGCGTTGAGCCACCGCAAGGGGTACCGGTTCGTCATTGCGCAATTCCACCGTCGTGCCCGGCTCGAGCATGCTGAAGTCGACCAGCAGATCAGCGCGTTCACCCGGACTCAGCCGGACGTGATCCGTCGGCGCAGGAGCGGCCAAAAAACCGCCTTCGGAACCGATCACCCAGAACCGCATACGATTTGCGAAGTGCAGATTCCACACCGAATAGGTTGCGGCATTGAGCAGTCGCAATCGATACAGGCCGCGGGCAACCTCCACTTTCGGCCACACGACGCCGTTCACTACACCCACGTCACCGGGAGTCGCCGGATCCCAGGAACCCTGCGGAGTGAGCCACGTGGAACGGACACTCTGTTGACCGTCGGAGGTGAAGACCTTGTCCTGCAGAATCATCGGAAGCTCGAATTCGCCGGACGGCAAGCCGAGAGAATTCCCGGTGGTGCCTGTATCTGCGTCGTCACGGAGAAAATACATCCCGACCAGCCCGGCGTAGACGTTGAGGCGCGTCATTCCCATGGCGTGATCGTGATACCAAAGATTGCCGGCGGCACGACCATTCGTGTATTCGTGAACCAAACCTTCGCCCGGACGCTGGATCAGCTCCGGATGCCCGTCGAACTGCGGTGCAGTAACTCCTCCGTGCAGGTGAAGCGAGGTGGGGACCTGTGTGCGGTCGAGGTCGCTGACGCCGTGCAGACCCGGATCGACATCGGCGGCAAGCGGATACGCAGAAATGTCGTTGGCATATCGGACTGTCACGAGCTGATCGACGTGCGCCTCGATGGTGGGGCCCAGATAATCCATTCCGCCGTAACCCAGCGACGGCGACGACGGTAGGTCCGGATGGAAACGGTGCATCGACGATGCCGCACGAAGCTCCAGGTTGCCACCCGAAATGCCCGGCAGGACAGGAAGGGACTCCCGGAACGGTTCCAGACGGGGCGACGGAAGTTGGAATGGGCGCAGTGGATCGACATCAGGTGGTCGAGCCGTCGCTGATCCAGCGGACAACGCGCTCAGACCGGCCAGCAGGCCAAGCCCTTGAACAAACGATCGGCGACGGATCTTGTGTGACTCGTCCACTCACGGCCCCCTCACGCTGACGGCATCCGGAGCGGGTTACCCGTGTGCCCGCACGGTCAAACACCGACCACCTTCTCCAACCAGGGTTTGAGAATGGGTAGAACATGAGCCGGTTGCATTGCCTGCGTGTGATCCAGACCGTCGAGTACCTCGATATCCCACCCTGCCGACCGAACGGCGTCGAGGTCGAGATCGGCCGGCGCGACCCGTACCCCACCCCATCGGTCACCGTATTCGATGACGTCTCGCGAACCGACGAAACACATTCGCGGACAAAGGATGCGCCCTTGAATCGTTCGATCGTCGAATTCACCAAGTGCGCGGTACAGCGTCACGAACTGCCGGGTCTGCGCTCCGGTCAACGCAATGTCGATGGAGTTCCAATCGAATTCGTCTGATGATGCCGTGGGCTGTGATGTGCGCTGGGGCGGTTCACTCGCCATGCGGTGTGTAGCTTCGGTAACCTGGAGCATCGCCTTGTACGGCCCATCCACCGGCGGGAAACCACCCATGACCAGTGCGGTCAGACGATCGGTGCGCAGCGCCAACTGCAATCCGCACAGAGCCAGCCAGGAGTATCCGTAGTAGGCGAACTGGTCGATCCCAGCCGAATTCGCCACAGCCAGAATGTCGGACGCGATGTTGTCGGGAGTGAGCGTGTCCGGCGCGGGCGACGCCATCCGGTGCCCTTCGTAGTCGAAGGCAACCACAGTGAAGTTCGACGCCAACCCTTCCAGGAACGTTCGACCGAGCGAGGGGTCAACGCCCCAGGCGCGCAGTTCGTCCGCCTTGATGCCGGTAGCCGAAATCGGATTCACAGGTATCAGCACGGCAGGGCCATGCCCGAGAACCTCGACATCGATAGTTGTCCCGTCATGAAATCTTGCCTCAACCATGCCCACTCCCAAATCTTTACACTGTAAAGTAATTAAGAATAGCGCGACTCCACGAAAGCGACAAGATGAACAAACAGGCAGGCCGACGCGATATCGCACGCACGATTTCACTTCTGTGGCGTCAACCCGAGGCGCCTTCCGGCCGCCGAGGACCGAAGCCCGCGCTGTCCATTGACACAGTCGTTGACGCCGCGATCGAAGTCGCCGACGCCAACCCCACGACACCGTTGTCGATGCGCATGATCGGCGACCACCTCGGCCGCACTGCGATGTCGTTGTACACCTACATACCGGGAAAGGACGAACTGCTGGACCTGATGTACGACCGGGTGCATGCCGAGCTACCGCCGATCGCAGACACCGGCGACTGGCGCATGGCACTCTCCGACTGGGCCGCCGCACTCTTCGCCCTACATACACGCCATCCGTGGACATTGGATGTCTCGTTGGCGCGCCCCGTCCTAGGTCCGCACGAGCAGGCAGGACTCGAATCACTCCTGTCCATTCTCTACTCCACAAGTCTCGATGCTCCGACCATCCGCAGATCGGTGAGCATGCTTTTCCATTTCATCCGGGGGTCCGCGCGGACCTTAGCTGAGATCCGGAGCGCCTCGACCATCGGAGATTCCGAATCTCATTGGTGGGCAAAGTCTTCTGCTGCACTGGCCGATGCTGCACCGGATTTCGCGGACGACTTCCCCCACACGATGCAGTTGGGTCGGGAGGCCCCACCGGTACCGGGCGGCGACTTCTATCTCGAACGAGAAACCGAAGAGTCATTTACTCAGGGCCTACAGATCCTCCTTGACGGTATCGAATCGAGGATTCGAAAACACTCTTGACTCGAACGCATGTTCGAGTATGATTTGGAGAGGGGATCGGGGGGTTCAATGAGTGTTTGTCTGTCGGACGTGGTGTCTGGTTCTGCGGTGGGGTTACGCGGACGGTTGTGGCAGTTGACTGCTGCCGAGTTGCGCGCTGCTGCTGTCGAGGCGAGTGCGGAGATTCTTCGTCTCGAAGCTGTGCGTGTGGCGGTGGTGGACGAGTTGTCGTTGCGCCCGGATGATCAGGTGATTGCCAGTCGCGGTGTCGGTTCGTGGTTGGCGGGCAACACGATGCTGCAGGTTCGGGACGGGAAGAAGATCGCCGCGTTGGGTGCGGCTTTGCGGCCGTTTCCGGCGGTGGCGGCTCGGTTCGATGGCGGGGACTGCTCCTTCGAGCATGCCGTGTTGATCGTGGCGTTCTGCGAGTCACCACCTAAAGGCATGCCAGACGCCGCGCTCCCTCGCTGTATCGACCTACTGCTTGCGGCTGCTTCCGGAGTTGAGGCGACGACCACGAAGGTGCGGAACGTGATCGCGACGTTGGAGAGGTTGTTCGAATCGGATGAGATCCCGCCCGCCGAAGACATCGACCAGAACGAGCTCCGGATCGCCTCGACATTGAACGGTCGAGTGGTGGTGCGCGGCGATTTCGATGCCCTCACCGGTGAAATGTTGCTCTCGGCCCTGTCGAATCTGACGATGCCAACCCCAGCACCGGATGGGACGCCCGATGCCCGGTCGGCGGCGAAACGCACCGCGGACGGGTTCACCGAACTGATCCGCCGCTATCTGGACTGCGCCAAGACCGGTACCGATGGTGGTCAGCGTCCGCACGTGAACGTGCACATCAACGCGCGTGATTTGGCTGAGCATCGGGACTGCGCCGCAACACCCTCCAAGACTGATGACGGAATGGCCGTATCGGATCTCGATGTCGGGCACATGCCCTGGCTCGGACCACTGTCCGTATCGCAGACCAGACTCCTCGGGTGTGACTGCTTCCTCTCCACCGTCCTGCTCGACGATCACGGCGCACCCTTGGATGCGAAACCAGGAAAGAGGTTGGTCACCGCCGAACAACGGACTGCGTTGATTGCCCGCGACAGAGGCTGCGCCTTCCCGGGCTGCACATGCGTGCCCGCCTGGACGGATGCGCACCATATCCGGCACTGGGCGAACGGCGGCCCGACGGTGATGAACAACCTGGTCCTGCTGTGCCGTTCACATCACCGGCTGATGCACCGCAAATCCGGGTTCGTCGGCAAATGGGAAATCCGAATAGGCGCCGACAACAAACCCTGGTTCATCCCACCACCCTCGATCGACCCCGGACAGCAACCGCGGCCCGCGAACACCACCTTCAAAACCTGAGAGGTCAAACCTCTTTGGCGACAACAGAACACGGACCAAGCACCGCATCGAAGGGATCCCCCCGATGCGGTGCCAACAGACCGTGGCGAACCCGTCAGACGGCCTGCGCAACCTTGGCGGCTCGCGGGAATCGCTCCCGAATCTCCGCTGGCGTGACAACTCTCGGGTCCAGGGGTTGCTCGTCACGCAGGTGGCGCTCCAACACCTTGCCCGTCATCGGCGCAATGACTTTCAGAGCAGTGGTCATGTTCTTCGGTGAACTACCCAACCGGACTGCCGTTCGCACCGCGGGCGCAATTGCTCTGTCCAACAACGCTGGCTGATCGAACCCACCCATCGTTCGCATCCAGCCGGGCAAAGTCGCGATAGTGGCCGGCGCGACCAATCGGCTGAATGTCGCGAACTTCGTCTTCCCCTGCGCTCTCGGTGTTCTCAACAAGTAGTGCATCGCCCGGTTGGCACGCTCGGAGGTACACAATCTGGGCCTGACTTCAGCGAAGTACTCACGTACCTCTTCTCGGGAGCGTGGAACGTCGGAGGTCTTGCATGTCTGTAGTTCGGCAGCGATCACGCATTCTTCCCAGTACCGCTGCTCTTCGACAGCTGAAAGCGGGCCCGGCCCATACATCTCGTAGCACTTGAGCACCGAATGCCAACCCGTCACGTGGATCCAGAGTTGTGACGCCGGATTGTTTGCGCTGTAACGAGTTCCGGTGATCGGTTCGATGCCCGTGGCCTGAGCATGAACTGTCATGAGGTGGTCGGACAGCGCCAGTGCTGTCCGCCCGTCGGCAGTGGCGACGGTCAGGAAGTACGCCAAGGTTCGGTCGAGTCGCCCGGCCGGATCGCTGTAAATCCCGCTCATGTCTGCCACTGCGGCAGCCAAGAAGGGGTCGAAGTGCTCGAGCACCACCGACCGCTGGAACCCGATCAGCGCTGTCGGCGCGGCCCAGATCTTCCAACTGGGTGATCCTGGGCCGAAGAAGCCGTAATCCTCACGCGGTCGATTCATCGTCAGTTCAGACATTTCATTCCTCCCCGTTCGTTGAGCCGGCACCGTTCATTTCGTAGGCACCAGACAAGGCGACTACTTGCTGCCAGACGTACTCGAATCGCTCCGCCGCGAACGTGGGGCGCCGAATAGATGCGAGTGCCAACCGTTGCTGATCTTCACTGGCGCTGGGTTTTCCGTACAACTCCACCGCTGCAGCACTGAAGTCGCGGACCAGGACATCGAAGATCTGATCCAGCACCCCACCGCTCCGCTGTCCCTCGTCCAATCCCAAGATCTCGGCTTGTTCGAGGATCAGCTGGCCGTAGACGACGAGGGTGAAGAGTTCGGTGATCGCAAGGCCGAAGTCCAAGTCGACCTGCTGCGCCGCATCCGGTGCAGCTTCGGCTAGAAGGGTCACGAGCGCTTCTGCCTGCTCCACGAACAGTGCAACGTTGGGAACATCCGCAAACTTCGCGTACACCGCTCGCCAGTCGTCGAATCGAACCTTGGACAACCCCCGTGCCGGGCCCTGACGGAACAGGAACTCGTCGTCGGCTGCGTCGTTACGCGTCGGAATCGCCGGAAATGACTCGGGGGCAAAGAGGTACGCCGGCATGAACTTGGCGATCAGGGCGAGATTGACGGCGACGGTCCCCTCGAGCTTGGGCAGCCCGTCGACATCCATCTTGGCCACCGCGAGGTAGCTGTCCTTCTCGAAGCCCTTTGCCGCAGCGATGTCGGAGAGCAGTCTGATCACCTTCTGTGCCTCGGTTGTCACCTTCATCTTGGTGACAGGATTGAACAAGAGGTAGCGGCGGTCCTCGGGCGATGCGGTGCGGAAATAGTCCACCGCACGATCCGAGAAGAGCCTCATCGCCAGCAGGCGCGCGTACGCGTCGACGAATTCACGTCGTACGTGTGGGAACGCCGTGACGGGATTGCCGAACAGGATTCGATTGTGCGCGTGGGTAATCGTCTCGTACAAGGCATGAGTCGACATACCGATTCCGCCGAAACACAGGTTGAATTTTCCGATGTTCACGGTGTTGAGTGCGGCACTGAATGCTGCCTCGCCGGTATCCAGGATATCCTCTGCCGCAACGGGATAGTCGACGAGTGAGAACTCCGCTACGTACATCTGGGCCGGAACGATGTTCTTCACCACGGTGAATGCCGGATGGTCCGAGTCGGCGTAAAAGAAGACGTACTGATCAGTGCCCTCCACTCCGTCGACACGGCCGAAGACAGAGACCGTGTTGGCGCAGTTGCCATTTCCGATGTAGTACTTCGAACCGCTGGCCAGGTACCCGCCGCTGCCGTTGGGCGTCAAGACCATGTCCGTGGAGTAGACGTCCGCGCCATGCTCTTTCTCGGACAGTCCGAATGCCGCAACGCCTCCGGAAGCCAAAGCGGAAGCTGCTCGCGCCCTTGCCGTCTCGTTGTCGCTCTGCCACACCGGCCCGAGACCGAGGATGGTCACCTGCCACGGGTACCAGTAGTTGAGTCCGTAGAAGCCGAGGATCTCGGACAGCGCGGCGATACGACTGGTATCCCAGCGCTTGTCAGAGTCGCCACCACTGTCGCGGGCGGGCGTCAGAAATGTGGCGAACAGACCTTCCTTCGCCGCGAAATCGAGGAAATCGGAGTAGAAGATCTTGTTGTGATAGTCGGCCAGGAGTCGGTTCTTTCCACGCGCCTCGAACCAGTCGACGGTCGCGCCCAGCAGTCTCCGCGTGGTCGCGTCGAACTCCGGCCGATCGTACGTGGAGGGATGGAGCAGCAGATCATTCGGCACTAAAGAGGTCGACGCTGTCATAGCGGTTTTTCTCCTCGAGATCTCGGCAGAGGCGCCTCACTGAGCACCATTCGAATACAACGCCACCGTAACAATTGCAGACGATGAATACAACGGTTGCGTATTATTCACGAAGAAGTGGCAGGCAGATTAGGGTGAGAGCGGAGGTGATGCACACGATGACCAGGCCACAAGCTGACGCAACGGATACACCGCGGCGCAAGTACGCCCCTCGCATGGCGCCCGAGCAACGTCGCGAGCAGCTCCTCGACGCAGCATTCGAGGTCACCGGCCGCGTTGGCCTGCACAACCTCAGCATGGAATCCGTCGCTGCCGAAGCCGGTGTCGGCAAGCCCGTCCTCTACACGATTTTCGATACCAGGACCGATCTCGTCGCTGCACTGCTGCGCCGCGAGCACGAGCGAGCCATCGCTCAGGTGCTCGAAACCATGCCGACAGATCTGAGCGAACTCGGCCCAGCGGCGTCGTACACCGGGACCGTCGGCGCCTTCGTCGACGCCGTACTGGAGAACCCGACGCGCTGGCGCCTGATTCTGACGTCTGTCGAGAACGCCCCCAGCGAGTATCACGGCTTGTTGAAGCTCTCTCGCGGAGCTGTCTTCGCCCGCGCCGAAGAACTGGCCCGCGCCGGGATTGCCCTCGAGTCGAAGCTCGAAGGCCTTGATCCGGTTCTCCTCGCACACACCATGATGTCGTTCGCCGAAATGCTCGGACGACTGGCCGTCAGTGATCCCGAAACCTATACCCGAGAACGACTTTCCAGTTTTGCCGTGGCTCTCGCACAATCGGTCGGGCGTTAGCGGCCGACTGAAACCTGTCGGTCGGATCTGCTTCAATACACGCATGACATCACCATCGATCGAACCGCTACAGCTTTTCGAAACGTCTCCGGGCAACTGGTCACTGATGCTCACCGACCAGCATTTCGGCAAGGTGGCATCGATATTCGAGCAGGTAGAGGGTTTCGAAGGCTCCGGTTACGACTGGGCGTCGGTCGCCCACGCAGTGGTAGGCCGCGATGCACCGCATCTGGAGGGCCGCTTCGGCACCGATCCCGAAGCGGGCATGTTTGTTGCGTACGGCAGCGACAACGGAGCTCTCGGTGAGCTCGGAGCGCTACTCGCCAAAGCGTATTCGGATGCCGAGTACCTCGGTGGCCTGGTCGCCATTTCCGAACTCGACTAGAGCGCCTGTCGAAACGACACCGGCCCCACACCTAGGTGCGGGGCCGGTACCGAACGAAAGATCTAGCCGACCAACAGCTCGGCAATCTGAATCGTGTTGAGCGCGGCACCCTTACGCAGGTTGTCGCCCGAAACGAAGAGCGCGAGTCCGCGTCCCTCCGGGACACCCGGATCCTGACGGATACGACCGACCAGCGACGCGTTGCCACCGGCAGCGGCCAGCGGCGTCGGAACCTCGACCAGCTCGACGCCCGGAGCGTCGGCGAGGATCTCCTTGGCGCGAGCAACCGAGAGCGGGTTGGCGAACTCTGCGTTGATCGCGAGCGAGTGCCCGGTCACGACGGGAACGCGCACGCAGGTGCCCGAAACCAACAGATCGGGAAGTCCGAGGATCTTGCGGCTCTCGTTGCGGAGCTTCTGATCCTCGTCGGTCTCGCCGCTTCCGTCGTCGACCAGCGAACCTGCCAGCGGCAGGACGTTGAACGCGATGGGGGCGACGTAGTTGTTCGGGGCCGGGAAGTCGACGGCACTGCCGTCGTGAACCAGCTTCTCCGCGTCTCCGACTACGGCGCGCACCTGGCCGAGGAGTTCCTCGACGCCGGCGATGCCGCTACCGGACACGGCCTGGTAGCTGGAGACGATCAGACGCTGCAGACCGGCTTCGTCGTGCAGAACCTTCAGCACCGGCATCGCTGCCATGGTGGTGCAGTTGGGGTTCGCGATAATGCCCTTGACCAGGTTCTTCGTGTCCTGCGGGTTGACCTCGCTGACCACGAGGGGAACCTCGGGATCCTTGCGCCATGCCGAAGAGTTGTCGACAACGGTCGCGCCGGCAGCAGCGAAGCGCGGAGCCTGGGCGCGCGAGAGCGTCGCACCGGCTGAGAACAGGGCGATGTCGATGCCCTTCAGGTCCTCATCCGATGTGGCGGCCGCATCCTCGACGATGATCTCTTCGCCGCGGAAGGGCAGCTTCTTACCGGCGGAGCGTGCAGATGCGAAGAACCGCACCTTGTCCGCGGGGAAGTTCCGCTCTTCGAGCAAAGTGCGCATGACGATGCCGACCTGACCGGTCGCACCGACAACAGCGATAGTCGTCATGAGAAATTACCGTCCCGTTCCAGCGTGTACTACTGCTTCTTCTTCGCCACCGAGCCCGAAAGCGTCGTGGATGACACGTACAGCGTCGTCCAATTCAGTGTCCTTGACCAGCACTGAGATGCGGATCTCAGAGGTCGAGATGAGGTCGATGTTGATGTCTGCCTTGGCCAGCGCCTCGCAGAACGTGGCGGTGACGCCCGGGTGGCTCCGCATTCCGGCGCCGACCAGGGAAACCTTGCCGATGTGGTCGTCGAACAAGATCTGCGTGAAGCCGATGTCTTCCTGACGCTTGGTCAGGATCTCGACGGCGCGGGGGCCGTCGGCCGTCGGAAGCGTGAAGGTGATGTCCGTCTTGTTTGTCTCCACCTTGGAGATGTTCTGCAGCACCATGTCGATGTTGATCTCGGCATCGGAGACTGCGCGGAACACCTTGGCAGCGTGTCCCGGTGTGTCCGGCAATCCGACAACGGTGATCTTGGCTTCGCCGCGATCGTGCGCGACTCCGGTGATCAGGGCCTCTTCCACAGGAATGTCCTCCATCGATCCGGACACGATTGTTCCGGGCTTGGTGGTGTATGACGAACGGACGTGCACAGGCACGTTGTAACGACGGGCGTACTCGACGCACCGGAGCATGAGCACCTTGGCACCACACGCTGCGAGTTCGAGCATTTCCTCGAAGGAAACCGTCTCGAGGCGGTGAGCGTCGGGGACGATGCGCGGATCGGCGGAGAAAACGCCGTCGACGTCGGTGTAGATCTCGCAGACGTCGGCGTTGAGTGCAGCTGCCAACGCCACGGCAGTGGTGTCCGAGCCACCGCGTCCGAGCGTCGTGATGTCCTTGCTGTCCTGGCTGACGCCTTGGAATCCGGCGACCAGAACGATCGAGCCTTCGTCCAGCGCAGTGCGAACACGGCCCGGCGTGACGTCGATGATCTTGGCGTTTCCGTGGCTGCCGGTCGTGATGACTCCGGCTTGTGAGCCCGAGAACGAACGAGCTTCGGCGCCGAGGGAGTGAATTGCCATCGCTACCAAGGAGTTGGAGATGCGCTCACCCGAGGTCAGCAGCATGTCCATTTCACGGGCCGGCGGGGAAGGGCACACCTGCTGAGCCAGATCGAGCAGCTCATCGGTGGTATCGCCCATCGCTGACACCACGACGACGACATCATTGCCGGCCTTCTTGGTCTCGACGATCCGTTCAGCGACTCGTCGGATGCGCTCGGCGGTTGCCACCGAGGATCCGCCGTACTTCTGGACGACGAGAGCCACGCGTTTCTACCTCCAGGTCGAAATTGTTTACAGATACCAGAGGTCGAGCTTACCGAGGTGGTCCTGGGACTTCCCGATGCGTACTGCTGTTCGCCTCAGATCCGCGCGGGATCAGTTGCGAGATCCGCGATCGCATCAACGTCGCAGAACGCGAGCCACCGGCAACGTAACCGACCACCGTGACGGCAACTCCGCAGGCGAGAAGCACGCGGATACTGCTGACCAGCGAAACTGCCAGCGCGTCGTACACCGCGACTGCCGCCTCAGATGACGGTATGTCTGAATTCTGTAAATAGACCCGCCGCACGACGGCCAGCGCCACCAACAGGGCGATCATCGCCACCGCCGTCGCCAGCCCGACCAGGGACAGTGCGCGCATTCTCCTCGGCGCAACTGCGACGGCCGCGATCGCACAGGCCAGCGACACCCACGGCAGCCAGGCCGCTGCCCGGTCGAGAGTGTTCGAGAGGTCCTGGGCCCGCACCAGCTCGTCGGATTGCAGGATCTCGAACTGCGGATCGAACGTCGGAAGACGATCGACGACGGTGAATCCGCGATCGCGGAGGTTCGTCCGCAGTTCTGTCATGATCGGCTCGAGGGACAAGGTGACTGTTCCGCTGTCGTCGGACCGAACGATGCCGTCGGTGGCTCTGCCGGTCACCATCGCAGCAAGTTGCGCGTGCGCCTGACGGTTGGCCGCGGTCCAGAGCGTCGCGAACTGGTCGCTGGAGACCAACGACTGAGCCGCCTCCCGAACAAGTTTCTCGGCTTGTCTCGTCACCACCTGTGGAAACCGGTCCAACCGCTGCGTCAGTTCCTCGGTCAGCCGATCAACGACAGCCGCTTGGACAGCAGGTTCGGAAGCCAACGGGGCAACCGTCTCGACGTAACTGTCGGTGTCGTTCACCTGGGTGTGGACGAACAGCGCGAGCACCGAGCCGGCAGCACCGAGACCAGCGAGAACGATCAGCAGTGAACAGACGATCCAGCGGATCGAGCGCATCACGTGTGCTTGGCGCGCGCCGGTCGAATCTTCGCGGTGATGTGGTGAATGCGGTGATCGTCAGCGGGTATCCGGAAGGTCTCGGTAACCCGAACGGTCATCAGGTTCCGCCCGAACAACCCGGCGTCGAGGAGGTAGTCAGCCGTCAGGTCGTCCCCGTCGACCGTCCACTCCACCTCACGAATGTCGCGGATCACGCGATACTGAGGACCTCCGGAAAGGCTGCGCCGCAAATGATTCCCCGAAAATCCGGTCTTGAGCCCGACCTCGTGGCGTACCGCGTCCGGAGCCAGCGGTACGGAACTGCCATCGTGACTGCGGAGCGCGTCGAGGTACGTGCTCGCCACGGCGATTCGGGGATCCATGGACGACAGTCCACCATTTTCGGGGCCGAAACGGCAGCACAATTCGGCGACAAATTGGACATGAGGGCGAACCCCACCGATTTCTCGCGAAATCCAGGAGTAGAGTGCTGTGCATGCAGCGCGCACTCCTTCTTGGTTGCCGCGACGGGGTCTGATCCAGACTGGCCTCCCGCCGCGGGGTTTTTGTGCGCCGGTCGACCAAGCCTTCCGGACTCATGGTCTTGACCAACAGGTCAACAGGCCGGGTCCACAATCCTGGAGATCACACCCATGTCCCCCGCTGACGCATTCACCACCGGCACTCGCACCATCACCCCGCCCACGAAGCCGGCACCGTCCGACCAGCCTGCGTGGAACACGCAGAAGAACTCGTCGATGCCGACGTTCCGCTACCGCCCGTTCGCCGAAGAGGTCGAGACGGTCACGCTGCCCGACCGCACCTGGCCGGACAAGATCATCGACCGAGCACCCCAGTGGTGTGCCGTTGACCTGCGCGACGGCAACCAGGCGCTGATCGATCCGATGAGCCCGGCGCGCAAGCGTCGTATGTTCGATCTCCTGGTTCGTATGGGCTACAAGGAGATCGAGGTCGGCTTCCCGTCCGCGAGCCAGACGGACTTCGATTTCGTTCGCGAGATCATCGAAGACGGCGCCATCCCGTCCGACGTCACCATCCAGGTGCTGACGCAGTCGCGTCCCGAGCTGATCAAGCGCACGTTCGAGGCCTGTGAAGGTGCCGAGAACGCGATCGTGCACTTCTACAACTCCACCTCGATTCTGCAGCGCCGCGTCGTGTTCCGCGCCGACAAGGACACGATCAAGAAGATCGCCACCGACGCCGCCGAACTGGTCCTCGCCGAGTCGAAGAAGTACCCGGACACGAACTGGCGCTGGGAATACTCGCCCGAGTCCTACACCGGCACCGAGCTCGAGTACGCCAAGGAAGTATGTGACGCCGTCACCGAAACCCTGGGTGCGACGCCGGCCAACCCGGTCATCCTGAACCTGCCCGCCACCGTCGAGATGGCTACACCCAACGTGTATGCCGACTCCATCGAGTGGATGCACCGCAACCTGGCCCGCCGCGATTCGGTCATCCTGTCGCTGCACCCCCACAACGACCGCGGCAC
Source organism: Rhodococcus sp. FH8 (assembly GCF_019266085.1). Taxonomy (NCBI): domain Bacteria; kingdom Bacillati; phylum Actinomycetota; class Actinomycetes; order Mycobacteriales; family Nocardiaceae; genus Rhodococcus; species Rhodococcus sp. FH8. The sequence continues at coordinate 396,265 of NZ_LPNQ01000077.1, read as the reverse complement.
GGGTGTCGCTGCAGCCGAGCTGGGCTACCAGGCCGGCGCGGACCGCATCGAAGGCTGCCTGTTCGGCAACGGTGAGCGCACCGGCAACGTCTGCCTGGTCACTCTCGCTCTGAACATGTTCACGCGCGGCGTCGACCCGCAGATCGATTTCTCGAACATCGACGAGATCCGTCGCACGGTCGAGTACTGCAACCAGCTGCCCGTCCACGAGCGTCATCCGTACGGCGGCGACCTGGTCTACACCGCGTTCTCCGGCAGCCACCAGGACGCGATCAACAAGGGCCTCGACGCCATGAAGGTCGACGCCGACAGCCAGAACTCCGACGTCGACGACATTCTCTGGCAGGTCCCCTACCTGCCGATCGACCCGAAGGACGTCGGCCGCAGCTACGAGGCCGTCATCCGTGTGAACTCGCAGTCCGGCAAGGGCGGCGTCGCATACATCATGAAGGCCGATCACGGTCTGGTGCTGCCGCGTCGTCTGCAGGTCGAGTTCTCGCAGTCGGTCCAGAAGATCACCGACGGCGAGGGCGGCGAGGTCTCGCCGAAGGAAATGTGGGATGTCTTCCACGAGGAGTACCTCGCTCCCATCACCCCGCTCGAGCGCATGAAGCAGAAGGTCACCGCGTCCGAGGAGGACGGCGGCACCGATGCGATCACCGCGATCGTCAAGGTGAACGGCAAGGAGCAGGAGATCTCGGGAACCGGCAACGGCCCGCTCGCTGCCTTCGTCGACGCGCTGGGAAGCATCAACTTCGACGTTCGTGTCCTCGACTACTCCGAGCACGCGATGTCCGCCGGTGACGACGCCCAGGCCGCGGCCTACGTCGAGTGCGCCGTGACGGGCCCGGAGGGTCAGAGCACCGTCGTCTGGGGTGTGGGTATCGCCACGTCGATCACGACGGCCTCGCTGCGCGCTGTGGTCTCGGCAGTGAACCGCGCCAGCTGACACTCAGCTCCTGACTCGTGAACAATCCCTGGTCTCACCCGATTTTCGGGTGGGGCCAGGGTCGTTTTCAGAGCATTGAAGATTTTCGGTCGATGTTTTCGATTCGGCATGACATTGGTCCCGAAAGAGTCGGTTAGCGAAGTTAACAAAAAGAATTCACCCATCGAGGATGATGCAGACGCCACGTGCGCGTGAGATAGTCAGCTCAGACAAATCCGACTTGTGAAATGGAGCTCGACAATGGATTCCTTTTGGGACTTCCTCTGGCTGATCATCATCAGCTTCGCGTTCATCGCGTACTTGATCCTGCTCTTCTCGATAATCACCGACCTGTTCCGCGATCACAAGACCTCCGGCTGGGTGAAGGCAATCTGGATCGTCTTCCTGTTCTTCATTCCGCTGCTCACCTCGCTCGTCTACCTGATCGTTCGCAGTGACGGAATGGCACAGCGGTCCCTCGAGGCTGCACAGCAGGTCAAGAACGCACAGGACAGCTACATCCGTGAGGTTGCCGGAAAGTCCCCGGCCGAATCCATCGCAGATGCAAAGGCACTTCTCGACGCCGGCACCATCAGTGAAGAAGAATTCGCAGCACTGAAGGCCAAGGCTCTCGCCTGATACCGGCCCTCACTAAGCGACCCTCACTAAACCGTGAGGATTGCACTACCGAAACGGGAGCGACACTAATCGTGTCGCTCCCGTTTTGTGTTCATTCACCGACAGCTGCCCATTCACCGACAGCCGTTCATTCACCAACGGCCCTTCATTCACCGACAGCCTTCATTCACCGACAGCACGCGCGACGTCACGAAAGGCGTCGAGCACGACTCCGATAGCCGGACTGCGGTTGGCGTGTAACCGAGTTGCCAATTCATAAACTCGTGCAGCGCGCACTCCCGCCACCGGTTTCCTCGAAACTCCGGGATGCGTGATCGCGTATCGCGGCATCAAAGCCACGCCGTGGCCCGCCGCCACCAGTTCTTCGATGACGCGGAAATCGTTGATCCGATGAGCGACGCGAGGCTGGACGCCGGTTACCGACGCAACCGACAGCAGAACGTCGTCGACCGGAAACCCGCCGCGCACGCTTATCCAGTTCTCGTCGGCCAATTGTTCCAGCCGGACCGAATCCTGCTCGGCGAGTGGATGATCAGGCCGCAGCACCAGATCGATCGGTTCACGCATCAGCGGTTGCACGCTGACCCGGGGAAACGACGTCTCGGCTCCGCGTTCGTCACGGTGGGTGAGGATCACATCGTGATCGGCCAACAGTCCAGGGACGGCGGACGCCGGTTTGTCGACGTCGTAGGCGTCGATGTCCACGTCCGAGTTCTTCAGCGCCGTCAGGACACCGGGCAGCAGGAGCGCCGCGCCGGAGGGAAAGAACGCGACTCGCACCTTTCCCCGCGGCGAGCCTCGGTACGACGCCATCTCGTCCGCCGCCCGGTCTAGCGCCGCCACCACGTCGTCGGCGCGAAGCACCAGCGCTCGACCCGCGTCGGTGAGGCGCAGCGTGCGCCCGTCCGGTTCGAGGAGCGAGACCCCCGCTTCTCGTCCGAGGATCTTGAGTTGTTGCGAGACGGCGGACGGCGTCATCGAGAGGGCGAGAGCAGTAGCGCCGACGGTTCCTCGGTCGGCGAGCTCGCGGAGGATTCGCAGGCGCGTGGCATCCATACGGTGACGAATATCCATGTAGCAAAACTACATGGATAGTGCATCTATATTCGCTTGTTCTGATGCTTCGTACGGCTCACGATTAACGCATGACTCCCCGCGACCGTCTCCTCGGCCTGACCGTGATCGTCTTGTGGGGTCTGAACTTCCTGGCCATTCGCGTCGGCCTGGATCATTTCCCGCCATTCTTCTTCGCAGCGCTGCGGTTTCTGATCATCGCGATTCCGGTGGTCATCTTCGTGCCGCGTCCACAGGTGCCGCTCCGTTGGCTGCTGCTCTACGGATTCGGTTTCGGATTCGGCCAGTTCGTCTTCCTCTTCTGGGCGATGCATTCAGGGATGCCGACGGGCCTTGCATCACTTGTCCTGCAGTCGTCAGCACCGTTCACCGTCCTACTCGGCGCTTTCCTGCTCCGCGAGAAGCTCAGCGTCTGGCAGGTCTCCGGTATCGCCGTCGCCGTTGGCGGGATGTCCTTGATCGGCTGGGACCGCTCGCACCACGCGGCACTGTTGCCCGTCATCCTCACGCTCCTCGGCGGCCTGTCCTGGGCGTTCGGCAATCTCGGCAGCCGCTTGGCCGCGGCGAACACCGTCGGCGAGCCTGCACCGATGCGCTTGATGTTGTGGATGTGTGTCATCCCGCCGTTGCCGATGCTCGCACTGTCAGCCGTGGTCGAGGGCCCCACAGTCGGCTGGCACGCACTCGGCACCGCATTCAGCGCCGACGCCTGGCCGTCGCTGGTCGGGCTGGCCTACATCATTCTGCTCGGCACCATCGCCGGATCCGGGCTCTGGACGATGCTCATGGGCCGCTATCCCGCCGGCATGGTGGCGCCGCTCTCCTTGCTGGTGCCAGTCGTGGGAATCGGCGCGTCCTGGCTGTTCCTGCACGAGGATCCGAGCCCGTTGTCACTGGTCGGGGCGGTCATCGTGATCGCCGGAGCGAGCGCCGCACAGATGAGACGTAAGCCCGCGAACACTGTTTTCTCGGACACACCTGCAGCCTCACCACCGGCGCGACTCGGCGTCTGACGACGCCCTGTGCCAAACTCGGGCCGTGGGAACTGGACTATCGATCACAGCGCGCGGAAAGCTCGCCATGCGAGCTGCCGCAGCAGCATCTTGGGCATCGCAGAAGGCCGGTCGCGGCAAGGGTTCGATGATCGGCGGGCTGATCGCCCTCAAGATCGACCCGACGCTCATGACTCAGCTCGGACGCGGCAAGCGCACCGTCGTGGTCACCGGCACCAACGGCAAGTCGACGACCACGCGTATGACCGCCGCAGCGCTCGCGACACTCGGTAACGTCGCCACGCAGGCCGACGGCGCCAACATGGATGCCGGGATCGTGGCTGCCCTGGCCGCGCGTACCGATGCGACGCTGGCGGCACTCGAGGTCGACGAACTGCACGTCCCCCACGTAGCCGACGCCGTGAACCCGGAAGTGATCGTGCTGCTGAATCTCAGCCGCGATCAGCTCGACCGGGTCGGCGAGATCAACATGATCGAACGGAAACTGCGCGCGTGCGTCAACGCGCATCCGAATGCGGTGATCGTCGCCAACTGCGACGACGTACTGGTCACCTCCGTGGCATACGACGCCACCAACGTCGTGTGGGTTGCTGCCGGCGGCGGTTGGGCCGGCGATTCCGTCAGCTGCCCGCGCACCGGCGAACCCATCGTGTGGGAGGGAAAGCACTGGCGCAGTACCGGTTCCGACTTCGCGCGGCCCGAGCCGACCTGGTGGCTCGACGACGACAATCTCTACGGCCCCGACGGCCTGAAGATTCCGATGACGTTGACCCTCCCCGGAAAAGCCAACCGCGGCAACGCAGCTCAGGCCGTAGCGGCTGCAGCGGCTTTGGGTGCAGATCCGGTCGGGGCAGTTGCCGCCGCATCGACGGTTCAAGAAGTCGCAGGTCGATACAGCACCGTCGAGGTCGGACCGCACTCCGTTCACATGCTGCTCGCGAAGAATCCCGCCGGCTGGCAGGAAGCGTTGTCGATGATCGATCCCACGGTGGACGGTCTGGTCATCGCGGTGAACGGTCAGGTGCCGGACGGCGAGGACCTCTCCTGGCTGTGGGACGTGAAGTTCGAGCACTTCGAAGGTGTCAAGGTAGTGGCCGCCGGTGAACGCGGAACAGATCTGGCAGTTCGCCTCACGTACGCGGGCGTCGAGCACACTCTCGACCCGGACCCGTTGCGCGCCATCGCTTCCTGCCCTCCCGGACGTGTGGAGGTACTGGCGAACTACACGGCCTTCCGTGACCTCAACACTGCCATCGCGAAGGAGTCTCGCAATGTCTGACTCGACAGTTCGCATCGGTCTGGTACTCCCCGACGTCATGGGCACCTACGGCGACGGCGGCAATGCCCTGATCCTGCGTCAGCGCCTGCGGATGCGCGGCTACGACGCCGAAATCGTGGACATCACCCTCAGCGATCCGGTCCCCGATTCGCTCGACGTGTACACGTTGGGTGGCGCCGAGGATTCCGCTCAGCGCCTCGCAACGCGTCACCTCGCGAAATACCCTGGTCTGCAACGCGCCGCAGAGCGTGGCGCACCGGTTCTGGCGATCTGCGCTGCCATTCAGGTGCTCGGCAACTGGTACGAAACCTCCAGCGGCGAACGCGTCGACGGTGTCTCGATGCTCGACGTCACGACCTCGCCGCAGGAGAAGCGTTCCATCGGCGAAGTCATCACGAAGCCGCTGATCGACGGACTCACCGCGCCCCTCTCGGGGTTCGAGAACCATCGCGGCGGAACAACTCTGGGTAGCTCAGCCTCTGGATTCGCACGTGTCACCCATGGTGTCGGAAACGGCGTCGGTGACGGATTCGAAGGCGTCGTACAGGGTTCGGTGATCGGGACGTACATGCACGGACCCGCCTTGGCCCGGAATCCGGAACTCGCGGACCTCCTGCTCATGCGCGCCTTGGGTGTGAACGAGCTTGAACCCCTGCATCTGCCCGAGGTCGACAAGCTCCGCAAGGAGCGACTCGCGATTCGCTGACCCGGTTCAGACGGTTTCGGATTTGCCCTCGGTCAGAATCAGTTCCACGGCCAACAGCGCGGCGCAGGCCAGTCCCGCGACCAGTTCGGGCACCGCGGTGTAGGTACCACCGAGCACGACGACTATCGCGACCGAGAACGGCACGAGGGTGCGTACCGAGGAGTCGTGTAGTCGAATGTGGATGAACCACAAGGCGGCAAGGATGACCGCGACCGGAACGGTGACGGCAGCACCCGTCACCAACGCGCTGCCGTCACCGTGATGAGTCCAGAAGTCGACGCGCGAGGCCAACCCCGCACCGATGGCGGCAGCGGCGGCGAAGATGAAGTAGTGACCGAACCCCCAGACGAAGGGTGAGACGTTGTCACCGCCGATCACTTCGCCTGCATTGCGTTGGAAGTACAACCACCACAGGCTGAAGACAATCAGAATGCCGCCGATCACGACGTAGGTGACCTGCGCTGCCGGATGCTCACCGTCGACCGCGTCCTGAATCGCGATGGTGGTCGAAAGGATCGTCTCGCCCAGAACGATGATGAAGAACAACGAGTACCGCTCCGCGATGTGATGCGGGTGCCACGGCGTCATGCCCGGCTTCTCCGACCAGATCGGTACCGCGAATTCGCACAGAACCAACACCAGGAACGTCGGGACGTAAACGGCGGACGGCACGAAGTAGAAACCGATCCAACCGATCTGGACCAACACGATTCCGAGAGCGTATCGACGCGCCGTGAGCGCATGCTCGGGGTCGTTCCGCGAGACCCTGAGCCATTGGATGACCAGGGCTATTCGCATGATGACGTAGCCGACGATGATCAGCAGGGCGTCGTCGTTGAAGAAGCGGACGATGCCGGCTGCAAGGACCAGCGATCCGAGGATCTGGAATATGGTCAGCAGCCGGGCGATTCCGTCGTCGTTGTCGTACGCCGAGGTGAACCACGTGAAATTCAGCCACGTCCACCAGATCGCGAAGAAAGCCATCGCGAAGTGCCCGACGCCCGAAGCCGCATGCCCTTCGCTGATCGCGTGGTGCAGACCGGTGGCCGCTTGAGCGACCGCCACGACGAAGCAGAGGTCGGTGAGCAGCTCGAGCGGCGTCGCCACCCGGTGCGGCTCGTGCGGGTCCCGCGGAACCAACGGCCTGATGAACGAACTGGTGCGATTCACGAAGGGCAGAGTAGCGCGATGATTGCCGACGCGCTGCCCGTGACTGGAACCTGCGGACTCAGATATTCACGCCGACGCCCCGATCTGGGCTCGGATCTCCAACTGATCGGCGAGTTCGGCGCCTATCGCCCCCGCGCTCCCCAAAGTGAAGGCGATCTGCCGTCCCCACAGGAAATAGCGGTGAATCGGATAGTCGACATCCGCGCCGATTCCGCCGTGCATGTGCTGGGTCGCGTGCACCACGCGCAAACCGCCACGCGACGCCCACCATTTGGCGACCAGCGCCGCTGCTTCCGCTTCACTCTCGACTCCGCTGTCCATCAGCCAGGCAGCGCGGTGGGTGGTCAATCTGGTGCTCTCGGTGTCGAGGTACGCGTCGGCGGCCCGGACGGCAACTGCCTGGTTGGTCGAGAGTGGACGACCGAATTGCACTCGCTCGGAGGTGTATTTCGCCGTCATCGCCAGCGCTTCCTCGCAGACGCCGGTAGCCAGGGCCGCCAGAGCGACCCGCGCACGTCGTAACGTCCAGTCTCGAACCACCGCGCCGTCCGCGGGAAGTGCGTCAGCTGCAGTAACCGCAACCCCGTCGAACTGCACAGCGCTGTTGCTCTCGCGGTTCGTCACCGCAAGCGGTGTACGCACCAGCGCGTCCCGGTCCGTCGGCACGATCATCACGGTGACACTGCCGTCCGGCATCGTCACCGGAACCACCAGTGCGGCAGCGAACTCGGCGGCAGATACGGAGTCGACGCGGCCTGACAGAACCCAACCGTCAGGCGCCGGCTCGGCGCGAACCGCCGTCTCGGCGTTGTAGCCGGTGTCGAAGGCGCCGGTGACGATCACCGAGCCGTCGAGCAGTCCCGGAAGCCACGACGCTTTCTGCTCCTTACTGCCGAACTCGGCAATCGGCAGCGCTGCCGTCGAAATCACCGACCAGAGCGGCACCTGGGCGACCCGGCGGCCCTGTTGTTCGAGCACCGCTGCCAGGCCTAGCATTCCGAGTCCCGCTCCCCCGACCTCCTCTGGCAGAGGAATTCCCAGAACGTCGGAATCGGCGAGGAGCTTCCACAGTTCGGCGTCGAAACCGCCGGCGCCCTCCACTTCCCGCAGTCGGTCCACTCCGGACTTCGCCGAGAAGATCGATTCACTCAGATCCCGCACGGCGGACAAGTTGTCGTCGAATTCGAATTCCATGTCAGCTCTTTTCGTTCTGTGCAGCGGGCCGGCGACGCGCAGCAAGCGCCATGCCCAGGCATTTTGCGGCGACGATTTCACGCATCACTTCGTTGGTTCCACCGCCGAAGGTGTTGTTCTGGGCGCGTCGACCCAGGTTCTCGACCCGCCCTTCCAGTACCGCTCCGGGTGTGCCGGGGCGCAGTAAGCCCTTGGCGCCCAGCACTTCCTGCAGCATGCCGTACGCACTGACGACGGCTTCGGTACCGAAGATCTTGGCCGCGGCCGAATCCCCGCCGCCCAAGGTGTTGGCGGCGACGTCCGCCACCAGTCGCAGGTTCATCAGGTCGGCAGCACTGAGCAGCGCGTAGACTTCCGCCAATTTCTCACGTACCCAGCCGATGTCGTAGACGTGGCCGCCACCGGCGGGTTCCGTCTTTGCCCACTCGACCACCTCGGCGAAGAGCTCGTTGGCGATGCCACCGCGTGCGGCCAGGGCAACACGTTCGTGGTTGAGCTGGTTGGTGATGAGCTTCCACCCTTGATTGAGCTCACCGACGACATTGGTGATCGGTACCCGAACATCTTCGTAATAGGTTGCCGAAGTGCTGATTCCACCCACGGTGTGAATTTCGGTGACCGAGAAACCCGGCGAGCTGGTCGGCACCAGGACCACGGAAATGCCCTGATGCGTCGGCGCGTCAGGATCGGTACGAACGGCAAGCCAGACCCAGTCGGCAAACACACCGGCACTGGTGAAGATCTTGTTGCCGTTGATGACAAGCTCGTCACCCTCGATGCGGGCGCGTGTTTCGAGTGCCGCGAGGTCGGTGCCCGCATTGGGTTCGGTGTAGCCGATGGCAAAGATCAACTCGCCCGCCAGGATCGGACGCAGGAAGAAGTCCTTCTGAGCTTGCGTCCCGTGCTTGATCAGAGCGGGTCCGACGGTGTTCAGCGTGACCAGCGACAGCGGCGCATTGGCGCGAATCACCTCGTCGTAGAACACGTACAGAGCTTCGGGGTTCTCGCCCCGACCGCCGAATTCCTCCGGCCACCCCAAGCCCAGCCAACCGTCTTTACCCATTCGGCGCAGAATGCGATCGAAGACGGGGCCGCCTTCGGTCTGATCCACGAGAGCACGGCGGTCTTCGTCGTTGATGATCTCCGCGAAGTACGCCCGCAATTCCTTGCGCAGAGTCTTCGACTCCTCCGACAAATCCAAGTACATGGTGAAACTCCTAAGATCTACGAACGCGGCAGGCCGAGTACGCGCTGCGCGATGACGTTGAGTTGAATTTCGACGGTTCCGCCGCCGAACAGAATCGAGGGAAGTCCGATGTGGTCTATCGCGTAATTCGCCGACGGGTCGACAACGGCGGCACGAGGTCCGAGCAGTCGCAACAGATCCCGCGAGCCCTCACGCTGCGCCAGGGCGTTGTACACCTTCGACACGCTGATCTCGGAGCCCGGTTCCTGACCCGCCAGTCGCGCCGACACCCCGCGTAGATTCATCGCGGACAGTGCCAACTCACGAGAGATACTGCGGCCGAGGCCCTCCACTGCGTCTTCGCGAGGGCAGTCGTGGCTCGCGTCGGCAATAACCTGACGGAACAGCCGACTCGAACCGTGGTGCAGCGTGCTGCCCATACTCAGGCGTTCGTTGGACAGCGTTGTCGCAGCAAGCTTCCACCCTTGCCCCGGCTCCGCCACCAGGCAGTCGTCCGGGACGAAGACGTCGTCGAGGAATACCTCGTTGAACTCCGACTTACCGGTGGCTTGTTTCAGCGGACGTACGTCGATGCCTTTCGAGGTCATGTCGACCAGGAAGTACGACAGCCCACGATGTTTCGGAGCGTCGGCGTCCGAACGCGCCAGGCATACTCCCCAATCGGCCTCATGCGCGCCCGAGTTCCACACTTTCTGACCCGACAGGACCCAGCCACCGTCGACCTTGCGCGCTTTCGTGCTCAGACCGGCCAGGTCTGATCCCGCGCCCGGCTCACTGAACAGCTGGCACCAGATGATGTCGGCGCGCAGCGAAGGCTCGACGAACCTGTCCTGCTGCTCGGCGTTGCCGTGTTCGAGAATCGTGGGCAGCACCCATTCCCCGATCACCGTGGACGGTTGAGCCCAACCTCGCATCGCGAATTCGTGTGCGATGACGGCCTGTTCTCTCGGTCCTGCTCCCAGCCCGTACGGCGCCCGATAGTGCGGGGCTACCAGTTTGGCGTCGGCAAATCGGGCGCGTCGAGCGCTCCCCTTGGCCGGCGCCCAACTGGCGCTGGTGGTTCCGTCGTCGGGCAGCAGCGCAACCTCGTCCAGAACCCTGCGAACCTGCTCTCGTAGTTCCGGCAGCATGTCCGGGTCGACAAAGGAGAAATCCCGTTCCGAATCGGCGGACCGGTCTCCCAACGTGTGTGCCCACTTCACCTCGGATCCCGCCACCGCAGCGATACTGATTGCCCGGCGCCAGTACAGATGCGCGTCATGCTCCCAGGTAAATCCGATTCCGCCGAGCAACGTGACACATTCGAGGGCGTTCTCGATGCCGACGGGCAAAGCGGCCAACGCAGCTTGAGCCGAGACAAGTCTGTGCTGATCCTCGTCGTGCTCTTCGGACCGAGCGGCGTCCCACGCTGCGGCACAGGCAATCTCGGAGCGGACCAGCATCATGGCCGCCTTGTGCTGAACTGCCTGGAAGCTTCCGACCGGACGGCCGAACTGCTGCCGGGACTTCACGTAGTCGACCGCGGTGCGTAGCGCCCACCCGGCTATACCGCTCGCCTCCGCAGCCAACACCGTGTTGACAATCAGTTCGACTCGGTGCGCCTGGAGACCCTCGACGATCAGCCCAGCGTCGACCTTGTGATCGGTCAACGTCAGCGTCCCGATCGAGCGTGTCAGATCCACTCCGTCTTCGACCTCCACCGCAGCGGAAGACGACTGCTCGAGCCGGAACCACAACTCGCCGTCTTCGCTGTTCGCTTGCACGAGAACGACATCGGCTCCGGGTAGACCTAGAGCCGGGTCGGCAGAACCGCTCACGGCCCACCCTGCATCGCTGCGAGCCGCGCGCAATCCCACGCCGGTGCAGACTGCTCCGGTTGCGCCGGTGGCCAATTCGATCAGCATTGATTCCGCAGCCGGGCCGGCAGCTGTTGCGAGGATCCCACTGGCGATGACCGTCGGAACGTACGGTCCCGGGTAAAGCGCATCACCCAATTGCTCGACTACCACCGCCAGTTCGGCAAGCCCTGCCCCGTCACCGCCGTACTGCTCCGGCAGGTGCACTGCGTGCAGTCCCTGACGGACCAATCCATCCCACGAGTCCGGCCGATCACCGGCGGCGTACCGCTTGACGTTGCTCCGCGTATCGGCGATTCCACCGAAGCGGTTCGCGAATGCGGCTACCGCTTCCGCCAGGTCACGGTGATCTTCGAGCAGGGGCAGTGCCATGGCAGGTTCCTCAATCTTCGGTTCTTGTCAGATGCGTTCGAGAATCAGGCAGGTGGTTGCGGCGGACGCGCAGATCGCGATCAGCGCGATGGACTTGTCCCGGCGCTCCAGTTCGTCGATGGCATTGGCCAACAGTCTGATTCCGGTTGCACCGGCCGGGTGGCCCAACGCGATTGCACCACCGTTGACGTTCAGCAATTCGGGATCGACGCCGTGAACCTGCGCGAACGACATCGGTACCGAAGCAAATGCCTCGTTGACCTCGAACAGGTCGATGTCGTCGATCGTCAGACCGGTGCGGCCGAGCACGATGTTTGCCGCGTCCACGGGACCGTCGAGCATGAACTCGATGTCTCCGCCGATGACGCACTGCGCCAATATCTTTGCCCGCGGCCGCACCCCGAGCATCCTGGCTCGATCCTCGGACATCAGCAGAGCGGCACTCGCACCGTCCGAGACCTGCGAAGACGTTCCAGCGGTGTGCAATCCGCCCTCTTGAACGGTGCGCAGCTTCGCGAGCCCTTCGAGACTCGATTCGCGCAGACCCTGATCCCGATGAACCGGAACGTCAGAGCCCGGAGCGACCACATCGATGATGTGCGAGTCGAATCGGCCTGCCTCCCACGCCGCCGCCGCCCGCTGCTGCGAGCGCAGCCCGAAGGCGTCGAGATCCTCGCGGCTGAAACCGCGCTTGACAGCGATCCGATCGGCCGCGGTGTACTGGTCGACGGTATCGAGTGACCACGACTCCGGACGTGGTGTTCCGAGGCCGGTACCCACCTTGTAGGTGAGTGGTGCCCGCGACATCAGTTCCACACCGCACGCCACACCCACGTCGACTGCACCGATGGCAATCTGCCCGGCAATCAACTGCACCGATTGCTGCGCGGTTCCGCACTGCGCGTCGATCGTGGTGCAGCCCGCTTTCAACGGAAGGCCCGCATGCATCCAGGACGTACGCACGATGTTTCCGAACTGCTCACCGAGAGGCGTCACACAGCCGCCGATGACCTGGTCGACCGCGCCAGGATCCACGCCCACCCGATCCAGCACGCCTTTCTGCGCATAACCCAACAGTTCCGCCGCGTGGACTCCGGACAGCCAACCCTCACGCTTGCCGAACGGCGTTCGTGCTGCGTCCACGATGACGGGCTTCATGCCAACTCCTCGGTTCGTAATGCCGGGTTCTCCGGTAATGCCGTTCCGTCCAGACCACGCACGGTAAGGGACCACTCGTCGATCAGGTCCAAGCTGACGCTCGAGCGCGCGGTGAACTCGGTGTCGCAATCACACAGCGCTGTGACCGCTTCCACCATTTCTTCCATAGATTCGACCTGATCCGGCCGGATAGTCTCACCGACCAGGACCCTGGCGCCCTCACTGAGCACCGCTGCCCGCGGTTGAACCGTGTTGACGCGAACCCCCTGGCCGTAAAGCTCCACGCCCATGCCGTTGCTCATCCTGTTGAGCGCTGCTTTGGACGCGCCGTACACGGTCATGGCAGTTCCCGGTTCGACCCACGTGAACGGCGGGCCATGCCACGGTTTGACGGTGCCACTGGACACGTTCACGATCCAGCCGTATCCGTTTGCCACCATCCCCGGCACCACGGCTTGCATCAGATCGAGCGGTGCATGGACATTTGCCTCGAACATCAACCGTCGCCGCCGCAGTGGGTAATCCGAGAGCGGCTGATAGATCGCCGCTGCCGCGTTGTTCACCAGGATGTCTATAGTCCCGCCAAGCTTCTCGATCGCCAGCGGCACAACGGTGTCGCGCTGCTGCTCGTCCGTCAGATCTGCGACAACTATCTCGACTTTGGTTCCGTACTTGGCAATTCGAGCCGCAGTCTCTTCGAGACTGCCGGGCAGGGTTGCATGCGTGCCGAGCGTCCGAGCCACGAGGGCGACGTCGGCACCCTCGGCTGCCAGTCGCTCCGCGACGCCCGCACCGATTCCGCGACTGGAACCGGTGACAAGCGCTCGGCGGCCGTCAAAGCGCCTCGTCATGCTATTTGAACTTCGAGGCGAAGCGATTGATGCTCTCCGCAATCCGTGCAACTTCGTCTTCACGCAGGCCGTGACTCATGCCGAGTGTCATTCCTCGGGCGAAAACCGCGTCGGCTTCCGGCAATCCTTCGGCCGGCTGACGGAACTCGATGTTGTTCATCATCGGGTGACGAGTGACGTTGCCGCTCCACACAGTTCGTGTGTCGATACCGTCGGCCTCGATGGCTTCCTGCAGGTCGCTGCGCGTGAAGGGGGCGTTCTCGTTGATCATCACCGGGTAACACAGCCACGCCGTGTCGAGACCGTCGAGTTCTACCGGCGTCGTGAAGAATTCGGGGTGGGCGCCGTATGCCGTCGTGAAGGCCGCAAATGTGGCCTTACGCGTCTTGTAGTTCTGTTCCAGCTTGTCGAGCTGCACGACGCCGTAAGCTGCGCCGAGTTCGGAGGGCTCGAAGTTCCACGACATGAGCTCGAAGATGAAGTCGTTGTCGTAGTCGACGCCGTCGAGTTCTTCACGGAAGACTCGGCCGGACTTGGTACTGCCGAACAGGTTCGGCTCGCTACGACGGCCCCAGCGGCGAAGCAGCAAAGCCTTGTCACGGCTGGCTTCGTCGTCGACGCACACCATTCCACCGGTTCCCGCGCACGTGATGATGTGTGCCATCGAGAAACTGGTGACGACGATGTCCGCCCGAGACCCGGTGGGAGTACCGCGGAGCGTGGCGCCGATCGCGTCACACGAATCCTCGATCACCTTGAGTCCATGGCGATCAGCGATATCACGAATGACGTCCCAGTCCGGGCAGTTGCCGGCGAGGTTCGGCATCAGGATGGCACCGGTCTTCTCGGTGACCATTGCCTCGATCTTGGTGACGTCGACGTTGAACGTGTTGGGTTCCACGTCCACGAACACCGGCACCAGACCGGCACGCACGATCGGTGCGATATCGGTGGAGAACGTCAACGGCGACGTGATGATCTCGCTTCCCGCAGGCAGTCCAAGCAGCTCGACTGCCAAGTACAAACCCGAGGATCCCGAGTTGCACATGACGCCGAACTTCTTGCCGGCCAAGGCCGCGATACGTTCTTCCATCTCGAAGACGTTCTTGCCGATGCGCAATCCTTGATGCCCGCTGCGCAAGACGTCGACAACAGCCTGTATTTCTTCCTCGCCGTGGGTGGCCCTGGCGTAGGTGATCCGCTCGCTCATCTTGTTCCTGCTTTCTCGAATAGGCGGCAGATTCAGCGATCTGCCGAGAGGACGAGCGCACTGTGCGGGACGGGAGAGCCGCCGGTCACGAGCACGTTGTCCAGAGTTTTGGTGGGTTGATTGGTGGAGGTGCCGCGGATCAGGCGTACACCTTCGGCAATGCCGTTGACGCCGTGGATGTATCCCTCACCGAGTTGGCCACCGTGGGTGTTGATCGGCAGGCGACCGTCCAGCTCGAGATTCCCGTCGGCGATGAAGTCTTTTGCCTCACCTCGACCGCAGAATCCGTACTCCTCGAGTTGAAGCAGAACCATCGGAGTGAAGGCGTCGTAGAGAATTGCGGCATCGATGTCGTCCGGGCCGATACCGGCCTGGTCCCACAGTTGGCGCGCCACGAGTTCGACTTCCGGCATGCTGTCGATGTCTTCGCGGTAGTAGCTGCTCATCGAAATCTGTTGTGGACCTACACCTTGCGCAGCACCGCTGATGATCGCAGGTTTGTGCGGCAGGTCGCGGGCGCGCTCCGCGCTGACGATGACCAGCGCCTGTCCACCGTCACTTTCCTGGCAGCAGTCGAGCAGACGGATGGGGTCAGCGATCATGCGCGAGTTCTGATGGTCCTCGATAGTGATCGGGCGTTCGTAGAACCAGGCCTTGGGGTTGTTCGCCGCATGCTTGCGTGAGAGGACCGAGATCTGGCCGAAGTCGGCGCTGGTTGCCCCGTACTTGTGCATGTACAGCTTGGCGAGGAAGGCTTCCTGCTGCGCCGGGGTCAGAAGCCCGTACGGGTTGATCCAGTTCCGATACTCCTGGTCCGTCGACGCGTTGTACGCAAAAGGTGGCGGGCCGGCGCCGAATCGGTGACCTGATCTTTCGTTGAAGGCACGGTAGACGACCACAACGTCGGCAACTCCGCTGGAGACGGCAAGCGCTGCTTGTTGAACCGGTGCGCAGGCACCGCCGCCGCCGTGTGGAATTCGACTGAAGAACGTCAATTCCGGGATCCCGAGGGCGCGTGCGACCGCAATCTCAGGATTGTTCTCCATGGTGAACAGTGCAAATCCGTTCACCTCTTCTGCCTCGATGTGCGCGTCGTCGAGTGCGGCGATCACAGATTCGCACGCCAACTGCCATTCGCTGCGGCCGGAGTTCTTGGAGAACTCGGTGGCGCCGATTCCGGCGATGGCTGCTTGCCTCGAAAATCCTCGTGTCATGCGATTACCCTTTCCACCGGTTCGAGAGTCACGTCGGCCGTCACGTGTGTTCCGCGGGCGTTTTTCCCGAGAACCGTCACGGTGAGCGCCCGGCCGTCTGTGGCGGTGACCTTGCCGGTGAATGTCATGGTGTCTCCGGGAAAGTTCGGAACACCAAGCCGTAGTGATGTTTTGACGATCCGTGACGCCGGGCCGGACCAGTCGGTGATGTAGCGGTCGATGAGCCCGTTGGTAGTGTTGATGCTCATGAAGATGTCGGGAGTTCCGCGATCCTGTGCCTTGCCCGGATCGTGATGCACGTCCTCGAAATCCTGAGAAGAGATCGCGGTGGCGACGATCAGCGTTCGATCCAACGGCAATTCGAGGCTGGGGAGGACCGAACCCACTTCGCAGTCAATCAGTTTCGTCATTGCACCGAACCCCGTCGCCTCAGTTGCGGCAGCATCTCGCCGTGAGCGTGCTCGGAGAAGGTCACTTCGAGTTCCATGCCGAAGTCGAGTTCCTCGTGATCGATCCCCGCGATGTCGGCAACCAGACGCGTGCCTTCTTCGAGATCGACGAGTCCGACGGCGAGTGGGTACTCGAAAGCAGGATCCTTCGGGTGATGGATGACCGTGAAGCTGTGCAGCGTGCATCGCCGCGTGGATTCGACTGTGTCCCAACTGAACGAGCGGCATTCCGGGCACGCGGGTGCGGGCGGGTGGCGCAGTGTCTTGCAATCCGCACACCGTTGGATCTCGATGCGACCCTCTTTGGCCGCAGAGAAGAAGAAATCGTTGTCGTCGGTGACGGTCAGTCTCGGAACAGCGGTGTTGCGGGAGCCAGTCTCGCTCATGCGATTACCTCCTGGACTTCGAGTTGAGTATCTGTCTGGGCATCTGGTTTGAACCTGAGCAATCGAAAACGCTCTTCGACCAGCGTCTTTCCGTCCTGGTCGACGTACTTCTTGAACAGAGTGATGAAGCACCCGTGACCGAGAGCCGTCTGTTTGAACGGCGAGATCGCTTCGATGGTGAAATGCGCGGTGACGTGGTCACCGGGGCTCAGCTCCGCGCAATACTCCTGCTCGACGTTGGTCGCGACAACGGAGGTGTATCCGGCCTCGTCCAACAGCGCCAGCAGTCGTGAATAGGCGAAGTCCTCGGAGACTCCGTCGGCACGAAGTTGCTGGACCTGCCTATAACGTCGGTAACCCGCCATCACCCAGGTCGAGATCATGGCGGGCGGACAGACGACGTCTCGACGGCCGGTACTGCGGGCGGACTCGGCGTCGACGTAGATCGGGTTGCGGTCGTCGTGCGCCTCGACCCAGTTGCGGATCATCGCCTCGTTGACGGCGTAGCGGGCGACGCGGGGTGGTTCGGCCTCTGCGCCGATGAAATTCGGAAACTGCGTCTGCAGGCTCTGCACTGAAATCCTCCGTGAACGAAAGTTGAGCAAGCGCTTGATTTTGAAGCTAGCATAGGAATCCGGAAGTGGAAACACGCGATCTCACCGACGAATTGGTTCGAGCCGGAGCTATCAGGCAGGATTGCGCTACGTTCGACGCCGGCAGCCCGGCCCCCCGAAACCCTGCCCTGAGCAGGACCGACAACCAGTGGAGATTTCAGTGGCATCACCAGATCGTCGGGAGCAGATCCTGGAGAGCTCAGCCGAGCTGTTCGCCAGGAAGGGTGTCGCCACCACGACCGTTCGCGAGATCGGCGACGCCGCCGGTGTGTTCTCGGGCAGCCTCTACCACTACTTCAAGTCGAAGAATGCGATAGTTGCCGAGCTCATGCGCGGCTTCATCACCGACATTCAGCTCCGCTTCGATCAGGTGGAGAAGACGGCAAACGACCCCGAGGAAGTCCTGCGCGGCTTGATCCGCGAGACGCTGGTCGTCATCGAACTACACCCGCACCCGACGGCGATCTACCAGAACGATCGGGCTTATCTTCGCGACAACGATCTCCTGCAATCCGTCGACGGGCCTTCCCGCCAAGTCCGCGAGCATTGGATGAAAGCGATTGCCGAAGGCGTCGATCAGGGAATCTTCCGCAAAGACGTGGCACCGGAAATTTTCTATCGATCGGTACGAGACACCTTGTGGTCGACAACGCATTGGCCGGATCGCCAGAAGTACACCACCGACGAGTTCGCGGATCTGATGATCACGCTCTTCCTCTCGGGATTCAGGGTCGCCTGACCAGATCCGGCAAATCCAGATGTTTCGGGGTTCGTCCCTGCGGCAACAGGATCGACACCGCGAACACGACCACCGCGCAGCCCGCGCACACCAGGTAGGCGACGGAGAATCCGGTCCACGACGTGGAATGTTCCGAACCGCTGATCACGAATGCAGCGAGAATGGTTGCCACCGTCGCACTGCAGATCGTGCTTCCGGACGTCCGCAGAAGTGAGTTCACCCCGTTGGCAGCCGCCAGTCGCTGACGAGGTACGGCAACCAGAATCAGCAGCGAGAGCGTGCTGTACACGATGGCAGTCCCGACCGCTGTGATACCCAGTGCTGCAACCACTCCCCACAGCGGCTTACCGGCAACGGCGTGAATCCCGTACCCGCCGGCGAGGAACACGGCGCCGGTCAACATCGCGGTCCGTGAACCGAAGCGGTCGGTGATACGCACCGCAACCGGTGAGAACAGCACCATCGCGATACTCGCCGGAATCTGGCAGAGCGCTGCCGCGATGATCGACAGGCCGTACCCGGCACCCGGCCCCTTCATCCCCTGCAGCAGTTGTGTCGTGATCAGCGTGTTCCCGAAAAACGCGAACCCGACCAGCAGAGCCGCCAGATGCGGGATCAACACCGCACGTTTCACGAGAGCACGGACGTCGACCAGCGGATTGACGTTGCGCCGCTGTTGAATTACCCAGAGCGTGAACAGCACCGCCGACGCGGCCAGCATGGAGATCACCGCTCCACTGGTCCACCCCCAACTCGACCCCTGAGTGATCGGCACAAGCAGAGCAATCATCGCGGCGCTCAGACCAACCGCCCCGACGCCGTCGAATCTTCCCGACGGATTCGGCTCGGACTCTCGAATGAACAGCACCGCAGCAAGAGTCACGGACAGCCCGATGGCGGTGGTTACCCAGAACAGGACGTGCCAGTTCGAGTACTGCGCGATCATCGCGGAAAACGGTATGCCCAAAGCGGTTCCGACGCCGAGCGTCGAACTCATCATGGCCACTGCGCCGTTGACCTTGTTACGTGGCAATTCGTCACGCAGCATGGAGATTCCGATGGGGATGACTGCCGACCCGGCCCCCTGCAACGCTCTCGCGAAGATGAGTACAGCGATGTCCGACGACAGCGCACACAACATCGAGCCGAGAGTCATCATCGAGAAAGCAACCAGAAGCATCTTCTTCTTGCCGAACATGTCGGCGAGTCGACCGAAGATGGGAGTGACGACAGCGCCGACCAGCAACGTGACGGTCACCAGCCAGGACACGGCCGTGCGTCCAGCGCCGGTGAAGTGCGGCAACTCCGGCAGCAGTGGAACGATGACCGTCTGCAGAACAGCCTGGAACACTGCGGCGGCGACAACGATGGGGAACAGGAAGCGGGAGCGCGACTGCGCGAGTCCCGCGTCGGAGGTGGTGACTGCAGGCGTGCCCGGCGGACGGTCGAGCGTCGTCACCCCACACCGCCTGTTCTCACTAGGTAAATATCCGTTCACCTACATTAGGTGAACGGATATTTACCGAGCAAGAATTGTGACGCCGCTCACCCGTCGAGCAGCTTTTGCACCAGCGGTGCGTACAGCGCAACCACCTCGTCCTGGGTGCCGGTGGCATGGCCGGCCATCATCCGTCGGCGCATGATCGCCACTCCGACCACCATCGACATCGCCAGTTCCGCGCGCAATCTCGTGTCGGGGCCGGACAGGCGAGCGGCGAGGGTGTCGATCATCTGCGTCGAATAGTTCTCGCGCAGCTTGCGGTTGCTCTCTTCACTGACGCCGCTCATGAACAACAAGCTCATGGACAGCGGCTTGTACGACTCCAACGGCTTGGTGAACAGCGAGACCATGCGCTCGCCGAGCGAGTCGTTCGGGGCGTCGAAGACCGTGACCGCCGCTGCCCGGAAGTCGACCAACTCGTCGTACAACTGCTCTTTGGAACCGAAGTACTTGATGATCAGCGGTGCGCTGACGCCTGCGTCTTCGGCGATGTCCTTGAGCGTGATTTCGCGGTAGGGCCGAGTCGCGAATGCTTTCCCGGCCGACGCGATGATCTGCGCACGCGTCTGCTCGGACGTACGACGCACCTGCTGACCTTGCTCCGTGCCGCTCATCAGGCGTTCCGCGACAATTCACGACGGCCGGACAATGCGCGACCCAGCGTCAACTCGTCTGCGAATTCGAGATCGCCACCCATCGGAAGACCCGAAGCCAACCGAGACACCGTGAGCCCCGGAATGTCTCGCATCATGCGAACGAGATAGGTAGCTGTCGCCTCACCCTCGGTGTTGGGGTCAGTGGCGATGATGACCTCGGACACGTCGACGCCGTCCTCCTGATTTGCGATGCGAGCCAACAACTCCCGGATACGCAACTGGTCAGGCCCGATCCCCGAGAGCGGATTGAGCGCACCGCCGAGCACGTGATAGCGACCCTTGAACTCACGGGTGCGCTCGACGGCCTGAACGTCCTTCGGTTCCTCCACGACGCAGATCACCGTGCGATCGCGACGTGCGTCGGCGCAGATGCGGCACTTCTCCTGATCGGAGACAGTTCCGCACACCGTGCAGAACTGAACGCCGTCACGGATGCGCTGCAATGCATTTTTCAAACGGTCGATCTCGGGAGGCTCCACGGAGAGCAGGTGAAAAGCGATGCGTTGAGCGCTCTTCGGCCCGACTCCGGGAAGCTTCCCGAGTTCGTCGATCAGATCCTGAACCGGACCTTCGTACACGCGTTCTCGTTTCTAGAAGCCGGGGAGACCGGGAAGGCCTCCGCCGAGTCCGCCGGCCAACGGGCCGAGCTTCTCAGCAGCGACTTCCTGTGCCTTACGCGAAGCGTCCTCGATCGCGCCGATCACCAGATCCTGCAGCGTCTCGACATCTTCGGGGTCGACGACCTTGGGATCGATCTGCAGACCGACAACCTCGCCGGTGCCCTTGACCGTGGCGACAACCAGTCCGCCACCGGCCTGACCGGTCACTTCGGCCTGAGCCATTTCCTGCTGCGCCGCCATCAATTGCTGCTGCATCTGCTGAGCCTGAGCCAACAGAGCAGACATGTCGGGTGCTCCACCTGGTTGCACGAGCGGTCCTTTCTACAGAGTTATCCCCACCAGCGTAGTCGGTGCGCGCTACCGTGAGCGGGTGCGCCGGAACCAGTCAGACACCGTAAAACCGTCAAGAGGGTCAAACATGGCATCACGTGTGTTCCGCTCCACTGCCCTGATCGCCATGGTCGGGGCCGGGCTTCTGAGCGCTGCGTGCACGATTCCGACCGAGACTGCCGAGGCCACGACTTCGGTCGAGGTGTCTCCGCTGAGCACTGTCGCCGCTGACGTCCCCGCTGCGCTCACCGGCAAGGTCGTCTTCCTCGATCCCGGGCACAGCGGGGCGAACGACGACAGCATCAACACCCAGGTCCCCACGGGCCGCGGCGGCACCAAGAACTGCCAGACCACCGGCACCAACACCGATGCCGGGTTCCCCGAGCACACCTTCAACTGGGAAGTCGCGAGCCTGGTCAAGAGCGAACTCGAAGGCCAAGGCGCCACAGTGGTCCTGAGTCGACCGGACGACATCAGCGTCGGATCTTGCGTCGACGCACGCGCCGAAGCTGCCAATTCCTCCGGCGCCGACGTAGTGGTGAGCATTCACGCGGACGGCGCAGCAGCCGGAGCCGAGGGCTTCCACGTCTGCTACTCCGCGCCCCCGCTGAACGCGGTGCAGGCCGGCCCGTCCGTCACCTTTGCCGAAACCATGCGCGACTCACTCGTCACCGCCGGACTCACCCCGTCGACCTACATCGGTGACGACGGGCTGGCACCACGCGCCGATCTGACGGGACTCAATCTGTCGCAGCGGCCGTCGATTCTGGTCGAACTCGGCAACATGCGAAATGCCGACGAGGCAGCGCGCATGACGAGCCCGGACGGTCAGCAGGAATATGCGTCCGCCGTCACCAGCGGAGTCACGGCCTTCCTCACAACCCCCTGACCTGTCTTCTGTGGAGAAATTCCACTTGTCCACAGGTATGTCGGCACCGCCGAAGTAGCCCGCTCACCTGGATACGGTTCTGCCATGGGGCCGATACTTCAGGTAGATTTCGCTGCTCTGCAGCAACTTTCAGCTGATCTGTCTCGAATTGCGGATCAGATCTCGGGGATCGATTCCGCCGGCCCGATTTTCGAAGCCGCGGCGGCCCTGAACTCGTCCGCTGTCGCGGCTGTGTCGACTGGGAATGCCGGCGTCATCGCCGACGCGTACCGGCACCTGGCTACGCAATTGGGACTCATGGCGTCGGGAACCGCTGCCGCAGCACGTCTGTACGACGCTGCCGAGGGCGAAGTGGTGTCCGAACTGCGCGGAGCCTACTGATGCAGCCCACCGTCTCTCAGCTTCGAACGTGGTCACCGGAGAAATTGCGCACAAGCGCTTCGGAACTGATCGACATCGACCGGCAGATCGAAGTTCTCGGCAATGACGCCGGACGCAGCATCGACGCCGTCCGCGAATTCTGGCAGGGACAAGCGTCGAGCGCAGCCGCAGTGCAGTGGTCTGGCATCTCGCTTTCCTCGTCGCGGCTGTCGGTTGCGGTTCGCGTAGTTGCGGATCTGTATGGCGGAGCGGCCAATACGATCGGTGCGGCGCGAAAATCAGTTCTGGACCTGGTCGAGGAGGCGACTCTCGAACACGGCTTGACGGTGTCAGACAGTGGAGCGGTATCGGCACCTGAGACGAAGCAGCCGTGGAATCTGGCCGACGCCATGCAAGATTCCGAAAACGCCACGGCTGCACAGGTTTTTCAGCAGAAGATCTCCACTGCATTGACGGCACTCGACGACGAAGACAACCGGGCCGCGACTGCTCTGCGTGCGGCATTCCGAGAGATCGGATCACTCCTTGGCAATCAGCCTGATCGCCTCGACAGCACTGTCGTCGACATCCTCGACGGGAGGTCGACACTCCCCGGGACACCCACGGAGCTACACCGACTCTGGGAATTGCTCACGCCCAACGAGAAAGACGCGTTGGCGAGGTGGGATCCGTCCATCGGTAGCCGCGACGGCCTTCCCGCTCTCGACCGGGACTACTACAACCGGCGGTACCTCTCTGCGCTCGAGCAGTTGCCGGATCGAACGGTAGCTGCCGGATACACGGCCGTGCGCGGCGAACTTCGACCGGACACGTTCCTTCTCTCGGTCACGGATGGGCATGCCGTCGTGGCAGTCGGTAATCCCGATGCCGCCGGCAACGTCGCAACACTGGTCCCCGGAACCGGCTCCGGGCTGTCGGGCGTCGGCGGAGACCTGCAACGAACCAAGGCCATGTACGACGCGACGGTCAGGGCGGCGCCAACGGAAGCCACATCAGTGATCCTGTGGTCCGGATACGACGCTCCCCCAGGCATTCCCGACGCAGCCTCGGATCGGTACGCCAACTCCGCAGCGCCGAGGCTCGACAGCTTCCAGGACGGGTTACGAACCTCGCATGACGGTCCGCCTTCGCACAACGTGGTGATCGGTCATTCCTACGGCAGCACCGTCATCGGTGCTGCGACTACCCGTGGCGCTTCTCTCGACGTCGACGAACTGGTTTTTGTCGCAAGCCCCGGCGTCGATGCCGAGCGCGTGAACGAACTGAGCCTGGACGGCGTCGACTCGGCCGAGATGGCTCACCATGTTCATTCGACGACGGCCTTCTGGGATCCGGTCCAATTGATCCCCAAGATCCTCGGAGTCCACGGGTTCGACCCGTCGGATCCGGAATTCGGCGCGCAAGTATTCACCGGATCTCCCGGGGAGCCTGGGTTCGGAGTTCACAGCGATTACTGGGAAAGCGGAAACCCCGCACTCACCGAATTCGGACGGATCATTACCAGCCCGTGAAAGAAGGCGCCGTACCGGTGAAGGTACGACGCCATCTCGGTGATGCAGGATCGGTTAGACGAGTTCGCGCTTGAGGTTGTCCAGGACCTGGGCCTGGATGCGCTGCAGACCCTTCGGAGCGAACGTGCGCTCGAAAAAGCCGCCGATACCGGTGGCACCCTGCCACTGGGTGAGCGTCGTCACCGTCGTTCCGGTGCCGTTGGGGGCAACGGTCCAGGTGGTGACGAGGCTGGAGTTCGCGTCCTTCTCGGTGATGACGTTGCCGTCGACCGTCACTGTCGCCTTGACGTTGCGCGAGCGCTTTTCCGTCGCCTTGAGCGTCCACTGCGCGACGGTTCCGTCACCCTGGCCACCTTCGACGACCTTGTAGTCGAGGTACTGCTCGGACAGGATTCGCGGGCGAACCGTCTCGTAGTCCGAGAGCGCCGCGAGCACCTTGTCGGGTGCTGCTGTGACGACTGTCGAACTCATTGCATTGACCTGACCCATATGCCCTACGTCTCCTTGCTCGACCAACGCGGCTCGATACCGCGAATGACTATCCGAATCCGCACCTCGAACTGCGCAGATATTCCTTTCCATACTGCCTGCTGCGCCCGGGTATCTCGACCATCTACCCATTCCGTGTGAGCTGGTTCACCACTCGGAGCATTTACCGAGTTCGATTGCAACAACTCGATCAAATTCGGGCATTAATACCCCTCCGGATAGCTTGCACACGCAACTACCGATAGCGTCAGGGTGTGACTCTCTCGTTCAATGGGGTAGTTCAGAAGTTAGATCGAATCCGGACAAAGCAAGGCCCGGGTTCCGATGCTGCGCGTGAAATGGGGTTCGAGCAGCACAGAGAAGGCGTCGAACGCCTACTCGCGTCATACCGCGCCATTCCCGCCGATGCTTCTGTACGCCTGGCAAAGAAGACATCCAATCTGTTCCGCGCTCGCGCCAAGACGTCGGCCCCCGGCCTCGACGTCAGCGGTCTGGCAGGTGTCATCGCCGTCGATGCGCAGGCGCGCACAGCCGACGTCGCCGGCATGTGCACGTACGAGGACCTCGTCGACGCGACGCTGCCCTACGGGCTGGCGCCCCTGGTCGTGCCTCAACTCAAGACCATCACCCTGGGCGGTGCGGTGACCGGCCTGGGCATCGAGTCCACCTCGTTCCGCAACGGCCTGCCGCACGAGTCGGTACTCGAAATCGACGTACTGACCGGAAGCGGCGAGATCATCACCGCAACACCGGACGGCGAACACGCCGAACTGTTCTTCGGTTTCCCCAATTCCTACGGCACCCTTGGCTATTCGACGCGATTGAAGATCGCACTCGAACCCGTCAAGAAGTACGTCGCCTTGCGCCACGTGCGCTTCGATTCGTTGAAGAAACTCGAAGAAACGATGGATCGCATCGTCACCGAGCGCGAGTACGACGGGATCGCCGTCGACTATCTCGACGGGGTGGTCTTCACCGATTCCGAGAGCTACCTCACACTCGGCGCGCAAACCGACGAGGAAGGCCCGGTCAGCGATTACACCGACCAGGACATCTTCTACCGGTCGATCCAGCATTCGTCACTCACCCAGCCCAAGACGGATCGCTTGACCATTCGCGACTACCTGTGGCGCTGGGACACCGACTGGTTCTGGTGCTCACGAGCTTTCGGTGCACAGAACCCGAAGATCCGGCGCTTCTGGCCCAAGCAGTACCTGCGCAGCAGCTTCTACTGGAAGCTGATCGCCCTCGACCACAAGTACGACATCGGAGATCGCCTCGAAAAGCGCAAGGGCAAGCCCCCGCGCGAACGCGTCGTCCAGGACGTCGAGGTACCCATCGAACGAACCGCGGACTTCGTCTCGTGGTTCCTCGAGGAAATCCCGATCGAACCACTGTGGTTGTGCCCGTTGCGTCTTCGCGAGCCAAGCCCTGCCGCCGCTTCTGCATCACGGCCGTGGCCCCTCTACCCCCTCGAACCCAAGCGCACCTACGTCAACATCGGCTTCTGGTCTTCGGTGCCGATCGTTCCCGGTGAGCGCGAGGGGGCAGCAAATCGACTGATCGAAGAAAAGGTCAGCGATTTCGACGGACACAAATCGCTCTACTCCGACTCCTACTACTCGAAGGAAGACTTCGAGGAGCTGTACTACGGCGGCGACCGGTACATCGGACTCAAGGAACGCTACGACCCGAAATCCCGTTTATTGGATCTATTCTCTAAGGCGGTGCAACGTAAATGACCACGTTCAAAGACTCCAAAAGCCAGGACAAGCTCTCTATTGCCGAGATTCTCGAGACGCTTTCCGACGGCATGCTGCCGCTTCGATTCACCGCGTACGACGGCAGCACCGCCGGCCCCGAAGATGCCGACTACGGACTGCACCTCAAGTCGACTCGCGGAACCACTTATCTCGCAACAGCTCCCGGCGACCTCGGCATGGCCCGCGCGTACGTCTCCGGCGATCTCGAAGCCGAGGGTGTCCACCCCGGTGATCCGTACGAGATCCTGCGCATCATGGGTGACGAACTCCACCTCAAGCGCCCGTCCGCACTGACGCTCGCCAGCATCACGCGCTCCCTGGGCTGGGATCTGTTGCGGCCCATCGCCCCGCCGCCCCAGGAACATCTCCCTCGCTGGCGTCGCGTCGCAGAAGGACTGCGTCACTCCAAGACTCGTGACGCCGAAGTCATCCATCACCACTACGACGTCTCCAACACCTTCTACGAGTACGTCCTCGGCCCGTCCATGACGTACACCTGTGCCGCTTACGACAATGCGGAACAGACGCTCGAAGAAGCCCAGGAGAACAAGTACCGCCTGGTGTTCGAGAAGCTCGGACTCCAGAAGGGTGATCGACTTCTCGACATCGGCTGCGGCTGGGGCTCGATGGTCCGCTACGCGGCCAGGCGCGGCGTCAAGGTGATCGGCGTGACTCTCTCTCGCGAGCAAGCGGATTGGGCACAGAAGGCCATCGAGGACGAGGGCCTCGCCGATCTCGCCCAGGTCCGTTTCTCCGACTACCGCGACGTGGCCGAGACCGGATTCGACGCAGTGTCCTCCATCGGCCTGACCGAGCACATCGGCGTCGGAAACTACCCGGCGTACTTCGAGTTCCTCGAGGGCAAGCTGCGTGAGGGTGGGCGTCTGCTCAACCACTGCATCACCCGTCCGGACAACCGAAGCAGCGCCAAGGCAGGCGGATTCATCGACCGGTACGTCTTCCCCGACGGGGAGCTCACCGGTTCGGGTCGCATCATCTCCGAAATCCAGAACGTCGGCCTCGAGGTGCGTCACGAAGAGAACCTTCGCGAGCATTACGCACTGACGCTCGCCGGATGGTGCCAGAATCTCGTCGACAACTGGGACGCGTGCGTCGCCGAGGTCGGCGAAGGAACCGCCCGCGTCTGGGGCCTGTACATGGCCGGCTCACGACTCGGGTTCGAGCGCAATGTCGTTCAGCTGCACCAGGTTCTGGCCGTGAAGCTCGGCCCCAAGGGTGAGGCGCATGTGCCGCTTCGCCCGTGGTGGAAGGCCTAGGGGCAAAGCCCCTGTGCGCCTTTTTGGTAGTCGGCACTACCAAAAAGGCGCACAGGTGCCGCAGGCACCCGACTGCGTCCTCACCCAACCTCCCCGCCGCAAGACCGTCTCCACCTCGTGCGCAACCTGGCACGGGGTCTTCACCACCTCGTCGAATCCGTAGACCAACCGCGGACGACCTGCCAGCTCTGCCGCATTGTCACGGCGGCGATCACGAAATGCCACCTCGGCCATGGAATGCGCCCACCGACCGTCGAGACGCACGATCAGCGGCACACCGAATTCGCTGTAGTCGCAATCCTCGTACAGCGTGCGGCCGTCGACGCGGACCGGAGACTGGCGTCTGGCCGACGGCAACCCGTGCGCCTGCTCCACGTCGACCGCATAGTGGTATTCGAGCGTTGACTGCACCCCGTCTGCCAGGAGGCGTACCGCATCGGAAAGCGCACCCTTGAATCGATGTGGTGTTCGTTCGTCAATCCGACGACGCACATCGTTCAACGGAATTCGCGCATTTGTCACTGTGGTGATGAGTGAAACGTAGGCGCTTCGCGCTGTGGATTCGGCGGTCGCAAGATCAATCGCGGTATCCGCCCGCGACGTTCGAGGTATGACTGACGGCACGCCGATGTATCGGTGGGCTCGGGATCGGTGGACGACTACCCCGGGGTGAACCACGCCACCCACTCTGACAAGTGCACCCGACGTTCGCGCTGGAACTCGGCGGATTGTCGCGGACTGACAGCGAGCCGACTTGCCGTAGGGCACGGTGACATGGACTGGCTTGTCTGCGTCGATGCGACGCATTCCCCATTCCTCAGCTGCAGTGTCGTGGCTCAGAATCGCTTGCGGGCCACCATAAAGCCAAGCGGCGTTCAAGATCATTTCTCTGGTGAGCGGGCCAGCGGTCACTGCATACACGCCTTGTAGAACGCGCTGCCATTCGCCGCGGTCCAGAAAGTTCCGCAGCATCCCTCGGTTGTATCCGAATGACGAGAGTTGCTGTTGCCGTACCAGACCGGATTGCGCATCGAGAATCCGGAGAAACTCGCTTCCACCATGAGACGTAGTCATGGCACCAAGCGTCAGGCCGAACTCCGACAGGACTGACGTGAAATTCGCTGTCGGAGTTCGTCTGTGGATAACTCACAAGCTGGGGATAAACCCCTGTGCGCCTTTTTGGTAGCCGTAACTACCAAAAAGGCGCACGGGGGCTATGCCCCTAGCGAAGCCGGCGGGGTGAACCGCGGGCCGTACTGCGCAGCGAGTTCCTTTGCACGAGCGACGAAGCCGGCCGTGCCGCCCTCGTAACCGACGATGAACTGGTGAACGCCACCGGTCCAGGCCGGGAATCCGATGCCCATGATGGAGCCGATGTTGGCGTCCGCCGTGGTGATCAGGACGTTCTCGTCGAAGCACTTCTGCGTCTCGATCGCCTCGATGAACAGCATGCGGTCGATGAGGTCCTGGATCGGGGCGTCGGAGGTTCCGGAGTTGAAGTTCTCGCGGAGTCCGGACCACAGGCCGGTGCGCTTGCCCTCGGCGTAATCGTAGAAGCCGGCTCCACCGAGCTTGCCCTTACGATCGAACTTCTCGACGAGGGTGTTGATGACCTCGCCGGCCGGATCTGCCGGCAGTTCCTTGCCTTCGGCCTTGGCGGCGTCGGCAGATTCCTTGCGGATCTTCTGCATGAGGGTGAGGTTGAGCTCATCCGAAAGCTGAAGCGGCGCAGCCGGGTAACCGGCCTGCATACCGGCCTGCTCGATGGTGGCGGGCTCGACGCCCTCGGCGAGCATGCCGATGGCCTCGTTGATGAAGGTTCCGATGACACGCGAGGTGAAGAAGCCACGCGAGTCGTTGACCACGATCGGCGTCTTGCGGATCGCCTGGACGTAGTCGAACACGCGAGCCAGAGTCTCGTCGGAGGTCTTCTCACCGCGGATGATCTCCACCAGCGGCATCTTGTCGACGGGCGAGAAGAAGTGGATGCCGATGAAGTCTTCCTGACGCTTCACGCCGGTGGCGAGACCCGTGATGGGCAGCGTCGAGGTGTTCGAGCCCAGCAGCGCCTTGGGATCGACGATGTCCTCGATCTCCTGGAACACCTTGTGCTTGAGTTCCTGGCTCTCGAAGACTGCTTCGATGACGAAGTCGACGCCGGCGAAATCTGCCGGGTCAGCCGTCGGGGTGATCTTGGCGAGGAGTGCGTCGGACTTCTCCTGCGTGGTCTTGCCACGCGAGAGCGCCTTGGCCTCAATGCCTTCGGCGTACGCCTTGCCCTTGTTGGCAGCCTCGATGCTGACGTCCTTGAGGACGACGTCGAAGCCGGCCTTCGCGGAGACGTACGCGATGCCCGCGCCCATCATGCCTGCGCCGAGGACGCCGACCTTCTTGATGGTGGACTTCTCGATGCCTGCCGGACGTGAACCGCCGCCGTTGATCGACTGCAGGTCGAAGAAGAACGCCTGGATCATGTTCTTCGCGACGCGGCCGGTCACCAGCGAGGTGAAGTAGCGAGCCTCGATGAGCAGCGCGTTGTCGATGTCGACCTGCGAGCCTTCGACGGCTGCGGCCATGATGGCGCGCGGAGCCGGCATCGGAGCGCCCTTGAGCTGCTTACGCAGGTTCGCGGGGAACGCCGGAAGGTTGGCAGCGAATGCCGGAGTGGACGGAGTTCCGCCAGGGATCTTGTAGCCCTTGACATCCCACGGCTGAACGCCGCCTTCGGGGTTGGCCTTGATCCATGCCTTCGCAGCCGGAACCAGCTCCTCCACCGAGCCGACGACCTCGTCGATGAGACCGACTTCCTTGGCCTGAACGGGTCCACGCTGCTGCCCCTGGAGCAGGACGCCCATGAGCGCGTTCTGCAGGCCGAGCATCCGCACGGTGCGCACGACGCCGCCGCCACCGGGCAGCAGGCCGAGGGTGACCTCGGGCAGGCCGATCTTGACGCCCTTGACGTCTGCCGCGATGCGGTGGTGGGTCGCGAGAGCGATCTCGAGACCGCCGCCGAGCGCCGCGCCGTTGATGGCGGCGACGACCGGCTTGCCGAGAGTTTCGAGACGACGCAGGTCTGCCTTGATCTCGACGCTGTGGTTGTAGATCTCCTCGGCCTGCTCGGGGCCGACCTTGATCATGTTCTTGAGGTCGCCACCGGCGAAGAAGGTCTTCTTGCCGGAAGTGATGACGGCACCGGTGATGGAGTCCTTCTCGGCGACCAGACGGTCGACGGTGGCCTTCATC
The DNA here is from genome assembly GCF_019266085.1 of Rhodococcus sp. FH8. Classification (NCBI taxonomy): domain Bacteria; kingdom Bacillati; phylum Actinomycetota; class Actinomycetes; order Mycobacteriales; family Nocardiaceae; genus Rhodococcus; species Rhodococcus sp. FH8. The sequence goes on along the minus strand of NZ_LPNQ01000077.1, from coordinate 365,546 downwards.
GACGCGATGTACGCGTCGTTCATGGTGTTTGCGCCCTGGTTGGGATCATTGATGGTGAGCACGACGATGCCGTCGGCGTCCTGGTCCCAGTTGATGATGTTCTGATCAGTCACTTTGCTTGACTCCTGGTAAGCCTCGTTGGAAGGACGGACGCCGCGTCAGACGCGCTCGATGATGGTGGCAACGCCCATACCGCCGCCGATGCACAGGGTGATGAGGGCGCGCTTGCCGCCACGACGCTCGAGCTCGTCGACCATCGTTCCGGTGATCATCGCGCCGGTTGCACCGAGCGGGTGACCCATGGCGATCGCGCCACCGTTGACGTTGAGCTTCTCGTCCGGGATGTTCAGGTCCTTCTGGAACTTCAGGACGACGGAAGCGAATGCCTCGTTGATCTCGAAGAGGTCGATGTCGTCGACTGTCAGGCCGGCAGCTGCCAGAACCTTCTTCGACGCCGGCGTCGGGCCGGTGAGCATGATGGTGGAGTCGGCGCCGCTGGTGGCGGTGGCGACGACGCGAGCGCGCGGCGTCAGACCCATGTCCTTGCCGGCCTGCTCGCTACCGACGAGCACGAGGGCAGCGCCGTCGACGATTCCCGAGCTGTTGCCGCCGTGGTGAACGTGGTTGATCTTCTCGACCCAGTGGTACTTCTGCAGCGACACGGCGTCGAATCCGCCGATTTCACCGATCACACCGAACGCGGGAGCCAAGCCGGCGAGGTTCTCTGCCGTGGTGCCCGGACGCATGTGCTCGTCGTTGTCGAGGATGGTGATGCCGTTGATGTCCTTGACCGGCACTACCGACTTGGCGAAGTATCCGCCGGTCCACGCCTTGGCGGCGAGGTCCTGCGAGCGCACGGCGTATGCGTCGACGTCGTCACGCGAGAAGCCCTCGATGGTGGCGATGAGGTCTGCGCCGACGCCCTGCGGCACGAAGTAGTTGTCGTAGTTGGTGGCGGGGTCGAGTGCCCACGGTCCACCGTCGGATCCCATCGGAACGCGGGACATCGACTCGACGCCACCGGCAATCACCAGTTCGTCCCAGCCGGACCGAACCTTCTGAGCAGCCATGTTCACGGCCTCGAGGCCGGAAGCGCAGAAACGGTTGAGCTGAACGCCACCGACGGTGTCGGGCAGTCCCGCATCGTTGACTGCAACGCGGGCGATGTCCATTCCCTGATCGCCAACGGGGGTGACGACGCCCAGGATGAGGTCGGAGATCCGGTCCTCGTCGAGGTCGGGAAAGCGCACGCGCAGTTCCTGGATCAGACCCGTGACCAGCGAGATCGGCTTGACCGAGTGCAACGACCCGGTCTTCTTGCCGCGGCCTCGCGGGGTACGGATGGCTTCATAAATGAATGCCTCTGTGGTCACTGTGAGGTGTTCCTTCCGTGTAATTCGTCGAACCGGTCTGCAGATCGTCCGCGCCACCTTCGGTGGTGGCGCATGGCCGAGGTACAGACCTCAGCGCTTTCACTGTAGAACGTGTTCCAAATTCATGGGAAGGACCGAAGCGATCCTGCTAGGTGACCGAGGTGATCAGGTGCGCGAACGCCTGCCCGCTTCGGTTCATTTCGGGTGCGCCCCCGGAAGCACTCACGGCACGATGCGATACGGCAACATCATGTCGTGATCTTCGTGATCGAGTAGATGGCAATGCCACACGTATCCCTGGAGTCGACCAGAATCAGCCATATCGTGGCGCCCACCGCCCGTCATCCCACTACCCGTCATCACACCGCTCGGAAGACGATCGAACATCGCGTCGGGATCGAAACCCAGCTCATCCGCGGTGGGGAATCGCACGATGATCCGGGTGACAGTGCCGCCGTCCACCCTGACGGTGTCCTTCATCCCCGCTTCCCACGGCGCCGGCGCGATCATCGGCCCCGCCTCGAACCCGTCGGGCGACGGAGTCCACTTGTTGCCGATCACCGGCTGCGGATGGCGGATCAAGTACTCCAGCGTCCGCATCGGTGTTCTGCCGAGAATCCGGAAATTCACCAAGTGCAGGTGTATCGGATGCGGGTCCGGCGTGGTGTTGACGATGTTCCACTGCTCGACGGTGCCTTGCCGCGGCCTCTCGACGTCCGTGGTGCTGAACGTCAGGTTGTTCAACGTCATCTGAGCCGGTGGATTCCGCAGTTCCAGTTGCTGGCTCACCGTCACCGTGCGAATTACCGTCGGCTGCTCCAACGGGGCGAGAACGTCACGTTGCCGGCGCCCACCGCGCAGTTGCGACGGAACACCACCGGTGAATCCGCGCCTGGCGTCACCGCGGAACCGGCAGAACAGCGGCATAGTCACTTCACCGATGACAGCGGCGGGTAGCGGGGGCGCCTCGTCGTTGCGAAGCTCCACCGTCGAACCCTCCGACAGTCCGGTGAAATCGACGAGGAGGTCGTACCGCTCCCCCGGTGCGCAGCGGAAGGCATTGACCGCGACGGGTGCGTCGAGCATTCCGGCGTCGTTGCCGATGACCCAGAACGTCATCATGTTCGAGAAGTGAAGATTCCACACACTTGCCGACGCCGCATTGACGATGCGGAAGCGGTAAAGGCCCCGAGCCACAGACAGTTCCGGCCACACCTTGCCGTTGACCAAGCCGACGTCGCCCACCGCGCCGCCTTCCCACGATCCTTCCGGGATCAAGATGGTGGATCGGCCGTTCTGGGCGCCTGTCGGCGTGAAGATCTTCTCCTGCAGGATCAACGGGATCTCGAATTCCTCGGCCGGCAACCCCAATGGATTTCCCAGTTCGCCGGTGTCGAATTCATCCCTGATCAGATAGTTGCCGATCAGACCGGCGTAGACGTTGAGCCGGGTGATGCCCATCGCGTGATCGTGATACCAGAGGTGGGCGGCTTCCTGACCGTGCAAAAAGTGATGCATCGCAGCCTGTCCCGGCATCACCAGCAGTTCCGGGTGGCCGTCGCTCTCAGGTGAAGTGACTCCACCGTGCAAGTGCAACGACGTCGGCGGGTGCGCACGAAAGTCGGCCTGCATTCCGTGCAGCGTCATATCCATGTCCGCTGCCAACGGATGTCCGGTCAGATCGTTCTCGAACGTCAACATGATCGGCTCGCCGGAATGCGCCTCGACGGTAGGGCCCAGATAACCGCCACCGATCTCTCCGCTGCGGTACGACAGTGCTGGGGACGAGGGAAAATCCCGATGAAAGGCATGTTGCCCCACTTGCGCTGTCAGTGTGATCTCGTTTCCGGAAAGCGTTGACAACGAAGGTATTTCGTCACAAAACGGCTCGAACTCCGGCGAATGAAAAATCAACGGAGACTCGATATCCACACTCCCCGCCGGAGCAGCACCTGCCTTTGCGCCCAAAGCAACAGCCGCTGTGCCGACTACCGACCCTTTCAGAACCGATCTTCTGGAAACCCCGATACCCATACATGCCCCTCCCCATCGAAACGGGTTGCGTTCTCCGGCAAGGAAAACGCAACCCGTCTCTCCACTTCGATCTCGGAAAATCCCCCGTCTACTTTCCGTCGATCGCCTCCAGCACCGAATCGATCAGCGACTGTGGAAGTTTCGACGGCGGAGAGATTTCCAGTTCTCCCGGAGCGCCCGGCATCGTCCAGACAGTTCTGTGCCGAGCGATCGCGAGCTTCTCCCGTGATCCGTCCTCATTGACCTTGAAGTACTCGAACTCGAGGTCGATCCCCCTCTCGTAGAGGGCAGACAGGGACATCGTGACCAGGACGTCGTCGAACGGCATGACCTCGCGCAGATGCTCAACCCTGGTGTGCACACAACGAAGTTCCCCGAGGGCGCCTCTGGCCGCCATGGCCTCACGCTGAGAACGGACCAGGAACTTGTCCCGAACCCTCGACTGCCAGATGTAATAGTTGCCGAAGTAGATGTTGCCCACGACGTTTCCGTCCTGCATCGTCGTCGAGAACACCTCGGATTCGAGCAGGTACGGATTGCGCGGCACCATCGGAGCCGAGCGGATCACGGAACCACGATCGACGTTCTTCGGTTCGGTGGGAACAGCGATGTTCTTCGTCCCCGTCGGAATCGTCATCGGCTCGATGAAATCGTGGAAGTACTGCGGCATCGGCCGTGCCGCCACCACACCGTGGGAGAGGATTTCCACCCACGTCGTCTGCATCGCACTCCACCCGATGTGAGTGCGCGTCTCGCCGTCGACCCGGCACCATTCGACATGCAGATTGGTGGTTGCCCGATCCGGACCGGTGAGCTCGGTGATCCAGATCGTCCCCTCGACAATGTCGTCGGTGTACAGGTTCGCATCGATGAACACCTCGGAGTTGTTGGTCACCATGCCCCAACGACCCGTCGCCATGTCCTCCACGATCTGCTTCGAGATCGGTCCGGTTCCCCTCTCTCGCAAAGCGCCCAACCACAGCGCGAAGCTCGCGAACCCCACTGATCCACCGACGTTGCACGCGTCCCGGAACCCGACGGGGAACCGGATCGACACCGCCGGATAGCCGCTCCGGGCCACCACATGCACGTCGGAGCCGTAGGCCATCGGATCGAACTGCGCGAGAGACTTCGCTGACAACGGTCCGGAGTCGAACTGCGGTGCCGGGTCCTGCGCCGGTTCCTCCGCATCCTCCTCATGAGTCACAAACGCGAGAATCCGCTCCTCGTTGTCCGTCAACAGAGCTGGAAAAGTCAGAACCACCACGCTTCCGTCTGCGCCGCCGCGGAAGGTCACTGCGTCGTCCTCCCTGGCGCCCATCGCCAGAGAAACCGACATCTGCCCCGTGGCCTTTCGGATCGCCTCGGCCGCCGCCCACAGCCTGGTTCCCGCACGATCGAGTGATTCGCCGCCTGCGATCAACTCGTCGAGCAGCGGAATCCGCGCCGAACCCAGAAGCGCCTTCCACTGCACGGCGGTTCGGGAGCGAATCGGTTCGATGTCACACCCCTGAGGCCAGTCGCCGGCCGAACTGAGTGACTTGCTGCCGTCGTGCGAGAGCGAGACATCCACAGAGGGCGGAATATCACCGACGACGACGGGCTTTCCGGTTTCCTGCCATTCGATGGCAAAGGCATTACTCATTTGATCACCACATCCTCATCGAGATGAATGTTCACGGCCGCCTCGGCGATCGGTTTCTCCTGCTCGTGGCGTTCCGACTTGGTCAACTCGTGAATCCCCGGGGTATGCGCGACCACAACCCGCGGGCTCTTCACTCCCAACGCCCGGCTGTGTTGCGCGAGCTTGTCGAGAATGATCTGTGCGTCGCGCGCAGTCGGATCCGCGATTTCCTCAGCCGTAGGACGGCTTTCGTCGTGGGAGAGAATCTGGGAGCGATATCCCTCGAGCTGCATCACCACTCGTCCGTCCTTCACCACCGCCACGTCGGCTTGCATGTGGGTCTCTGTCTGCACCTTGTCGTAGGCGTACGCGGTGAACGAACGAGCCTCGAATCGTCCGTCGTACATGTCGATTCGCGCAATGTTGACCGGAAGGCAGATCTCCCGCGGAACCATGATCTGACCCGATTGGAGCAGGGAATCGAGGAAGTAGGGATCACCGAGGAGGTGCTGCTTACGGTCGGCTCGCGAAATAGCGCTGAAGAGAATGTGCTCGGAATCGAGGCTCGAGATCTCTTCGAGTCGGCGGAAATCGCCCTCCTGGAACAGCAACCACGAGTAGAGATCGTCCAACGGATCGATGTCGAGCACCGGTCGCGGCAACTCCTTCTCGAACTCCGGCAGTGTTTCGTCCAGCCCGAAGATGAAGTCGGCCGAGAAATGGGGCCGTCCGTACCCGGTCCGTTCGGTGCCGATCGTGACATGCACCCGCGTTCCTGCAGCATCACGATCCTGCTCCACGACGCTTGCCTTGATCTCGACTCTGGTGCCCTCGACCGTGTCGACGACGATCGGTCGATCCAGCTTGATGTCGTCGATGCGGACGCGGCCCAGAGTCACGCGTCCGGTGACATAGGCCGCCGCCTGCGACATCGCCTCGAGCCCGAACACCGTCGGAAGCAGCGCCGATCCCTTCCAGACATGATCGAGGACAAAGGGATCCGCCGAGGTGGACAACGTCGTCCGGGTCACCAGTTCTACCTGCGGCTCGAATGTCACCACTTGGTCGATGTAGCGCGACACCGCCGGCAGAGCCGGTGCTGCCGGCGCCCAGGTGTCGAGACCGCCGAGTCGACTGGTCACGACGATACGACTCGCCTCGGGTCCGCTGTCGACCAGGCGAAGGAAATGATCCACTCCCGCAGCCGTGGAAATCGGCATGACACCCATCTTCGCGAGGTGGTTGACACTGCCCATGCGGGCGCCCATGCCGGTCTCCCCCCACACGCTGTACGCGAGCGAGAACGTCCGAGTCTTCGGGTGCCCGGCAGCATACCGCATCACCATTTCGTCGAGAAGCTCGTTTCCGTATGCATACCAGCTGTTTCCGGGCATACCTGTGAATCCGATGATGGAGGAGAAGCCCACGAACAGCTTCAAGTCGCGATCAGCGAGCGCTTCGACGAAGTTGGCTGCGCCCAGGACCTTAGGTGCAACCTCCTTGAAAGCCGCAGCGCTGTCGACTCTCTCGAACCGCCGCGGAACATTCGCCCCCGCACCGTGGACAAACCCGGTGATCGGCCCAACCTCGACCTCGATCTGGGCGACGACGCCGGCCACCGCCGCAGCATCCGTGACGTTGCAGCGATAGTAGTGAGCGCTCAAACCGGCAGACGTGAAGTCCGCAAGAGTGGAAGCGATTTCGTCACCCGCTTGTCGCTGAGAGCTTCCGATCAGCACTAGTTCGGCGCCTGTCTTTCGGCCGAGAGCCAGAGCGCATTGCGCCATGATGCCTTTCGCGCCACCGGTCACGACCACTACATCCGAACTCCCCAACCCGCTCTCGCGGACGGTGTAGTCGCTCGAGGCGAGAACCCGCGGTTGCAGTGCCGTGCGTCCCATCTCGGTGTCGTAAGTCGCGAACACATAGGGTGCAACCGAATCCAACTCGGAGACGACGGTGGTTGCCACCACCGCGTCCGCAGTCGAGCCGTCGAATCCTATGACGCGGACATCCAGTTCGGGGCGCTCGTGATGCACCGAAGCGGCAAAAGCCGCCGCACTCGGTACCGGCGCCGGATTGCCCAACTCGACATCGGTGAACTGAATCACTGCCAATGTGGTTCGTGCGCCTCCACTTTGCTGCGCCGGAACCATCTTGTGCATGTGTTCGATCCCACGGCGCAAGCCGATTTCGGTGACGGAATCATCGGTCACACGCGGCATTACGGCAACCACGTGCTGTGCATTCGCAGGAGCGCCGTCGGAGAATGTGCGAATGTGGACCTGAGCACCACGCCCTCGCAGTTCGGATTCCAACCTTCCGACCAAACCGGCGTCGTCACCGATGACGACAAACGTCGTGTCCGTGAGGTCTCGGACTCCGTGCAACGCTGTCTCGCTCCGAACCTTTTCCAGGGTGTAATCGCGAACCCAGGTGAAGCTGTCGGCTGATAGACCCTTTGCCTTCACCGGCAGCGCCCGCGCAACCGGCTGCTGCTGCCCCGACTTCTCTTTCGCGGATCGATCGAGCACTTCGATCAGTTCACCCAGGCTGACGTTGACGAGTTCGGCCGGATCCAGATCACCCTGAACACCCAATCGCGTTGCCACAGTTGCTATCGCATCGGCAGCCTTGATCGAGTCCATGTTCAGGTCGTCGAGCAGGTGGAGATCCACATCGAGAGACTCCACCGGAAATCCGGTGTCCTCCGCGATTACCTCGAGCAGTATTCGCGACACGTCCGACTGCACCGAACTCGCTGCTGGAACGGCAGAACCGAGATTCGGTGATGCCGCAAGGATCAGCGATGCTGCTTCTCCGATCGTGGCATTGGCCAACTCGGCAGGGTCGAGGTCGACAACCTCGAACTGATGCGCAACCTTCGAAATAGCCTCTGCCGCACTGATCGAGTCGAGATTCAGATCATCGAGCAGACGCAGATCCGTCGTGATCGACTCGGCGGGGAATCCCGTCGTATCGGCGAGGATCCTGATCAGCTCACTTTCCACGGACCCAGCGCCCGCGTCAGCCGGCTCTTCGACTACCGGAGCCGAAACCGGCGAAGGAGCTTTCGCTGCCACGGATTCGTGGCCGTTGGTGACTGCCCGCGAAGTCGGAGCAGATGGAGAAGACGGAGAAGTCGCTCCAGTGCCTACATCAGCACGAATCACGTCGACGAGGAAGGTCCCGCGTCGGCTCAGGTAATCGGCCAGCGCCGCAGCCGGATCCCCGCCGGACGTACCAAGTGCGAGCGGTTCGGGAGCAGAGGTAACCGTCAGCTTCGCCTCGGCCAGGTTCTCGATGAACACCTTCTGATCGGCAGGAACGAATTCGCGCACGAACCGGCCGTCGAAAAGTTCGTTCCATCGGACCTGAGCGCCGTGTACGTACATCGCGGCCAGTGCGACATTGAAGTCCTCGTCGCGTCCGGACTTGGACGCAACGGGGAAGCAGCGCACGCCGTCGGTCCCATTGATCGCCTTGGTGAGCCCGGTCAGCACACGGCCGGGTCCGACCTCGACGAGCAGGTCCACGTCCTGCGAGATTCCACTTACCGTCTTGACCCAGTCGACCGGTGAGACAACCTGTTTGGTGACCAATTCGCGAAGTGCCAGTGGCGTCTGTACGCGTTTCCCTTCGACGCAGGAATACACGGGGCAAGTCAGCGAATCGACTTGCTCGTCAACGGGCGCAGTGGACTTCAACTCCCGCTCGGCCTCGTTCATCATCTCGGAGTGGAAAGCATTCGACACGGCAAGCGCCTGAGCCGACACTCCGCGCGTCTTCGCGATGGCAACCACATCGTCGACCGCGTCTTTGGTGCCCGAAACCACGGTCTGTGTAGGCGTATTCAGATTCGCGACGGTCGCGTAACCCTTTGTTTCCGCGATGATCGCCTCAGCCGTCGATCGGTCGCAGGTCAGGCTCGCCATCGCGCCGTTTCCACCACCACTGACAGCCATGGCCGCACCCTTCGCCGCAGCCAAGGTGATCAGCGTCTTCTGGTCGTAAGCTCCTGCCGCGTAGAGCGCGGTCAACTCGCCGAGACTGTGGCCGGCGACAGCACTGGGTGTGACACCCAATCGGCGGAGGTACTCGAACCAGAGCAGCGAAGCCAAAGCGACGGCAGGCTGGGTGAACTGCGTCTGGGCGAGATCCCGCTTCCACTTCGCCAATTCCGCAGCGTCAGCGCTCTTGACCGGGTTCCGCAGAATTCGAGGCGTGATCGCCTCCGCTCCAACTCCCTCCAACCAGCCGTCCGCCTGGGTCGCCAGTTCGCGTGCCCACTCGAAGCGCTCGATCAGCACGCGCGCCATCTCTAGTTGTTGGGATCCCTGTCCAGGGAACAGGAATCCGATGTCGTGGTGGACGGCGTTCGAGATCGAGATCTCGTTGCTCACGACCTTCACCTGACCGGATGCAGGAGCGGAGTTCTCGCAGATCACGGCAAGCTGACGCATGCGTTCGGCCAACTGCGCGGGACGTCCGGCCACCACTGCGGCACGGAAGGGCGCGGTCGGCGAGATCACTCGAGAGAGTTTCGCCGAAAAGTCCAGCAGCTCGGCAACACTCAACGGAACCGCCAGATCTGCAACATCCCGCGCTCGGGTCGCCAAGTCCACCGCGGAATCTGCAGAAAGTACGAAAACCTCGGTGTCCTGATACGACGCCATCATCGTGCGGACGTCTTGCGAGGGTGTCAGCTTGCTGGATGGTGCATCAGCCGATTCGATCGCGACGTGGCAGTTGATACCGCCGAAACCCATGGCTTGCGCACCGGCCCGCATCTTCTCGGACGGATCTCTGATCTCGCCGTTGACGAGCGGAAAGAGTGCCGGCGCTTCGGTTCCGAACGCCGGGTTCGGGTCGGTGCAACCGGCGAGGGGCGGAAGGATTCGTTGATTGACGGCCATGGTCGCCTTGATCAGCGCAAGGATGCCCGACGCCGCCTTCGTGTGCCCGATCAGCGACTTCAGTGACGTCATGCCGATGCTACGAGCCTCGACGGGCCCGTCCGTCTGAGCGGCCTGCTGGACGCCGGCCAGTTCGACGGGGTCTCCGACGGGAGTACCAGTTCCGTGTCCTTCGACGAAGGCAACCTCGCTGGCCGCGAATCCCGCTCGCGAGTATGCGCGACGGATCATCTCGGCCTGAGTTTCGGCGCGGGGCTTGGTGATTCCACCCTTGCCATCGGTGGAGATGCCCCAGCCGCGAATCGTCGCGTACACGTAGTCGCCGTCCGCCCTGGCGTCCTCGAGTCGTTTCAAGGCCACGAATCCGCAACCTTCACCCGGGATGAATCCGCTTCGGCTTGCGTCGTACACATTCATGTCGCCACGGGTCAGTGCACCCAAACGGGCGAATCCCACCAGTTCCAAAGGATCCAAGCTGACGTCGACTCCCCCTGCCAAGACGAAGTCGGCCGCGCCGGACGCCAGCTTTTCGGCTGCAGTCGCCACCGCGAGCATTCCGGACGCGCACGCACCGTCCACGACGTACCCGCCGCCGTTGAAGTCGAGATAATTGCAGATCCGGCCGGCAATCGTATTCGACAACATGCCGGCGAGAGTGTCTTCACTCGGCTCCACCAATGGGCCCTTGTAGACCTCTTCCATCGTCTCGGCGAGAGCATCGGCGACGGAACTGTCCAACTGGCGCGCTTCGGCTGCCACAGCGAGTGCGCGCTTGACGTAAGGCCAACGCAAACGCATCGACCACATCCGGGATTCTTCTCCGGTGAGGGAGTTGCCGACGATTGCGGCGCTGCGTCCAGTGGGTACCGATCCTCGGCTGTAGCCCGCGTCGGTCAAAGCCCCGAGTGCTGTTTCCAGAGCCAACCAGTGTGTGAGATCTGTCGACTTGAAGGTCCGCTCCGGTATCCGGCGACCGACCCAGTCGAATTCGAAACCATCCATGAACGCGCCGCGATCGGCGTATGTCTTGTCGACGTCGTCAGGGCTCGCGCTCCAGTAGTCGTCGAGGGACATCCGTGACTCCGGAAACTTTCGGAATTGCATCCGACGCGCGAGGACGTTCTCCCAAAATCCTTGCAGATCATGTGCACCGGGGGACCACATGCTCATCCCGACTATCGCAATCGCAGGATTAGTTGAATCTTCAGTCATCTTACACTTCCTATTTTCGCGCGCATCCACGGGAGACTCAATCGACCGAAGACTAACCACGCTCTCATCGGTGTGTAAAACGCAGATTCACCTCAAGGCATAAACAAATAACAAAGGTCGTTCGGCGCAATGAACGTGTTTCAGCAATTTGACAGCAATCGGGAGTTAGCTGTAACTCGGAGTTACTTATTTGCTTCGTAACCGGTCATGCTCCTGCTTGAACATCCGTACCGGATCCCGGTTTCACGGCCGCCATTTTCTCGCGATCGGCAAATATTCAGTTGAATATGCACCGAAATGCCGCAATGCCGAATATGTGGCCAATTCGCCGAATGTCCCAAATTGGTCGATCCCCGCAAATCAAACATCCGACAACTATCAATCTGAACATTCGTGACACACCGAAATTTAACAGCAGCACTCGAATGCCCATCAGACAACGAGAAATTCCAGATATTCTTCGGCGACCATCGTCCGAATCGACGTTTCGTTACACCGGAACTGAGCGAACGAATGTGCCAGCAAACCAGCCACATACAATTCAGCTTTGCGAGGCCGAGCCGGCGCGCTTTTGAGACGCGCGCGCACAAAGGGAACGGCACTTATAACAATTCGATCACACAGTGGTGCAGCTGGATTCCGACAGCTGTTTCACGCACACGGACCGAGACGGCAACTCAGCTTTCGAGGCGGCGAGCTCCGAGGACGTCCTTGAGGAGTTCCTTTGCAACATCCTCGGGATCACGTCTGGCAGTCGGATCAGCGGGCTCCGCCGCCTCCGCAAACATCTCGTCCTCGTCCTCCGGCGTTGCAGGCGGAGGAGTTGCCTCGTAGTCGACCTCAGGAGCAGGGGCCGGTCCAGGGTCTTCCGGATAGTCGGGGGCCTCGGGCGGCGGAATGTCGTCCGAATCGCCGCGCTGGGGCTGCGGGGCCTTGGGCTGCTGCGCTGCGCGCTCCTGACTGGGCCGCGAGAAGCGGGGCGCAGCGGCAGGGCGGCTCGGAGCTTCCGTCGCCTTGGTTGCGCTCGATACTGTCGGCGCTGTAGGCGCACCTTCTTGATACTCGACCTGCCAAGTGCCACCGAACATTTCGGCAAGGACCTCGCAAATGACCGCCGCGTTGTGCGGTTGCGTCACACGAGCACCCAGGACCGGTGAGCCGTGAGCGATGACAACGACATGTCCACGCACGTCGTGAACCGTCGCAGCGGACAGCATGGCCGGAAGAACCTTGTTTCGTTCACCGACCTTGTTGCGCAAGGTGTTCCACGATTCACGGAGAGTCTCGACTGTGGGGCCTGCCGAGACCGGCGCAGCTTCGGCAACCGCCGGCTCGTCGAACTCGGGCTCGGGCTCGGGCTCGTAGTCGGGTTCCGGCTCGGCAAGCCCGATCAGCTCTTCCGCCTCGACAGGAGCAGTAACCGGTGGTTCAACCACAGGAGCTTCAACTATTGGAGCTTCGGCAACCGGAGCTTCAACCACCGGAGCTTCGGCAACCGGCGGTTCCACGATCTCGACAGTGGGAGTCTCGACGACGGGAACTGCCGCTACCGGAGGTTCGACGACAGGAGCCTCCACAACCGGCGGCGCCGCCGCTGGAGCAGGCGCGGCTGGTTCCGGCCGCGCCTCAGGCTCGGCCTTGCGTTGAGAGGGCCGTTGGAACTTGGAAGCAATCTCCGGTTCGAGCGGCGGCACGGTGGGTGCCGGCGTTGCTGCCGCGCGAGGAGCAGCCGCGACTCCGGCAGCCGGAATACCTTGTTCCAGGCGCTCCAGCCGCTGCAATACAGCTGACTCGGTGTCGGAGGCCGACGGCAGCAGCATTCGCGCGCACATCACTTCGAGCAGCAGCCGCGGCGCCGTCGCACCACGCATTTCGCTGAGTCCGGCATGGACAGTCTCGGCGAAGCGGGTGAGCGTGGCCGGGCCGACTCGTTGAATCTGCTCACGCATCGTGACCAGCTCCGCTTCCGGAGCGTCGACCAATCCTCGTTCGCTGGCGTCGGAAACAGCCTGCATCAAGATGAGATCACGCAGGCGCTCGAGAAGATCGAGCGCGAATCGGCGTGGATCGTGACCGGCGTCCATCACGCGATCGACAGTGCCGAACAACGCGGCCCCGTCACTGGCAGACAGGGCGTCTACTGCTTCGTCGATGAGCGCGACGTCGGTGACTCCGAGAAGAGAGAGCGCGCGCGGATACGTGACACCTTCTTCTCCTGCGCCCGCGAGCAGCTGATCGAGGACACTCAACGAGTCACGAGGGGAACCGCCGCCGGCCTTGATGACCAGTGGATACACCGCAGGCTCGACCGGTACGCCCTCCTGGGCGCAGATCTTTTCCAGGAGTCCGCGCATGGTCGACGGCGCCAACAGGCGGAACGGGTAATGGTGTGTACGCGAACGGATGGTCGGGAGAACCTTTTCCGGTTCCGTCGTCGCAAAGATGAAGATGAGGTGTTCCGGCGGCTCTTCGACGATTTTGAGCAGCGCATTGAAACCCGCCGCCGTCACCATGTGTGCCTCGTCGATGATGAAGACGCGGTAGCGAGATGCGGCGGGTGCGTGGAACGCCTTGTCTCGGAGTTCTCGGGTGTCGTCGACGCCACCGTGACTTGCGGCGTCGAGTTCCGTCACATCCAGGTTGCCTGTGCCGCCCGGGCCCAGCGAAACGCACGAGTCGCACACGTTGCACGGCGTCGACGTCGGTCCCTGCTCACAGTTCAGCGAACGCGCCAGGATTCGCGCCGACGACGTCTTTCCGCAGCCGCGCGGGCCGGAAAACAGGTAGGCATGGTTGATGCGTCCGGTGTCGAGGGCCGTGCTGAGCGGTGCGGTGACATGCTCCTGCCCCACCACCTCGGCGAAGGACGCGGGTCGATACTTCCGGTACAGGGCCACGCGCAAAGACTACCGGCGACCCACGACAGGTGGTCCGGTGCGGGTGCAACGCCGACTTCTCCCGAAACATGTTCGCAACACAATCGCAGTGCGGAGGAAACCGCACGCACTCATCGTGGGTTCCGTGCACGCGGGCTGGTCCGCGTGCGTGAGGAGAAAACTGTGCCCGCCACCATCGATGCCGGAGCAACTGCCTGGTTGCTCGTCAGTACTGCACTCGTACTTCTGATGACGCCAGGACTCGCACTGTTCTACGGCGGCATGGTCCGCTCGACGGGCGTACTCAACATGATCATGATGAGTTTCGTCTCGATCGCACTCGTCACGGTTGCGTGGTTGTTCGTGGGCTACAGCCTCGTGTTCGGCGACGATCACGGTGGCATCATCGGCGGACTCGAGCACATCGGCATGGCGGGCATCGACCCGTCGACGGTGCACGGGAATGTCCCGGAAGTGTTGTTCGCAACCTTCCAATTGACGTTCGCAATCCTTACTGCAGCGCTCATCAGTGGTGCGATCGCCGACCGCGCGAAGTTCTCCGCCTGGATGATCTTCGTCCCCATCTGGTCCTTGCTCGTCTATGTCCCCGTCGCTCACTGGGTGTGGAATCCGCAGGGATGGCTCGCCCAGATGGGCGCACTCGACTACGCCGGTGGCCTCGTGGTCGAAATCGTGTCCGGAGCGTCGGGTCTGGCATTGGCACTGGTCCTCGGCCAGCGGATGGGTTTCAAGGCCGAGTCGATGCGTCCGCACAATCTGCCGTTCGTCCTGCTCGGCGTAGGCCTGCTCTGGTTCGGTTGGTTCGGATTCAACGCCGGCTCGGCCCTTGCGGCCGACGGTATGGCCTCGCAGATCTTCCTCAACACACTCGTCGCCGGTTGCACCGGACTACTCGGCTGGCTGTTCGTCGAGCAGAATCGTGACGGACACCCCACGACGTTCGGCGCAGCTTCGGGCGTCGTCGCCGGTCTGGTCGCGATCACCCCGTCGTGCGGAACGGTGAACATGTTCGGTGCGCTCGTCATCGGTCTGATCGCCGGCATCGTCTGCTCGTACGCCGTGGGATGGAAGCACAAGCTCGGCTACGACGACTCCCTCGACGTCGTCGGCGTGCACCTCGTCGGCGGAATCGTCGGCTCGTTGTTGATCGGACTCCTCGCGACGGCCGTGATGACAGGCGGTCCGGAAGGTTTGTACTTCGGCGGTGGATTCGCGCAGTTGGGCAAGCAGTTCGTCGGCGTCGTCGTGGTCGCGCTCTATGCCTTCGGTGTGACCTACGGTCTCGGAAAGCTCATCGACAAGACCTTCGGCTTCCGCATTTCGCGTGAAGACGAGGCCCGCGGAATCGACGTTGCCCTGCACGCGGAGTCGGCCTACGAGCACGGAGTCCTCGGCCACGGTCCGATCGGCGGACAGAACCCGAGCCTGTTCCTCCAGCGTCAGCGGGAGGAACGGGAGAACCGCGAGCGGGACTGACCGCCCTCACCGGTTCGCGATTTCCTCCATCAGGATCGGAACGCCGACATTGCAGGAATGAATCCCGACGACGGTGGTCAGTTTCAGCACCTCGAGAATCTCCTTCGGGGTCACTCCCATGTCGAGCGCGGCGCGAATATGGCGTCGTACGCCGGGTGCGTACATGTGTGTGCTCGCCGCATCGACGGCTATGCACAGCAACTGGATCACCTGAGGTGACAGCACCCCGCTGTTCCAGGGCTGCATCGCTGTCTTCATGTACAGCTCGGTCCACTCGGGATCCAGCTCCGAAAGTCCGTCCCACAACGGATTCCAGCCACCCGAATCCTTCATGGCCTGGGTCACGGGAAAAGCTTCACTTGCTCGAACGTCAGTCATCGATCTCCTCAGGCCATCGAAAATGCTTGATTCAGTTCACGTTTGAGAATCTTTCCGGTTGCCGTCATCGGCAGCGACGGCACGAACTCGATGCGACGCGGATATTTGTAGGCGGCCATCTGTTCCCGCGTCCATTCCACGAGATCCGATTCGGAGATCTCTTCACTCGGCTCTCGGATCACGAACGCGACAACTTCTTCGCCGAGGCTCGAGTCCGGCACCCCGACGACGGCGACGAGTGAGACGGCTGGGTGAGTGAGCAGAACCTCTTCGATTTCGCGTGGGTAGACGTTGAATCCGCCCCGCACGATCATGTCCTTCGCGCGATCGACGATGTAGTAATTTCCGTCGGTATCGACCCGTGCCAAATCCCCGGTGCGAAACCATCCGTCGCGCATGACTTCCGCCGTCGCCTCGGGTCGGTTGAAATAGCCCTTCATGACGTTGTGCCCGCGAATGGCCAACTCTCCCACTTCATCGGGGCCGGCGATCGTGTGCCAAGAGTCGTCGACAAGCCGCGCTTCGACGCCCCAGATCGGCACGCCGATCGAACCGGGCCGGGGGTCGCTCTCCGGGTCACTGAACAAGGCCAGCGGAGAGGTCTCGGACAACCCGTACCCTTCGAGGATCTGAACACCGAAGCGTTCCCTGAACTGTGTCAATATTTCCACGGGAAGCGCTGCGCCACCGGAGATCGCGCACCGCATGTTCTGTGCAACGGTCTCGATATCCACCCCGGATTTCACTACCTCGTCCAGCACGCCGAGCAGTCCCCAATACATGGTCGGGACGCCCGCGAAGACCGAGATCTTTTCGCGTTCCATGATCTCGAGTGCCGCGGTCGCATCGAAGCGCGGCATCAACACCAAAGTGGCACCGACGCAGATTCCCGCATTCATGGTCACTGTCTGGCCGAACGAGTGGAACAACGGCAAAGTCAGGAGATAACGCTCATGCATGGACGGAACGCTCTCGAACAACCGGTTGGTCGACAGTGCATTCAAGACCATGTTGCAGTGAGTGAGTTCGGCGCCCTTGGGCTTTCCGGTAGTGCCGCTGGTGTAGAGAATGACCGCGGTGTCCGTCGGTTCACGAACAACCGCGACTGCAGGCGTTTCCGTGCCGGACACGGATGCCAGTGCTTCGCCTAGAGTCTCGACTCCGAGGATCGACGACGGTGCACCCGACTCGGCGCTGATCACGATCAGGGCCGAACAGGTCTCGCTCTGCTCGAACCCGGCGATGGCGTACTCAGCGATCGGCAATTCGGGACTTCCCTCGAAACAGAAGTACAGCTTTGCTTCCGAATCAGCCAGGTGATAGGCGATTTCGCGCCCCTTGAGCAGAATGTTCAGAGGAACGACGACGCCGCCGGCCTTGAGAATGCCGTAGTAGACGATCGGGAACTCGAGAACGTTCGGGCAGGACAACGCCACCTTGTCACCTGGCTCGACACCCCGCGAGACGAGCAGATGGGCGATGCGATTCGCATAGGCGTCGAACTGCGCATACGTCAGCCTCGCTTCCCCGAGAACCAGCGCATCCCGTTCCGGGTATCGCCGGGCCGAATCTTCCAGCAGAGCAGCAAGATCAAGCACGACTGTGTTCCTCCTGCGCCTCGGAATCCGTGGCATGAGACGAGGCGGCGTGCGACACCGACTCGAGCAGTTCCAACACCAACGATTCCGCCCGCGGCCAATACCCGTATCCGGACGCCGGATTGAGGTGTCCGACCTCGCCCAGATCCAGCAACCGACTCCCCCATCCTTCAGCCAAACCCACAACTCGGCGATACCCGGCCAGCGGATCGTTCCGACTCGCCGCGACCGTGCTCGGAAACGGCAGACGCTGACGCGGTATCGGTAGCCACCCGTGTCGGTCGAGATCTTCGAGAGACGGATAAGACTCGGGCAGCGGAAGTTCGAGATCCGCCGGCGTGACCAGAAGTGCGCCCGCAACCTCTCGATGATGCGCCCTCGCCCAGTGAGCAACTGTCATGACTCCGGCGCTGTGCCCGACCAGGACCACCGGCCCGCAGACACTTGTCAGCACCTCGTTCAATGCCGCAACCCGCGCATCGCGGCTGAGCTTGTCGGTCTCGAGGGGAGGAACCGTCAGAACGTTGTCGAGCCTGCGCGCGAGGTGAGTCTGCCAATGATCTTCGACATGATCCCGCAGACCGGGAACCATTACTACCGTAGTTGATTCATTCATCATGAGCTCCGAACGTCTGTTACTTCAGTGGCGCCGGGGATCTCGGGCCGATTCTGCAACGTCGCCAGCCGCCTCATCCCGGCGGGATAGGCACGCTTGCCGGCTACCAACGCGAGGGCCGCGACGACATAGACGAAGGGCGAAAGCTGTAGAGCACCGAGAAGACCCAGGTGATCGGCGAGGATGCCGACAACGAAGGGACCGAGCGCCAGCCCGAGAAGGTTGTTGGCGACGGTGAGCGTTCCCATGGCCGACGCTCGAATCGAGTGATGGGTAAGGTTCGCGACCATCGCTGCCGTCGGCCCCGACGAACCGGCGGAGAAGAATGCACCGATACCGAGCAACACGAGTTGTGCTGTCCCCGTGCCCAACCGGAGCCCGATGCTCAGCGTCACCAACGAGATGGCGCAGTAGACAATGGCGGTGGTCCATTTTCGCGCCGAATCGTCGCGGCTGAATCTATCTGTGATGAAACCGCAGACCACCATCCCGCTTCCGACCAGAAGGACGAACACGGAAGCCGTGACGCCGGCCTTGTCCGGGGCCAAATCGTAGTAACGATTGAAGAAGCTCGGCAACCACGCCAGAAGTACAGCGGCGGTGAACATCTGGAGACCACCACCGATGTAGGCGAATAATACGGCTGGATTGGTGAACAGCGAGGACACCGGCGCACGAAAACCGTCGTGTCTCACCGCTTCCCCGGCGGCATCCGGCGCGGCCTCGACGGCGTAAGCGGTGAGCTTCTTCTCGGTGACGAGGGCACGGAAGAGCGCGACCAGAATCAGACCGAAGATCGCCATGGCGGCAAAAGACCACCGCCAACTGAACTGGACTGCGATGAACCCACCGATTGCCACACCGATGACCGAACCGAACGATCCACCGGCCATGAAGGCACCTGCAAGAGCTGCGTGCACGCGGGGCGCAAACACACTGAGGACCACGGCGATACCCACGCTGCCGTACGCCGCTTCACCGACACCGACCAGGAACCGGGCGCCCAACATCTGTTCGTAGGTCTGAGCGATTGCGCACAGCAACGTCGCGACACTCCACAACACCGCCATCAAGATCAAGCTCTTGACGCGGCCCCAGCGGTCCGCGAGCAGCGACAACGGGAACGTCAACAGCCCGACCATCAATGCCACCACGCTGCTCAGGGAGGCGAGGTGCGAATCGGAGAGATCCCAGTCCGCTTTCAGGATCGGGAAGACTGCACTGAGCACCTGCCTCGACATGTAGTCCGAGAGCAGAAGACCGAAAGCCAGGGCGAAAACGATCCACGGGTATAACTTTCGTCGTCCGCCGATTCCGAGCGCGGTGTCCACACGTGGCGTGGCGGGAGCTTGCAGTCCCATGACTCTCCTAGGAAGTACTCGAGGTAGACGGGGGGATTCGGGGGTACGAACCGTCGCGGTTCGTACCCCCGGAACTGTTGTACGAGAGGGTGCGAACTCAGGCGTGCTGCGTGAATCCCAGCTGGCCGATCCGGCGGTTGGGCGCGTAACCCAGCTTCGCCAACGTCTCGTCGGTGTCGGCATACGTCTCACCGATCCGGTAGATGTCCCGAGCTTCCTTCGCGGTAGCCACCTCGCGGCCCAATTCGCCTGCAATGCGCACCAACTGCTCGATCTGCTGCACCGACGTCATCTTCTCGCCCTTGCGGCCCCAGATGGTGTCCTCGTTGCCGCAGCGAGCGTGCAAGCCCATCGCGATGGCCATCGTGTTCACCGGCAGGACGCTACGCATCAGCGTTTCCAGCGTCAGGCACGCACCGTCGGGAACACGCTGGACGAAGTTCATCATGTTGTACGGGTTGGGTCCGTCGAAGCCGCCGCCGATTGCGACCCACGTGAGGTTGACCGGACCCGTGTAGATGCCGCGTCGGATCAACCGCTCCACCGTTTCGAGCTGCGGAATACTGGACAACTGGAAATGCGGCTGGATTCCGGCGGCCTGCAACCGGCGCAGGTGCTCTGCCACCCACTCCGGACCAGCGGGCACAGTCATTTCCCGATACGTATCGGCCAATTCCGGACGCTGCATCGACGTACCCGCGATGTCGTCGTCGGTCATCAGTTCCATGATGTTCATCTGGCTGGTATTGATCGCGATCGTCACCTGATCGGGAGCCGGCTCCAATTCCGCCAGCATGTGACGCACGTCGTCGGACAACCACTTCGCATCGGCACCTTCCCCCTCCGGGGCAAACGAAATCGACCCGCCGACCTGCAGAATCATCTCGGGAACGGCCTCACGCAAGCGACCGAGAAGCTCGTTGAACTTCGACAGACGCTTCGAGCCCTTGCCGTCGAGTTCACGCACGTGGATGTGGAGAACTGTGGCACCGGCGTTGAAACAGTCGACGGCTTGCTGGACGTGCTCGTCCATCGACAGAGGGAGGTCTTCTGCAAAATCGTCCGGCTCCCACTCCGGTCCGTAGGGAGCAACGGTGATGACAAGCTTGTCCTGGGTTTCGGGGAACAGTGAATCGTCGTGGAAATGCATAGCGTGACTCCGATCGAGTGAATGAATTTATCTTCGGGGCTGGGAAGAGAGATCAGAACGGTGCGTCGCCGATGATTCCGGCGCGCTCCATCTTTCGAACCGCGGGCCAGTAGTCCTGCACCGCGTAATGCTGTGTCGAACGGTTGTCCCAGATCGCGACGCTGTTTTCGGTCCAACGCCACCGAACCTGGTACTCGGGAATCTGAGCCTGGCTCGCCAGGTAAGTGAGCAGATTCCCGGCGCCGGGGGCGTAATCGATTCCATAGCGGACGTTCTCGGGCGTGTGATAGTTCACGAGGTGTGTGGCGAACGAATTGACGAAGAGAATCTTCTCGCCGGTCTCCGGATGTGTTCGTACCACGGGATGTTCGGCGTCGGGAAAGCGTTCCTTCAGCTGGTGCCGCTGTTCGATCGGCATCCGAGCGCCGAAGGTCGACTCGATACTGTGCCTGGCACGCAGATCCTTGATCTGCTCCTTGACCCGCGCCGGCAGATTCTCGTAGGCGAGTGCCATGTTCACCCAAATCGTGTCGCCGCCGACAGGAGGTGTTTCCACACAACGCAATACACATCCCATGGGAGGGTTAACGCGCCAGGTGGCGTCGCAGTGATATGCATTCTCGAAATGCTCCGGCGGGCTGTCCAGATCCTTGTAGATGCGGACGAGGCCCGGGTGGTCGGGGTCGCTGCCCAGAGCCGGATGATCCTCGAGTTCACCGAATCGCTGGGCAAGTTCTACGTGCTCGGCTTTGGAGAAGGTCTGGTCGCGAAAGAACAGAACCTTGTGTTCGAGCAACAATGCCTTGATTTCGGCGAAGAGTGCATCATCTCGCGCGACCTCGCCGAGATCCACCCCGGACAACTCTGCCCCGATCGAACAGGTCAATTTCTCGACGCGGATCGTATTCCTCGACGAGGGAAGGTTTTCTGTGAGCGTTGCGGTGTTGGTCATGACAATTCCTCTGGGAAGTGCTGTTTCGGTTCAGACGGAGAAGACGGAGGAACCGATACTGCGACCGGACTCCATGTCGTGGTGCGCACGCACCGCATCTTCGAGGGGGTATCGCTGGTTGATCTCGATCTTGATTCGCCCGGACTCGACGTGTGAGAACAGTTCGCCCGCCAGTTCGGCACGTTCTTCGGGATCCGCGATGTAATCGGCGAGAGCCGGACGTGTGAGGAAGAGTGATCCCTTGACTGCCAACTGCATTGCCTGAATCGGCGGAGTCGGTCCGGACGCCGTTCCGAAGCACACCAGCAGCCCCCGCCTGGCAAGGCAATCGAGAGAGATGTCGAACGTGGATTGCCCGATACTGTCGTAGACAACCGGCACGCCGACGCCCCCGGTGATCTCCTTGACACGCGCGACGACGTCCTCGCGGGTGTAGATGACGACTTCATCGCACCCGTGAGCTCGGGCAACGCTCGCCTTCTCGTCGCTCGACACCGTTCCGATCACTTTGATTCCCAACAGTTTTGCCCACTGGGTGAAGATCAGTCCAACCCCGCCCGCCGCAGCATGTAGCAACACGGTGTCTCCCGCTTTCAACGGGTAGATGCGACGCAGAAGGTAGGCGGCAGTCAGTCCTCGCATGGTCATGGCGGCCGCGGTGTCGAAGGCGATGCCGTCGGGTAGCGCGATCAGGTCGGACGACGCCATGATCCGCTCGGTGGCGTACGCACCCAGCGGACTGCCGGTGTAGGTCACACGGTCCCCCACTGCAAAATCGACTACTCCCTCGCCGATCTCTTCGACCACACCCGCGCCCTCGACGCCCATCCCGGCAGGCAATTGCGCAGGATAGAGGCCACTTCGAAAGTAGGTGTCGGCGAAGTTCAACCCCACCGCTTCATGACGAACCCGAACCTCTCCGGCGCCCGGTCGTCCTACCTCGATCTCTTCCCAACGCATGACGGACGGTGTGCCGATCTCGTGGAACCGAATGGCGTTTGCCATCAATGCTCTCCAATTCTGTGGGCGGGCTCGACTCGATTACGGTCGAGCTGTATTCGTACGCAACAACTTCCAGAAGTCGGTGCTCGGCTTCGTGGTCGTGCCGAACTGATGTGAACAAAACTATGTGAGATCCGGCTCACATGCTTAACTTGACGAGACACACAACACAACATTTCGGGACATCGAGTAAAGGGGGACCTATGAAGCCACTCGCCCGCTACGCGTCACTGAACCGATACGTCGACCTGTGCCGAACAGTGGACGTGGACGCTGTGGCCCTCATGAGAAGTGTCGGCCTGAGCCCGGCAAGCCTGGCGAACCCCGACCAATGGGTACCGGCCGCCTCCATCGCATCGCTCCTGGAGCGATCGGCAGCGGAGTCCGGACACGAAGACTTCGGGCTTCTACTCGCCGGCCTGCGTCGACTGTCCAATCTCGGCCCCCTCAGCTTGGTCATCAGGGAAGAACCAGACGTCAGGAGCGCACTCGACGTATTGATGCGATACGAGCACACGTACAACGAGTCATTACGTATTCGATTGAACGAGGTCAACGGACTCGCCACTCTGCGAATCTCGCTCGAGGTCGGCGAACCGGTCGACACCAGACAGAGCGTCGAACTCGCAGTCGGCGCGACACTGCAGATCCTGCGGAGTTTCCTGGGTTCTCGATGGCAACCGGTCAGCGTGGGATTCACGCACAATGCCCCGAAAGACACGAGCACGCATCGGCGAATCCTCGGCGAGACGGTGGAATTCGATCACGAGTTCACCGGTATCGTTTTCTTCGCCGCCGACCTGGATGCGGCTAACCAACTTTCCGACGAGTTACTCCGGCCGTACGCTCGCCAGTTCCTCGACTCGCTTCCCGCCTCGGAAACCTCCGATACCCTCAGCCGCACCAAGGAATTGATCGAAGTTCTGCTTCCGACCGGCCGCTGCTCTGTCGAGCAGGTGGCACGCAGTCTCGGATTCGACCGGCGGACACTGCACCGTCATCTCGCCGAATCCGGAGATACGTTCACGGCCGTTCTCAATTCGGTTCGAAGCTCCCTCGCGGAACGATTTGTCTCCAACCCTCGCTATTCGTTGACCGAAGTGGCTGTGCACCTCGGGTTTTCGACGCAGGGTAGTTTCTCGCGCTGGTTTCGCACTCAGTTCTCGATGAGCCCGAGCGCGTGGCGGACTCAGCGCTCGATCAGCTGACCAGCACGACTCCGACGTAGGCGATCGTTGCCACCCACACAGTGGAAATCGCGGCCAGCACGAATGGCCGGGCGCCAACTCCACGAATGACGCTCAACCGCACCCCCAGCCCGAGTGCGAACATCGCGGCCGCCAACAGCGCCGTCTGCACCGTCTTCGCCAGCCCCAGAAGCTCATCCGGCAAGATGCCCGTGGAGCGCAAGCCCATGCAGCCGATGAATGCCACGACGAACAACGGAATCAGCGGGGGACGCTTGGCGGCAGTGCTGTCGACCATCCTGCGTTGCCGGATACTCAGAAACGCCATGACCGGCGCCAACATCAACACGCGCGCAAGTTTCACCACGGTCGCGACACCCAACGCGGTGGCGCCGAGAGCGCTGCCGGCAGCCACCACTTGCGCCACTTCGTGGATCGACCCACCGGCCCACATGCCTGCACCGACCTCGTTCATACCGAAAGCGTTGGCCAACAGTGGGATTGTCGGAATCATCAGAGTTCCGAAGATCACCACCAACGCAACAGCGGTGAGCAACTCTTCCTCTCGCGCATTCACCACACCGTCCGCAGCAGCCACGGCGGCAGCGCCACAGATCGAGAAGCCGCAGGCAATCAGAATTCTCTGCGACCAACTCAATCCGAGAAGTTTTCCGGCATACATGGTCCCGGCGATACCGAGGAACACAATCGCCACCACAACGGCGATCACTCCCCAGCCCAAACCGACGATGTCGGAGAACATCAATTGCAGCCCGAGCAGAGCGATACCCACCCGAAGTAGCCGTTTCGCCGAGAATGCCAGGCCAGGTTGGAATTTCGCCGGCAAAGAGACGGTATTCGCCAACACCGCACCCGCCACGATCGCAATCAGCAACGGACTCACGGCGGAGGTGAACCGACCGGCTATCAGCGCGACCGTGGCCCCCAAGGCGCACAACGCAACTCCGGGCACCAATGCAGCCACACTGGACCACCGTCGTACTTCTGACGAAGGGGCGACTGCGGGTTTCTCGGCCACGGACTTCACATCACGGTTCACTCATCCAGCGTCCTTGAGCCACCATCGCTCCGGTAGGGCGATTTCTACCATCACGGCATATCAAATCGATATGAACGTGAAGTTCGGTATAGCCTGTTTGCATGACCAGACGGTGGCCCGGCCTCACCACTCTCGAGCTACTCATCGGCATCGATGATCACGGAAGTCTCAGTGCGGCAAGCCGTTCAGCAAACATTGCGCAGCCGAATGCCAGCCGCGCCGTCAAAGCCCTCGAGCGGCAGCTCGGGATGCCCCTCATACACCGAAGGTCGACGGGGGCGACTTTGACTCCGCAGGGGACCGTCATCGTCCACTGGGCGCGCCGCGTCCTCGCCAACTCGAGGCAGCTTCTCGACGTCGCCGAAGGGATGCGGACCGAACGATCCGCGGAATTGACCGTGTGTGCCAGCATGACCGTCGCCGAACATCTGATTCCGGCCTGGCTCGGTATCTTTCGGTCACTACATCCTGGTGTCACCGTCCACCTTCAGGTCTACAACTCGACCCGCGTCCTCGAGGCTGTCGAGGTGGGAATGTGCAACCTCGGATTCGTCGAGTCACCGACCGTTCCGAAGAGCCTGTCCAGCGTCACCGTCGCGCGTGACTCGCTGGTCGTGGTCGTTCATCCGGATCATCCATGGGCGCGTCGACGAAAGCCGCTGACCGTCGCCGAACTGGCAGCGACGCCGCTGCTGGTGCGCGAGCCCGGATCGGGAACCAGAACGACTCTCGACCTGGCGTTACACGAATACGAGCGCGGTGCACCGTTGTTGGAACTGGGTAGTTCGGCCGCGATTCGAACCAGCGTGCTCGGTGGCGTCGGCCCGGCGGTACTGAGCACGCTGGCCGTCGAGGACCAGGTGAAGCAGGGAGAACTTCGGGTCGTAGCCGTCGAAGGCTTGGAACTCGACCGATCCCTGCGCGCAGTGTGGCGCCCGCCGCGTCAGCTCGAGGGCCCCGCAGGCGACCTGATGAAAGTAGTGCGTGCGAGCGGGTCCCGGAAGTCCTGAAAGCGGCTTACTTCTTGTCGGCCTTCGCTGCTGCCTTTGCGGCCTTCTTGAACTCGCGGACCTCGAGCAAAGACTGTTCGTCGACCACGTCTGCAATCGAGCGCCTCGAACCTTCGAGCCCGTAGTCGCCGGCCGCTTGGCGCCAACCTTTCGGCTCGACGCCGATCTGTTTTCCGAGCAACGCCAGGAAGATCCGGGCTTTCTGATCCCCGTAACCGGGTAGGGCTTTGAGCCGCTTCAGTACTTCCTTGCCGTCGGGATTTCCCGAAGTCCAGATCGCCGCGGTGTCGCCGTCGTAGTTCTCGACGATGAACTGGCACATGAGCTGGATACGCTCGCCCATCGACTTGGGGAATCGGTGCACAGCCGGAGGCTCGGCACAGACGGCGATGAACTCGTCGGTGTCCATGTCGGCGATACGCCTGACGTCGATACCGCTGAGCCGATCCGCCAGCTTCTTCGGACCGAGGAAGGCCGTTTCCATCGGAACCTGTTGATCGAGAAGCATTCCGATCAACAACGCCAACGGGTCCTCGGCGAGGAGAGCATCAGCTTCGGGGTCACCGACAAGGTTCAGTTGAAGTGCCATGAGTCCGATACTGCCACGTCAGGCGGCAGTTGTGACCGGCGCCGACGCATCCGGGGCCGGAATCTTCCACTTCTTCCAGCCGAACAGAACCAACGTCGAGACCGCGGCAAGCGTGAAGACCCAGAGGTAGACGCCGACGGTCGGAATCCGCAGATACTCGGGCGGCACGAACATGAACAAGCCCATGCCGACAAAGCGATCCGTGCCCGGAATGTCTGCAGGCACCCACCAGGTGTGGGACCAGTTCAAGACCGGGAGCAGGAAAACGAACGGCGCCACCCACGCCCAGCGCTTCTTCGACACCATCGCGTAGTGCGCGGCGAGGACGACCAGCGGGACGAACCACACCCAGTGATGACCCCACGAGAACGGCGAGACAGTGGTCGCGGTCAACCCAGTCATGGTAAGCCCCAGCAATTTCTGACCATGGCGGTGAGCGACCCACGCTGCCCCCAGCCCGAGGCACGCGGCGACTGCACTGCACGCGAGAACCAACAGTCGTGACGGAGTCGGTGTGTGGGTTAGTTGAGCGATCAGACCGGACACGGACTGGTTGCTCGGAGCGTCCGTCGGTCCGACGCGTTCGCTGTCGACAAGAGTGCCGGTCCAGTACGTGTACGCATCGTGGTACATGACGATGAAGCCGAGGGCGACGGTCGCTGCAAACGTCACGACTGCAGTCACCAGCGCGCGCCATTGGCGCGTGATGAACAGGTATACCCAGAAGAAGGCCGGAGTCAGCTTCACACCCGCGGCAATGCCGGCTCCGATTCCCCGAAGGCGACTCTTCTCGTCCCGCCCGAGGTCCCACACAATCAAGAGCAGCAGGAAGATGTTGATCTGCCCAAGCCAGAACGTCGTACGTACCGGTTCCATGAACAGAAAAATCGTGGTCGCCAGCGCGCTCACGACGTATGCCTTCACGTCGAGCCGATAGCCGAGATACTTCCAGCACAACACGACCACCGCGAAAAGCGCTACAACATTGAGAGCCGACCACACGACAATCGCCTGTTGAAACGTAAGCACGGCCCACACCGTGAACAGGATTCCTGCAAACGGTGTGTACGTGAACATCATTCCCTGCAGGACCGGACCGTCGTACAGCGGAAGTCTCTGCACGACGAAACTCCCACCGTGGCGGTAAACGTCGAGATCGAGGAAGTTGTGGAAGATTCCCCAATAGTTTGCATCCATCGGAACGCCGTACAGGACCATCAGGACCGACGCGATTGCGAGTACGGACAGAACGACGAAGCCCAAGACACCGACGCGGAGACGCCGCTGCGGAACCTCGGTCGGCACGACCGCTACCGGTACAACCGATTCCGAATACTTAGATTCGGCGTCCAAGCTCGAATCATCCGAAGCGTTGATCGCGCCCGTCACTACAACCTCCGGGATTTACACCCAATGTCGGGAATTGATGCTCCGAACGGTACAAGACGAGACCGAAAAGTACCGACCGGGCACGCCGCTTCGAGAACTCAGATCTCGGAGAGACGCGATTCGGTGGCTGCGAGCAGGACACACGTCGCCACGCCGTCCATGGCAACTTCGAGTTCAGCCGTGGACGGGAAGCTCGGGGCCAACCGGATGTTCCGGTCGTCCGGATCCGTGCTGTACGGGAAAGCCGATCCGGCAGCGGTGAGCGCGATACCCGCGTTCTTCGCCAGTTCGATGACGCGCTTGGCCGTGCCGTCGACCACGTCGAGGCTGATGAAGTATCCGCCCTTCGGCTCCGTCCAGGACGCGACCTTCGATGCACCGAGACGATCCTCGAGGATCCGCAGTACGAGCTCGAACTTGGGCGCGAGGAACGCGCGGTGCTTCTCCATGTGCGCACGAACGCCGTCGGCATTGCCGAAGAAACGCAGGTGGCGAAGCTGATTGACCTTGTCCGGTCCGATGCTCTTCTTGCCCAGGAACTTCTGGTACCAGGCAAGGTTTTCCGCCGAGCTACCGAAGAAGCTCACACCAGCGCCGGCGAAAGTGATCTTGGACGTCGACGCGAACACGAGCGGACGGTTGGGGTGTCCGGCCTCCGCTGCCATCGAGAGAATGTCGTAGGAAGGCGCAGTCTCGCCGACAAGCGGATGTACGGCGTACGCGTTGTCCCAGTACAGGCGGAAGTCGGGCGCGGCCGTCGGCATCGACGCGAGCGTACGGACAATTTCTTCGGAGTACACGGCACCCGTGGGGTTCGCGTAAACCGGAACCGCCCACATGCCCTTGATCTGCGGATCTGACGCAACAAGTTCGGCGATCTTGACGACATCCGGGCCGTCGTGGTTCATCGGCACCGCGATCATCTCGATGCCGAGGGACTCGGTGATCGCGAAGTGGCGGTCGTAGCCCGGTGCGGGGCAGAGAAACTTGATCTTCTCTTCCTGTGCCCACGGCCGGGCCGAATCCGGAGTGCCGTGCAGCAGTGAGAACACGACGTTGTCGTGCATGATCTCGAGGCTCGCGTTGTTTCCGGCGAGAAGGTTCGCAACGGGGATACCCAGCAGCTCACCGAAGATGGCGCGCAGTTCCGGCAGACCGGTGAGTCCGCCGTAGTTACGGCAGTCGGTGCCGCTTCCGTCACGGAAATCACCGTCGCCGGGCAGCGTCAGCAGCTCTGCGGAAAGGTCGAGTTGTTCCGGGGAAGGCTTACCGCGGGTCAGATCGAGTGCGAGCTTCTGCGCCTGGAGCTGCGTGTACTTCGCGCTCTGGCTCTCATGCTCGGAGGTGAGTTCTTCATGGCTCATCAACCCGATCTGGGTTTGGATAGGCATCCGGAGCGGCCTTTCACCGACGAGGCGGGGTCGGGTATGTGAAAAAAATAGAGGACCCCGCGCACCCGGCAGAGCCCGTTGACCCTTGCTGCCTTCCGGCCCTGGGGGAGTTCACAGGATGCGCGCCGCGCGGGATCCAATGAACAGTGTAGACGGCTTTCGCCGGCCGCTGCACACCACCTACCGGGGCCGAGATGCAAACATCGAGTTCCACCGGTTCTTCGCAGGTCAGGTAGCCGTTTAACGCTTCGCGCCCGCAATTGGGTATGCTGCTCCACGGAGGATTCGCCTAGTGGCCTATGGCGCTCGCCTGGAACGCGGGTTGGGTTAACGCCCTCAGGGGTTCAAATCCCCTATCCTCCGCCAGGGAAGTCCCCGACCAGTCTTGGTCGGGGACTTTTTCTTTGCCACGAAGCATCGCCGAGCAGCGATACTGTCGACGAATGCCTCCCTCGACAACGGGCCGGGTCATCGCAGCAGGTACCGGTCTGATACTGAGCGCACTTGTCGATGCCCCCGTGAAAAAGTGGATGTCTCACTGCCGAACACCTGCCTACGCCGCCGGCCTCGTGATCGCCGCGGCCGTTTATCCCGTGGCTCGGCAGGGACAAGCTCGGCAGGGACGCATGGCCGACGTCTCCATTCCCACTCGCGAATGGAGTGCAGTGGCCGCAACATTTGTGGTCTTCGTCGGCGCACTGGTTCTGCCGCCGGGTACCGCACGGCGATTGGTTGCAGCGAGCTGGGCCGTCCACCCGATTTTCGACCTACTTCACGAGCGTGGTCCAGAATCACGTCTGCCGGATTGGTACCCCGCAATTTGCGCGGGATACGACCTCGGAGCCGCTGGACTTCTTGCTGCCGAACCACGCAATTTCGTTTGACAGACTCACAAACCCGAGGACAGACTTTCCGTCCAACCCAACCATCGGGAGTACGCGTGATTGCCGGCCAGACCAATCTGCTCGCAGATTGCAGCAGTTGCTTCGGTCTGTGCTGCGTCGCACTCCCCTTTTCCAAGTCCTCCGACTTCGCGACCAACAAGAATGCCGGCGACCCCTGCAAGAACCTGCAGCAGGATTTCCGTTGCGGCATTCACACCGGATTGCGAAAGAAGGGCTTCACCGGTTGCACCGTCTACGACTGTTTCGGTGCGGGACAGAAGGTTTCACAGCAGACCTACGACGGCGTCAGCTGGCGTGATGCCCCGGAGACCGCGTCAGACATGTTCGAAACCTTCCCTGTCATACGCCAGTTGCACGAACTGCTCTGGTATCTCGCCGAGGCCCGCTCGCTGAAGCAAACCCACTCGATACGAAAGGAACTCGACGCTGCACTCGCAGAGACGGAAAGCCTGACCAACGGCACACCTTCGCAGATTCAAACCGTCGACGTCTCAGCACACCGAGCGGCAGTCAACACACTGCTCTTGCAGACGAGTAACCTTGTGCGCTCACCGATCTCAACCAAGAAGGGTCGAAAACTCGACCACCGCGGCGCAGACCTCATCGGCGCCAAATTTCGTGGTTCCGATCTACGTGGGGCCAACTTTCGCGGGAGTTACCTGATCGGTGCAGACCTACGCGACTGCGAACTCGATCGAGCCGATCTGATCGGTGCAGACTTGCGCGGCACCGACATTCGCGGCGCAAAACTCCGCGGCAGTATCTTTCTCACGCAGTTCCAGATCAACGCGGCGATCGGCGATTCGGCTACCACGCTGCCCGATTCACTGACCCGCCCCAGCCACTGGGCCTGAACCCGACTGTCAACTCCGTCGACGGAGAACGACCTTGTTAGCTTCCGGATCGACAGACACCCACGGCGGGTCACCGTCCGTTCCGTCCTCACGATGCATCAATGCGCTCTGACGCTGTTCGAATTCATGATGCTTGGACCCCTGAAACAGGGCAGCAACCTCTTCGAAGCCCGCGGCCGAGACCGGACGAGTCGTACGTCCCCGAGTCCACGGCAGTGCCCGGCCGCCGGTGAGCCGGTTCCAGAGAGTCTCGGCGAAAGCGAACAGGACCAGCAGCACGAGCAAGCCTGGCAGCGTCAACGCGAACAGAGTGCCCATGAAAGAAGTCTAGCGACGAACGCCCCCGGTCCCCTCGACTTCCGATCGGCCGCCCTATGTCTGGTCCCGCGGTCGATGATCTGCCACAATGCAAGCTGTTACGACTAGTAACACCTTCGGGGGGAGGATTTCACGTGAGCTTGATACTTGCAGCTACCGATCGTTCGGAGCTTGTCCAGACGCTTGGTACCGAATTAATACATTTCGGGCACCAGATACAGCTCGTCCGCACCGGGCGTCGACTACTCGACGACCTGGACACCGACAGTTTCGATATCGCCGTGATCGATCTCCTTCTGCCGGACATCGACGGCTACGAGATCGCACGGCAGATCCGCTTGCGCAGTTCGATGCCGATCATGATGCTGGTGGATACCTACGAGGACATCGACGAAGCACCACATCGCACTGTCTCGGACTTTGTGCTGAACCCGATCGATTCTCACGCGCTCGATCTTCGGGTCACCGCAATCCTTCGTGAAACCGCACATCCCGCCCCCGGCAAACACCAACGTCACGGTGACCTGCTCCTCGATCGACGTGCGATGACGGCGACGATGGGCGGAAAGCTGCTGGTCCTCAGCCGGACCGAATGGCGGGTGCTCCTGGAGCTGTCGACCGAGCCTGGGCGCGTGTACTCACGTGATCACCTGATCCGAAACGTGTGGGGTTCCGACCACGAAAGGACGCGTGTGGTCGACGCAACCATTCTCAGCCTGAGGTCCAAACTCGAATCCGATCCCGCGAAACCGAAGTACATCAAAACCATCAGGGGATTCGGATACCGCTTCGGCCCGGTCGACTGAAGTCGCCTTCGTGTCGGTGCCGCTCGATAAGCTCTTGTCATGGGTTGGTACACACCACAATCGGTCGCCCCGGATCTCTCCGACATCCTGGTGTGTGGCTGGACGGCGTGCGCAGAAGGAGAACACCTCCTCGTGCCCGATGCTTGCATGGACGTGCTGTGGATACGCGGCGTCGGCATACGCGTCTGTGGCCCCGAAACCGCTGCATGGTCATTCACTCTTCCGCCCGGAACACGCTCCGTGGGTGTTCGATTCCGCCCTGGATCGGCATCGCCGATGTTGCGAACCTCGGCGTCCGAGCTTCGGGATTCTCGCGCCGATCTCAGCGATGTAACCGACGCACGCACGGAACGAATACTGTTGAACCGCTTGGAAAATTCCGAAGACCACGAACAGGTCTCCATCCTCGAAAGCGCTGTTCGGAGTTGGGTAAGTTCGAGTTTCCGTCACGATCCGGTGATCAACCACGTTCGCACCGCACTGTCCGAACATTCGTGGAATGTCAGCTCTCTCGCCGACGCGGCGGCACTGACTTCGCGCCAACTCCAACGTCGATGCAACGACGCCTTCGGATACGGCCCGGCAACGCTGCGCTCGATCCTGCGCCTCCAGCGCTTCATGGCGCTCGCTCGCAGTCGACCCGCGCTGGGACTCGCTGAATCCGCCGCCCACTGCGGATTCAGCGATCAGGCCCACTTGACCCGTGAATGCCGCCGAATCTCGTCGCTGACCCCGGCGGCTCTACTCCGCACCCAAGCCCCCGACTGGCACGGGTCGGATACCGTTGTCGCGCTGGCGGAGGGAGACGCGGTCGCGTAATCCCGACCGCGCTCCCCCGCCGTCACTTCTGGCTGAAAAGCGTCCTTGCCGACCACAGCCCACCGAGGGAAAGAACTGCGACCGTCATGTAGTAGTAACTGGGGGCGTCGAGCGAGCCTGTTGTACTGATCAACCAGGTCAAGACCAACGGCGCGATTCCGCCTAGCAAAGTCACTCCGAGGTTGTACGACAATGACATTCCGGTAGCCCGGATCTCTGCCGGGAACAGCGAACTCATCAGGGCGGGCAAGGGACCGAAGGCAAACGCCATGATGACACCCAGGACCGAAACAACCAGGACGAGAGTCAGAGTCGACGGGTGATCGACCATCAATTTGAAGAGCGGCCAGGCCAAGACGATTGCCGCAACGGCGGCCCAGGTCATAACTCTCGCCGGTCCGACCCGGTCTGCAAGATGCCCGATCAACGGCACGGTGATCAAGGTGACCAGTCCGGCGACGATGCCGCCGAGATAGCCGGCCGAGGCGGAAACTCCGAGGTTCTTCACGGCAAACGTCGGCATGTACAAGATGAGGTAGATCGAGATAGTCGCGACGCCCACTACTGCGGCACCGGTCAGCACCCGGCCGAGATGCCTGGTCAGCGTCGTCTTCAGCGGAGCCCTTTCCGGAACGCTCGTCTTGAAATCGTCCGTTTCGTCAAGCTTGGCACGGATGTAGAGTCCGACCGGCCCGACGATGATGCCGAAGAAGAACGGAACGCGCCAGCCCCACGAGTAGAGCGCTTCATGCGAAAGGTGAGTGTTGAGCACGTATCCGAACAGCGATGCCAGGAAAACCGAGGCACCCTGGCTGGCAACTTGCCAGGAAGAGTAGAACGCCTTCTTGTGTGGCGCAGTCTCCACGAGGAAGGTTGTAGCAGTACCGAATTCACCGCCGGCGGAGAATCCTTGAATGAGACGTGAGACAAGGATGACGACGCCGGCCCACGGTCCGATCATCGAGGTCGTCGGCGCCACGGCCATGATGAGCGTGCCGATCATCATCAGCATCATCGTCAACGTCAAGGCGTTCTTGCGCCCGCGACGATCGGCGTAGCTACCGAGAACCATCCCGCCAAGCGGCCGGATGACGTACGAGATCGCGAACGTCGCGAACGTCAGTATCAAACCGAGCGTGTTGTCGCCGCCGGGAAAGAAATTATGGGCGATCACCACTGCGAATGATGCGTAGACGATGACGTCGAACCATTCGAGCGCAGCGCCGAGCGAACTGCTGATCACCGCCTTGCGAGCAGCGGCCAGGCGTTCCGGGGTGACTGTTCCGGAGGTTGGCGTAGTTGCCGTGGACATGGTTTTCCTTAGGGGGTCAGGGTGGGTCAGGCGCGGGCGTGAGCGATGACGTTCCGAACGAATTGCTCGCACTGTGCCAATTGGTCAAGTGTCACGTACTCGTCAGGTGCATGCGCCTGAGTGATGCTTCCCGGCCCACACACGACAGTGGGGATACCGATAGTCGCGAACATCCCGGCCTCGGTGGCGTACGCGACCTTTTCGTCCGATGCCCGACCACCCCATTGTTCGACCAGTGCGGCCGCCGAAGCATTCGCATCCGTCTCCAGGGGAGGGACCGAGGCCGACACGTGCATCGTCACGGAGGCTGACGGGTTTTCTTCCTGCATCAGGTTCTCGATCCGATTCGTCTCGGCGGCAAAGCGTTCGAGCAAATCTGCGGCGCCAGCTGAGCTGATGCTCCTGAATTCGAAAGTGATGGAGCAATCCTCGGGGACAGTGTTCACTGCGATCCCGCCGGATACGAGATTGACCGAACACGTCGTCCAGGCCACGTCGAATGCGTCGTCGTACGGGCCGGACGCACGGAGCTCGTCGGCCGCGCTTCTGACGAATCGAATCAACTCCGCGCCGTATTCGATCGCGTTGACTCCTTGCGGAGTGAGCGACGAGTGCGCCGAAACACCATGCAGATCAACACGTATGACGTTCATCGACTTGTGTGCGCGAATGACCCGCATCTCCGACGGCTCTCCGACGACGCACACATCAGGGCACAGGTTCCGGGAAACAACCTCCTCGACCAACCCGGCCGCACCGATGCAGCCGACTTCCTCGTCGTAGGAGAATGCAAAGTGAATAGGCTTCGCCAGCGGCCGAGCAACGATGTCGGGGATCGCAGCGACGACGATCCCGATGAACGACTTCATGTCGCACGTGCCACGTCCGTACAGGCTTCCGTCGCGAACGTCGGACGCGAAAGGGTCGCTACTCCAGTCTTGATCGTCGACCGGCACTACGTCTGTATGGCCGGAGAACATCACACCGCCGGCAGTACTTCCGTCAGGAGGAGTGAACGTTGCCAACAAGTTGAGCTTCGTTCCCTCGTCATCGGCAACAAGTACCGGCTCGACCCCATGGCGACGTAGTTCCGCCGCAATGAGATCGATCAACGGTCGATTGCTCACGGCACTCGTCGTATCGATTCCGATGAGGCGTTGCACCCACTCGAGGCTTCTCTCTGTCGGAACAGCGGGCAACGTGGTCGATGACATCTGGTTTCTCCTTTCACAGCATGAACGCGGTGGGCACTCGCCACCGCGTTCTGCCCTTCGAGCATGAATGAAGTGATCCCAGACACAATGAAGATGCACGATACTTGCACCATGATCGAAGAAACGCAGGATTCCGCCGTACTGGACGACGTCGACCTCGCCCTGATCAATTGCCTGCAACTCGACCCGCGAGCGTCGTGGCGCACGGTTGGCGACGCGCTCAAAGTGGATCCGGTTACCGTGGCTCGCCGCTGGCAGCGGTTACAGGATTCCGGCACCGCCTGGGTCTCTGCCAGGGCAACCGGCCATGGCCGTCCGGAGTCGTGTCTGGCTTTTGTCGAAGTCGACTGCACGACTTCGAACGCGTTGACGATTGCAGAACGACTTGCCCGCTGGCCGCACGTACTGAGCGTCGAACACACAAGCGGCCCAGGCGACTTGACACTTCTCGTCGAGGTCAGAGACATGGCTTTCCTGTCGCGCTTCCTGCTTCGGTCGCTCGCGTCGGTACCCGGGATCGTCAGTTCGCGTGCACACCTCGTCACCGAGGTCTTCGCGATCGGAGACGACTGGAAATTGCAGGTACTCGATGCCGCGCAGCGAGCGACGATGACAGACCGGCCTGTGCGATACAAATACGCGCCGACGGATCAGCGCCATCACGGGAAGACGTTCGACGCTGTCGACCGCCAATTGATATTGAAACTGGGTGAGGACGGTCGATCGTCGATTGCAGAGCTCACAGTCGGTACCGGCCTCAGCGAAAGTACGGTCAGGCGGCGACTTGCCGAATTGACGTCGCGCAACCAGATCGTGTTCCGCTGCGACGTGTCTCTGCCACTGTCCGGCTGGCCCCTCGTGACCTGGGTGTGGGGATATGTCGATCCCACGGACCGGTCGACGATTCGTGCCCTGGTGGAGCGAGTGCCGGGAACGCGGGTGTGCATGCGGATATCCGGTGGACGCGCCAACACACTGCTCGCGATCGCCGCACACTCCCTTCGCGAAACTCCCATTACCGAAGTACAACTCGCACAAGAGGCACCGGGCCTGGTGGTGCTGAACAGGTCAGTGGTGCTGCGATCGATGAAGAGGGTGGGCCGACTTCTCGACGACGAGGGCAAGAGTGCCGGGGTCGTACCGATGGACATCTGGGCGGAGGCCCCGGAGATCGAGTGAATGTCCGAAATAATCAATCATGACGCGCCGCGGTGGAGAAGGATTGTTGTCATGACTTCAACAGAGATCTCCCCCGCCCAGCGTTATCGGGATCTGGCCGCCGGATTCACGGCGCGGATCGACGCCGTACCCGCCGACCGCTGGGACGACGATTCCCCCTGCGAGGGCTGGACCGCCCGCGACGTGGTGAGACACGTGCTCGACAGCGAACGAGACATGGTCAAGGTAGTCGGCCTGGAATTGGCACCCGGTCCGTCGGTCGACGACGACCCGTCGGCAGCCTGGGCGGCCGTCCGCAATTCGATGCAGGAAATTCTGAACGATCCGGCAAAGTCCACCCTGGAATACGACGGACACTTCGGCAGGACCAACCTCGGGGCCACGGTCGAGGGGTTCTTGTGTTTCGATCTGGTCATCCACGGTTGGGACCTCGCGGCCGCAACCGGCACCGATACGACGATGCGAGACGCGGACGTGGAGTGGGTGTCGGAGATCGCCGCGGGCCTGGGCGAGTCGATCCGCATGAGCGGTGTGTGCGGCCCGGAAATACAGGTTCCGGACAACGCTGACAAAGCGACGAAACTCCTTGCCTTCCTCGGCCGGAAGGCGTGAAAAAGCACCCCTGACGTGGGCATTACTTCCATACGCATGTAATGTCGCGGTATGCCGGAACGCCGAAAATCCTCCACGAGTCCAGACCTGCTTG
Organism: Rhodococcus sp. FH8; assembly: GCF_019266085.1. Lineage (NCBI taxonomy): Bacteria > Bacillati > Actinomycetota > Actinomycetes > Mycobacteriales > Nocardiaceae > Rhodococcus > Rhodococcus sp. FH8. The sequence goes on along the minus strand of NZ_LPNQ01000077.1, from coordinate 328,218 downwards.
CGGCGGCATTGTTCGATGTCGCCGCGGAATCCGGACTGGAAAATGCCAGCGTTCGCGAGGTCGCAAAACGGGCGGGTGTCTCGATCGGCGCAGTGCAACATCATTTCTCGACCAAGGACGAGATGTTCGCATTCGCACTGCGAACACTCGTCGATCGATTGTTGACGCGACTGGCCGAATCGTCCGCCGACGCGGACCCGCATACCGCCCTGTTCCAGGCGCTCTCGCAACTCCTGCCCCTCGACGAGCAACGCACGCGTGAGGCGCATGTGCTCGCCGCGTTTGCCGTGCGCGCCGCAACCAGTGAGTCACTCTCCGAAATCCGCCGGACAACCCTGTTCACAATCCGCACCGGCATCTCGACAGTTCTGATCGGCATCGGAACTCCGGAAGCGGAAACCAGAGCGGCACTTCTGCTTTCAACCGTCAATGGATTGGCACTCGACGCACTCGGAAGCCCCGCCATGTATCCGCCGCAGTACCTCGATCACGCTTTGGAAACCCAGATCCGCCTCACCCTGCACGACGCCGAGAACCCGCTCGCCACCGTCGGGCTCGCCAGCTGACGTGGAAGGAGCAGGACGCTTCGCGCCGAGCCCGTCCGGCGATCTCCATCTGGGAAACCTCCGGACTGCTCTCCTGGCCTGGCTGTTCGCCCGCACCAGCGGGCGCGACTTCCTCATTCGGGTAGAGGATCTCGACCGTGTCCGCCCCGGCGCGATGGAACGACAACTCGACGATCTGCGCAGGCTCGGCCTCACGTGGGACGGCCCAGTCGTATTGCAGTCACACCGTCTTCCCTTGTACCACAAGGCTATCGACCAATTGCGCGAGCGTGACCTGACCTATCCCTGCTTCTGCACACGCAAGGAGATCCTGCAGGCACCGTCAGCGCCCCATGCTCCAGACGGCGCCTACCCCGGCACGTGTCGGAACCTTTCGGAGGCCGAACGCGCCGAGAAATCGGCAAGTGGCCGATCTCCCGCGCTGAGGCTACGGGCCGGCATCGACTCGTTCACCGTCCATGACGAACTGTTCGGCGAGGTGACGGGACCAGTCGACGACGTCGTCCTGCTCCGCGGAGACGGGGTGCCCGCTTACAACCTTGCCGTTGTCGTCGACGACGGTGCACAGAACATCGACCAGGTGGTTCGCGGCGACGACCTCCTGACCTCGGCTCCACGTCAGGCATACCTTGCCCAGCTGCTCGACATCGAACCACCGTCGTACGCCCACGTTCCTCTTGCCTTGAACAGTGAAGGCAAGCGACTCGCGAAGCGCGACGGCGCAGTGACTCTGGCAGATCAACTCGAGGCCGGACGCAGTACCGAGCAGGTTCTGACGATGATCGCGTCGAGCATCGGTCTCGCCGAACCCGGCGAGGTTGTCACACCACCCCAATTGGCGGATCGATTCGACTCTCGCAAGATCCCCCGGACCCCGTGGATTTTCCCGGCGAAGTAAGTGACGTATCAATCGGTGCCTCGTCGGAACAAAACTACGATTGTCCGATATGACAAAGCCGTCCGCAATAGCTATTCGTTGGCAATTCTCGAATAGTGAAGTACGGTCGAGACTGGCGAAGGAAATTCAGGGCGAGTTGTTCCTGCAAAACCACGCCCGGGATCTGAACCTGGAATCCGACCACAGTACCCACTTGCAGCATCCACGCTGACACGCACGTGCGGCACGGGCGACTCAGGACGAAAAGGAATACGCATGGTCCGCGAGCTTCGCGAGGCACTCGACGACCATCAATTCGAGGTGTTGTATCAACCCCAGGTCAATCTGAACTCGTCAGCAATTATCAGCTATGAAGCTCTTTTGCGTTGGCGCCATCCGCTGCGAGGGTTGATCGAACCTCAAGATTTCATGCGCTCCGCCGAATCCTCTGGGCTCATCATTCCCATCGGGCTACAAGCTCTGGAAATGATTTGTGCCCAAACAGCGTCGTGGCCTGAGCACATGATGGTCGCGGTCAACTTTTCGCCTCGCCAACTCGCTACCCCGCACGCCGCTCACGAGATCCTCGGAGCGCTCGACAGTTCACAAACGCCACTGAGCAGAATAATCGTGGAAGTCACCGAACTCGGCGTCGTAGGCCGGCATGCCGCCGAGACTCTTCACGTCTTGCACAACGAGGGAATTCGAATCGCGCTGGATGATTTCGGGGCGGGCTTCGCGTCCTTCTCCGCATTGTCGGAATTGCCGCTCGACATTCTCAAGATCGACCAATCCTTGACCTGGGCTGTCAGCGCAGCGGGTCGTGCTGGAGACCGCGCCTTCATGGTCATGGAGTCCATCGCCGACATCGCTCGGAAGCTAGGGCTTGATTCGATCGCAGAGGGCGTCGAAACCGCGGAACACGCAGCCAACGTCTTGCGGGCCGGCTGCGACATGGGCCAGGGCTATTACTTCGGCAAGCCACTTCCTGCGTCGTCCGTCGTCACTCCCGTGTGAGCGCTCGCCACTTCAGCACGACGACACTTCAGTACGACGACGATGCACTCGCTATGAGTGCGACCACGAGAATCACGGCAAAAATTGCCAAGAAGGCCGCGCCGACCGCAATTCCGGCTATCGCAAGCCCGCGCCCCTGTTGACCTGTCTGCTTGATCTGATTGAGCGCGACAATTCCCAGAATGATTCCGACGATTCCGCCGAGACTGTAGAAGCAACCACCCGCAAGCGATACAACCAGCGATGCAATTGCGAGACCATTGGTGCCGACCGGCTGCATCGGCGGTGCGTACCCACCCGCGAATTGATTCGGTTGACCGTACGGGTTCGGAGGTTGGCCGTACTGAGGCTGTCCGTATTGAGCCTGTCCGTATTGTCCGGGTTGCTGATATTGATTCTGCTGATATTGATTCTGCGGTCCGAAATTCTGCGGCGGCAGGTACGGGTTCGGTTCACCGATTCCGCCCGGCTGGGGGTTATTACCGGGCGGGTTGTACGACGGCGGTGGATAACCCGGGTACTGCTCGTTGGGAGTGGTATATCCGGGAACTTCAGGTGAAGACTGCGTTTCGGACGGGGACACGCCGTACCCCCCAGGAGGCAGGCTCGGAAATTCTCCGTACCCAGGTTTTGCCTGGTAATCGCTCGAAGAATCGTCGTTGTTGCCCCCGGAACTCGTCATACAACGCAGCCTAAACCACAGGTGACCTCCGAATCCAAGTGAGCAGATGTCATCCACATCGCTCTTTGATCCCAGTAGGGTCATATCCACTGTCACACTCGAGCGCGATATTTACGACTGAGGGGAACACATGACAACCGGTGGGTACAACCCCAACCAGAATCCAGAAGGCGGGAAGCAATTCCCACCCCAGGATCCATATGGCCAGCAGGGAACACCTCCTCCCGGAAGTTACCCACCACCCGCAGGCCCCCCGCAGGGAGGTAGCTACCCGCCGCCTCCACAGGGCGGAAACTTCCCGCCCCCTCAAGGTGGCAACTACCCGCCGCCTCCGCAGGGTGGAAGCTATCCCCCTCCCGGTGGCAACTACCCACCGCCTGGTGGGTACCCGCCTCCTCCCGTGGGCGGCAACTTCCCGCCGCCGCCCGCCAATGACTACGGCGCAGGATTCGGTGGACCACAGCTTTCCGTGGGTGCCGCGCTGAATTACGGCTGGGAACGCTTCAAGAACAATGCGTTGACGTGGATCGGCATCACTGTTGTCGCGGGCCTGATTTCGTTTGGCATCAACCTGTTGTTCGGGGGCTTCGACTTCTCGACCGACGGGTCGACTTCGGTGTCGGCGTTGAGCATCATAGGCGGATTGGTCTCGATCGTCGTCAGCATTCTGATCCAGGCTGCCTACGTTCGAGGTGCCCTTCATGAAGTCGACGGCAACAAGCCGGCTTTCGGTTCCTTCTTCCAATTCTCGAACATCGGCGCCGTTATTCTGGCGAGCATCTTGGTCGGGTTCGCGGTAGCGATCGGCCTCGTCCTGCTGATCATTCCGGGCATCGTCATCGCATTCCTGACCTATTTCACGTTGCAGTTCGTGATCGATCAGGATCAGGATCCCGTCACCGCAATCAAGTCGAGCGCCAGCGTCATCTCGAAGAATGTCGGCCCACTGCTTCTACTGGCACTCGCGGCAATCGGCATCAACCTCGTTGGCGCACTGCTCTGCGGTCTCGGATTGCTGGTCACCGGACCGGTCACTCTCATCGCAGGCACCTATGCGTATCGCGTCATCACAGGACGCTTCGTAGCAGCACTCTGACGAGGCTTCACCCCATCACCGAAGGCCCTGCGGTTCCACGTGAAACCGCAGGGCCTTCGGTGTGTTCTGCGCAACTGGACGGTCGCCAACTCGCATCCGAGCGCCTTGTGGTGCTTGGATGACGGACGTGACAGCTCAGGATCAGCAAGACGAATCGACCCACGAAACCAAATTTGCGCACGTCAGCCGGGGTTATTACCCGACGATCGTCGCGCTCTTCACCGCAACGCTGCTGATCTCGAACGTGGCGGCGACCAAGGGGGTCGCCTTCTTTGCGGATTCCGACTTCTCGCTCGGTCCCTTGCAGATTCTGCCCATAATCACCGATGGTGGATTCTTCTTGTTCCCGCTCGCCTACGTCCTCGGTGACGTGCTCAGCGAGGTCTACGGCTTCAAAGCGACCCGACGCGCGATCTACCTGGGCTTCGGCGCACTGATTCTTGCCGCTGCGTGCTTCTGGATTGCAGTGCAACTCCCGTCGGCAGAGTTCTACGAGAACCAGGCCGCCCTCGAAACCGTGGTCGGTGTCATTCCCCGGCTACTGGTCGCGGGCTTGGCCGCCTACCTCGTCGGACAGCTACTGAACTCACTGGTTCTGGTCATGATGAAAAAGCGCATGCAGGAGAAGCATCTGTGGGCGCGACTGATCGGCTCGACCGTCGTCGGCGAATTCGCCGATACCCTCATCTTCTGTTCCATCGCGGCCGGTGTCATCGGCATCAGCACATGGGAAGACTTCATCAACTACGTGCTGGTCGGCTTCCTGTGGAAGACGCTTGTCGAGGTTCTGGTCATGCCGATCACCTACCGCGTCATCGCATACGTGAAGAAGCGCGAACCGACCTACGCCTGAGGTGCAGGCGTCTTCGCCGCGTAGAACTTTCCGAGCATGTCTGCCTTGAAGTCGTGGAAGTACCCACCTTCGATGCTGGCTCGGATGTCGTCGACCAACTTCACGGTGAATCGCTCGTTGTGGATGGTGCAAAGCGTCGACGCGAGCATTTCCTTCGCCTTGAAGAGGTGATGGATGTACGCGCGGGTGTAATTGGCGCACGTGTAGCAGTCGCACTCGTCGTCGATAGGCGTGAAGTCACGACGGAATCGGCTGGTGTTGATGTTGAACCTGCCGGAGCGGACGTAAATCGCAGCATTGCGAGCAACACGCGACGGGTTGACGCAGTCGAAAGTGTCCGCGCCGTTCTCGATTGCGACGAAGAAGTCGTCCGGTTCACTGATGCCGAGCATATGACGCGGCTTGTTCTCGGGTAGTTCCTCGTTACACCAACGCACGATCGTTCCGAGGTTCTGCTTCTCGAGGGCGCCGCCGATGCCGTAGCCGTCGAAGCCGTATCCGTTCTCGCCTTCGATCGACTCGAGTCCGCGGCAGGCTTGACGTCGCAGATCTTCGTACTGCGCGCCTTGGATCACGCCGAAGAGAGCCTGATAGGGCTTGTCAGCGCGTTCGGCGGTGAGCTTCTCGTGTTCATTGATACAGCGGATCGCCCACGCCTGCGTGCGCTCGACCGATCGCTCCTGGTAGCCGCGGGTGTTGAGCAGCGTTGTGAGCTCGTCGAACGCGAACATGATGTCGGCGCCGAGCTGATGCTGGATCTGCATCGACACCTCGGGGGTGAAGCGATGCTTACTGCCGTCGAGGTGCGATTTGAAGGTCACGCCCTCGTCGTCGACCGTCGCCAGACGCTCCTTGCCCTTTGCGATGACGTCGTCGGACTGCACGCCGACGGCCTCCATCGCGAGCACCTTCTTGAACCCGACGCCAAGAGACATCACCTGGAAGCCACCGCTGTCGGTGAAGGTGGGGCCGTCCCAGTTCATGAACTTGCCCAGCCCGCCGGCCTCGTCGACGATGTCGGGTCCCGGCTGCAAGTACAGGTGGTACGCATTGGCGAGCAACGACTGCGCACCGAGTTCCTTCATGGACTCGGGCAGCACGGCCTTGACCGTGGCCTTGGTTCCGACGGCCACGAACGACGGCGTCGCGATATCACCGTGCGGTGTGTGGATGGTGCCGGTTCGTCCGAGCCGGTCCTCGAGCCTGGTCCCTACCGTGAAGATCGACTCGGGACGCTTGTCGACGACGGGCTCGGGCGGTGTCGGTACTGCAGAAGTCACGGGTTCAATCCTGTCACAGCCGCAGAAAGGGGCACGTCGTGCAGTATCGCTACGTTCACGATCCCGAGGATGCCGACGCTGCAATCGTTGCGGTGAGCGCAGCAGTGGTGGCTGCCTGCGTCGCGGCGATCGACTGCCGCACTGCCTCGCTCGCCCAGTTTCCTTGCGACAGCACTTTCGCTCGCGCTTTCGCCGCCTTGAACTGATCGGCCGGAACGATCACCTTGAGCATGTTCGCGCCTGCCAGGATCGATACCAATGCACCTTCGGTGGAAGTGGGTTGGCGGACGCCCAGCAGAATCTCACGCAGCACGAAGCGCAGTTGATCCTCGTACTGCGGACTGGTCGCCGGCCATCTGACGCTCGGAAAGATCCCGAACACTTGATGTTCCACGGCCGTCACTATTCCGCGGGCTCCCATACCTGCATAGAGCGCTTTCCTTGCACCCTTCGCAAGTCGGTTCACCACCGCAGTCGGCCGGGCCGGTGGCTTCTCGGCCAGCCGTGCCAATGCAGCGTTGAGAGTGGGATCCGCGAGTGGCCGATTGTCGATGACGACCGCCCGCGCCCGCCATCCGGAGCCGTCGAGGCGAACGCGGTCGGCAAGCACAAGCTCGACCAACAAGGCGCCTCCGAGCGCAACATCGACGTAGGACGACGAACGCAGTAGCTTTCCGCTGACGTCGTCGGTGGCGAGCAACAGCAGATCCTCGGCAATCAGCATGCTCACCACCGTAGTAGTGCGATCAGATCTCCGCGCCCACGAATTGGCTGTTGTACAGACGGAAGTACGCGCCGCGGGATTCGAGCAGAGCCTCATGGCTCCCCTGCTCCACGATCCGGCCTTCCTCCATCACCACGATCAGGTTCGCATCACGAATTGTCGAAAGACGGTGCGCGATGACAAAGCTGGTGCGGTCGTTGCGCAGAACCGCGGTGGCGCTCTGGACCAGCAGTTCGGTGCGTGTGTCCACCGAACTGGTCGCCTCGTCGAGGATCAGGATGGACGGCTGCGAGATGAAGGCGCGGGCGATAGTGATGAGCTGCTTCTCGCCCGCACTGACGTTGCTGCCTTCCTCGTCGATGACCGTGTCGTAACCCTCAGGCAGAGAGTGCACGAACTTGTCGACGTAGCTCATCTCGGCCGCGCGACGAATCTCCTCGTCGGTGGCACCAGGCTTGCCGTACGCGATGTTCTCGCGGATGGTTCCACCGAAGAGCCACGCGTCCTGCAGAACCATGCCGATCCGTGAGCGCAGATCGTCTCGCGTCATGTCGGCGATGTCGATGCCGTCCAAGGTGATTCGGCCCGAATTGAGTTCGTAGAACCGCAGGATGAGGTTGACGAGGGTGGTCTTGCCGGCGCCGGTGGGTCCGACGATCGCAACCATCTGGCCCGGCTCGGCAGTCAGGGATAGGTCCTCGATCAGCGGCTGTTCCGGCTTGTAACTGAAGGTGACGTTCTCGAACTTGACGCGACCCTTGTCGACCGTGGGCGACTTCGCACTCTTCGGGTCCTCCGACTGCTCCTCTTGGTCGAGCAGCGCGAAGACCCGCTCGGCCGAAGCGACGCCGGACTGCAGCAGATTGGTCATCGACGCGATCTGCGTGAGCGGCTGGGTGAACTGCCGCGAGTACTGGATGAACGCTTGCACATCGCCGAGCGTCATCGTTCCGGATGCGACGCGCATGCCACCCACCACTGCGATGGCGACGTAGTTGAGGTTGCCCAGGAACATCACGGCCGGCATGACCAGACCGGAGATGAACTGCGCCTTGAAGCTGGACTCGTACAGATCCTCGTTCTGCTTGCGGAAGCGCTCCTCGACCTCCTGCTGGCGACCGAACACCTTGACCAACTCGTGGCCGCTGAATGCTTCCTCGACCTGCGCGTTGATTCCGCCGGTGCTCTTCCACTGCGCCACGAAGTGCTTCTGTGAACGCTTCGCGATAAACGCCGTCACCATGATCGACAGCGGAACAGTTGCCACCGCGATCAAGGCGAGCAGAGGTGAGATCCACAGCATCATCACCAGAATGCCCAGGACGGTCATCACCGACATGACCAACTGGCTGAGCGTCTGCTGCAAGCTCTGCGCGACGTTGTCGATATCATTGGTCACGCGTGAGAGAACATCACCGCGGGCATGGGTATCGAAGTACCGCAAGGGAAGTCGGTGAATCTTCTGCTCGACGTCCTCACGCAGACGACGAACGGTTCGCTGGACCACGATGTTGAGCAGATACGCCTGCAGCCAACTGAACAGCGACGCGCAGACGAACAGCAGCAGCACGATCATCAAGACCTTGCCGACTGCGTCGAAATCGATTCCGGTTCCAGGCACAACTGCCATGCCGGACACCATGTCGGCGAGCTGACCCTGCCCCGAAGCGCGCAATCCTTCGACAGCCTGTTCCTTTGTCGTCCCCGGCTGGAGTTGCTTGCTGACGATGCCGTCGAAGATCAGGTTGGTGGCGTTTCCCAGGATCTTCGGAGCGATCGAGGAAAGTACGACGCTTGCCGTCACCAAAGCGAAGATCAGGACGACGATCGGCTTGTCGGGGCTCAAGCGTCCAAGGAGACGTTTGAGCGAAGGGCCGAAGTTCATGGCCTTCTTTGTGGGATCACCGCCGCCGGGCGGGCCGATGGGAGGCGAGGAAGTCGGCCGATTGCTCATGATGCGTCCTGTACGGCTAGCTGAGAGGCGACAATTTCGCCGTAGGTGGGACAACTGACCACGAGTTCGTCGTGCGTGCCGATCCCCACGATGGCGCCGTCGTCGAGCACGATGATCTGATCGGCTTCCACGATGGTGGAAATGCGCTGCGCGACAACGACGATGCAGGCGTCTTGCGTGACCGGCCGGAGCGCCGCACGCAGCCTCGCATCAGTAGTGAGGTCGAGTGCCGAGAAGGAATCGTCGAACAGATAGATCTGCGGCTTACGCACCAACGCTCTCGCGATGGCGAGTCGCTGACGCTGACCGCCCGATACCGTCGTACCGCCTTGTGCCACCGGTGTGTCCAGGCCTTCGGGCATGGCGCGGACGAAGTCGGCAGCTTGGGCGATCTCGAGGCACTCCCACAGCCATTCGTCGGTAGCTTCGGGGTTTCCGTAGCGGAGATTGGTGGCGACAGTGCCGGAGAACAGATACGGCTTCTGCGGGACCAGACCGATCACCGAACAGAGCAGCTCCGTGTCGATGTCGCGGACGTCGACGCCGCCCACCGATACCGATCCGGAGGTGGAGTCGATCAACCGCGGAATCAGGTTGAGCAGAGTGGTCTTTCCCGATCCGGTGCCGCCGATGATCGCCGTCGTCTTGCCTGGTTCGGCGCGGAAGGTGATGTCGCGCAACACTGGCTCCTCGGCTCCGGGGAACTGGAACTGAGCTCCACGAAGTTCGACGACTCCCGGGTCCTTCAGTTCTCGGACAGGATTCTCGGGCGGGATCACCGACGAATCCGTGTCGAGTACTTCGGAGATACGTTCGGCGCACACCGACGCACGCGGCAGCATCACCGCCATGAAAGTGGCCATCATGACGGCCATCAGGATCTGCATGATGTAGCTGAGCATCGCGGTGAGCGAGCCGATCTGCATCGAGCCCTCGTTGATCTGATGGCCACCGAACCAGATGACCGCGACGCTGGTGACATTGCTGATCAGCATCACGAGCGGGAACATCAGTGCCATGAGGCGGCCGACGCCGAGTGCAGTCTCCGTCAGCTCACGGTTGGCATCGCCGAAACGCTCTACCTCGTACGGTTCCCGTACAAACGCTCGGACGACACGGATGCCCGTGATCTGTTCGCGAAGAACACGGTTGACGGCGTCGAGGCGGCCCTGCATGACCCTGAATCCGGGGACCATCCGGGCAATCAGGAAACCCATCGAGACTACGAGAAGCGGGACGCTGATCCCCAGGATCCAGGACAGATTCAGGTCCTGACGCAGAGCCATGATGATGCCGCCGACGCACATGATCGGCGCCATGACGAGGATGGTGCAACTCATCACGACCATCATCTGCACTTGCTGGACGTCGTTGGTGTTGCGGGTGATCAGCGAAGGCGCACCGAAGTGCCCGACCTCTCGGGCCGAAAACGTCCCGACCTGATGCAGCACCGAAGCCCGGAGATCGCGTCCGACGCCCATGGCGACTCGCGCACCGAAGAAGACGGCACCCACCGAGCACAGGATCTGCGTGAGCGTGACCATCAGCATCATCCCGCCGGTGGAGAGGATGTAGCCGGTGTCGCCTTTCGTCACGCCGTTGTCGATGATGTCGGCGTTGAGACTCGGAAGGTAAAGGGCCGCCATAGTCGAAATAAACTGCAGGACGACAACGCCCGTGAGTTCACCCCGGTACGGCGTCAGATAAGTGCGCAGCAGCCTGATCAGCATAGTGAGCGAAGGTTACCAATCCTGGCCGACATGTGCCGCTGGATATTTCGATACACAAAAACTGCTGTGCGCCTTTATTAACCGCGGGGGGTTAATAAAGGCGCACAGCAGAGATCAAGCAGATGCGGACTGAAGCTCCGCTTCCTTTTCTTCACGGAGGGCCTTGCTGAGCTTCTCACCCTCGATGTCGACGTTCGGCAGAATCTTGTCCAGCCACTTCGGCAGCCACCACGCCTTGTCGCCGAGCAGTGCCATGACGGACGGGATGATCACCATGCGCACGATGAAGGCGTCGAAGAACACCGCCGCGGCAAGCGCGAAGCCGATCGACTTGATGAACGAGTTCGGTTCCGCGATGAAGGCACCGAACACGGAGATCATGATGACCGCGGCCGCACTGACGACCCGGGCGCCATGGTTGAAGCCGATGGTCACGGCCTCCTTCGCGCTCGCGCCGTGGACGTACTCCTCACGCATACGCGTCACGAGGAACACCTGGTAGTCCATCGCGAGTCCGAACACCACACCGATCAGGAAGATCGGCATGAAACTCACGAGTGGTTGCGGGTTCGAGATGATGCCCAACCAACCGTGCTGGAAGATCGCCACCGTCGCACCGAATGTCGCGAGCACGCTGAGCAGGAAGCCGAGCGTCGCCGTCAGCGGAACCAGGATCGAACGGAACACCAAGAGCAACAAGATGAATGCAAGGCCGACGACGACGGCCAGGTAGGGCACCAATGCATCCTTCAGCGTGTCCGAAACGTCGCCTTCGAGTGCGGTCTGACCGGTGATGCCGTAGCTGACGCCGATCGAATCGTTGAGTCCGCCTTCGGCTCCACGAAGGCTGGACACCAGATCCATCGTGGCGGGGTCGGTCGGACCACTCTTCGGAGTGATCAGTACCTGCGCGGTGTCGCCGGCCTCGTTGACCCCGACGACCTGTGCGTTCTGGACGTCATCGAAGCTCGAGATGGTCGAGACGACCTCCGCAAAGGCCTCCCCGGCGGGAACGCTGGCCCCCTTCGCGTCGACAACGGCGATGAGCGGTCCGTTGCGACCGTCACCGAAGCCCTCGTCGATCAGGTCGTATGCCTGACGCGCACTGGTCGCCGGGTCACCGGTGGCCTCCGACGGCAGTGCCAGGCTCAATCCCGTTGCGGGCAGAGCCAATGCGCCCAGAAGCACTACTCCACCGATCAGCGGCACGAGCGGACGACGGACGACGGCACTGATGAAGCGCAGAGCCAACTTCGGCTTGCCCGAATCTTCGTCTTCGGACTCCTCAGCGCGCTTGCTGAGGAAGGGAATCTTGCCGGCAAAAGCCTTGCGTCCGAACATACCCAGGATCGCAGGCAGCAAGGTCAAGGCGATCAGAACCGCGATCAGCACGGTAAAGGCCGCTGCCGCACCCATATCGGAGAGGAACGGGATGCCGACGACGCGCAATGCAACCAGCGCGATGATGACCGTCAAACCAGCGAATACCACTGCGGAACCGGCGGTTCCGACGGCGCGACCTGCTGCTTCGGCACGGTTGTCGGTAAGGGTGAGCTCATGCCTGAACCTGGACATGATGAACAGCGAGTAGTCGATCGCCACGGCCAGACCGATCATGATCGCCAACGTCGGAGTCATCGAACTGAGATCCATGAATCCGGTGGCAACCGTGATTCCGAGGCTGCCGATAGCGATACCGATGATCGCGGTGAGGAGCGGAAGCCCCGCGGCCACAAGCGAACCGAACGTGATGGCCAGAACGACTGCGGCAACGGCGATACCGATCAGCTCGGTGACACCACCGGGCATCTCCGCTTCCTGAGCAGCAGAACCACTGACCTGGACGTTGAGTCCCTCGGCCCGACCGACATCGGCTGCGGAGTTGATCGAATCACGCAACGCCTGATCGAGATCGGCGAAGTCACCGCTGAACGGAACCTCGACGTACCCGACTGTGCCGTCGGCACTGAGCGGCGACAACGCACGCGCGTCGTCCACGGCCTGTGTCTCGGAAGTTCCAGCCGCAGCAGCCTTTTCCTTGAACATCGCAACCATGGAGTCGTTGCCGGTAACCGGATTGACCAACGCCTTCGCGGCCTGTTCCGGAGTGGCAGTCGCCGGGTCCACCTTGGCAGAGTCGGCGACCTTGTCGATGCCACGAATACTCGCGAGCATGTCGTCCATGGCCTTGACGTTCGCCGGATCGGCCAGCGTCGTGCCTGCCGGAGCTTGCACTACGTATCGCGCGCTCAGCGAATCCATAGGATTGGGCGCGTCGGGAAAACGCTCCGCCATCAGGTCTTGCGCCTGCTGCGCCGGGGTTCCCGGAATGGAGAACGAGTCCTTGGTGGGGCCGGACAGAGTCGCTGCCCCGACGCCCATCAGAACCAGGATTATCAGCCAAACGCTGAGGACCGCGCCTTTTCGCCGGTAGGCGAACTTGCCGATCCGATAAAGATAGGTGGCCACGACGGGCTCCTTGCTGTTTCGGTGCGTGTACGTGGACAGGTATTACGTGTGGGGCTCAGAGACGAGACATCTCAGGGACGCGACATCTCAGGGGCAGGCGGCGGCGCGGGCAACCCGGCACGAATCTGCCGAAAAGCGTCGTGAACCAACTCTTCCGGACTGGAAGCCTCCGACTTTCCGCCAGTCCAGACGTCGATCACCGATTTAGCGGCTCCGCCCACCGCTCCCAGGAGGAGCGTCGGGTACAGGTCCTTCTCGGCGTCGGTACCGGTGCGCTCCGCCAATGCCTGAACGACTGCACGGTTGATCCGCTGATGCATGTCTGCGGCATCCCGGTAGAGCGCGGGACTCGAATCCGACAGCAGCCAGATACTTGCCTTCTCACTCCCACTCGGACCTGAGTCGTTCACGATTTCGACCACAAGTTCTTCGAGGACGTCGAGAATTGGTTCGTCCGCGGGCCGTGACGCAAGCGCCTCGATCCACAGGTTCACCGATTCCTCGAAACTGGCGAGCACTGCCTCCTCCTTGCTGGAGAAGTAGTTGTGGAACGTCCTCGTCGACACTCCGGCCTCGGAGGCGATTGCGTCAGCGGTGACGCATTCGATCCCCAGCGCACGAGCGAGCCGTGCTGCCGCGCCGCTGAGTGCGGCACGGGTTGCTGCCTTCTTGCGGTCACGAAGGCCTTGTTCGATGATCACCCCAACACGGTACCGAACTTGCAGAGCTCTGCAACTTTGCAGAGGTCTGCAATATTGTGCGATCGAACACACGGCACGGAAACTCGAGGCGTACCTCACACTCACGCACGGCAAATGCCTGAACAGCGCGACAGAGAGAGTTGCGAGCAACTCCACCGCCTGATGCCCCCTGCCAAGTTGACGCGTGAATCAACATGGCCTGACATACTTTGCGGTGAATTAACCGTAATTTGCTCGGCGAAGGAATCTGATGGACCCGCTCCTGCACACCTGGCCGGTTTCGTCCACGGTGATGCTGTGGGGATCGAAGTCCGGACGAGGCTCCGTACTACGTCTCGTCCGTCTCACCATCGGGTTCTGCTCACTCAATTTCTCGATCGTGGCGTTCCTGTTTCTCCTCAGCGGAGAGGGCCCGGACGGACCGTTTGCGCGCAGTTGGCTCGTCGGCATTGCGGCCGTCAACCTGATCCCTACGATTCTCTGGTTTGTCGGCCGAATCAGAGGTTCACGCATGCTCAAGCTCTACGGACTGTGGGCGGATCTCGGAACTGCCTCGGTTCTCATCACCTTCACCAGCCATAACGCCGCCCTCTTCGGCGCGGCACTCTTTGTCGCCACCGGCGCCTACTTCACCTATTTTCTCGATTACCGCTGGTTGGCCTTCCATCTCGCCTTTGCCACGACATTTGTCATCGCCCTGACGGTGCTCGGCCTGACGAACGGCGACTACTCGACAACCAGCGTGATCGCACGCACGGACGTCGTCCTGTGTGCCGTGATCTTCATTCCGGCCACGATTCAGTTCACTTGGCGGCAATTACTCGCGCGCGCAACGGGATCCAAAGTGGATGCGCTTACCGGCCTGTTGAACCGACGAGGACTGTGGGACATGTCGGAGCGCATCTGGTCGGTCGCGTCGGCAAATCGTGCCGACATTGCTGTTGCCGTCGTCGACATCGACAAGTTCAAGGCGGTGAACGACACGTTCGGCCACGAAGTCGGTGACGCCGTCATCATCCGGACCGGAACGCGCCTGCAGGCGCATGTGAACGGTTTCGGTTACGCCGCGCGCACCGGCGGCGAGGAGTTCACCGTTGTGATGATCGGTACTCCGTACGGACTTCGCAAACGAATCGCGACGCTCCCCAAAGCCGTGGTGAACGCCTCCGACGACCCCCTGGCCACGGTCAGCGTCGGCGCAGCGACGCTACCTTTCATCCCACATCAGGAAGAGTTCGACTACAACGAGTTCTCCCGAGCAATCGTTGCGGCCGATCATCTGATGTACGACGCAAAATCCGCGGGAGGCAACACCGCGAACACTGCTCCTATGGCAGTTCCGCGTCGACGGGCACACTGAAACCGGGCTGTATCAGCGCCGATTCCACGCCTCGGGATCCGCCGTCAGTTCGTGAATGAACTCGGGCAACTCTCCACCTGCAACATCGGTGAGTGTGACATTTTCGAGCACAGCACGGAGGTTGACTCGCACTGCAATCCACACCTCCTTGAGGGGCGTTGCCGGTCCCCCGTAGTCGACGTCTTCCGGTCGCTGACCCCGAATCGAAGCCAGCGGTCCCTCGACAGCTCGTATGACGTCGGCAATCGTGATCTCGTCCGCGGACCGAGCGAGCCAGTATCCCCCGTCCGGGCCTCGACGGCTGTTGACCAAGCCGCCGCGCCGCAGGTCCGAGAGCACCGCTTCCAGGAACTTGTGGGGTATTACCTGGGATTTGGCGAGAAACTCGGCCTTGGCCGGGTCAGGACCAACTGCCGCGAGCTCGACCAGAGTCCGCACGGCGTAGTCCACCTTCGCGGTGATATGCACCGGCAATTCCTACCATCGTTCTATGAATAGTCGCAACAAACCTGCGAGTTCTTCGCCGCAAAGGGTTCCCTGACGTTACATTTTAATGCATGATGTAACGATCAGAGCTAGAGAACAGGACAAATCGCGTGTGGGAAACCCTTCTCGAATCATGGAAGTCACTGCTCGAACCGCTCCATGATCCCGTTACGCTCGCAATCCCCGCGTTTGTCATCTTCCTCGCAATCGAATGGTTCGCGGCCCGTGCGCTCGAAGATCATCCCGACGACGCCGACGGACGCGCACGGCCGACACAGGGCGGCTACCGAAGCGTCGACGCCAGAACCAGCGTTCTACTCGGACTCGTGTCGATCGCAACGAGCACCTTCTGGAAAGTGCTGGCGCTGATCGGCTATTCCGCAATCTGGGTGTATCTCGCTCCGTGGCACCTCTCGCCGACTGCCTGGTACACCTGGGTGATCCTGCTGCTCGGAATCGACGTCCTCTATTACGCGTATCACCGCATCGCACACCGAGTTCGAGTCATCTGGGCCACACACCAGGCTCACCATTCGAGCGAGTACTTCAATTTCAGCACCGCACTGCGGCAGAAGTGGAACAACAGCGGTGAGATCATCATGTGGTTGCCGTTGCCGTTCCTCGGGATCCCGCCGTGGATGGTGTTCGTCGGCTTCTCCGTCAGCCTCGTCTACCAGTTCTTCGTCCACACCGAACGTGTCGGAAAACTCTGGCGGCCCATCGAATTCATCTTCAACACGCCGTCACACCATCGCGTCCACCACGGCTCCGACGCCGAGTACCTCGACCGCAACTACGCCGGAATCCTCATCATCTGGGACCGGATGTTCGGAACCTTCGCAGCCGAAACCCACCGGCCCACCTACGGACTCACGACGCCGGTCGGAACGTACAACATCTGGAAGCTCCAAACGCGCGAATATGCTGCCATTGCTCGTGATTGGAAGGCGTCGACATCGTGGCGGCAGCGAGCCGGCTACGTGTTCGGCCCGCCCGGCTGGGCGCCGAAAGCCGAGGTCACTTCAGCAGAATCCACAGCCCCGTCGCACTGAGCAGGAGCAGAGCGACCGCGAGAGTTGCTCCCATACCCAAAGCGGGCGTTGCCTTTTCGGCCGAAAACTGGGCCAACCGCCTGGGCCGCGACCGACGTTCGTAGACCGTCACCGCGACGACGAGCACGGCAGCGACGGACGGGCCGATCAGGGCCACCGACCCGAACGGCGGCAACCATCTCAGACAGGCGGCAGACAAGCCGAGGATCGACAGACTCGTACGCACGAACGAGAGCGATGTGCGCTCGGACTGCAAGCCCTTGTCCGGAGGCTTGACACCTTCCGACGGTTCCAGCGCGGTCAATCAGTTCACGACCTCGACCACCAGGACGGTCGCGCAGATCACCAGCACGATGCCGACGACCGGCGCCATGAGCGGCACCGGCAACGAGCGCTCAGTTCGCAGTGCACGCTCGGCGCTGATCCAGTGGACAAAGGAAGTGATGGCGATCAGAGCACCGCCGACGAGCAACAACGCGGCCAAGCCGGCACGAACCGTCGGGTCGAGAATGTCGCCGCCGAACGCTTCGAGTCCGACGCCCGACGCGACGAAGGCCGTTGCAGTGCGGATCCAAGCCAGATATGTCCGCTCATTGGCGAGCGTGAACCGTGGATCGGGGTCTTCGCCCGTTCGGAACGGTCTCCACCGGGGCATCACCTGTTCATTCCGTCCGGGCAGAGATCGCACACTGCCTTCGGAACGGACAAGAAGAAAGGAAGGTCATGTCCTTAATCTTCCCTGCCCGCCCCGAAGCAGTGCGAATCGGGTGGACGTAATTCAGCTCGCGGCGAGTGAGACCAGGAAGTCCACCGAGCCGCTGCCGTCGACGGTGACGAAACCGAGGGACGGAGGCTCGACTCCGAAATCGGTCCAGGTGACCGGAATCGAGCCCGATGCGATCAGCGAATCACCCGAATGCAGCACGGTCATGTCGACCGACACCGGCTTGGACTGACCCTTGAGCGTCAGCGTTCCTGACACCGTGACCGTCGCCGTTGTTCCGTCCGTCGGTACAGCAGACAAGTCCACCGGCGAGTCGATTGTGAACGTCGCCGTCGGATACGTGCTGGTATCCATCACATTGCCCGTGAACTGGCCGTCGCGCCGATCCGAGTCGGTCTTGATGCTTGCCACCTGCACCGTTACTTCGCCGGAAGTGAGCTTTTCACCCTCGACAACCGCGTTTCCGCTCACCTCGCCGGTGGTTCCGACGACGGTCACACTCGATCCGTTGAGAATCTCGTGCACGGTGTACCCAGCTGCCGTCTGGTTGTCCCCCTGCCCGGCGACGACGGTCCATTGCCCGTCGATCGATCCGGACGCCGCCTCCGCGCCCTCAGTGGACACCACGGCCGCCGGTGCATCGTCTTCAGCGATGAACTTCCCGTACGCCCACGGCCCCACGAACAGGGCGAGTACGACCACAACTACTGCTCCGCCGATCCACCAGATCTTTTTCATGGGCTCGACGATAGTTGCAGCTTCAACAGTTGTCAGGACTTACGACCTGGGAGAACCCTGTGAAAGTGCTCCACGACCACCCAAGGCGAGCCACATCTACAGCCATTAGTAATCATTTGGTAAAGTCGACTGTGCATTCCGGCCCCCAGCCTGGAATGCCTGGGCCGTGCGCATCGAATCATGCATCGATCCCGATGCGCACGGTCTGCCCGAAACACGAATCACACCGATCGAGGGAGCTCGCGATGGCGGACCTGACGCTCCTGACCGACGACGAGTTACGCGAGCGTCGGATCGCCCTCAGTCGCTCCCTCACTACCGCAGCAGATTTGATCCCCACCCCGCCACCCTCGTTCTTCGAGAAGCTGAAGCAGGACATCGATGCCGCCGCTGCAGAGTGGATCGCCCGCCGCTCCTGAACATTCGAATTGCGCACACAGAACCGGTTTTCGATTTCCTCACCGGTTCACCCCGCAAGGGTGATGATGCAGCGGACGGTCACCGGCACCATGACTTCATGGACTCCCCGACCGACTCAATCGCACAAGGTTTCACGCCGGCACACGCTCAACTGGCGAGATCGGCCGGAGTTCCAGCAACGCTCGCCGCTGAGAGTTACGTGGAAGCCCTCGCCCGGATCGTCTATTACTGGGGCTATCCAGCTGTGGACACCTTCGGCCGTACAAACATGTGGGAGATCATGGATGGCAAGACCGGACTCCAACTCGGTCTTCTGCCAGGCGCCGCCAAGAATTACACAGGTGCCCTCACCGACTACATGAGCCCGGCGCAGCGGTGGGTCGTCTCACCCAACAACGACACGATCTACGGCGCAGGATTCGCCGATCTCACCGACGAAACCGCAGTGATACAGACCCCGACCGAGGTACCCGACGGCCATTACTGGACTATCCAGATCGTCGACGTGCTGACCAATGTGACTCACCAACTTGGTTCGGCGACAGGCACTCCCGGCGGAAAGTTCCTTCTGGTCGGACCTGATTGGGATGGCGAGTTGCCGGAAGACTTCCTCGATGTGCTTCGATCACCGACGAACGTGGCTGGTGTCTTCCCTCGCAGTTTCGCAGCACGTTCCGAGGCGTCCAAGCAGCAGGCGCGGTCGGTGCTCGACCAGATCGGCATGTACCCGTTCAGCGAGGATCGCCCCGGCCCGCGGTCCTTCGGCTACGAGGCCCACGCCGCGAACTCGATCTACCCTCAGGGCGTCACCGCCGAAATGTTGGCGGCCGATCCCGACGCCAGTCGACCTCAATGGGTGAAGCCGGAATCTTTCTGGACCGATCTTGCAGCAATGCTCGATTTCAACCCGACCATGGGCGCAGCAGACACCCCGATGGCTGATCAAGCCAAGACGCTTGTCGCACTGCATCGTTCGGACAAGTCGTACCGAGCGCTGCTCGACCGCGCCGCGCTCCGCGCCGACGTCGCCCTCCATCAATCGGCGAGCTACGTCCAAACCGGGGTCGACGCAGGCAACGGATGGCAACGGCAACGCAACAGTGGCCTGTGGGGCACCGACTGGTTCGGACGGGCGCTCGCGGCCGTCATCTACATTTACGTCAACGACTTTCACGAGGCTGTCTACCTCATCCGGGGTACCGACCACGACGGAGCGTTGCTCCACGGCCGCGAGCGGTACACCATGACCTTCACAGAAGACGCACTCCCACCCGTCGACCGCAGTCGCGGCGGCTTCTGGTCTCTGACCATGTACGACAAGGACGCATTTATGCTCGCCGACGCACCGGGTAACCGCGTCAACCTCGGCACCGTCAATCTCGACGCGGGCGATCTCGTCTTTCGTGACGGGAAGCTCACCTTGCACCTGTCTCACGACGAGCCGACCGATCCGGATGCTCGTGCCAACTGGCTACCCGCTCCGCACGACGAATTTCGACTGATCATTCGCAGCTATGTCCCCGACAAATCAGTCCTCGATGAAACCTACCGATTCCCTGACGTCGTCCGAGCAACGGGACTATAGGCGCCACCAAGCACAAAAAAGCTCCCCACCTGCGTGAACAGGTGGGGAGCTTTGGCGGTGGCGGAGGGATTTGAACCCTCGGACGGGGGTTACCCGTCACACGCTTTCGAGGCGTGCTCCTTAGGCCGCTCGGACACGCCACCGTTGGTGACTTTACCGGATGGAGTGCCCGTGGCTGAAATCGCCAGGTGGAGCGGTATTACGTGAGCTTGTCCTTGATGCTGGAAGCGGCGTCCTTGACCTTCTCGCCTGCATCCTTGACGGCCGATTTCACCTGGTCGCCCTTGCCTTCGTTTTCGAGGTCCCGGTCACCGGTAGCGCTGCCAGCAGCTTCCTTGGCCTTGCCCCCGAGGTCTTCGGCCTTGTTCTGAGCCTTGTCTGCGATTCCCATGAGTACTCCTCTGTGAACGCGAACGAATCGCCTTCCGACGATCCGCCGATGCCCTGACGGCATCTGCCTCCACCATGCCCTCGATTGATGGATCCGGCTACCCGAGTGTGCGATCACTCTCGATGGGGAATACCGAATTCAGGCCCGCTGCTCGCGGAAGAAATCTTCCAAAAGCCCAGCGCATTCGTCCTCGAGGACCCCGCCGCGCACCTGCGGCCGATAGGTCAATCTTTTATCTCGAACTACGTCCCATAATGATCCGACGGCTCCGGTTTTCGGCTCCCACGCCCCGAAAACGACCCGAGAAACCCGGGCGAGGACCAGAGCGCCCGCACACATCGTGCATGGCTCGAGGGTCACGGCAAGCGTCGCACCTTCCAGGCGCCAGCCGTCACCGTAGGTTTTTGCGGCAGCACGCAACGCGAGGATTTCGGCGTGCGCGGTCGGATCGGACGACGCTTCCCTGGCATTGGAGGCCCGAGCAACTTCAACGCCGTCTGCGTCGAACACCACTGCCCCGACCGGGACGTCTGCGTCGGAGGCGGAACGTGCGGCCACGATGGCCGCACGGATCATGCGCTGGTCGTCAGCGAGAGTCATCTAGCGCGGGAGCTTGTCGAGCGCTGCGCCGAACTCGGATGCGAACCCGAGTCGCTGCGCGATCATCCCCAACTGCTCGTCCGGATAGAGATCGGTCTCGGCCGCAATGACGGCGAGCACGGGTTCCGGCAGGCCCAGATCGGCCAGCACGGACAGATCGCCCTCTTCCCAGGGTTCGACATCGTCGAGGTCGTCCGGGTCGATGTCGGGGATCTCGATGTGCAAGGCGTCGAGGACGTCGGCTGCGATGTCGTAGTCGATGGCGGCGGTCGCGTCGGAAATCAGCAACTGCGTGCCCGACGGCGCCGGACGCAACACGATGAAGAACTCGTCGTCGACGTCGAGAAGACCGAAGACGGCACCCGAACTTCGCAGCTCACGCAGCTGCGTTTCGGCGGCCGAGAGCGAGGTCAACGCGTCGGGCGTCAGTGCCTTGACCGTCCAACGCCCCTCTTCACGGACCACCGCGACACCGAAGCCTTCAAGCTCCTCCGACTGGTTCGAAGAGGCGCTCTTGTTACCCGCGCGCTGTGCACCCATGGCGCAACGGTAGCCCGCCTGGTGCCAGTGAGTGAAGTCCGAGCATCGATGTGCCAACCTGAACTCGTGTCTGCGATCGATTCCGCCCCACCAGTCTGCGTTCTCGGCCTCGGATTGATCGGCGGTTCGCTACTTCGCGCCGCCGTCCGATCCGGCCGCCGGGCGTGGGGTTACAACCGTTCCAGCGAGTCCGCCGACGCGGCCCGAGCCGACGGTTTCGACGCCGACACCGATCTGGTTTCAGTGCTGCAGAGAGCAAACGAAAGCGGCGCGATCATTGTGATCGCCGTGCCGATGCCTGCCGTCGACGCCACCTTGGAGGCAATCGCCGCGCATGCGCCCGACAATCCGATCACGGACGTCGTCAGCGTCAAGGGTGAAGTGAAGGCCGCGGTCGAACGAGCGGGCTTGAGCGCCAAGTTCGTGGGCGGTCATCCGATGGCGGGGACGTCAGCTTCGGGTTGGGCGGTCGGGGATGCCGATCTGTTCGTCGACGCGGTATGGGTCGTTGCCACCGACGAGGGCGTCGACGCAGACGTGTGGTCGCAGGTCGCCGACCTCGCGCTCGACTGCGGCTCGGTCGTCGTGCCGGCCGAATCTCTGGAACACGATCGAGCAGTCGCGCGAATCTCGCATCTGCCTCACCTGCTCGCGGAAACGCTTGCGATCACCGGAGCTGCCGGAGGCGAACTGGCTCTCGGGCTGGCTGCCGGATCATTTCGCGACGGCACTCGCGTGGCCGGGAGCGCTCCTGGCCTGGTGCGGGCGATGTGCGAGGGCAACCGCGACGCCCTGCTGGTCGCGCTGGACGAGGCGCTCGACCTTTTGCAGGGCGCACGTACCGATCTGCTCGACAACGGCTCGACGGCACGATTGGTGGACGCAGGGTTCGCGGCGCGCGGCGCCTACGAGTCGCACGAGCGGTGGGACATCGAAGACGTTCAGGCCGGAGAACCCGACTGGATCAACCGGATGCGAGACGCCGGTCGACGCGGCGGCGTCATCCGGCGATCCGCAACCTAGAACTACGCAACCTGGAGATACGAAACCTAGATACGAGTTGCCAGACCCGGGTAGTCGAGGACAAAACCTTCGGTGTCGACGGACAGCGTCGAGCTGGACACCGGGGACAGCACACTGATTCCGTCGGCGCCGGAGCTGTAGGTGATGGTCGCACCCTCGACGCGCAGGTCGAGGAGATTGACGTAGACGACCGGGACCTCGGCGTCTTCGATGTCGTTCTGCAAGCCGACGCGGCGGATGGGCAGCGTGTTGAAGAACGGGCTGAGGATCACGTCGACATCGAGTGCGCCATCGAACGCAGAGCGCTGGTGACTGGCGCCGTTCTCGACCATCCAGGTGCCTTCTTCGTCCCGGCTGATCGACATCTGACGCTCACCGGCGGCCAGGGCGGTCCGCACGGACAACCGGCGGGTGATGCCGGCCTCGTCGGTGACCAGGTCGTACGACGCGCTGAATGCCGGGTGCTCACTGCAGGCTCCACCGATGATCCGGCCGGAAGCCTTGATGCGATTTCCGTTCAGCTGCACACGAACAGACTCCATACGAGGAGCGTTGTGGGCCTGCCAGGTCAATACCGCGGGCCAGGACGCGTCACCGGAAGGTTGGATGCTCACCCGACCACGGTAATGGACGAACGGGCACGGAGCACCGCTGGTTCGGGTTATTGCTTCGATCAGGGACCTTTTAGGGACTTCGATCGGCCCCGAAGATCTCGATGTAAGGCGTTTCACAACGGTTCTTCCGTAAGGAGCACGCCGCGGACCGAATAGTTGGCAAACGGTGTCGGAGTTCTCGAGTACCGTGCTTCTAGGTCGGTTCGTGAGGAAGGGTGCTGTGACGTCGTCGCGGAGCATGGTGGGTTTGTTTGCCGGTATCGGTGGTCTCGAGTTGGGGCTCTCGGAACATGGGTGGAACACCGAACTGCTGTGTGAAATCGATCCGGGCGCGCAGGCAGTTCTCCGTTCGCGTTTCGCCGACGTGCCGTTGCACGGTGACGTCACCAAACTTCGCGCGCTGCCCAGTGACATCGAATTGGTGGCCGCCGGTTTCCCCTGCCAGGACCTCTCTCAGGCCGGCAAAACGGCAGGCATCACCGGCGCACGCTCAGGCCTGGTGGACGAGGTGTTCCGTCTGGTCAAGCGTAAGAAGGGCCCGCGCTGGCTGTTGATCGAGAACGTTCCGTTCATGCTCCAGCTCGGCAAGGGCGCCGCCATGCGGCACATCACCGACGCCCTCGAAGACCTCGGATACACCTGGGCGTACCGGGTGGTCGACGCCCGCGCCTTCGGACTCCCCCAGCGTCGCCAGCGAGTCATCATGCTTGCCTCGCGCACAGACGATCCCCGCGAAATCCTGTTCGGCCAGGACGCCGGCGAGCGCCTGGGTGGCGATCCCGCGGACTACCCCTGCGGCTTCTACTGGACCGAAGGCACTCGCGGTCTCGGATGGGCCGTCAATGCCGTGCCGACGCTCAAGGGCGGCTCGTCCGTCGGCATCCCCAGTCAGCCGGCAGTCCGGTTGCCGTCAGGTGAGATCGTCACTCCCGGTCTAGTCGATGCCGAGCGACTGCAGGGTTTCGATCCCGACTGGACGCTGCCGTCCGTCGAGGTTCCCGGCCTACGCCACAGCCATCGCTGGAAGCTCGTCGGCAATGCCGTGAGCGTGCGGATGGCGTCGTGGGTCGGTGGCCGGTTGAGCGATCCCATCGAATACGACGCCGCGGGCGAGACGCCACTCGAACCGGGCGACGCCTGGCCGAGTGCGGCCTGGGGCCGTAACCGCCAGGCCTTCCGCGTCCATACCTCGACCTGGCCGGTCCAGTACGACTACGAGGATCTGAGCGGCTTCCTCGAAGACACGCGGTTGCTGTCGGCTCGGGCCACCGCAGGCTTCCTCAAGCGCGCACGCATGGGTAATCTTCGGTTCATCCCCGGTTTCATCGAGGACGTCGAAAGCCATCTCGAGCGGATGGGCGGATACCCCGAGGCCGCAGCATGACGGACTCGCTGTTCCCCGAACCTGAAACGCTGTTTTCCGAGCCGGAACACGAACCACTGTGGAGTGCACTGCAACTCGCGGGCGACAAGCCCCCGGCCGACGCCGATCGCGGCGAGAAGAAGAACTACGCCCAGCGACTGTCCAATCAACTGGCACAGACGGTGGCCGACGCTCTGCGTCCGCTGTATCCCAACATCACCCCGACGGCGTCCGGTGAAGGCCAGGAGGCAACAGTCGATGTCGCCAAGGGCCGAAAGCGCTTGGACGTCAAGGCACTCGACCCCACTCTCGGCCTGATCCTCTGCGTCTCCATCAAGACGTACAACTTCCAGGACTACAGTCCCCGCAGCGGCAAGCTGGGACGGTGGACCAAGAACATCGTCCGCAACGACCACGAATTGCGTGGCGAGGCAATGGTTCTGCATCAGCGTCAGCCGTACAGCGTGTTGGTCGCCGTCATGTTCGAGCCGTACGCCACGTGCGACGACGGCGACCCGACCAAGACCAGCGACACCGGCAAATCCTCTTTTGCACACCACGTCACGACGCTCTCGAAGCGCTCGGGCCGGGGCAAGCGCGCGGTGGTCGGCGTTCCGGGAAAGGCCTGGGTGGATCTCGGCGCCGAGGACACCCGCTACGACCTCTTCGAGAAGGTCTACATCGGACTCTACGAACCCGATGGCGCAGTTCGGTTCTTCGACGTCGACGAGCCGCCGCCGCGCAACGGACGCCCCACCGAAGCTCAGACGCTCTCGTTCACCGACTTCGTGACCGTCGTGCACGGTGAAGTGGAGCGTCGCAACAGGTTTGCGCCCACTTGGTCCGATCCCGAAGACGGCGAAGATTCCGACGGCTGAGGGAACCACGGTGCCTGCGACGGATCCTGCCACCAGCGCTCGGATGAGCGCTCAGCGTCGGCGCGACACCAAACCCGAAATCGCACTTCGACGCGAGCTGCATCGACGCGGACTCCGGTACTTCGTGGATCGGGCGCCTGTCAAAGGTGTTCGCCGACGGGCCGATCTGGTATTTCCACGCCGCAAAGTCGCGGTGTTCGTGGACGGATGCTTCTGGCACAGCTGCCCGCAGCATGCGACGTTTCCCAAGAACAACGCGCAGTGGTGGACGGACAAATTGGCCGCCAACGTGGTTCGAGACCGCGACACCGATGCACGTCTGGCAGAGCAGGGTTGGACCGTCATCCGCGTCTGGGAGCACGAAGATCCGCTGGTAGCGGCCGAACGCGTCCAGAAAGCCCTGCTCGGTCCGTAAGCTCGATTTCGTGAAGGAACGCAACGTTGCGCGGTGGGGTTTGGTGGCTGCGCTGGCTCTGGGCGGAATCGTCTACTCGTCGTGGATTCTCGAATTCTTCCTGGACACCGGCCTCGACCCGGTGACATCGTTCCTCAGCGAACTCGATGCCGAGAACCAGAAATACCGCGATGTCTTCGGTAACGCCGATGTCCTGTCCGCAATCTTGATGTTGATCTCCGGAGCGCTGGGTCTGCTGATCACGCCCCGGCGAAGGCTCTACGTCACGGGCTGGATTGCGCTGGCGGTGTTCGGCATCGCGACCATCGCCGACGCGTCGTTCCCCCTCGAATGCTCGGGCGAGGGTTGCCCGTCGAGCGCACCCGACGGTCTACTTCCGCAGCTCCACCATGTTCACGCGTTGACGAGCAGCGTGGCGGTCTTCGCGATCTTCACCGCGATGATCGCATTCACCGTGGGAGCGTTCAGGTATCGCGAGCACCCTTCTTTGCGGACGGCGGGTCTGACCATTCTGATCCTGACTTCCCTTGCGACGGTGTGGATGTTGACGACCAACAGCATCGAAGTCTCCGGCGGCGGTAATCTCGGATTGGGTATCGCTCAACGTGCGCAGGTGCTGGGAATGTCGTTGTGGTTGTGCACCCTGGCATTTGCGATGTCGAGGCCGCCATCCACCGGGCTCCCGGCGTCGCCGCGCTGACAGGTTTTCCGGCAAGCGATTCGGGCGATCCTGGAACTACAACTGAAAATGGCTGCCCCGAACTAGCGAAGGTGTGCCCATGTCTCTCGCGTCGTCGTTCTTCGCCCATCCGCACCAGGCGTTCACTGCTGGTTTCTATCGCAACGAGTCCTTCGACTTCGAGCTACGAGTCGTTCTCGGGCAAGCCACCTTCGGCGCGGCAGACACCGGCGAAGTGCTCTCGGCCATCGCTCACGTCGGCGAGAAGGACCTCGAAGGCTGGTACGAGGCCTGGTTCGACCTCGGTACACGGGTATTCGGGCAGGCCGATGAGGCAGCCGAGGCCGGGCATTCGCGAAGCGCGTCCAACGCGTACCTGCGGGCGGCGTCGTACTTCGGTGTGGCGATCAACGCCGTCGACGGTCTCAGCGACGATTCGGTTCTGGTCCCCACTTTCAAACGTCACCGACAGGCGTGGGACCGCTTCGTCGACACCACCTCCCAGCCCGTCGAACGCGTCCGGATCCCTTACGAGGACACCTACCTTCCCGGGTACTTCTTCCGGCCGCCCGGCGACGTGCGACGGCCGACGTTGATCATGGTGAACGGTAGCGACGGCCCAATCAGCGGGCTGTGGGGCAGCGGCGGTGCCGGGGCGCTCGAGCGGGGCTACAACGTGTTGATGTTCGACGGCCCCGGTCAGCAGTCGATGCTCTTCGAGCGCAACATCCCGTTCCGTCACGACTGGGAAGCCGTCATCACGCCCGTCGTCGACTATCTCGTGGACCGGCCGGACGTCGATGCGTCGAAGCTGGCGATGTACGGGATCAGTCAGGGCGGGTACTGGGTGCCGCAGTCGTTGGCGTTCGAGCATCGGATCGCGGCAGCGATCGCCGATCCGGGGGTCGTGGACGTGGCCGCGTCGTGGCTCGCCCACATCCCCAAGAACATGCAGAAGCTACTCGACGAGGGAAAGTCGGAGGCCTTCGACCGCGACATGGCGATAGGGCTGGGAATGAAATTCTCCAAGGACAGCGCCCGAATCTGGCGTTTCCGAGCGCGTCCGTACCTCGCCGACGGCTACTACAACACTCTCGCCGAGGTTCGGAAGTACCACCTCGAACACGTCGCCGGCTCGATCTCCACTCCCCTGCTCATCACCGATCCGGAAGACGAGCAATTCTGGCCCGGTCAATCCAAGCGCCTTGCCGCCCTATCCGGCGGACCGACGTCGGTGGTTCCCTTCACCGCTGCCGAGGGCGCGAACTTCCACTGCCAGCCCATGGCGAGGCGTCTGACGGATCAGCGGATGTTCGACTGGCTCGACGAGCAGTTGGATCTCTGAATCAGGCCCTCGAATCAACGATCGAATGATGGCGTATTTGCTGTGCGCTCGATGGAGTTCGGCATTCGTCGGGTATCAATCTGTGGAAGCGTGCGAGTGTGCCTACCTATCACGACTATGTGTGGATTCAGCAGTACCTCAACACGAGCCTGTCTCTCGGGTACTGCGCTGCACTCATCCCTCGGTCCACTCCCGCACAGGTGTTGAGTGCCCTCGGCGCCGACGAGAACACACAATCGGAGGCAATCGGGATCGCCGAACTCGGCGAGGTGATGTCCGATCTCACTGAACAGCCCGAGACAGCCGGGGCTGGGCAGGTAGTCGCAGTCGCGGCGGTGGGCGACGACAGCACACTGTTGATGCAGATCAACGGCGGTTCCTTCGCTATCTCGGAAGAATTGATGCGGCCCCTTCTATCCGATCGCGAGGTGGCTTCGCACTATCTCAGCGTCAATGCCGACAGCCAGTTCATCTGGTGGTCGAACGGCACACGCGTGGCTGAATTCGAACTCTTCGGATCCAGCCCGGTGGTCGGGGACGATCGGATGGTGGATTTGATTCTCGATGTCGGCGGAATCGGAATCGACGATGACGCCCAAGGCTATGCAGGTGAGCATGCGTTGGAGGGCGCCTTTGCTCTCGCCGAGCAGATCACCGGCGTCGCAGTCCCCGCCTCGCTATTCGTGGAAGGCCAATTTATGGTGGCCGTTGTCCCCAAGTCAGGACAGTCCCCCTCGGCAGATGTGCCATCTGAGGCTTCTCCGCGAAAGTCGCCCGCTGCGTGGAGCGAGGTAGCGCGACGTTACAAAGCGGCGGAACGGATTCCGCTACATGGGGTGATGTTCCGCGGGCGACCCCCCGGCGGTCGTCCCTCCGTGCGACTCGAATTCTGGTTCAAGCCGCGCACCTGCATCCGTCTCGAAGACGAGCAGGGAGTGCTGTTTCTGCAGAACCGACAGAAGCAGACGTGGTTCCGCACCGACGGGGTCCTCGAACGACGAAACGGCGGATACAGTCTCGACATCCATATCGAACAACTTCTCCAGATACACAGAACCTGGCCGTACACACCTTTCGCCGACCTACGCCCACCCGACACGACAGGGCGGGAAGTAGAGGTCGACGGGCGGAGAGCGTGGGAATTCGCGATGCCACCGGATTGGGCCGGCCGTGATGCCACGGTGGCGTTCGACGCGGAAACCGGGATCCCTTTGCGGTGGGCGGACCGAACGGGCAGCCATGAGATATCGGCGCTGGAAACCGGTATCGACGTCGACGACGGCTTTTTCTCCGGCCCCTGATAAT
Organism: Rhodococcus sp. FH8; assembly: GCF_019266085.1. Lineage (NCBI taxonomy): Bacteria > Bacillati > Actinomycetota > Actinomycetes > Mycobacteriales > Nocardiaceae > Rhodococcus > Rhodococcus sp. FH8. The sequence goes on along the minus strand of NZ_LPNQ01000077.1, from coordinate 298,751 downwards.
CGAAGCAAGCGAAGCGTCTGACGGATCAGCGGATGTTCGACTGGCTCGACGAGCAGTTGGATCTCTGAATCAGGACACTTTCTCTTTCTTCGACAACAGAGTGGCAATCATCGGCAACAGCAGAACCGTGATCGCCCCGGCCGCGACAAGAATCGACGCGTTGTCCGAGGACATCTGATGCGCGTCGACGGCCGCGCCCGTGACCGCCACGATCATGGGCAGGCCGGTAGCCCCGTACAACGCGACTTGCGCACTTTCGCGCGTGGTGAAGGGTGGTTCGACCTTCTCGAACTTGGTCACGAAGAACACCGGCACGCCGCGGACTACAACGATCAGGATCAAAAACGCAATCAGTATGCCGGGACTGGCGGCGACCGCCGAGACGTCGATCGCCATGCCTGAAGTGATGAAGAAAATCGGGATGAGGAACCCGAAGGCGATCCCGTCGAGCTTGATCTCGAGGCGCTCGTCGCCCTCTGGCATCAGTCGCCGCAGGATGAAGCCGGCGGCAAATGCACCGAGAATGACGTCGAGTGAGAACACAGCCGACAGCACTCCGAGGCTGACCAACAACAGAACGGTGAGGCGGACCGTCGTCTGCGCCGTCGTGTCCGCCCCTGCCCGCACCAGGCGATGTGTCCACGAGCCTTCGTGAATCAGCTTGCCGGGCAGCACCGCAACGATGACAGCGATCAAGGCGAAGACGGCAAGAACGATCAGCGACAGCACGGCACCACGGGCACTCAGCAGCACCGCCATCGCGACGACCGGCCCGAGCTCGCCGACGGCCCCGTGGTTGAGGACGGTCTTACCCAAGCGTGTGTCGAGGAGTTTGTTGTCCTTGAGGATCGGCAGCAGCGTGCCCAGAGCGGTCGACGTCATCGCGATGGCAACAGCGGCTTCGGCGGAGATCACGTTCCTCATGCCAAGCAGCGCGACCACCGTGAACGCCAGCGCGAGGCAGAACAGCCACGTGTAGAGCGCTCGACGTCCGCCGCGCCCACTGAGTTCCTGTCGGTCGATCTCGTAGCCGGCGAGCAGGAACAGCATGCCGAGGCCGAGTTCGCGCAGGATGCCGACCGCTTCGCTGTCAGCTGCGATGTTGAGGGCGAACGGCCCGACCACTGCGCCCGCGACCAGTAGCAACACCACTTCGGGAACCAGTCGACGCGGGATCAGGCCCGCGACTATCGGCGCAATGGCCGCGATCAGCGCAATCCAGAACAGCGAGGAGGCAATTGAAGGCACGGATCATTGTCGGACAAAACCGACCACTCTGCACACATTGCGACCGGTCAGTCTGGTAGAAGTATCGAATGCTCACCTAGTAATGCGTGAGCAATCCCACGTGAAGGAACGGCCATGACACAACCCCCGCAGGACCCTAACCAGCCATATGGCCAGCCGCCTCAGCAGCCGTACGGGCAGCAACCCCAGCAGCCCTACGGACAGCAACCACCGGCTCAGCAACCTTATGGACAGCCTTATCCAGATCAGTCTGGCGCGCCGTTCCCGGGCCAGTACGCTCAGCCGGCCGGTGGATTTCAGCAACCGCCGCCTTCACCGGCGAAAAAGAAGAAGTGGCCATGGGTCGTCGGAGGCATCGTGGCGTTCTTCGTGATTGTCGCGATCGCCACTGGCGGCGGGGACAAAGACAAGGAAGAATCCGCCGCGGCCCCCACAACCACGCAAGCCGCGGCCAACGGTGCCTCCGTGGCCGCAGTTGCCCCGGCCGAAGCTCCCAAGGAAACGAAGTCTTCGAATCCCGGAATCGGCGAGGAAGTGCGAGACGGAAAGTTCGGTTTCGTCGTGACGGGTATCGAGACCGGCCTCACGACGATCGGCGACAATCCCTACTTGCAAGAGCAAGCTGAGGGTCAGTTCGTACTCGTTCACGTCGAGATCACGAACACTTCCGACAAGCCCCAGGCTTACTTCGGATCCAATCAGACCTTGATCGACACCGAAGGTCGCGAGTTCACCAACAACACGATGGCAGCGATCAATATCGACGCCGAAACCGCGATCGGCGGCGACATAAACCCCGGCATCACACGGAAGACCACCATTGTCTTCGACATCCCGACCAGTGCCACCCCCAAGGAGATCGAGGTACACGACTCGATGTTCTCCGGTGGCGCCACAATTTCGCTTCAGTAAACCCGGAACAGTAAGAACGACGGTCTCCACCAGTTGACGATCAGCTGGTGGAGACCGTTCTCCTGCGAAAGGCCAACGGACTGAGGTCAGTACAGGTACTTGCGGTACGCCTCTTGTCTGGCGGGTTCGAGGTCCTCGACGCGCAGGCTGTGTTGCTCCGCCATCATGTCGCGCAGACTCGGCACCTCATCGGATGCGGGCCACGTCGACGGATCCCACAGCTTCGCCCGCAGAATTGCTCTCGCGCAATGCAGATACGCCTCGTCGATCTGCACGATCACCGCAAGCTGTGCAGGCTTGCCGTTCATCGCCATCGAATCCAACAGATCAGGATCGGTGGACAGAGTCGCCGTGCCGTTGACGCGCACGATCTCGTCGTGCCCGGGCGCGAGAAAGAGGATCCCCACGTGAGGATTCTCGATCATGTTCCGGTACGAGTCGGCGCGCCGGTTGCCCGGACGATCCGGGAGCACCAGTGTCTTCTCGTCGGGGAAGAGAACCTGACTGACCAAGTCTCCGCGCGGCGAGCAATCGCAATTTCCGGCCGCATCGGATGTCGCGAGCACAAAAAACCGTGCCTGCTCGATGAATTCACGGATCAACGGAGTCGTGTAAGCGGTCTGCTTCTCCATGATCGTCGGATGGGGCTGTCCGAGAATCGCATTGAGTTGTTCCACGGATTCGATCCGCCCGCCCGGGGCGTTCGACGCCGTCACGTCGACACGTCGTCGAGCACATGGTGGCGCCCGAGCGGCAACACCAACGGCTTACCCGACATGGGGTCGGGGATGATTCGGCTCTCGAGACCGAACACGGTGCGGACGTTGTCGCTCGTGAGCACCTCGGCAGGATCACCCGCCGCGTAGACCCGGCGATCGGCCATGGCGACGAGGTAGTCGGCGTAGCGGGCGGCGAGATTGAGATCGTGCAGAACCATGACAATCGTTGTACCCCGAGTCCGGTTCAGGTCGGTGAGCAGGTCCAAGACCTCAACCTGGTGGCTCACGTCCAAGAAGGTGGTCGGCTCGTCGAGTAGAAGCAGATCGGTTTGTTGGGCGAGCGCCATCGCAATCCACACACGTTGGCGCTGACCACCGGAAAGCTCGTCCACCGATCGTTCGGCCAATCCGGTTGTGTCCGTGGCCGCAAGCGCCTCGGCGACAGCTGCGTCATCCTCGCGGCTCCACCTCGACAGCACCCGCTGATGTGGATGACGACCACGGCCGACGAGATCGGCGACAACTATCCCTTCCGGTGCGATCGGTGACTGCGGCAGCAGACCGAGCGTGCGAGCGAGCTTCTTCGCAGGCAGGCGGTGAACATCCTTGCCGTCCAACAGAACATGACCGCTTCGGGGACTGAGTAGCCGCGACATCGACCGCAGCAGTGTCGATTTGCCGCACGCGTTGGCGCCCACGATGGTCGTGATCTTTCCCGGCGGCACCGCGAGGTCGAGCGATTCGACGACGGTCCGTCCTCCGTAACCGAGTTCGAGGTTTTCGACAGTCAGAGTATGGAATTCGGTCACAGCGAACCTCCCGTTCGGTTGGAGCGAATGATGAGGTAGACGAGATACGGCGCTCCCAGCGCGCCGGTCACCACGCCAACGGGGTAACGGGTGCCGAAGGCGTACTGTCCGCAGAAATCGGCAACGAGCACCAGCAGCGCTCCGACCAGCGCCGACGGAATCAAAAGTGATGTTCCCGGACCGACGATGCGGGCGGCAATGGGGCCGGACAGAAATGCGACGAAGGCGATGGGCCCCGCAGCGGCAGTGGCAAAGGCGATGAGTCCGACGGCCGCAATGATCGTCAGAATGCGCGTTCGTTCCACTCTGACGCCGAGCGCTTGTGCTGCGTCGTCACCGAGCTGGATGGTCGAAAGGTTGCGCGATTGGCTCAGCAGCACCGGCCCGAGCACGACCAGCGCCAGGAGTACGGGAACCGTCGAACCCCAGTTGGCACCGTTGAGACTGCCGGTGAGCCAACGCATCGTCTCCTGCAGATCCCACGCGGCGGCGGTACTGAGCAGGTAGGCGGTGACGCTGTCGAGCATCGCGGCGATGCCGATACCGATCAGTATGAGCCGAGTGCCCGCCACACCGTCCCGGAAAGACAGAACGTAGATCAAGACTGCGACGCCCAGACCGACAGCGATAGCAAAAACCGATACCTGTGAACCGCCGAGTGAAAGCGAGATGATCGCGAAAGCCGCTGCAGCGCTTGCGCCGGAGCTGATTCCGATGATGTCGGGGCTCGCGAGCGGGTTGCGCAGCATCGTCTGGAACGTGATGCCGCCCAAGCCGAAACAGATTCCGGCGACCACAGCGAGGACAGCGCGAGGCAGCCGGAGGCGGCCGACGGTGAACGAGGCACCAGGCACGTTCTCCCCCAGCACGACCCGAAGCACATCTGACGGCGAGTAGAAGGTTTTTCCCACCATCAGAGTGACCGCGAAGGAGGCGACGACGAGGACCATCAGCACGGCAATCACGATGCGGCGGCGTCTACCTCGTCGGATACGGCTTGCTCCGACTGCGTCGACCTCGACTTCGGGAGTAACGAATGTAGTGGTCACAGCTCACGTATTTTCTGACGGCGGACTATGTAAATGAAGAAGGGCGCTCCGATGAGCGCGGTGATGATGCCGACGTCGATTTCGCTCGGCCGGGCGACAATTCGTCCGAGAATGTCGGCGGCGACCAGAAGGGCGGCACCTGTCAGCGCAGAAAACGGTAGTAGCCAACGGTTGTCAATCCCGATCAACAACCGGCACAGGTGCGGGACGACCAAACCGACGAAGCCGATCGGTCCCGCGATGGCAGTGGCCGCACCGCAGAGCAACACTGCACCGAGCGCTGCCACTGCACGAACCACCGCGACGCGTTCGCCGAGACCTGATGCAACCTCGTCGCCGAGCGCAAGAGAGTTGAGACTGCGCGCTGACAGCAGACAGATCACGCAGCCGACAATGAGGAAAGGCAGACCCTGCCGGATCACCTCGAAACTCGCGCCACCGACGCCGCCGATCTGCCACGAACGAATGTTGCCCGCAATATCGTTTCGCGGCAGCATGATCGCAGTGATGAACGAAGCAAACGCAGCCGATGTTGCGGCCCCGGCAAGAGCCAACTTGAGTGGCGTGGCTCCACCTCGCCCGAGTGACCCGACCACGTAGACGAACAATGCCGCCCCGGCTGCACCGAGTACGGCCACCCAGATCATGCTGGTCTGGGTCCACAATCCGAACCACGCCATTCCGATCACCACGGCGAGCGAAGCGCCCATGTTGACGCCCAGGATTCCGGGATCCGCCAAAGGGTTTCGGGTAATCCCCTGCATCACCGCGCCGGCAAGACCGAGCGCAGCACCCACGACGATCGCGAGCACCGTCCGCGGAATGCGCTTGGCAATCGCACCCTGACCGATATTGTCGGTGGAACCGCCAAGTGCGGCAACGATGTCGGACCAATCGACCTCACGAGAGCCGATGACGATCGAGGCGCACATGAGCACCGCGAGGACCACGAGAAGGGCGATCAGCCACAGCGAATTGCCGAACGTCGGGCGCCGCGTATCGCGAGCGCCCGACGTCGAATCCTGCGAGGTTACAGTCACTCCGACTTTCCAGCGGCCCCGGCGAGCAGATCGACGTAGTCGCCGAGTACCCACGAAATCGCGAGTGGAGTCGGGTTGGCCGCCGTTCCCATCGGCCCGGTTCCATTGAGGAACACGATCGCGTTGTTGGCGACGGCAGGCATCTGCGAGAGCAGCGGGTCAGCCTTGAGTGCGTCGACAAGTGCCTGGTCACCGTAGGTGACGATCAGTTCGACGTCGTCGAAGACGTCCACACGCTCCGCACTGACCTTCTTCGAGAACTCACCACCCGTCGAGGCGTCGGCAACGCTCTTCGGCGTCGAAAGTCCGAGGTCCTCGAAGAACGCGGCGCGCGTGTCGTTCGCCGTGTAGAAGCTGACCTGGCTCAGATCAGCGGTGTCGACGTGCGTCAGGAACATGGTTGCCTTGCCTGCAAGCTGCGGATGCGCGGCAACCTCGTCGGCGATCTCCTTCTCGATGGTGGAGATCAGTTCCTGCCCTTCGGATTCCATGCCGAGGCCCATGCTGTTGAACTTGATGACGTCACGCCACGACGTCGCCCACGGCCCCTCAGGATACGCCACAACCGGAGCGATCTCACTGAGAGTGTCGTAGTCCTCCTGCGTCAATCCGGAGTATGCGGCAAGAATGACGTCAGGGTTCGTATCGGAGACGGCTTCGAAGTCGATGCCGTCGGTCTCGTCGAAGAGCACCGGCGGCTTCGCGCCAAGGTCGTCGAGCTTTTCCTCGACCCACGGCAGCATTCCGTTGCCGTTGTCGTCACCGAAAGTCGCCGCTGCCATTCCGACGGGAACCACGCCGAGAGCAAGGGGCACTTCGTGATTGGCCCAGGCAACGGCGGCAACTCGCTCCGGCTTGGCGTCGATCGTCGTAGTTCCGAAAGCGTGCTCGATCGTGACAGGGAAGGAGCTGGATCCGCTTCCGGCGCTGCCGCCGTCGGCGGTCTCCGAGGAGTCGGAACTGCAAGCTGTCATGCCGAGGGCGACTGCGACCGCTGCTGCGGCCACCGCCAAGAAGCGTTTTGAACGCATGAAAACAGAACTCTCTCGAGAAGGGGTACGGCCCTCAACCCGGCTCAATCAGGCACTTAGGTGAGGTTTGCCTAAACCGTATACGGGAGGGCAATGTGGCGCAATCGCGTGTTTGGGACACCCCGTGTAGCGATCGAGACAAGGTGTGATGGCCGATCAGCTAGCCCGGAACATCCCTGGTGTAGCGCCGGTAGTGCGCCGGAATGCCGCCCCGAATGCGCTGGTCGAGTGGTAGCCCACACGCTCGGCAACCTCTTGTAGATCCAAGCCGTGGGCAAGAAGGGTCACCGCTCGTTGGGCGCGCACAGCCGAGACCCACTGCCCGAAACTCATCCCGGTCTCCGACCGAAATACCCGGGTGATGGTTCGCGGGCTGACACCGAGGAGCCTTGCCCAGTCGGACAGCGTTCGCATGTCACTCGGATCGTCACCGATCGCATCGACGATGGGTTGCAGAAGTGGCGAGTCCGGCACCAGCACCAGCAACTCGTTCGGCGACGGTGCCAGCACGTCGATCACCATCTGCTCCGTGAGCGAGCGTGAAGAGGTTCCGAGTGAATCGTCTGCCAGTCGCTCGAGGAGGTTCCGCAGCAGCGGAGTGACCTCGATCGCCACCGGCACGTCGGACAGAGAAGGAACTGACGCGATGTCGAGCTGAGCGGCCCGATACCAGGTGCCGGCCGGCGCGATCGCCGAGTGCAGGACGCCGGCGGGCATCCACAGACCGACGGTCGGCGTAATGGTCCACGTGCGCGATCCCACCGTGGCGCTCGACGCTCCCCGCTCGTTCCACAACAATTCGTGAGTCGGGTGCGAGTGCGCATCCCACCGGGTCTCGCGGGAGACAAGTTCGTCCATGCCCGCAATGACAAAGGGCACCTCGACCGCCCCCGCCGAGTAGACCGGGAGCGTCCGACTGTCGACGGTCTCCAACGGGTTCTCCTCGGTTCGCGTGGCTGCTCCGCAGAAAGCATAGGTCGCGGGGATCGGTTGTCGGTTCCCACGATCGCGAGGATCACCGCCCGAAATCGCCGAGGTGACCTCACACACATTCAAGAATTGCGTATGCACCACAACAAAAAGAAGGTCACAGACCTCAAGTCTGTGACCTTCTTTCTTGTGCGCCCGAAGGGATTCGAACCCCTAACCTCTTGATCCGTAGTCAAGTGCTCTATCCGTTGAGCTACGGGCGCATGTTCTGTTGTCTTGCTGGTCTTGCGTGTCTTACCGTCGTAATTTCTATCATTTCTAACCCGCCGGTCAAAATCACCGGCTTGGCGGAGGCGAGAGGATTTGAACCTCCGGTCCCTCGTAAAAGGGACAACTCATTAGCAGTGAGTCCCATTCGGCCGCTCTGGCACGCCTCCCTGGGGGTTCCGATCCTTTCGGACCGCCGGATCGAAAGATTACACACCCTTCGCCACCAAAGGCAAAACGTGTGGTCAGCGGACTGTTTTGTGGACTTACCGCAGGTGGCTGTCGAACCAGTCGAAGATCCGGGTCTGAGCTTCGATGATCGAGGCCGAATCAGGGTCGTCGAGGTCAGCGTCCTCGGACAGCTGTGGCGGCTCGTCCGCCCGGTGAGCCAGTCCGGCGTAGCTGACCACCAGTGTCGCGACGTCGGCCTTCGCGGTCGCTTCCCGGAGCAGAGTCACGTGTTCGCGAGGCGTGCTGGGATCGTCCTCGCCGTACAGCGCCAGCCACGGCGCCTGCAGGGAAGTGGCCGCGTCGACAAGCGCCTGAGCATCCACCGACAAGGCTTCGACGATTCCCCGGGCGGCGACGCTCACCGCGGCGCCGACCGGACGGCTGGTGGCCACGAGCATCGCGGCGGTACCGGCGTCGTCGAATCCGAGCACCCCGATGGTGTCTGCGAGAACTTCGCGTCCGACGAGCCAATCGAGGGTCGCGTCGAAGTCGGCGAAGAGGTTGTCACCGAACACCTCACCCTGCATGTGTTCGGGTTCGCGGTGAAACAGGTGAGGTGCGACGCTCACCCACCCTTCGCCGGCAAGCGCGCACATCAGATTCAGCAGAGCCGGGCTGAACTTCCGGGCTTCATGCAGGACGACGATCCCGCCCCGCGTCGGGCCGTCCGGCTCCACCACGGTCAGCGGAACAGCCGTGGCGACCTCCCCTTCGGCTCCGCGCAGATACGCGGTGGCTCGGAAGATTTCCGACATCTTCTAACTCTGACACGCAGACGGCCGCTACGCACCAAATCAGTGCGCGCATAATCGACTCGTGACCGCACACATTCGCCCTGACCTCGCCTCCATCCCCGCCTACGTTCCCGGACGCAATTTTCCGGGTGCGATCAAGCTGGCGAGCAACGAAACGACAGTAGGGCCGTTGCCCGGTGTGCGTGACGCCGTCGCCGACGCGGTCGCCAATGCCAACCGCTACCCGGACAATGCCGCGGTTGCACTCATCGAGACGCTGGCCAGCTTCTTGAAAGTCGAGCCGGCCAACGTCGCCGCTGGTTGCGGCTCCGTGACGCTGTGCCAGGAACTCGTGCAGATCACGTGCGATCAGGGTGACGAGGTCATCTACGCGTGGCGTTCGTTCGAGGCCTACCCCGTGGTCACTCAGGTCGGCCACGCCGTCTCGGTCAAGGTTCCGCTGACCGAGGACTTCGGCCACGACCTCGACGCGATGCTGGCCGCGATCACGGATCGCACGCGGTTGATCTTCGTATGCAACCCCAACAACCCGACCGGCAATGCACTGTCGAAGGCAGAGCTCGAGAGCTTCCTCGACGCGGTTCCGGCGCACGTCGTCGTCGCACTCGACGAGGCGTACTTCGAATACTCACGCTCGGACGCCGACGGCATCGAGCTGTTCCGCAGCCGCCCCAACGTGGTTGTTCTGCGCACCTTCTCGAAGGCGTACGGCCTCGCGGGAATCCGCGTGGGTTACGCGGTCGCGGATCCGGAGATCATCGTGGCCCTCGGCAAGGTGCACACCCCGTTCACCGTGAGCGCTGTCGCGCAGGCCGCCGCAATCGCTTCCCTGGCTGCAGCAGACGAACTGCTTGCCCGCACCGAAGGTGTCATCGCCGAGCGGACGCGAGTTCGAACCGCTCTGATCGAAGCCGGGTACACCGTCCCCGAGTCGTCGGCGAACTTCGTCTATCTCCCCCTCGGAGAACTCTCTCCCGCTTTTGCCGAGGCGAGTACCGAAGCGGGCATTCTGATCCGCCAGTACGGCGTCGAGGGCGTCCGGATGACCATCGGCGATCCACACGAGAACGACGCATTCCTCGCTTTCGCTGACACCGACGTCGCGAAGCAGGCCGCGGGCATCGGCGTCACCGCGTGACACTCGATACATAACTGTTACGCCGAGGACTGGAATTCGTTTCGGCAGACGGGCACACTCAGGGAGGTTCGAGGCCGGTCCGAGTGAGGGAGCACGACGCATGACGCGACGCATGACACGAACGTGTGCCGTGCTCGCAACGACCCTTCTCGCCACCACCGCGACCTCCCTGAGTGGCGTCGCCAACGCAGAGTCCCAGGACACGGTGTCGGTACGTCTGTTGGCGTTCAACGATCTGCACGGCAGTCTCCGCCCGCCGGAAGGTGTTCGCAGCGAGATCAGGCAGGCCGACGGCTCGCTCACTCCCGCAGGTGGCGCGGCGTATCTCGCTGCTTACGTGACGCAACTTCGCAGCCAAGCCACCAACTCGCTGCTGTATTCGGTCGGTGACAACTGGGGATCGTCGGCGCTCGAGTCGGCGATGTTCAACGACGAACCGACGGTCGAACTCCTGAACCGGATGAAGATCGACGCTTCCGCGATCGGCAACCACGAACTGGACAAAGGGCTCGCCGAGTTCCGTCGCATGCAGTCCGGCGGTTGCTCCGCCGTCGATGCGTGCACGTTCAGTCCGTCCTTCGGCGGCGCCAACTTCCCTCTGATGGCCGCGAACATGACGTACACCAACGGCGCTCCGGCCACGCTGCCGTTCACCGTGAACATGGTCGACGGCATTCCGCTCGGAGTCATAGCGATTTCCCCCGCCAACACGTCGCAGATCGTGACACCGGGCGGGATCGCCGATCTGCAGTTCGGCGACGAGGTCGAAGCGATCAACCGCACCGCCGACGTCCTCGACTTCTTCGGCGTCAAAGCCATCACCGTCCTCCTGCACCGTGGGGACGAACCGGCCGTCGAAGGTGGGCCCAACGACTGCAACGTCGAGTCCGGGCCGGCCCGCGACATCGCCCTTCGTGCGTCACCGAAGGTGGACGTCATCTTCACCGCCGACAGCCACCAGCAGTACAACTGCGAATTCCCTGATCCCGCAGGCAATCCCAGAGTCGTGATGCAGGGCGCTTCGCACGGCCGGATCGTGTCCGTCGCAGACGTCACCATCGATCGCAACACCCGCGAGGTCGTTCGCGATCAGACGTCCGCGTTCAATCAGATAGTGACACACGATATTTCGCCGGATCCCGATATTCAGGCTCTCGCCGACCGGGCCTGGTCGGAGGCGTCGGACAGCGCTCAGCGGCCGGTGGGGACCATTACCGCCGATCTGACACGCGACCGCGTCCCCAGCGGCGAATCGACACTCGGCAACCTGGTCGCCGACGCTCAACTCGCCGCCGGATCGACACGAGGCGCCCAACTAGCGTTGACGAACCCCGGCGGCATGCGCGAGGACTTGGACTTCGGCACTTCCGGCCAGGTCACCTACCGCCAGGCCTACGGTGTTCAGCCATTCGGTAACAGCCTCGAGGTGCTCTCCGTCACAGGAGCGGTGTTGAAGGACGCTCTCGAACAGCAATTCCAGATCGACCTCGACGGCACCGCTACCGAGCGCATCCTCTCCCCGTCCGCGGGCTTCACCTACGCCCTGGACCGGCGGGCGGCACCAGGCGCGCGAATCTCGGAAATGCGTCTGAACGGGCAGGACATCGCGCCCGACGCCGTCTACAGCGTCGTGGTGAACAAGTTCCTCGCCGAGGGCGGGGACGGCTTCACCGCACTGAAGAACTCCACCCAGATGACCGGTGCTGGCAACGACCTCGACGCCTTGACCGCCCTGTTCGCAGCCGGGTCGCCGGTCTCGCCACCTGCCACCGACCGCATCCGCACCATCGGCTGACTAGGCATCCCCGCGCTCGATTGCCTAGTCTCGACGGGTGATCATCGCGACCCATAACGGCAAGTTCCATGCAGACGACGTCTTCGGCGTATCGCTGCTCAAGCAGCTGTACCCCGACGCCACCGTCGTTCGCAGCCGTGACGAGTCCGTCCTCGACAGCGCGGACATCGTGCTCGACGTCGGCGGTCGCTACAACCCGGCCGAGGGGCGCTTCGACCATCACCAGCGTGATGCCGGCGAGCGCAGCAACGGCATCCTGTACTCCGCCTTCGGTCTGCTCTGGCAGGAATACGGCCTGCAGTTCTGTGAAGGCGACGCCTCCGTGTTCCGCCGTATCGACAGCCGACTGGTCGAGGGCATCGACGCCGTCGACAACGGCCAAGAGATCTACACCCTCAACGACTACGGCACCAAGCCTTTTGATCTGTCGTCCGTGCTGGACCTTTTCAATCCGATCTCGTCCACCGACGAGGAGTTCGACACCCAGTTCGAGCTGGCCGTCGTTCTCGCAACCCAGGTCTTGATTCGCCTGCGCGCCAAGTATGCCGGCGACGCGGCGGCCGAGCGCGAGTTCACCGAGACCTACGAAAAAGCAACGGATCCGCGCTTCGTCGTCCTGGAACGCTTCGTTCCCCACGGCCGCGCCGCGTCGGCCCAGCCGGAGCTGCTGTTCACCATCTTCCCGAACACCAACGGCGGCTGGTCGATTCAGACGGTCAAGCCTGCTGACTCCAAGTTCGGTTCACGAAAGCTGTTGCCGGAGCCGTGGCGCGGCCTGAACGGCTCGGATCTTGCCGCCCAGACGGGCGTCGACAGTTCGGTCTTCTGCCACAAGGCCGGGTTCATCGCGGCTGCGCAGACCCGTGACGGCGCCCTCCAATTGCTCGAACTGGCACTGGCCGAGTAGTTCTCAGCTCACATTCCCAGCGCCGTCTTCACCGTCGGCCAGGAATCGTGAAGCGCGTCTTGCCAGTACGGCCACGAATGGGTGCCGTCGTTCCGATACGCGAATACTGCGGGAATCGACAACTCGCCCAACCTCGCTTCGAACAGTTGTGTGCACGTATTAGCGAGCGCCTCGAGCGGTCCGCCTTCGATGGCAGTCTGCAGTCCACTCGGGGTGAAGACGTTGTCGTATTCTCCGGGCGCACCTGTACCGGAGGACACGTAGATCGTCTTCCCTCGCAGCGTTTCCGCGTTGGTGGACGGGTCGTGCTTTTGCCAGTCGGGGTCCGACGCCGGACCCCACATATTGGTGGCGTCGCCCGCCTTGCTGGCCACGGTGAGCCGCACGGAATCCTGCGAGGACGATTCGGAGTTGTCGAGACAGCCACTGTACGAGGCCAATCCGGTGTAGAGCTTCGGGTGATGTGTGATGAGGTTGGCCGCGCCGAGCGCACCCATGGACACCCCGCCGACCACGTTCGTCCCATTTCCGGAAAACGCAGAATCGATCAACGCCGGAAGCTCTTCAGCGAGAAACGATTCCCACTTGTTCACACCGAGGTTCGGATCGTCGTTCTTCCAGTTGGTGTAGAAACTGCCGGTACCGCCAACAGGGAGAACGACGTTGACGTTCTTGTCGGCGAAAAACGCTTCGATGTCGGTCTTTTGAGTCCAGGTACTTTCGGAGTATCCGGATTCCGAACCGGCACTGACGCCGTCGAGTAGGTAGAAGGACGGACGCGAACCGGCACTCGACGCTGGATGCAGAACCTGCACTTGCACCTCGCGCCGCATGGCCGGCGACTCGACGAACACGGCACTGCGTGTGGGCGACAACTGCTCTATGCGATTGATGTGAGCCCCGGTCTGACCGGCCGAATCTCCTGGTGGGTTTTCAGGTGCCGGTTCGGCATACGCCACTCCGCCCACGACAAGCGCGAGCACGACCAACACAATCCCGACAAACCCAAATCTCCGCATCCGTCAAGCGCCCCCTGAGCATCGCACGACTACCGCTGACCCTCGATTGGACAGGACGAACGTCCCGGGGTCAACCCACTGGTTGGGATTTATTACTCGCGGGTATCCAATGGAGTTGGACAGTTCTCCACCGATGCACACACAGGTGTGGATAACTTCATTCACATCCGCTTCCCAGTTGTGCATAACCTGTGGACAAAAGGATGAATTACAACAGAGTTATTCCTCCTACCTGCAACGATTCGTTTCCCCACAATGTGCATAACTTTGTCGCACAGGGCTCGCGAGACGCCGGTTTCCGGGCGTGTCCATGCAGTTCACACCGCCGCGCCACTCTTTGTTCACAGGCACGACACCACCGGCCGACAATGCTCCCCACCCCGACTTCATACTTGTTGCATGCTGACCGCTCTGCTCGCCGCCACAGCTGTGCTCGCCCTACTGACTCTGGTCCCCGGGCCCGACATGGCCGTCGTGACGCAGGCTGCTCTCGGCGCGGGCAGATCTGCCGGTTTCCGGGTAGCGGCCGGCATCGTCTCGGGCCTTCTGGTGTGGGGTCTGTTGACCGTCCTCGGGCTTTCGGCGATCCTCGCCGCGTCGGCCGAGGCGTACACGGTGGTCAAGCTCGCCGGCGCGGCTTACCTGATCTATCTCGGTGTGCGAGCACTGTGGGAGAGCCGGACGTCGCGGATGCAACACAATGCCGACGCTCCACGATCGCAGAAGGCCGGGACATGGAAGACGGGCTTCACCACCAACCTGCTCAACCCCAAGATCGCCGTCTTCTACACCGGACTGTTGCCGCAGTTGGTTCCGGCCGGGTGGCCGACGGGACCGTCGCTTGCATTGCTGGTGCTCATCCACGCAGCCATCACCATCGTGTGGCTCAGTGGCTACGTGGTCCTTCTCTCGCGAGCGCGTAGCACCTTCGAGAAGCCCCGAGTGCGACAGGCACTCGAGCGCATAACCGGAACAGTTCTTCTAGGATTCGGAGCGAAGATCGCGCTCGAAGCGCGCTGAGACGGCAATAGGAAAAGAGTAGACAGTGGGCGCGTGGGGATCGGGACCGTTCGAGAACGACGGTGCAGGGGATTTGATCGCGTCCATCGGGCACGGTGACTTCACCTTCGAATCGGTGGAGTGGGCATTCGAGGACGACTACCTCGAGGTGGACGGCGGCCAAATCGCCATCGCCTTGCTCGAATTGGTGCTGATCGTGCGCGCCGATCGCAAGCGCGACCCCGCCACCCAAGACCTCGATCTCGATTCCTTCACCGCGGCCCTGACCAGCGAGCGGCTCACCTGGCTGATCGAAATGGTGGAGCGCACCATCGCATCGACCGATTCGGAACTGTTCGAATTGTGGGACGAGCAGGGACCGGAAGAGCTTGCGTCGTGGCGAGTTCCCGTCGTGGACGGTCTCGAGGATCTGCGCGTTCTGTCGGTCTGATTCCGTCGCCGCTCCATCACGTTTGCTTATCGGGCCACAACGGTTCGGTCTTGGTCAGATGCCCTGGTAGGACCCTATGGTCGAACGGATCACCGAGTGAGAACTGTGGCTCGTCGACGACGGGAATCCACGCTCACCCCGGACCCAGGAGCAGACCATCATGGCGACTTTCGTTCCGGCTGCGCGCGTCGACAGAATCAGGGAGTCGCCGAGTGTGGCTGCCGCACAACGAGTGCGCGAGCTGAAGGCCCAGGGCCGTGAAATACTCGACCTGACCGTCGGGGAGCCCGATTTCGACACACCCGACAACATCAAGTCTGCGGCGATCACTGCGATCAACACGGGTCAGACCAAGTACACCGCAGTCAACGGCATCCCGGCTCTACGCGAGGCAATCGCAGCACGCGCGGCTTCGCGAACCGGAATCCAGTACGCGGACAACCAGATCACCGTCGGCGGCGGCGCGAAACAGGTCATCTTCCTCGCTCTCATGGCGACGGTCGAAGCCGGCGTCGAGGTTATCGTTCCCGCCCCTTACTGGGTTTCGTACCCGGATATGGTCCTCGCTCACGACGGAACTCCGGTGATCGTTCAGTGCGAGGAGTCCGACAACTTTCTTCTCACAGCCGAAGCACTATCCGCTGCAATCACTTCGAAAACCAAGTGGGTCATCCTCAATGCCCCGGGCAACCCCACCGGATCTGTGTACACCCGCGAGCAGCTGCAGGCCCTCGCCGAAGTGATAGAGGCCAATCCCCATGTCAGTGTGTTGGTCGACGAGATATACGACGAGATCAACTTCGGCGACGCTCCGATCCCGAGTCTGCTGCAGGTCGCTCCGCACCTCCGTGATCAGGTACTGGTCACCAACGGAGTCTCCAAGTCTCATGCCATGACCGGGTGGCGACTCGGATACGGACTCGGAAATTCCGGATTGATCGGCGCCGTCAACAAACTGCAGGGTCAGAGTTCTTCCTGCCCGTCCTCGATCAGCCAGGCCGCAGCCGTGGAAGCCCTTACCGGCGACCAGAGTTTCCTCACCGAATCCGTACGAAGTTACCGACGACGACGCGACCTCTCGGCTCACCTCCTCAGTGTTGTCCCCGGGCTCGAGCCCGTCGTGCCGCAGGGTGCGTTCTACCTGTTCGTCAACTGTGCCGGCTTGATCGGCAAGCAGACCCCGGATGGCACCGTGATCGAGTCCGACCAGGATCTCGTCCTCTATCTCCTCGACGAGGCGTCGGTTGCCACCATTCAGGGTTCGGCTTACGGCGCATCGCCGTACTTCCGTATCTCCTTCGCCACCTCCGAGGCCGTCCTCGAAAAGGCCGCGGCACAGATCGCCGCGGCAGTCGAACGCCTTTCCTGATCTTTCATACTTTCTGGAGTACAAGATGATTCACGTCAAGACGAAAATTGATCGCGCGGACAAGGACCTGATTGCCGAACTGGGGACGTTCTCCGCGGCCACGATTCACGAGGCACAGGGACGTAAGGGGTCGCTGCATCCGGCGATCAAACCGATCGACCGCGACATGAAGTTCTGCGGCTCCGCCTTCACAGTCAAGTGCCATCCCCGTGACAACCTCATGCTGCAGGTTGCGATCAGCTACGCACAGCCGGGTGACGTCCTGATCGTCTCTTCAGGTGATCAAGCCGCCGGCCAGTTCGGCGATGTCCTCGCCAATGCCTGTGTTGCGCGCGGCATTACCGCACTGGTCACCGACGGCGGAGTGCGCGATACCCGGGAGATCCGCGAACTCGGATTCCCCGTCTTCTCCAAGCACGTGTACATCGAGGGAACCGTCAAGGAATCTCTCGGCCCGATCAACCATCCCCTGGTCTTCGGAGAACAGGTCATTTATCCCGGTGACGTCGTCAAGGGTGACTGCGACGGCGTTGTCGTGGTCCGCCGCGAGGAGGTTGCCGAGGCAATCGAACTCTCGCGTGCCCGTGACGAAGCCGAAGCCGGGTACATCGAGCGTTACAAGCGGGGAGAGACCCCACTCGAGGTGAGCAATCTGACTGCTCTGCTGGAAGCCAAGGGCCTGGTGGTCGAATAACCTGCTGTGCGCCTTTATTAACCGCCCGCGGTTAATAAAGGCGCACAGGGTCGAAGGACTCAGAACCGCAACAGCACCTTCCCCGACACCGAAGCATCCTTGGCGACTGCGAAGGCTTCCAGAGCTTCCTCGACCGGATATTCGTGTGTGAGAACAGCATCGACAGCAAGCGAACCGTCGGCGAGGGCGAGCAGCACCTCGTCGATTTCGTCGTTGAAGCGGAATGAGCCCACCAACTCCAACTCTCGCGTGATCGCCAGCGAAATGTGTACCGGTTGAGGTCCGGACGGAAGAAGCCCGAGCATGACCACCCGTCCACCGCGCGTCGCCCCGCGAATAGCGGATTCGAGCCCGCGATGATTGCCGGTGCACTCGACGACCACGTCGGCATCGGATGCGGCGACTGCCTCGGCGTCGGTGGCCTCGAGAACCCGATCCGCACCGAGCGTCGACGCGATCTGCAGCGGAACGTCGTGCACGTCGACCGCGGTGATCGACTGCGCGCCTGCTCGTCTGAGCACAGCCACGACCAGTGCGCCGATGGGTCCGCAGCCGACGACCAGCGCCTTCTTCCCGCGTACGTCTCCCGCTCGCGAAACAGCGTGCCAGGCAACGCTTGCCGGTTCGGCTACCGACGCAGTCCGCAGGTCCAACCCCTCGGGCAGTTCCCGGAGCATGCGTGTCGGGAGCACTGCGTATTTCACGAAGGCGCCCTCGGTGTGTGGGTACTGCGCTGCACTTCCCAGGTATGTGCAGCAGGGCGAGAGGTTGGGCCGATCGCTCGGGAACCGAGGCGCGGTCCCACCGGGCGTTGCGGGGTGTACGGCCACGGAAGTTCCAACTGCCGGCCCCGTTCCGTCCGCCGCGGCCGTCACGACCGTGCCGACCACCTCGTGACCGAGCAGCATCGGTGCCTTCAGAATCGACTCCCCCGCCGCGCCGTGCGTCCAGTAGTGCAGATCTGATCCACACACACCGCCGTAAGCGATCTCGATCACTGCCTGCTCGGCGGTCGGCGCAGTCAACGCAACATGCTCGACCCGCAGGTCACCTGCCGCATGGGCCACCACTCCGAGCGTCGTTTCCGGTAGTACAAAACTCATGATGCGCTCTCTCAGTCGTTGCGACGGATGAAGTCGAGGCCACCGGGCACCTGGAAGGTGGGGAGCACCTCGATGAGACCAAGATTGACGTGGCCAGGGGCGTCGATCGCGAACTCGATGGTATCCGCGATGTCCTTGGTAGTGATGGATTCGTAGCCTTCGTAGAAGGTCTCCCACGCTTCCTTCATGGCTTCGGGCGTGCCGCCGAGGTTGCGACCGAAGATCTCGGTCTCGACCCGGCCAGGGCAGATCTCGGTCACTCGAATCCGCTTGCCGATGCAGTCGTTTCGCAGCTGGCGCGAAATCTGGTGCACCGCAGCCTTGGTCGCGTGGTAGGCAGTGTGGCCGTAGAAGTTGTACAGGCCGGCGATGGAGCTGATGTTGACGACATGACCTAGATCGCGCTCCACCATTCCCGGCAGCAGAATGCGGCACAGGTGCAGCACCGCACGAAGA
The DNA here is from genome assembly GCF_019266085.1 of Rhodococcus sp. FH8. NCBI lineage: Bacteria > Bacillati > Actinomycetota > Actinomycetes > Mycobacteriales > Nocardiaceae > Rhodococcus > Rhodococcus sp. FH8. Next base: position 279,829 of record NZ_LPNQ01000077.1, on the reverse strand, counting down.
TTCACGTCCACCATCGCGTCGACCGATGCTTCTTCGGCGTCGAGAATGTTTCCGGTTGCGGACACCCCCGCGTTGTTGACGAGGATGTCGATCTCCAGTCCGCCGACAGCTTCGGCGAGCGCGGCGGTGTCGGTGATGTCCACGGGCAGAGGGATCATTCCGGTGCGATCGGCAACCTCACCGAGCTTGTCGGCATTGCGGGCGACGCCGTAGACCGTCAGTCCGCGCTTGGTGAACATCTCGGTGACGGCGGCACCCATTCCGGTGTTGGCGCCGGTGACGAGAGCTGTGCGGTAATCGGAGAAAGGCATTGTGTGCTCCTACAGGAAGAAATTGGTATGACCCGGCGGCCGCCGCGGACTGCAGGCGGCCACCGGGCCGGATCAGGAGTGACTCACGCGAGAAGTCACAGAGTGTCGCGTAGCGGAACGTGGGCGCGATCGGTGATGGTGCTGACCGCGATCAGCGTGCCGACTGCGGTGATGACCGCGTAGAAGGCGGGAACGTAGATACCGAATTCGGGGATCAACCAGGTCATCAACAACGGTGCGGTACCACCGAAGAGTGCGGACGAGATGTTGTAACCCAAACCGTAGGCGGAGTAGCGAACCCGCGTGGGGAACAGTTCGACGATCAGGATGTGGATGACGGCTGTGTGCCCGGCGAAGATCACTGCCATGAGGCAGGCACCGAGAACGGCGAGGCCGACGTTGCCGGTCACGATCATGGCATAGCAGGGGATCGCTCCGATCGCCATTGCCGCAGCTGCACCGGCGATGACCTTCTTGCGACCGATCCGGTCGGAGAGAGCACCCATGAACGGAATCGCGAAGCAGATCGCGACCAGGCTGGATGCGGTGACGAGAAGCGCTGTCCCGGTCGAGAATCCGATCTGATCGCCTTTGAGGAACGTGGGCATGTACGAGAACAGAACGTAGTAGCCGGAACCATTCATCAAGGGGATGAACAGGGCGAGGATCATGGCGCGACGGTGTTCGGGAGTGGAGAATGCTTCCTTGAGCGGATTGCGCGACAAACCGCCGGATTCCTTGAGCCGCTCGAAGTTCGGGGTATCGGAGATCGCGCGGCGGATGTACCAGCCGATGATTCCCATCGGAATGGCCATGAGGAACGGGATGCGCCACGCCCACGATGCGAGTCCGCCGCCGTTGATCGCGTCGGCGTTGAGCCACGGCGACATGGCAAACGCGATCATCGTTCCGGTCAGCAGTGCGAGGAACGACGCGATCTGCGCGTAGCTCGTGATCAAGCCGCGCTTGCCTTCCGGGGCGTGTTCGGCGAGGAACGTCATGGCGCCGGCAGCTTCACCACCGACGGAGAATCCCTGCACGATCCGCAGAAAGATCAGCAGTGCCGGTGCCGCGATACCGATGGCCGCGTAGGTGGGCAGCAAGCCGATACCGGCGGTCGCCACGCTGATCAGCATGATGACGAACACCAACATCTTCTGTCGACCGATCCGGTCGCCGAGGATGCCGCAGACCACCGCGCCGAGGGGTCGAACGAAGAACGAGACCGCGTAGCCGGCGAACACCAGCATCAGCGCGTCGCTCGACTTCGATACGTCGAAGAACACGATGGCCAGTGCCGTCGCCATGAACGCGAAGACACCGTTGTCGTAGAGCTCGACGAAGATGCCGACGCAGCCCGCTGCGACGACTTTCCGGACCTTGCGCGGGTCGGCTACCTGGCCGTCTACCGCTTCGATGGTGTTGGTCATGCTGTCTCCAAAATAGACGCGCGGCGCGGAGCGCTCGCGGGGCGTGTGGTGCCGACGTGGCTCGGTACTCGGGCTTCCGAGGTGTGAAGAGGTATCCGGAGGGTGGTGAATACGTTCTCCACACGCCGCCTCAGCAAGGCGATGCGGTGCTGCTGTTCGCGGTGCTCTGCAACCGCCGTTGCGACGCTGCAGTTCCGGAATCGGACGCGGTGCCCGGGTCGGGCCTGTCCCAGCTGTGAGAGTGAAACGGTGGTGACGACTGCCAGCACCGGATAACCGGCGGTGACGCCTCTACCTCGATGCAGGACCAGAAGTTCGTTGCCAGCGGGTACTTCGACGGCGCCGATGGGGACGCCGCGCGAGAGGACCTCGCCGGTGCCGGTGCGCTGTGGGAGCGGCTGCTCATCGGTAGATGCCAACCGAAGCCCGATGTGATTGCTCTGATCGCCCACCACGAATTCGGTGCCGAACAGCGCGGCTGCACTCTCCCCGAAGTCGTCGATGTCGGGGCCGTCGGTCACGTCGAGCGTCCACACGTTGCCGAAGGACGGTCGGTCGGGCAACAACCGGAACAGCGGTAGCCGGAAGACCGGGTGGTCGATCGGCGGGCAGTCGGTGTCGACGACCAGCGTCTCCCCCGCGGTCAAGTGACGGCCGAATCCGAGGACCTGGTCGGGAGCGCAGCTGCCCAGGAGGTAGTCGGCCGTCAGCTCTCCGTGGACGGCGACGTAGACGCGCAATCCGTCGTGGATTCCGGTGACGGCAAGCCGCTGACCGGCTCGCCAGACGATCGGTTCCCACTGCGGTTGCCGATGTCCGTCCACCGTCACCGTTGCGGGTGCACCCGTGACGGCGATCAGCAGATCCGTGGACGCCGACGCTGAAAAGTCGAGGGCCGTCAACTCCAGTAGCGGGGCCTCGCGCCTACTACCCACCAACGCGTTGGCGATCTCCGCGCTGATCTGGTCGGCTGCGCCGCCCGTCGCCTGACCGAACTGTGACGCCGATCCACGCCCCAAATCCTGGACGGAGCTGATTCCGGGAGTCAGGACGGTGACGGTCTCAGCCATGGGGATCACCCCCTACGGGCAGGAGCGAGCGTCCGTCGAAGTCGTCCCAGCGATCGGCGTCGATCGCACGGAAGACGAACAGATCGCCCGGGCGGTAGGCAGAAATCTGCTCCGACGCCGGATCGACCAAGATGAGCGGGGTCCGGCCGATCACTGCCCAACCGCCGGGCGCAGGCCTGGCCGAAACGACTGCCTGACGTCCGGCCACCGCAACGGAACCGGCCGCGACGTGCGGTCGCGGGCTCGATCGGCGCGGGATGGGAAGGCCGAACGCCGGGCCGTCGAGCATCGGGGCGCCGCCGGGTGAGCCGTAGCAACGCATGACCAACGGGGCTGCGGAGTGAAGGCGCACCACTTCGGCTTCGGTGACGCCGAGAAACCGCGCTGTATCACCCAGGTCCGGGCCGTGTTCGCCCCCGTAGACGACGGGGATCTCGAACGTCCTAGGTTCACCTTCCAGTGGTCGGGGGATAGTCGTTGCTTCGCGAACCAGGCCGCGGACGGCGTCGTGGTCGGTGAGGAGGTTGTCGAACTCGACCAGCAGGGCGTCGTATGTCGGGATGACGCTGACGATGCCGTCGGCACCGAGATCGAAACGTGCAGCGATCGATCGAACGGTGTTCCAGTTCTGCTCGGCGGTCCCGCCGCTGACACTGACGCGAACGGCGGCGTCACCGCAGTCGGCGACGTAGGTCTTCACGCGGGACACCCGACATCACGGGCCCGCCGTGACGCCACGACCCGGGTCAGCGGCGCAATGGTGACACCGGCGGCCTCGAGCGCGGCGCGAATCGCCTTCGCGTTCGCGACGGCACCGGGGTTGTCACCGTGCACGAGGACCGTATCGGCGACAACCGGGATCAACGTGCCGTCCACAGCTTCGACGACTTCCTCGACCACCATCCGAACGGTCCGCTCGACCAGAACGTCGACGTCGTGAATCACCGCTCCCGGCTCGCTGCGGGGCACGAGAGTTCCGTCGGAGTTGTATGCGCGATCCGCGATTCCGACGATGCCGACGCTCAATCCGCGGGCAGTCGCCTCGTCGGCCAACGCCCCGTCCTGGGCGAGCACGATCAACGACGGATCGAAGGCCGCGACCGCATCGACGACGGCGCGCGCGTAATCCTGGCGTACGGCAACAAGATTCCCGAGCTTGCCGTGGGGAGCGATGTGCGACAACGACGTTCCGCTCGCGACCGCAAAGGCGTGAAGGGCGCCGAGTTGGAACAGCACGTCGGTTCGGACCTCGTTCTCACTGAGATCCATCGCGCGACGTCCGAATCCGGCGAGGTCCGGAAAACTCGGATGCGCGCCGATGCCGATACCGCGCGATACGCACCCCCGCACGGTCGCATCCATGGTTCGTGGATCGCCTGCATGGAATCCGCAAGCGATGTTGGCCGAAGTCAGCGTGTCGAGCAGAGCATCGTCGGCGCCCATGGTCCACGTGCCGAAACCTTCGCCGAGATCGGCGACAAGATCGATGCTGGTTGCCATTTCGGTCCTTCCGGTTCGTTTACTTGTTCGTACGGGCGCCGTTGCCCGTGGTTGGTCCGACTGTCGAAGTTCTGTGTGTCGACTTCGGTGTTTCTGGGACGCTACTCAGGAACGCCAAAGGGTTGTTAATACCGTTTCGCGTTGGGGTGATCGGAATTCGATATGTCCGTTGAGCTGGTAGTTTGCACAGCATGGACACGAGAAGGCTCTACTCGTTCGTACGAATTGTCGATGCCGGCAGCATCACCCGAGCCGCCGACATCCTGCACATCGCACAACCCGCCCTGAGCCAACAGATGACGTCGCTGGAAACGCAGTTCGGTCAGCAACTTCTGATCCGCAGCAAACAGGGTGTCGAGCCGACCGATGCGGGGCACGCACTCTATCGGCATGCTCAGGTGATTCTGCGTCAGGTGGAGAGTGCCCAGGCCGAGGTGTCCGTGGTCGGACGGGCGCTGGCGGGTGGCGTCTCGGTCGGCCTCGCCCCGTACAGCACCGCCACGGCAATCGCCTTGCCGCTCTTGGCCCGTGTGCGCGAGCAGCACCCGAATATCTTGTTGCACATCAACGAGAACTTCGGTGGCGTGCTCAGCGAAGCGATGATGACCGGTCGCATGGATCTGGCGTTGTTGTACGACGCCGGCCCGATCAAGGGTGTGACGTTCGAACGCTTGCTCACCGAGGAGCTGGTGGTGGTTGCCCCGTTCGGTACCGGACTGGCAGGCGAATCGGGATCCGACATCTCCCTGCCCGAGATCGCCGAACTGCCACTATTGCTTCCGGGTCGGATGCACACCATCCGCAAGGTGGTGCAGCAGGCTTTCGACCGTGCAGAGCAGCAACCGAACGTCGTGGCCGAAGTGGAATCGGTGATGACGCTGTCCGAGGCCGTACGCACCGGATTGGGCGCGACGGTTCTGCCGTGGTCGGTGGCCCGCAGGGTCATGGACGTCGAAGCGCTCGAGCTACGACGCATCGAGCCGGGCATCGAAGTGCATGTCTCCCTTGGCACCCCGGCCAATCAGCCCCTCTCCAAACCGGCCGAGGCGGTGCGCGATGTTCTGCGCACCGTCGTTGCCGATTACGTGAAGGGAACCAACGCGAGCGGTCAGTAGCCCGCCGACGGATCGATCACGGCGGCGAGGTCCTCACCTGCGGCGAATCGGGCGACGTTGGCTGCAACGTGATCTGCCAGGACGCGGGTGAGCGTCGTAGCCGGGTTGGCGACGTGTGGAGTGATGATCGCGTTGGGCAGCTTCCACAGCCGATGCCCGTCCGGCAACGGCTCGGGATCGGTGACGTCCAGTGCCGCCCCGCCGATCGAACCGGCTTCCAGTGCGTCGACCAATGCGTCCGTGTCGACGAGGGTGCCACGCGCGATGTTCACGATCCAGCTCGACTCCGACATCTGGTCCAGTTCGGCCTTGCCGACCAGATGCCGCGTCGCGGATGTCGACGGTGCTGCGATCACGAAGTGATCTGCCTTGGACCAGATTTCGCCGGTGCGGTCGGCCGAGAGCGTTTCGGAAGCACCCTCGACAGGGGTCCCGGAGCGGGTGATCGCGATGACCTTGACTTTGGACGCGGCGAGGTACGGGATCAACGCACGGCCGATTCCGCCGCAACCGATGATCGCCACTGTCGAGCCCTGCAAAGTGCCCACCCGCGGGTCGAACTCTTCCTTGCGCCACGACTGCGCCGCCAATTGTTCGGGGAGAGAACGAACTCCGGCGAGGAGAAGCATCATCGTATGTTCGGCAACATTGCCCGCGTACGCTCCGGCAGCAGACGTCCAGACCCGCTTGTCGTCGATCACCTTGGCGTCGAACCAGGGCTCGATGCCGGCGAACGGCAACTGCACCCAGCGAACCGAATCGGGTAGCGACGACGGGAACGTCTCCGGCCCGTGTACCCACACGACGCCCTCGGCGTCTGCCAGTGGAACGAGAACTCCACCGGCTCGGCGTATTCCGTCGGCGACGTGAGGATCCTCGACGGGACCGAGGTGGATGCGAGGGGCGCTGGCGTCTGTCATGTGGGTGCTTTCTGTTCGAGTAGCGGACGATCTAACAGCGGACAATCAGACGACGGCCGTCATTCCGCCGTCGACGTAGAGGATCTGACCGTTGACGAAATCCGAAGCCGGGGAGGCCAAGAACAGTAGCGACCCGATCAGCTCCTCCGTACGGCCCCAACGTCCGGCGGGTGTCCGCTTGGCGAGCCACGCGGTGAACTCCGGATCGTTGACCAGCGCAGAGGTCAGTTCGGTGTCGAAGTATCCCGGTGCGATCGCGTTGATCTGCAAACCGAAGGGTGCCCAGTCGGCGCACATCCCGCGGGTGAGCATCTTGAGCCCGCCCTTGCTGGCCGCGTACGGTGCGATTCCCGCTCGGCCGAGTTCGCTCTGCACCGAGCAGATGTTGACGATCTTCCCGTGTCCGCGCTCGACCATGCCGCGGGCGAATTCACGTCCGACGTAGAACGCACTGGTCAGGTTGGTGTCCATGACACGCCGGAAGTCGTCGTCGCCGAACTCGAGAAGCGGGGCGCGGTGCTGCACGCCGGTGTTGTTGACAACGATCTCGACCGGGCCGACCTCCGCCTCGATGCGTGTCGCCGCATCCCGGACGGCGGCCGAATCGGTGACGTCGAACGCGTATGCGTGCACCGTTGCGCCGGTCGCGTCGGCGATGCGTCGACGCTCGGCTTCGAGCACGTCGGAATTTCGGCTGTTGAGCACCACCACCGCACCCGCCTCGGCGAGACCAGTCGCGAGGGCCGAGCCGATGCCTCGGCTCGAACCCGTCACCAGCGCGACCTTCCCGGAAATGTCGAACGGGCCGGGGCTTGCGGTGCTACTCACGCTGTGACGCTCCTCTGAGATGTATGGATGTAGTCGACTGCCTCGCCCACCAGTGTGCTCGGTTCGGAGACGACATTCAGCGTGATGCCGCGCTCGTCGTCTGTAAGCGGTTCGAGAGCCTCGAACTGGGAGATGAGCAGACTCTCCGGCATGAAGTGCCCGGCGCGGAAACGCATACGTGCGGAGATAGTCTCGAAATCACCGGAGAGGTGGACGAACTGCACGTCGAGACCGTCCGGGCGCAACCGGCCCCGATAGTCCTTTCGCAGAGCCGAACAGGCAACGACGCCTGTTCGTCCCGCATCGGCACGCTCGGAAAGCCAGGCCGCGATCGCGTCGAGCCACGGCACACGGTCTTCGTCGGTCAACGGTGTCCCCGAACGCATTTTGGCGACATTGGACTCGGGGTGCAGATCGTCACCGTCGACGAAGTCTGCCCCGAGAGACGTGGCGAGACCCACTGCCACGGTGCTTTTTCCAGCACCGGCCACACCCATCACAACTACCTGCACGGTCATGCTTCGACCATGCCCGACTACCGAAGGCCAGACAATACTCGAGTGATACCGGTTCGCGAGGGTGCCATAGCGGAACGATCTAGGAACTTCTGCCCGTTCGAGCCCTATCCGTTCGCCTTCGCGATCGAATCCTTGCCCTCGGCCGCTCCACCCTCGATGGTGTCGTGCTGGATGGGAACGAACTTCTTCTTCGGCAGCAGGAACAGCCACGTCGCGAAGACGAACGGGCCCGTTCCGGCCGGCAGGCTGATCGGAGCAAAGGCAGACACCAGCGTGCCGTGGATGACAACAGTCACCAGTACTCCGAAGACGGTGTAGACGAACACACGCCACGACGGGTTGTAGAACACCGATCCGAGAGCAATTGCCGTCAGCACCGAACTGAGCCCGTAGAGACCATTGCCGATGTCGACGGTGTTTGCGCCCAGCGCCAGTACCGAACCCATCGCTATCGCGGAACCGATGAGCGCGAACAACGCCGCCCAACGCGACGCGACCAGCAGCGCGATCACGAAGATAATGCCGGTGACGGTGTTGTTGATCAGAAAGATCTGGGAGACGTTGCGGAACAGCGTGTCCCACAGGAAGCTGAAAGTGATTTCGGCATGAACTGACGCGTCCCCGATGTGCTGGGGAAACTGGCCCGCGCTGAGGTCTGACGTTTCGATCCGCAGGAACTGGAACGCCGCAAGAAGGAAGAACCAGTTGACGAGGTTGAACGGAAAGGTCAGCGCCGGTACGCCCCACGTCTTGAAGACATTGGCAACGGCCAGGAACGCGATCGTCGACGCGGCAGCTCCCACCACGAGGTAGATCCACAGCATCACACCGCCGGCAAGGAACGTCGGAAAGGCAGCTCCCACAAGAATTCCGTTGTATCCGTACAGGCCGATACGCATCGAATCGTCGTCGGAGTGCAGCATCATGCCGGTGACGGTGGATACCACCAGACCCACCACGGCACCAATTGCGACGGTGATCGTGTCCGCGGCTATCGCTCCCCAGAAGATACCGACCAGAAACAGCAGGCCCGTCAGCGCATTGCCCTGGAACATCACCTGCCCGGAGCCTTTGAGATTGGTGTCGATGAATCTGAGCACGACGTTCTTGTCCGCGACGTCGTCCCAGGGTTTGGTGATGGTGGTCATCGCACGTCCCTCGATCCTTCTCCGACGATCCGCGTCATCCCCACAGCGGGACGGGCGGAATGGTGGTGTCCAGAACTGCCTTTCGCACCAGAGCCCAGAAATCACGAACCTTCGCCTTGACGGGTTCGCTCTCCGGACCGAGGACTTTGAAGATGAGACCGGCGTCGTTCGGTAGCCGACTCGCTCCGGAAACGACCTTGCCGTCACGGCCCGGAACTACCTCTTCGAGAATCGCGTCGGCGTGCTCCTTCGGTGTCAGCAGGATGACATTGCCGAACACGTCGTGGTCGCCCATGATTCCGCCGTATCGCACGGGGAAGCGTGCCGGTTCGATCACCAATTTCTCGGTGAAGAGGTTCTTCCCGTCCGGACGCTCCGCCTTGATCATTGTGGAGTACAGGTCGTAGACGAACATCTCTCCGCCGTCGTGGTACTTGCGACCCGACATCACGATCTCCGAGAACAACAGCGTTGCAGTCGGATCCACCGTGATGTCGGTGCGCGCGTAGTACCTCGCGTTGCGGTGTGGGATCGTCACCCCGGGCATCAGTTCGAGATACGAATTCTCCGCGAGCACCACTTTCTGGAGTTGCGACGCGTGATTGGCATCCATCCGGTGAACCTTGGTGGCCGACTGAGTGGTCACGTGCGCGAGGGAACCCGGTTCCATCTCGATGGTCAGGAACAGTCGATCGCCTTGCAACACACTGCCGGACGTCGAGATCATGTAGACGCACGGCATGGTCGGCAACGCTTCGTCCCAGTACAGCGCCTGCTGAACGAGCAGCGGTGTCTTGCGGTACATGTCCCGCAGAATCGTCTTGTCGCCCCGGTCGACAAATCGCATCTCGAGAACGCCGGTCTTCCCGACCTTGCCGGCCGGGGCCTGCTTCGGCTGGTCCTGGTACTGGTCGAGTTCCGGGATGGTCGGGATCGGCCCCGGGAGCGACCGCGATGCTCCCGGGACGGACGTTGCGCTCACGGTGCGCTCGCTCCCACTTCCTCTTCGTCGAAGAGTACTCCGTGCACGATGAGGTCCACCACTTCCTTGATGCCTTCCCCGGTCATGCAATTGGTGAAGACGAACGGCTTGTCGCCGCGCATCCCCTTGGAGTCGCGATCCATGACTCCGAGATCGGCGTTGACGTACGGTGCGAGATCGGTCTTGTTGATGACCAGGATGTCGGACTGCGAGATTCCCGGACCGTTCTTGCGCGGAATCTTGTCGCCTGCGGCTACGTCGATGACGTAGATGAAGAAGTCGACGAGAGCCGGACTGAACGTCAGTGTGAGGTTGTCGCCACCACTTTCGATGAACACCACGTCGGTGTCGGGGAACGTCTTCTCCATGTCCTCGACCGCCGCGAGATTCATACTCGGGTCTTCGCGGACGGCGGTGTGGGGGCAGGCTCCCGTCTCTACGCCGACGATACGTTCCTCCACGAGAACACCTTTGAGAGCCTTGCGCACATGCTTGGCATCTTCGGTGGTGACCACGTCGTTGGTGATGATCAGAACGCTGGTGCCCCGCTTGATGAACTCCGGTGTGATCGCCTCGATGAGCGCGGTCTTACCCGAACCCACGGGTCCGCCGATTCCGATGCGCGTTGTCTTCTTCATCGTTCTCCTTCTAGTTCATGAACATTCGGACGTGCGCCTTGACGTGCACCGCAGCCAGAATGTCGATCATCGGGGCGAAATTGGACATGTCGTCGAGTCCGTAGTCACGCACTGCGGCGTACTCATGGCCGGCAGTCTGATTGACCTCGAACAGAATCTCTTGCGTCGCGAGGTGATCGACTCGGACGATACGAAGGGCAGCGCCGAGCAACGTCATCGCGACGCCGTACTGATTGACCGTGAAAGCGTCCTCTTCCGGAGAACCCATCTCCGCGAAAGCAATTCCGAGGCCGACGGGGTAGGTACCCGGTGTCTCCCCCGATGCGATCGCGGCCAACCACTTGTTGAACAGGGTCTCACCGGCCAAGCGCCCGCCGAGTTCGGCCAACTTCTTACCCATGCGGGTACTCATCGTGCGTGCTTCTTCGTTGAGCTTGCGTTCGATCACTGCATGATCGGCCGCGAGGATCGCCGAGAAGTCACCGGCGGTCGCGCCCCGGTGCGCCGCGAGTACGGCGATACCGTCACACGTCGCGCCCTGATGGGTGGCCGAGAGCACAAACTCCCGCAGCGACGGACCGCCCGTGACAATTCCTTGCGCCACGGCCGATTCCAAACCGTTGGAGAACGAGAAGGAACCGACCGGGAACATGGAATCGGAAAACTGCATCATCCGCATCGCGCGGTTGATGCTGAGCCCGGATCCCTCAGACGAGAGGGTCATGGGTATGCCCCTCGCCCTCACGCGCGGCCGCACCGAACAAACGGCGTGCCTCGTGTGGAGCGATGTAGGGAATGACCTCGGCGCCCGGGATGAAGGTGTACTCGATGCCCTCGAAAGCATGTGTCCGCATCACCGAGCCCATGACCGCCTTGTCGACGGTCAACGGAACGTAGACCTTCATTCCCTTCACCACCGCAGGCCAGTGCTGGTTACCCACGGCATGTCCCAACTCCAAGCACGTCTGAATCATCTTCTCGGGCGTGACGTCGACCAGCGCGCTCAGGTCGATCTCCAACACGTCCTTGAGGTTGATCCTGGCCACGACCACGGTGTTCGCCGGCTCGTCCCACAGCAGAATGTCGCCGTCCTGCAACTGAATACCGCGATCGAGCGAGACGGCCAACTCACGTCCACCGATCGTGGTGCGGCGCAATCGACTCTTCTGCGCTTCCCACTGGTCGAGCGACAAGACGTCCACTACAGCCTTTTCGAGTCGACCGGCCCACTCCTCGTCGGTCTCCTTCCCGAGCAGCGCGTCGACTCGCGTCGGCTTTCCGCTCGGCGCGGTCATCTCGCCGTGCGTGTGTGGCGTCGCATCGGCGCCGTGCGTGTGTGTGATTGTTCCCGACACTGGAGACCCCTAACTGAAGAAGTAAAGTTGGTTCAAACGAATGGATTCGGCGGGTTCGACGTACGCATGGACGCCGTCCGCAGTCACCGCGAAGGTCTCCGGGTCCACCTTGATTTCCGGAGTAGCCGAGTTACGAACCAGATCACGCTTGGTGACCGTCCTCGTGCCCTCGACGGCAACAACCTGACGTTCGAGACCGAGTCGATCCTTGATGCCGTCGTCGAGCGCCGCTCGCGAGACGAACGAGACCGAACTCTGCGGCAACGCCTTGCCGAATCCACCGAACATCGGCCGGTAGATCACCGGTTGTGGTGTCGGGAGCGACGCATTCGGATCTCCCATGGCGTGCCAGCTGATCAGACCGTTCTTGATGATCGTCTTCGGCTTCGCGCCGAAGAATGCGGGCTCCCAGAGAACAAGATCCGCCATCTTCCCGACACCGATCGACCCGACCACATGCGAAAGACCGAACGTCAACGCTGGATTGATCGTGACCTTCGCGACGTAGCGCAACACGCGGAAGTTGTCGTGTGTCGGTGAATCCTCTGGCAGCTTTCCGCGGGACCGCTTCATGCAGTCCGCTGTTTGGATCGCGCGAAGCCAGTTTTCTCCGACGCGGCCCATCGCCTGCGAGTCACTCGAGAACATCGAGATGACGCCCATGTCCTGCAGTACGTTCTCGGCACCGATCGTCTCCGCGCGAACGCGAGACTCGGCAAACGAAACATCCGAGGGCACTTTGGGATTGAGGTTGTGACAGACCATGATCATGTCGAAGAGCTCGGCCTGAGTGTTGATGCCGTACGGCAACGTCGGATTGGTCGACGCCGGAAGTACGTTGTCCTCGCCCGTCACCCGCAGAATGTCGGGTGCGTGACCACCACCCGCACCCTCGCTGTGATAGGTGTGAATGGTACGGCCTTCGAAGGCCGCGATGGTGTCCTCGACGTATCCGGCCTCATTGAGGGTATCCGTGTGAATGGCGACCTGAACGTCCATTTCGTCTGCCACCCGAAGAGACTCACGAATTGTGGCCGGTGTCGCGCCCCAGTCCTCGTGGACCTTCAGACCGGCCGCACCGGCCTTGATCTGTTCGACCAGCGACTGATGCCCGGACGAGTTCCCCTTGCCCAACATGCAGACGTTGACCGGCAAACCCTCGTTGGCCTTGAGCATCATCTCCATGTTCCAGATACCGGAAGTGATGGTGGTGCCGTTGGTTCCGTCGGTCGGGCCGATGCCGCCACCGATCAGCGTCGTCACTCCCCCACTGAGCGCGTGGTACGCCTGCTGTGGTGACACGAGGTGCACGTGCGGATCGATGCCGGCGGCAGTGAGGATCATCTGCTCACCGGAAATCGCGTCGGTCGCCGGACCGGTGGTCAGCCCCGGGGTGACGCCTTCCATCGTGCTGGAGTTTCCCGCCTTGCCCCAGCCGACGATCTTGCCGTCTTTGATTCCCACGTCTGCCTTGACGACGCCGATGGTTGCATCGACGATGACCACGTTGGTGATCACGAGGTCGAGGGCACCGTCGATGCTGCACGACTCCGGATCCTGGCCCATGCCGTCGCGCAGCGTCTTGCCGCCGCCGTAGATCGACTCGTCGCCGATCGTTCGAAGATCTTCCTCGACCTCGATGTACAGGTCGGTATTACCCAGCCTGATCTGGTCACCCGTGGTGACCCCGAACAGACCCGAATACTCTTGTCTCGAAATGCTTGTCATGGGTGTTGCTCTCCTTCGTCCGCCGTGAACGAGAATCAGTCGGTTTGAGGTTCGGACAGGAAGCCGAGTTCTTCGGCACGCTGGACGGCTCCGGGGAGCCTCGGCCGGTAGGCGGCGTGGGTCGGCGCCCAACCGTCGACAAGTCCGTTGAAGCCTTGCACTCGTTGCTTGCCGCCGAACGGCACCAACGTCACTTCCTTCTCGTCGCCCGGCTCGAACCTGACCGCCGTGCCCGCGGGAATGTCGAGGCGCCAGCCGAAGGACTGTTCACGATCGAAGGACAACGCGCGATTGACTTCCATGAAGTGGTAGTGCGAACCCACCTGGATGGGACGGTCACCGGTGTTTCGGACTCGCAACTTCAAACGTGGACGGCCCTCGTTGAGTTCGATCGGCTCGTCCCGCAACACGTATCCGCCGACCGGTACTTTCTTCTCGCCGCCGGAATCCTTCTTCGTCGATTTGCTTGCCATCTTGGAGTGCTCCTGACATCTCGGTCGGGCTACTGGATCGGAGAGTGCACGGTGACGAGCCGGCTACCGTCGCGGAACACCGCCTCGACCTGCACACGTGGAATCATCTCCGCCACACCGTCCATCACGTCGTCGACCGTCAAGGCGTGCGATGCGTCGGCCATGACCTCCTCGAGAGTCTTGCCCTCCCGAGCTCCCTCCAGGGCGGCTGCAGTGATAACTGCGACGGACTCCGGGTGATTGAGTTTGAGCCCCTTTGCCTTTCGCCTCAGTGCGACATCCGCCAACATGAGGATTGTCAGCTTGTCGAGTTCTCGCGGTGTCAGATGCATTCTGAAGGCTCCTTGTCGATCATGCGGTAACTCCCTGTCGTCGAATACATGTCAGCTCCCCTGTTCCGTCGCTTCGGTGAGAGGTTCGGCCGCTTGCTGGACGAAACCGCTCCTCCTGCCGCCCGAGTACTCGTTGATCGCGTCCAGAACCGCCTGTGCATGTTCCGAGGCGACCAGCACCTCGACACGCAACCGCTCGGTGAACACGACGTCGTTGCGTTGTCCGCGGAACTTGAGCGAGGCCGAGTCACTCGCGGAGACATGCGCTTCCGATACGACTATCGACTCCGCTCCGGCGGCCAGCAGCGCCTCCCGTAGCTTCTCGGACTCGATGGTCTGCAATACCGCGGTGATGAGTTCGTGCTTCGGGGCGCCGAGGTTCGGAACAAGTTTTGCCCCCTCGACCAGGACCCCCGAGTCGAACCCGCTGGTCTGCGGCGCACCACCCGCGTCCACGAATGCGGCGTTGTAGCGGTATGCGTCCATGCCTTGCTGACGACGGTCGATGTCCACCTGGTCTTTCGGGGCCAGCTTGAGACCGATGGTCTTCTCGATGCCCGTGGCGATCAGCCAGGTCACCACGAACGAGAAAGCGATGACGACGATCAACGCCAGTGCCTGCTCGCCGAGTAGTCCTGCCCCGCCGCCGAAGAAGAGTCCGTCGCGGCCGATCGAATTGATGGCTTTTTCGCCGAACAAACCGAGAAGGAGTGAACCGAGGATGCCGCCGATGAAGTGGACCGCGATGACGTCGAGCGCGTCGTCGAACTTGAAGATCGACTTGAGCGCGAGCGCGAAGTGGCAGACCAGTCCGGCAAGCGCGCCGATCGCCAACGCGGAGAAGGTGCTGACGAAGCCGGCGCAAGGGGTGACGGTCGCGAGACCGGCTACCGCGCCGGTGATTCCGCCGATCGCCGTGGCCTTGCCCTCGGTGTACCTTTCGATGACGAGCCAGACGACCATACCGCCCGCTGCGGCGATGTGAGTGTTCATCAAGGCTTGTGCCGCAACACCATCGGCGGCCAATCCGTCGCCTGCGTTGAATCCGAACCAGCCGAACCACAGGATGCCTGCGCCGATCAACGCCAGAGGCACCGAGTGCGGGACTGCCTCGGCGTTGGGCCATCCCGGACGTTTACCGACCACCAGCAAGATTGCCAGGGCGGCGGCGCCGGCGGATGCGTGGACGACAATTCCGCCGGCCCAGTCCTGAGCTCCGCGGAGCGCCAACCAGCCTTCGGGATTGAAGAGCCAGTGCGCAATCGGGGGGTAGACGATGATCGACCACAGCACGAGCAGAACGGCCCAGCCCAAGGGCTTGAGCCGGTTTGCGGTCGCACCGGTGATCAGCGCGGGCGTGATGATCGCGAACATCATCTGATAGACCACGAACGCCAGAGTCGGTACCGCGACTGCACCTTCGATCAGGTGGAAGCCCGGGGCGGCGGCTGTGTGTATGTCCTGCAAGCCGAACAATTTGAGGTCACCGAGGAAGCCGGAACCCCAGTCTCCACTGAACGCGAAGCTGTATCCGAACACGACCCAGGTAATCGAGACGAGTCCGAGTGGGACGAGGTTCTGCTGCAACATGACGAGCGCACTGCTACCACGCACCAGACCGGCGTAGAAGAAGGCGAGTCCGGGAACCATGAAGAGAACCAGACCCGCGGAGATCAGCACCCACGCCGTGTCCCCACTGTCTATCACTGCTTCGGCTAACACCATTTCCATCGACATCGACGACCTCCGAGCATTATTCGGACCTGAACAAAGTCATTGGTTAGAGCAGCAATTCGCGATGTTCCGGTTCGCTGCGACAGTTACGCTACGCCCCATAGTTGCACCTTCTCAGCAAAATCGGGGGAACATCCGGTTTTCACGTTTAGTAGAGCATTGTTCTGGGAAAAGATGGGACTTTGCCTAAACATTGCGGACGCTCCACAACCTACAATTGCGGGACTAATTCTCGCCGAAAGTGGTTTAAGTCCTGCAAAATGGGGAACGTAGCCGCAGGTGAGCGCCACTTTCGGAGCAGAAATGCCGTTTCCAGCTCGGGACTTAGCTCCCTAACCGAGACAGCTGCGAGCGCCTTATTTGATTACCAACGTCGGTGACCCGCCTATCCAATCGGGTAGGTAATTTCACCGAACATCTTCTCACCTGTTCAGATGATTAACCTTCACCGCACTGAGGGCAATCCTGTCGTTAATATGTTCTTCATCCGTACTGGATATTTCGACTGGAAGGTCGAAGATCACCTTTCGATAACCTTTAAAGGTGAAATAATTTTCGCTGTAACTATTTTGTTATGCAGAACCTAGAGGGGAGGATTGATCCCACCAGGCGAGCACTCGGATGCCGGACAAAGTCAGCCACTTCGACGGCTCCCCCGCCTTTGTGTCGACCTCGAACCACACCCGCCCCGGTTGGCGACCGGCCTGGAGCCACGTCCCATCCGAGGCTCGAGCGGCCCGGATCATCTCGATCGCGTCCGCCATTCGCGGATCAGGCTCATTTCCATCCGACAACGACGCTTCACGGAAGTAGTCGGCCGCATTGAGCACGTTGTAACGCCACCGGAATGGATACGCGAACCGTCCGACCCAGGGCCCCAGCGGTTCGCCGGTCGAGAGTCGCCGGAACAGACCGCGCCGCAGTAAGAATTCCTCACCGGATCGCCGAGCCGCGCGCGTCTCATCTGTTCCCCCGGTCGCGATCTCGTACGCGAGAAGCCCTTTGAGTGAATTGAGCGTCGAATGGAACGACGATCGGGTCGAACCTTCGATCCACTCACAGTTCCACCCACCATCCGGAAGTTGATGCCGCACAAACCAATCAGCCAGTTCATCAACGGGCATGCCGAGCCAAACACCGTTTGCCACCGTCCAGGCGTTGATGCAGCAATCGACCTCACCGTCCCAGTACGGCCGGCCCTCGTACTCCCAGCGACAGTTCTCCGCGAGCAGTTCTGCAGTACGACGCTCCCGCAGAACACTGGCGTCGAGGCCCCACTCACGCAAGGAGTTGAGCGTCCAAGTAGTTGCCGTCCAGGGTTGCGAACCATCTTCTGCTGCTTCGGGTCCCACGAAGTCGAATTCTGCCGGGAAGAACGCCCCACCCGCCCATTTGCCGTCTCGATCCTGCAATGAAGGCAGGCGTGCACCAAATCCTTTGGTAGCGATCGACGCGCGCGTCGCCGCCCACACAGTGGGCGCTTCGTTCAGCAGGTCGCGCTCCACCTGCCACCGAATCGCCGGATCCGAATCGAGGAGCCACGCGAGCAAGTCGGCTCGGGGTGCCATCTGGCAATACTATCGAAAGGCGAAGCAGGTCATCCGGTTAACACATTTCTCGACGTCTGATGCAATGGTGAACTCCGGACCCGTTGCGTGGCCTACACCGGATAACCCAACGCCGCCCGCACCGCCACGATGTCGGCGGCAGCGACCTGCATAGGCTTGTCCCCCAACCGAATCAACGTGCCAGTGGGCAGTTCCTCTACCACCGCAGATTGGGGCAGCGCGCTGCGATCGAACGTAACTCCGGAATGGAAGTATGTTTCCCATCCCACCTCGACCTCACCTTTCGACCGATTCTGAAGGTGCCGGTAGTCTCCGATGCTCCACCGAGCTCGCTCCGGTTCCCAATGCTTGACGATCACTCTCATGATCGCGTCTCCGATATCCGGGTCGAGCAACCGCCGGGTACTGTCGGTGAGCTGCGTCTCCGTCGGCAACGACACCAGGACACTGTTGGGAGCACTGGTTTCCAGCCCGCCGACCCAGGCACCGACCCGGCGCGCGGTCCCGTCCTCGGGCGACAAGTCGATGTCGTAGCCCGGTCCCGGGGTGTCCGAATACCCCATCTCCTTCGAGCGGGAATACTCGAAGATTCGCACCAACCCGTCCACACTGAGATCTGCTGGCGCCTTGTCGAACTCGGCAGTCGAGACCCACGACAACGCCAGCCCCGGGTCGATCGCTTCCAGATCATCGAGGAAGGCCCGCATCGTCTGCGCCACTTCCTGACTCGACTGCACCCGTGTCCCCCAATATCCGGCTAAAGTCGGCCGCCGCCCGAACATGCTCATCGCCCCGTCCTTTCCAATCCGACCTGATCTCCATAGCCCGACACTGCGCGCACTGCCACGATGTCGGCGGCACCGACGTGCATAGGCTTGTCTCCCAACCGGATCAACGTGTCAGTGGGTAGTTCCTCGATCACGGCGACTTGGGGGAGCGCGCTGCGCTCAAGGCATGCCATCACATAGTTTCACCACGGCAAAGCATATGTTGGGCAAGTTGGTTCAGCCGAGCCATTCGGAGATGGTGGCGTTGTCGACACCGCCACCGAAAGAGTGGAACACCAGCAACGCTTGCCCCGACATCACCAGGCGACCGTCCTCGGTGAGGCCGATATCGAGCATCCCCGCTTGCCCATGCACCTGGCACCACACGAAGTCGGGAACCCGCAACAACCCCGACGCCGGGTCCGTATCGAGGTCCGCCGGATGAAGGGACACTTCGCCGAAGACGTTGTCCTCGAGCGCTTCCGCGGTCTCACGGTCCACCAACACCAGCGGGCCGGCGCCGATCAGTCCGTCGGTAGGTTGCCGGGTGAACACGAAGTGAGCCCTCTCCACCGTCGGCGGCAAGGTTGCGGTATCGACAACTGTACGATCCCCGACAAACCCTGGCTCTTCCGGGACGACGACCCAGTAGTCCATTAATTTCTCCCCTTGAAGTGTTGTGGTCGAAGCAAATCCGAGATTCTTGCACTCACATGGCTAGCCGTCGCCCAGGTCTTCGAGAACGTCGGCGAACACCGAATCCGGTAACGGGTAGTGCTCACGCACCGCGGCACGGCGATGCTCGTCGAGCCACCGCAGTGTCCTCTCACGATCATCGGCAGCAGCGACTTCACGAAACTGTGTCCAGAACATCACAAGTGGAGCTTTCGGGTCGGCAACCCAGCCGCGGAAGTATTCAATTGCGTTGTCGATAACCTCGAGCGGTGAACCGGTGTCAGTGATCACACGCAGCCCCGCCAAGATTGTCCAGCGTGCTGGACCCGACTGATTGCGCTCAAGGTACTGCTTCTCACGGAGTGGGGTGAGTGCCGCCTCCGATCGTGCGTCGAACAGCTCGGATGCTGGCCCCTCAGCCCACCAGATCACTAGCTCGGCAGCGGAGACGGTATCAAAGATATCAATCTGGCGGCCATGGTAGTCGTGTCCGCAATGCCTGCTGTCGTAGTGGTCCTGCCACTCAGTGAGTGTTCCGGGATCGAGGGGTTCGATGAGTGGTAGGTGAGTAATCGTCAGTTTCTCACGGTTGGGAATCGGATCGATCCCGACGGTGTCGAAAAACCATCGCACCGGAGTGTGCAGCAGCTTGGCTCGCAACCCGCTCCCGATGATCGTCCAGTTCGGGCCGAGCGTCTCCACTGCCGCTCCCAACACCTTCTCCCACGCAGCGCCTCTCCCCTTTTTCGGAGTGAGGTCCGCGATCGCATCTATCGCCATCTCCCGCAACTGATCCCGGTCCATTCCCAGGGACTCCAGGACCTCAGTGACCGATTTCGGCGACTTAGGCTTGTCATCGCTCATGTGCATGCTTGCCATAAAGGACCATTCGTATTATTTGGTAGACGAAAAGGAGCGACTGTGCGCACCGCCAGCGGTTCTCCGACGCGGCGCGCGATCCATCCGATTCCACTCCCTCACGCCTACTTCCCTCGGCTACGAGTCCTCAGTACGGAAAATCACATCGGCAAACGCAGAATCCCGAAGCCCGTATGCATCCTTTACAGAACGACGTCGTTCTTCGTCCAGCCACTGCAATGTCGCTAGTCGGTCTCTGTTTTCCGCGACCGCGCGAAATTCTCGCCAGAAACTTTGGACGTGGCCACCGACATCACGGCGAGCCAACTCCCAGAGGACGCTGTCGATGACCTCGATTGGCGAACCGGTGTCAGCTATCACCCGCAGTCCAGCCGAAATCATCCAATCCCGGCAAGGCTCTTCCTTGCGGTCGGCATAAGCCTGCTCGGCTGCAGCTACCGAGTCGGGAAGCGGCGCTGCAGCAAAGAACTTGGTGGACGGACCGAGCGCCCACCAGCGCACGATCTCCGCAGCACCGCGGGTATCGAAGATGTCCATCTGAATATTCGGTGGTTCAGAATCTGTGGGACCAGGTTGATATGAACTCTGTCGAAAGGTGATAGTGCCCGGCGTGAATTCTCTCATCAGGGGCGCATGACTGAAGGTCAGCTCTTCCCGATTCGGTTTGGGATCCAACCCAATGGAATTGAACCACCATCGCACTGGTAGATGGATCAACTCCGCCTGAGTGCCAGATCGTGCCACAACCCACTCTGGGCCAAGGTTGCTCGCCGCAGACTTCAACACCCGCTCCCATGCAGAACCGCGCCCCTTCCTCGGGGTCGACATGGCCAAGCCATCGATTCCCTCGAGGATGGAAGCCAACTTCGCTCTCCGGTGTATCAAACGATCGAGCGCTGCCAGTGGCTTTCTCCAGGTAAATCACGATAACGCAGCAAGAAGTCGGAAATATTCCGCCCCACGATAGGCCAGTCCTCACGTCCGTCGAGAGTTGAAGCTAACAGAACATTGAAGTCGTTTTTTCTTGTGTCGAATACAATGAAATCTGGCTCGACCACCATTGTGCCGATTATTATGTCACTCTTCAAGAAGCGCCCATCCTCGTCATCCCAGAATTCCAGCTCGCGTTCCGTAACTTCTCGAGCTTTAGGCGGAGAAAGGAGTGTTATTCCGTCCTTTCCTAAGCCCCTATCGTGGTGAAGTCTGCATTCTCTCGCACTTCTCCATAAATCGAAGAGATCTCTCGGCAGGGTATCTAGGTTCCAATACTGAGACACCTCTTCAGCCTCTGCCGGCGGGTCGTATGTGTTGTAGACGTCGAATGATCGGCCTGGATGCGTCGGGACTAGGACCCGCTGGATGTCGGGATAGGACTCCAGCGCATCAGTTATAGATATCGGCATAAAATTCCCACCATCGAGTGAAGAGTGCATGTATAGAAGTGGGCAGGGGAACTAGATTCCAGAATTCATTCGTACCTCCGTACTTTCGGGGAAGTATGTGATGCACCTCCCAGCGCCTTCGACCGCGCCGGAATCTCCCACATCGACTGGATCGCCGAAGGGTTCGACGCCATAGACAAAGGCCGCAGCCGGCCGCCCGCCTTCGAAAACGGTATGGTCTCCGCTGACCGCCTCACTACCGACCCACGAATCATCCGCACAATTAGCCCCGGCCTACCTGGCAG
The DNA here is from genome assembly GCF_019266085.1 of Rhodococcus sp. FH8. NCBI lineage: Bacteria > Bacillati > Actinomycetota > Actinomycetes > Mycobacteriales > Nocardiaceae > Rhodococcus > Rhodococcus sp. FH8. Next base: position 258,171 of record NZ_LPNQ01000077.1, on the reverse strand, counting down.
TCCGGACATCATCCCTCAGTATCAAGCACTATCTGCGAGGGTTCCGGAATCGCGGGATCCGGGCGTGCAGGTTCATTCACGGACGGAACAGAGGGTTGATCATGCTCGGCAGGTGGAACGGTACCGTCGATGGCGGGTATGCCGCGCGGTGGCACTCCACCCGGAGCGTCGATCAGCTGGTGCGTAGCCGGATCGGGATCGCGGCGCGGTAATTGCGGGCAGGCTGGTCGGTCCGCGCCATCCCTACCTGCAGGCAGCCCCGAGTGCGCCCAACGTAGGGCTCACAGCCGTCTGAAACCTTTGGGTAGAGGAATCTCCGGTCGTTCGGTCGGCAGTCCTGCTGCTGCGCGGATGCTTCGGATGTCCTCGACGGTTACCGGCGTGGACAGATTCTTCTGGATGACGATTGTGCCGTCATGGTAGGGAAATGCCTCCACGCTGGGCGGGAGCTGCGTTTCCTTGATCGGCAACTCAGGACCGAAGTAGGTGCAACTGCCCACGATTGCGTCACCCGGTACGTTGCGCTGAGGCGATGATTCGGTTCGGCGGTAGAGCACGGTGACACGCGAGTCCCAGATGTCGGCTAGTCCCTGTACGAGCTTCGATGCCAGCGAAATCAGTGATTCGTCGGCAAAGGCACATGCGAATGCGCCGGACCCTGAGGTGCCCCCGAAACTAACAACGACTTTGACGTCTCCAGCGGGTGAATACAGGGTCATATGTCGTCCCAATGAGAGGGGATACATACCGCCGGTGGCATCAGGGGATCGTCTGCGCTCGATCAATGCGGCTTCGATCGATTTTTCCGTCGGAGGCACAAGGATCTGACGGATATTCGACGCCAAGGCTTGCTCGACTCCGGCACCGTCGGGGAGGGCATCGCCTACTGTTTGGTACAAGTCGACGTCGAAGACAGGATCGATGTCGCGAAGCAATCGTAGCGAACGTGCAACGAGCGCGGCCGTGACGGCCTCGCTTTCAGGCGCACCCTTTCGTGGAATGACCTTCACTGTCAAGCCCGCCGTAGGATTGCGGCGCAGTGATGATGTAGGCACTCTTCACTCCCCTCCAAATACGATGATGTTGATGTTCTCCAGCCCGATTACCTCGTCGAACGCATCCTCCATTATCTGCGCAGCTTGTTCTTGCAGAAACACCCATTGGAGGTGTGCATCGCTGCCCGCAAGAGCTATGGCTCGGACCTGTCGCTCAGCTTGCTCAAGCATGCCATCGACAATATTGTCGCGCATGAAGTCTGGTACATGCGGTCTGAACAGCATGTCGTAATTACCTTTGACCTCTTGAAGAATATTGAGTTCTCGGATCCAGTTGTCGATACTGATGCGCCCGGTTGGTCTGAAAGGCGCCGGAAGGTAGTAAGTGAACGCTGGGTCAACTCCGGTAACCAACTGCTGAAAAGCTGCGTTGGGTGTCAAATTGCCGTTCTGGTCGAACATCGACGCGATCTCTGATGGATAGGCGTTGTCCCAAATACCGTGACCGCCCTCAGGATCTCCGAGTATCGGAATACGACCTGCAGGAACGTCTGCGGGTTCACCGGTTTCGATTCCGCCAGGATCCGTCTGCGTGTTTGTAATCGGAAGCGATACGCCTGGTTCGCCAGAATCGGGCTGTTCCGGCGGGGTAGCGACAGTCGGCCGGTCTGTCGGACCTGGAATAACACCTGGCTGCTCGATCGTGCTCGGATCGGTGGCGAAGGGGTCGAATTCCGGTGGTCCGGGTTGCTGCGGAGCGCCGGGAGCATCCGGATTCACCGGCACATGACCGACATCGGGCAAAGTCGGCACACTCGGTTCCTCGACGTGACCTGGCGAGGGAGCCTTCGGTTCTGGGTTCGACCCCGGATCAGCAACCTCACCGGGCGAGGGTGATTCCCACTCGCCACGATCGGGATCGCCGGGCGAAGTGGGTTGCGAGGGTTCCGGAATCGTGGGATCCGGGCGTGCAGGTTCATTTACAGACGGAACAGAGGGCTGGTCATGCTCGGCAGGTGGAACGGTGCCGTCGATGACGGGTATGCCGCGCGGTGGCACTCCACCCGGCCGGGGAACACTCTGCGCCGGAACAGACGGTGCGCTGGTCGGGGGCCGGGTCGGTGTTGTCCGGTTCGAGACGATCAGGTCTTCGGCCCGGACTGCGCCAGCAATCAGACGCCCCCCACGCAATGGTGGGAGAACGAAGCTCATGATCTCGCCGGTGTAAGGCTGATCGAAAGCAACGCCCGGGTCCAGATAATGCGGGTCGCCGATCAGAACGGGTTCGCCGGTGCTCCAGTCGTACAGGTACAGAGTGGAGGTGTAGTTGTCGAAAACCCGATGCGGGCGACCCTGCTCGTCGTAGGTGACCTGCAGGTCGTGCTCTTCTCCCTGGGCGTCGGTGTACGTCCAACTCCACACGTTCGGCACTTTCGAGGCTGTGCCAGACCAGCTGGTTCCGTTTTCGTCCGTGAAGGAGGTGTCAGTGACGACAGGTTCGGTGGTGTAGTCCTGCCCGCCGATGTTCGAAGTGATCGGCTCCTGGGTTTGATTGGCGAGTATTGCGTCGCCGACAGGGTTTCCGGTTCCTGTTTCGGTGATCGGTGGTTCGGAGACCTCGGAGTTAGGGTCACCGGACATGAGATGGCCGAGGTCTGAATCTGCCGGGTCCGCAGGTTCTGTGGTGTAGTCCTGCCCGCCGATGTTCGAAGTNGTGAAGGAGGTGTCAGTGACGACAGGTTCGGTGGTGTAGTCCTGCCCGCCGATGTTCGAAGTGATCGGCTCCTGGGTTTGATTGGCGAGTATTGCGTCGCCGACAGGGTTTCCGGTTCCTGTTTCGGTGATCGGTGGTTCGGAGACCTCGGAGTTAGGGTCACCGAGCATGAGCTGCTCGAGGCCTGAATCTGCCGGCTCCGGGGGGGTGGCGGCGAGGACGTTTTGTGCGTCCCTGCGTGCTTGTTCGCCCTCCGGGGTCATCGGGCCGATGAAGTTCGCCTGCGCTTCGAGCGCAGCACGTTCTTCCGGTGTCAGCTCCGGGTCGGCGAGGATCGGGTACAGCAGGTTCTCTATGCCCGCGGTGTCGACGACCTGGACGAGTTGCCCGTCCCGGATCTCGTAGTGCGTCGGAACAGGAGTGCCGTTGGCGTCGTACGCCCACGGGGCATCGATTGTCGAGACCGGATTCCCGTCGGCGTCGAAGACGGTGACCGTGCCATCGGGGTTGACACTCATGTGACCGCCGGGCGGCACCGTCACCGGAATCACGGATTCGTGCGACGACGTTTCGTCGTGGATCAGGAAGAAGAACCGGCTTCCGCCGGTGATCGGATCGAACACCCGCAACGAGGACTGCCCGCCAGGTGCGTACGCAGTCAACGGCGACACGACAGTCCCGACCGCCTGGGAGAGTACTGATTCGGGCGTGCGGGGGCTGAAAGGTCCCGGCCGCCCGCGCACTCCGATACCCGCAGCGGTGAACGCCGCAGCGCCGATCAGGGCGAGTTCGAGATACCGGTCACGGCCCGAGTCCTCCCCGGCGGTGGAAACATCTGCTGCCGGGTCCGGAACCGTTTGGGCCGGTGCGATATTCGAATCCGAATCCGCGGGGATCGGTCCGGGACCACGATCGGTGGTGGTTCCCTCACCCGGGGTGGGTGTGGGTGAGGGAACCGCTGATGCCGATGCATTGGGGAATGCACCGACACCAGTTTCCGAGGCCGGGGACTCGGAAGTAACGGGCGGAACCTCGATCGTCGGCACAGGGACGATGGGGGTGCCGTTGTAGGTGGGAAAGTTCGTCGGAGCATTGGCCCCGACATTCGGGCCACCGCCTGGAGCCTGCACACCGGGGAGCCCGACAGTGGTCGTCGGCGCAGCTGTCGACGTCGTGGACGGCGCGCTCAGGCACGGGTTGATGATCTCTGGCGGGATGGGCGCGCCAGGTGGCAGCGACGCAATGAGATTCAGGTAGATCTGATGATCACGTGCCCGCACCGCCGCGCAGTCTTCTTCCGGCGTCGCGTTCGCCGGAGCGGCGGAGAGTGCAATTCCCGCACCGATCGCTCCGGCCGCTCCGGTCAACAGCGCCCCGGCGGCAAGCACTCCCGCGAGAGTCCGGCGAAGTCGTCTACCGGACTTCACCGGCGCGCACCACGATTGTCACTCTTCTTCGTTCGGAGTAGCGCGATGAGTTTGTCTGCGCCCCACCAGAACAACCGTCCGGAGATCGACATCCACAAGAAGAACGCCAGGTAAACCAGGATCGTCCCGTAGTCGTTCGCCCAGCCGGCGAGCTTCCCGATCACCGCGAATGCCGCGATCAGCAACCCCAGTCCAACTGCCGTAGCGATCACAGCCTTGGAGAGTGGACCGAGTTCACTGTCCGGATCCCAGTCATCAACGTCTGCAACGTCTTTCCTATCGACGGCAGCGGGTTCCGTTTGGACACTGCGGCGTTCGGCGTTGTTGACGGTCATGGCTGGAACTCCAAATAGGAAGGGAGAGCGGGGACAACGGGTCGCCGACGTTCGGCCTGGTATCAGTTCCAGTACTGCTCCGTCAGCACTATGTGCCCCTCACTGGCGGGGTGATTCGGGTCGGAGACAAAGACATTGGCATGCCCACCACGCGCGGCTGCTTCACCGAGCACAGCTCCTTCGAGGGCGTCGACCTTGCCATCGGTAACAGTTATCGCGGAACCAGGCGCCAACCAGACCCCCCTCAGCGAACCTGGAACGATGTTCGCAATCGCATCAGGAATCGGGCTCGCCGCCAATGCCGCGGTTTCCGCATTCGAGAGCGACAGACCGATCCGGCCATGTTCCGGTTCGACGATCGGAGTTGCGGCAGATGCCACGCCGGCGCCGAGAACACCGATCAGGGCGATACCTGCGGTGAGAGTTCCGGCAGTGGCCAAGGTACGAATCTTCATGATTTCTCCTTTGTGGGCGTGATGAGTAACCACCCCTGGACGGGGCGGATCGGGAATAGTCGCCAGCAGCGCTGACGACGGCTGCGTGGGTTAGAGCCAGGTGGGATCGGAGTACACGAACAACGTGTTGTCGGACGTCGCCGTCGACACCGAGAGTTGTGCGTACGAGCGGATCGTCACCGGCCCCATGCACGCATCAACCTTCACGTGCACGTTCTCTGCCGTGATCGACGCCTTCGACGACTCGAGATCCTTCTCCCCCAACGGAATCGTCGTGATCGTGCCCGGCGCAATCGTCGACTGAATACTCGGATTCACCGACGCATTCACACCCACGTTCGCCGACGGGACACCCGAAATACTCACACCGACAGACGGGCCGAGCGAAAAGCCAAGCCCCAAGCCAAGTCCGGAGGAAACATCGATCTGGCAGCCGATCTGCAATCCCTGCTCGACATAACCGGTCTTCACCGCCGAATCGCCCGCACCACCGATCGTGCCGGTCACCTTCGCCGACACGAACCCCTCACGAGTGAACGCCGTCGTCGCCAGATTCGGCACCGGATTCGCCGACAGTTTCGTGGCGGCAAGATCCAACGACCAGCCGTCATCGGTGACCGTGCTCGCGAATTTGTCCGCCAACGCCGTCGGCGTTGCCGATGCGCTCCCTGCGAAGACCACACCCGACGACAGCGCGGCAACCGCACACGCCGCGAGCCCTACCGCGGCCCTCGATCGACGGTGGGATACGCCGTTTTGCGATTCGATCGACATGAACTGCTCCTCCACGTGACACAGCAACCAGAGCGGTAGCCGACAACTAACTGAATTAGTTACCGGACGGTACCAATCGTCCTGTTTGCCCGCCAGCGCGCCATCTCCCCCATCTTGGATTTAGGGTGAACTTTCGGTAACAGATATATATCGACAGGCTTATCAGCAGCGAAAAGGACCTAGGTCCTACTATGAGCAAGGTCACCGTTTACGGACGAGAAGATCCCTCAGAAACAGTGCGGCAAATCGAATTGAATCCGCATTTCGCGGGCCTCAGAGCAGTTGGAGACCGAAAGTGCGGGCATCAAGCCAGTGCGCGTACTTGAATATGAAACCAACAGGCATTACTTGGCAATCAATCGTGAAGTACGGCGCCCGAGCGGGGCCTGGGAGCGCAACTCTGCACAGCTCACGCGGAGATACTCACTTCGTGGTCGGCGCGAACTCGTCGGACCCACTGGCATCGCATCGTTAGCTTGTCAATCACTGATTAGCGCAGGCGACGCACACAAGTAGTACGCAAGTACGAGAAAAGGCTCTGACCAAGACCGGAGTCCTTGATCAGAGCCTTACCAACTCGGGGTCGAAAGTTATGCCGGTTCTCTCATGATGCCGAGATGCCGTGCAGTCCCTGACACCCCAGGAACCTCTTGCACAGGAGACCAGGTGTTCAGCCCGTCCGTGCTGTCGGAGTAGAGATACTTACCTTCGGTATAGGCGTCAAGATAGATCCGCCAGTCGCCGCTCGGCAACTGAACCACGGCCGGACCTTCGACAAGCGAACCCCAATTCCCTGGCGGGACAAACGAATAAGGTCCCGTCACCGAAGGAGCGACCGCATGCTCGACGACCTTTTTCGTCTCGTTCTTGGTGAACGCATGATAGGTCGATCCGACTTTGACCACGGTGGTGTCGATGTGGTCCGCACCGATCCCGGCGAGCGGAACAGGCGGGCTCCACAACCGGAGCGACGGTTCCAACGCCGTCATCAGATACGGCACAAATCCTCCACCGGTCGACATCGACAGGATGACGTTGACGCGATCGCCGTCCACAAACCATTCAGGCGCCCAGGCCTTGGTGACGAATGGTGACAGCGACGGTCCGTCGCTGAATCCGGCCGAACCCGAGAAGCCCGGGGGGCTCGCAGAACCGGTGCCATCTCCCGTGCCAGGCATCAAGGCGCAGCAAAACGGAACCGGATAGTTCCCCAGCGGCGTCCAGTTGATGCGGTCGCTGCTGCGTGCGAACCCGATGTTCGCCCCACCACCCGTCGTGTAGGTGAGGTAGTACACCCCGTCCGTGTTCCGGAAGATGCTCGGATCACGCACGAGCCCAGATGGCGGCCTGTACGCCGACTGCTGGACGAGCTGAAAGCCGGTGCCGTCGGCCGACTCGTAGACATCCATGTCGCGGTCGCTGGCATTGCTGAACGCCACCATTGTGTATTTCCAGTCAGGCGGCGGCGCGGCGCTGCTGGCAGGGGCTGCGACCAGCAACCCCGCGACGACGAGGATCACCAGCGATACAACAGAAAGGCCGGTCCGTTTTGTCGGAATCACCGATGAAGTATGTATGACAGCAGGCCCACCATGGGTAACTTCGGTCGGAGGCAGAGCAGGATCGTTACCTAAGTCGATTCGTCTTGTAGTGACGGCGGGACGGCGGCAGGTCGGCCGTTAGCATCACGCCATGGAACTTGGGGTGCATTTCGCGCTGTCAGACAGCGTGGCAGCGGAACTTCTGGACGCGCGCGGCGACGACGACAAACTCGGCGCTGTGGTCGAGGACATCGAGGAGACGGGCCGATCCGAGTTCTCGTGCGACACGGACAAGGCGTGGGATCCGATCCTGTGCGCCCTCTCCAGCACGGGGTACGAGCGCGTGTCCGAGAACTGGCCGGCCTACGGCGTGATCCTGGGGGACGAAGACCTCAACACCGACACCGACGACCAACTCGTCACCTACCTGGCACCCGATCGGGTCGCCGAAGTCTCCTCGTACCTGGCGGAAATCACCGAATCCGAGTTCGGCGTGCGCTACGACGCGATGCCGCTCGACGACCGCAACCCGGAGTACGGCTCCGACGAGCGCGGGTACGCCTGGGGCCGGCTTCAGGAAGTGGCGGACTTTTTCCAGCGCGCGGCCCGAGAGCGTCGCCACGTGGTATTCACCGTGCGGTTCTGACAGTCGAGAGCCCACTGCCGAAGCAGCGCGCCCTCGAAGAAGGAAAGACCGCTTGACAGTGGCGCTCAACTGCGGAGGACCCTCTGCGCGGGTTCTTGCTCTGACAATTCCTGTGCCGCAGCGTTTCTGGGTGACCGAGTGCGTGTCCTTCTCGCAGCCAGACTGACCAGTAACGGAAACGTAACGACGGCCCGGGCGCTTCTCTGGCATTCACGATCTTGACCAGCAATTTCACTGAAACAGTTTATTCTTCAACGGATTTCCAGTAGTGAGCTGCATCTCAAACCAACCCAATGGATTGCTCATTGTTTGCAACATGTCGTTGACTGTTACCGGAAGAATCAGACAAAGTGGCCCGTGGAGGCGCCAACTCGAGTGGGCCACCGACGAGGGAGAAGCCGAATGACGCACCTACGCAGGATGATTACCGCGGCCGCATTGATACCTGCCGGTATCGCAGCCATCGCACTCAGTGGCGCGGGCGCAGCATCAGCTGTTACTCCGATCGCCGACAACGGGCGCATCGGCGTGCAGCTGAACCAGGGTGAGACGGCATTGTTCGGCCAGCTCAATGCCGGCGCTGCGATCGAAAGCATCACTAACTCCACCCAGATCGGCGTGCGCCTCGCACCAGGATCGCGCTTCGAGAGCGGCCCCAACGTCGTCTGGGGACGTCTCGACCAGTTCGCCAACGAAGCAGCCTCCCGTGGTGGAGAAATTTCTCTCGGCGTACTCAACCCGGCGAGGGGTTCACAGCAGTTCTTCTTCATTCAGAACTGGTAATACCCTCCGCCGTCGAATTGATGCTTCGCTCTTCCTGTGGCGGGGCGGAGCATTTTTCGTTTCCCGTGGCCACGTTCGTCGCCGAGTGTTGAACAGGCGACGCTATCCCGGGCGACTTTTGTGAGGACTGTAAACGGGCACCGATTCGAGCGAGAAATTCCTTGTGCCGCTGCGTAATAACGCATCCACAACCGACCCCTGAGGCGAACGAATGAGCTGGACTCGAAAAGAGATAGCGATCATCGTGACCGCCACCGCGGTGAAACGGGTGCTGCCGTCATGGTGCGAAATGGTGTGACGCTGTTCCCAGCAGGATCCGGTCCCACAGGGTTCAGCGTGTGCATGGTGAATGGCAAGCAAAACAGCAGCGCGGGACCATCGCTGAGGTGGTCAAGACCGTCTTTGATTAATCGTCCCCGGACCGAACAAAAAGGACTACGGAAGCAATTCCAAGAATTCTTGGATAAATTCTCGAACTGCCGTCTCATTTTTGGATGCCTTCGCGGGATCGTCCCACCGCACCGCATTTACTATTTCAATCGGAAACCACGCACCCCTCAATTCCTCGAAATCGGGCGCATTTTCGGATTCACGTGCGTCCACATAACTCTCAAATATATCGACGAGCGTTTGTAAGGATATTTTACCTTCCCTGTAATCACGACTAACTTGCTCGCCTTCAGTGCGATATTTTCCGTTTCCCGTCATATCAACTTCACTTTCCTCTTAGCCGACCAAATGAGGTCGTCACAACTGTACCGACCTCGTTAACGACGACTGATAGGTTATTTGCCGAATCATAGAATACGATCGTTGCGTCGCTGCTAGGGGTGGCCACCCCATTTCGAATTGCCTGTTCGACAAGGGAGGGGAGGTTGCCGCGCCGCTGCATTCGATCAAACGCATGCCCAGTGTATTCGCGACCGTTGACCACTCCCGGAGGATTGGTTCCTGGCTTTACGTCCAATTCGCGGCGGATGCTCGAAAAAATGGGATGAGCTGCAGAGACTAGGGGAAGAGGACTACCGCTCGCGATGGCGTTGACAGCTACTGAATTGGGCTGCGCGAAGAGCAGTTTCGAGCCATCGATCATCCTGGTTGCTGTACAGCTTGCGCAAACCGGGCGCGTGTACGCCGCCATGTGGAAAGTACTGTTTCCCATGGCATCTCACTACAAGCTGTTCGGGTACGCGCGAGGGTGGTATTGAGGACATCACGTCAAAGCGCTCTACGCGCCGGCTCAGGTGTTGACCTGATTTCCGTCAGAATCGGTATCTCGTGCTTGGCGGTCAGTGTCTTTGTAGTGCAGTTTGTCGTACCTGTTTACCGGAGGTGCATCCTTCTGCTCGCGGTAGAGCGCCCGTGTCAGCCAAGCACCGAAAACATCGTTGAATCCGGTGGGATGCCTTCGCGTGAGGAAGGGGGTCCACCACCACGCCACGAACACAGCAGCGAAACCGCACAAAAGGACAGGTCCGAGAATCGACCGCTGAGGAGCGGTGAGCCAACCGAAAACGATGGTCAGGATCGACGAACTCCAGTAGATCGTTCTCGCATGACTGCGGTACATCACGTAGGGCGTGGATGCGATCAACGCCACAGCCCCTGTGGTGATCGCACAAATTACATAAAAGGTGGTCATGGTGCCGATTCCGCTTGAGGAACGGTGTGTTGTCGGTGCACAGGACTCTTCTGCTGGACGCTGCTGTACAGGTAGTCGGTTTTACCTGGAATCATCAGGATGTGGTTGTGTTCCTCTGGGATGCGGTAGGCGAGGTAGTCGTGATCGGCGATCAGGGCAAATGGATGGCCACCCTCGAAGGCGAAGACGTCTGAACCGTCAGCCTGCGAATCCTAATCTGCTCCCACATCACAATAAGCAACTGCTGGCCAGTGTCACTTGACATGACACTGGTCGCGCAAGTGAGTCAAAGCCTGCCTTGATTAGTCGCCCCTGGACCGAGAAAAGAGACTACGGAAGCAAGTCCAAGAATTCTTGAATAACTTCTCGCACCTCCGACTCATTTTTGCTCGAATTCGAAGGATCATCCTGGTTAATTGCATTCATTATTTCAATTTGACCCCAGGCCCCCCTCAGGGTTTCGGAATCTGATGCACGCTCCGATTCGCGTTCTCTGACGTACCTCTCGAATATTTCAACTAGCGCATGCAAGGATATTTTTCCGTCACAATAATCGCGATTAACCTGCTCAGCTTCCAGGCGGTAAATTGATTGATCCGTCATGTTTTTCACTTTCCCGATAAATTGCCAAATGAGGTGGTCACAACTCTGCCCGTTTCATTGATGATAACTGATAGGTTGTTTATCGAATCATAGATCACGGTCGTGTTTCCTCTGCTCGGGGTCGCCACCCCTTCACGAATGGCCTGTTCAACCAGGGATGGGAGTATGCCGCGCTCTTGCATTCGGTCGAACGCATGCCCCGTATATTCACGACCGTTGACTATTCCAGGACGATTGGTTCCGGGCTTTACATTTATTTCGCGATCTCCGCGCCCACCCACAGGCGTCGAGGCCGGTCTGTCTCCGACGGGAATAGTCGGATCGCTAGGGGCTCTATTCCCGGCCTCACCGGCGGTGGCGGCTGCCCTGCGACCTGCGGCTTCGGCGTCTGCGGCGGTTCCGCCGCGCCGCAGAACAGCCTCCACCGCTTCTTGCACGGCAGCTCCGCCGACTCTGCCTCCTGTGCCTACGATCGGAATGAGGGAGACGATATTTGCTGCTGCGGCAGCGATCTCAGCCGGAGAATGCTCGGGTGAAGGTTGTGCTCGTTGGCCGCGATTGAAGCCGAACGGATCGACGGCGGCATCGTGCACGGGGACTACGAGGAAGTTTCGCCACGCATCTCCGAGCGTTCCGACGCTATCGACTGTTGTGTCGACGGCACTTTCCCCGACACCCCACGCGGTGTCCCATACTTTTTGCGGGAACGATCGGTCGTCGGGCGCGTTCGGATCTGGCGGGATCGGCACATTGCCGGTGAACCCGGCAGGCACGTCCCCGTGCGCTTCGGCAAGCTGGTTCGCAGCTTGTTGACGTGGACTGACAGTGGGTTTGGGGCCCGGACTGGTTGTGGTGCGTGGCGACTGATTTGGTTGCGCGGGTTTCGAAGGTGCAACCGGAGGGACTTCGCCGTGTGCTTGGGCGTGTTGGTTCGTTGCTTGTTCCTGAGAGGTCGGCGCGGGCTTCGGTCCAGGTTTGGTGGTGGTGCGCGGTGACTGATTGGGAGATGCAGGTTTCGTGACCGGAGCGGAGCCTTGGGTGGTGATCCCGGCGTACTTACCAGCGGTGGTGCCGCTGTTCGTGGCTCCGGAAGTGTTGCCCGAGTTCGTGTTTCCACTGTTCTGCGGTTTCTGCGGACTTGTGCGCGAGGTCATCGAATTCGGCTTGGGTGCGGCGGTGTTCGTATTTTTCTGGACTTGTTTCGAAGCGACAGAGGTGGGTGCTTTCGCCTTCTTTTCCGGCGGATCAGCCAAAATCGGGTACGCGGTCGCTTCGTCGGCGTACACCGTCTGAATCAGGCGGCCGTCGCGAACTTCGTAGTCGGTGGGAACAGGATTGCCGTTGGCGTCATACGCCCACGGAGCTGCGACGACCGAGATCGGGTTTCCGTCCGCGTCGAAGACGGTGACTGAGCCGTCCGGATTAACGCTCATATGCCCGCCGGGCGGGACGTCGACGGGGATTTCCGCTTCGTGTGAGGACGTCGCGTCGTGGATGAGGAAGAACGTACGACGTCCTCCGCCGGGTTCGGTGACTGTGATCTTCGACTGGCCACCCTTGACGTACTGCATCAGCGGTGAGGCGAGGGTACCGACTGTCTGGGAGAGGATCGATTCCGGCGTACGCCCACCCAACGGTATGCGTGGGCCGAACGGTGAACGACGCCCACGTACTCCGATCCCGCCGGCTGTGAATGCGGCGGCACCGACCAACACGAGTTCGAGGTACCGGTCACGGCCGTCGCCTTTGTCGAGCCCCGAGGGGGTGACCGTGGGATTTGATTCCGATTGCCCGGGAGCACTATTCGGCGTTCCAGAGGGAACAGGTCCGGGACCACGATCGGGGACCGCTGTGGGTGCGGTCGATCCAGCGGGTTGGGGTGTGGTCGGGGCAGGTCCGCTGGTGGTCGTCGGAACCGGGACTCCTGCAGGGTTCTCGATACCAGATGGTGTCGGCGTATTCGGCTGTCCAGGCAGCGCGGCGCCGGGGACGGGGACGATGGGGGTGCCGTTGTAAGCGGGGAAGTTCGTCGGCGCGTTCGCGCCGACGTTCGGGCCACCGCCCGGAGCCTGTGCACCCGGTAGTCCGACGGTGGTTGTCGGGGCCGCCGTCGGAGTCGTGGTGGGTGCGCTCAGGCACGGGTTGATGTACTCGGGCGGGACGGGGGCACCGGGTGGCAGTGACGCGATCAGGTTCAGGTAGATCTGATGATCACGTGCCCGCACCGCCGCGCAATCCTCCGCCGGTCCCGCAGTCGCAGGTCCAGCGGTCAGCGCGATTCCCGCACCGATCACCCCCGCCACCCCGGTCAACAGTGCTCCGGCGGCGAGTGCTCCCGCGATGGACCTGCGCAGCTTCAGCACGGACTTCACCGGCGATCGCCCGTGTTCGACTTCTTCCGCGCCTCGGCGATGAGCTTGTCTGCGCCCCACCAGAACACCCGGCCCGCGATCGACATCCACAGAAAGAACGCCAGATATACGAGAATCGTCCCGTAGTCAGCCGCCCAGCCCCCGAGCCGTCCGATCACCGCGAACGCCGCAATCAACAATGCGAGACCGAAGACGGTGGCGATCACGGCCTTCGAGGTTTCGCTCAGCTCGCTGTCGGGGTCCCAGTCGTCGGTATCCGCACTGCGGGCGCCGCGAGCAGTGGCCGGCGGCTCAGTCATCGGGCGGGACCGAGCGTGTTCAGCGTTGCGGATGGTCATGACAGAAACTCCAAACGGCGGATAGGTGAAGTGAAACAACGAGTTCGGCGGCAGCAGTCAGGGTCTGGGTTTACCGGCCCTAGTTCAGTTCCAGTGCTGGTAGGTCTGCACGATGTAGCCCCCGGTGACGGGATTGTTCGGGTCGGACACGTAGATGTTGACGTAGCCACCCGGATGCGCAGCAGCTTCGGCGATCACGACCCGATCGGGGGCGCTGGCCCTGCCGTCGACGTTCGTGATGACCGAACCCGGTGCCCGACCAACCCACCGCTGCGAGCCGAGAACAATGTTCGCGATTGCATCGGGGATCGGGCCCGCCGCCAGTGCTGCGGTTTCCGCATTCGAGAGCGAAAGCCCAATCCGACCATGATCCGGCTGCACGATCGGGGTGGCAGCCGATGCCACGCCCCCGCCGAGAACACCGATTACGGCGATGCCTGCGGTGAGCACTCCGGCTGTGGCCAAGGTACGAATCTTCATGAACTTCTCCTGTGATGGTGATTGATGGGCAGACCCATGCCTAGGGCCTCGCCTGATGAGTGCGCGCGGACACGGCGACTTGCACGGATCGGATTTCGACGGCAGCCCTGACGGTGCCCCGTCAGGCGTCTAGAGCCAGGTCGGATCGGAGTACACGAACAACGTGTTGTCCGACGTCGCCGTCGACACCGAGAGTTGTGCGTACGAGCGGATCGTCACCGGCCCCATGCACGCATCAACCTTCACGTGCACGTTCTCTGCCGTGATCGACGCCTTCGACGACTCGAGATCCTTCTTCCCCAACGGAATCGTCGTGATCGTGCCCGGCGCAATCGTCGACTGAATACTCGGATTCACCGACGCATTCACACCCACGTTCGCCGACGGGACACCCGAAATACTCACACCGACAGACGGGCCGAGCGAAAAACCGAGCCCCAAGCCAAGTCCGGAGGAAACATCGATCTGGCAGCCGATCTGCAACCCCTGCTCGACATAACCGGTCTTCACCGCCGAATCGCCCGCACCACCGATCGTGCCGGTCACCTTCGCCGACACGAACCCCTCACGAGTGAACGCCGTCGTCGCCAGATTCGGCACCGGGTTCGCCGACAGTTTCGTGGCGACAAGATCCAACGACCAACCGTCATCGGTGACAGTGCTCGCGAACTTGTCCGCCAACGCCATCGGCGTTGCCGATGCGCTCCCTGCGAAGACCACACCCGACGACAGCGCGGCAACCGCACACGCCGCGAGCCCTACCGCGGCCCTCGATCGACGGCGAGATGTTCGTGCTTTCAATTCGGTTGCCATGAGTAACTCCTACGTCGCGGACCAGCAACCAATTCGGTAGCTGAACACTAACTAAATGCAAGTTACCGGACAGTACCAAGCGTTCCGTTTTATCAACAGGCTCCCGCGACCAACTATCGGAGACTTGCGGTGAACTTCCGGTAACAGATACATATCGACAGGGCTCAGAGCAGGGAATGGGACTTAGGTCCCAATGTGGCGAACGACACCAAACTTGGACCATCCGCCCATTGGTGACAGTCGAGCAAACGTGCAAACAAGGCACGATCCGGAGCATTTCAGCAGATTGAATGCAACGTGGTCTCTGGCGATATGGCCACGCAAACTTATTGAACGGTCAACAGTTAATTGGTGGCGCGCAGCTCATTCGGACACCAAGCGCAAGGAGGCCGCGTAAACCACGAGCCCATCTAGCCAAGGAGGGAATCGAATTGACCACCAGCCGCACGATGCGATCACCTGGAACTCTCGTCGCCGAGCGCCGCAATGGCTGATCGTTCACCACAGCACAACGAGAACCGGCAGATTGCCGCAACATCGGACGTAACACCGAAGTGGCGAAGCCATTGCTTCACCCGGCGACCCCAGGGCGGCAAAGATTGCTACACATCCGACTCCTCGACGCTCCTGCGCTTCGTAGGGCACGAAAAAACCCAGCCCACGCTTTCGCGCGGGCTGGGTTTGAACAACGAACATTTGGCGGAAGCGGAGGGATTTGAACCCCCGGTGGGTTTAACGCCACGCTCGCTTTCAAGGCGAGTGCATTCGGCCGCTCTGCCACGCTTCCGTGGGCGATCCTATCGGGTGTTCCCACGGACCGCGAAAACGGCTCCAGAAGTCAGCGCTCGCCGATGGCTTTGTCGACCTTCTCGAAGACGTCTGCCAGCACGTCCAGTTCCTGGGGAGTCAGCAGATCGACCAGATTGTTCCGCACCCCGGCCACGTGAGTAGGCGCTGCCTCGGCGAGGCGACGCCTACCCTCTTCCGTGATCCGCGCGAGCACGCCGCGACCATCTTCGACGCAGGTGTCTCGCACGACGATGCCCTGAGATTCCATCCGCCTGATCTGGTGCGTGAGGCGACTCCGCGAAGACAGCACGCCGTCTGCCAGGTCACTCATCCGCAACGACCCGTCAGCTGACTCCGAGAGCATGACCAAAATGCGGTAATCGGCCAACGACAGGTCGTGTGAATCCTGCAGTTCGCGGTTGAGAACCTCCATGAGGCGCTGATTACCGTCCATGTAGCCGCGCCATGCACGCATCTCGCATGGCGTCAGCCACGGTGTCTCACCGTGCGCCGCCTGCGATGTCTCCTCGGTTGTCGCTTCAGCTGTCACAGGTTCCAAGTTTAGACCTGTGTCCGCCCGTCACAGTAAGACTCACCCTAAAGTCACGAATTGGACATCAGGATCGAACGGTCGATTTCGGCAACCGATGCCAGCCCCGCCAGTCCCATAGTGAGATCCAGGTCGGCCAGGAGACTGCGCAATGCATGACGCACTCCGTCCGCTCCGGCCAATCCCAACCCGTACACCCACGGCCGCCCGTACAGCACTGCGTCGGCACCCAAGGCCAGAGCCTTGATTACGTCTGCGCCACAACGAATTCCGGAGTCCATCAGGATGTCCACCTCATGCCCCACCGCATCAGCGACGGGACCGAGAGCGTCGAGTGCCGAAATCGACCCGTCGACCTGACGCCCACCATGGTTGCTCACCACAATGCCGTTGGCGCCGGCCGCGACGGCCTCACGTGCGTCGTCGGGATGGACAATTCCCTTCACTGCGATCGGAAGTGTCGTCCACTGGCGAAGTTTCGCGATATCCGCGATCCGCACCGCATGGTTACCGAACAACGACACCCACGTGAGAACCGCGATCTGCAGCGCTTCTGCGCTCTCCTCGGGCGGCGTCGCCAGTTTGGCGCGGAACACCGGATCCGACAGATAGTTGGCAATACCCTTCGCCTGCAGGAACGGAAGGTGGCCGAGCTCGAGATCCCTTGGACGCCAACCCATACCGGGAGTGTCGGCAGTCAGGACGATAGCCTTCGCGCCCGCCGTCTCCGCTCGGCGGACAAACGACTCCGCAAGTTCGTCGTCGGCCGGCCAGTACAGCTGGTACCACCAGTTCTCGCCGGAGGCCGCCGCTACGTCTTCGATGGTCGAGGATGCCGCCGTCGAGAGAATCGATCCGATCCCCAACTCGGCAGTGACCGAACCGACCGCAACCTCGGCGTCGTCGTGGACCAAGCCGAGCACGCCCACCGGAGCCGTCAGGATCGGTGCAGCCAACCGCGTCCCCAACACCTCGACGCTCAGATCACGCGCGTCGGGCGCCGCAGTCCCCCGCAACATCCGCGGCACGATCGCATGCTTGTCGAACGCCCGCAGATTCGACACCGCGGTTCGTTCGGTCGACGCGCTACCGGCGATGTACCCGAAGGCCTCCGGTGAGAGTTGCTCGCGCGCGGCATCTTCCAAGCCTGCCGCAGTCATCGGCAAAGCCGGCTTCGCGCCGCTCAGTCCCGTCAGATAAATCTCGTTCTGCATGTTCCCGAAGTAAGTCACGTCCGCGACGGTAGCGGCAAAACACCCGTCAGCGGGGAGATTCGCTAGCGTCGTATCCATGTACGCCATAACGATCGATCAGCCCGGCGGTCCCGAGGTCATGAAATGGGCGCAGCAGCCCGATCCTGAACTACCTCGCGGGCACGTACTCGTCGAGGTCGCCGCGACCGCAGTCAACCGCGCCGACCTGCTCCAACGTCAAGGCTTCTACCCGCCGCCGCCCGGCGCGAGTGACATTCTCGGCCTCGAATGCTCGGGTGTGATCACCGAACTCGGCGAAGACGTCACCGGTTGGTCCGTCGGCGACGAAGTCTGCGCACTGCTGGCCGGCGGTGGCTATGCCGAGAAGGTTGCGGTCCCGGCAACACAACTTCTCCCCGTTCCCGCTGGCGTCGATCTCCGTGTCGCAGCGTCTCTGCCGGAAGTTGCGTGCACGGTGTGGTCGAACGTCGTGATGCGCGGCGGCCTACGACGCGGACAGGTACTACTCGTCCATGGCGGTGGCGGCGGAATCGGCACCCACGCCATCCAGGTCGGCAAAGCCCTCGGCGCCCGCGTCGCAGTTACCGCGGGTTCGGAGGACAAATTGAACCGCTGCCGCGAATTGGGCGCGGATATTCTCATCAACTATCGCGACAGCGACTTCGTAGCATCACTCGCCGAAGCCACCGACAACCACGGCGCCGATGTGGTTCTGGACAACATGGGAGCGTCGTACCTCGGGCGCAACGTCGACGCACTCGCCATGGACGGCCACGTCGTGATCATCGGAATGCAGGGTGGCCGCAAGGGCGAAGTCGACATCGCCAAGCTGATGGGAAAGCGCGGAAACATCACGTCGACGGGCCTGCGCGGGCGTCCGCTCACCGGCCCAGGCGGTAAAGCGGACATCGTCGCCGACGTCCGTGCGAAGTTGTGGCCGTTGATCGCCGATGGATCGGTTCAACCGATCGTGTCGACCGAACTTCCGATCACCGAGGCGCCATTAGCCCATCAGTTGCTGGATTCGCCGGAAACCGTAGGCAAGGTCATCCTCACCGTGAAGTGAGCCGAGCGGGATCGATCAGCCCAGGGCGCCGAGTTCGGCGACCAGCTGATTGATCTCGTACCGCGTCGTATACGGCGCAAGGCCGACGGTGACCGCGCCGCCTTCGTCGTTGACACCGAGGGCGTCGAGCAGCCTGGAACCACCATGCGTACCGCTGACCGTCGCGATGCGCTTGTCGGCCAGGTGCGCCGCGACCTTGTCTGCCGCCATCCCCTCGAGTGTGAAACTGAGCGTCGGCACCCGCGTGGGTGCGCCGCCGATCACCATCACGTTGGGCAGGGCTGCGAGAGAACGCATGAGGTGATCGAACAGACCGTCCTGGTAGTCCTGCAGCGAGCTGATCGAGGTTTCGAGGCGCTCACGCCTGGTTCCCGTTGCCGATTCGTCCAAGCCCGCCAGGAAATCGATCGACGACGTGAGACCGGACAGCAGCGCGAACTGATGACCGCCCACCTCGAGTCGCTCGGCGCCACGCGCGTACGGGTTGAGCGACACGGCCGGAATTCGGTCGAGCAGTCCGGGATCGCGGAAGACGAGTGCGCCCACCTGCGGACCGCCCCACGACGGCGCGCTGACGGCAACGATGTCCGCCCCGAGATCAGCCATGTCCACATGCGCATATGGCGCTGCACCGACGGCGTCGACCACCATCAGTCCGCCGAATTCGTGCAGACGATCAGCTGCGGCGCGGACGTTCGGAGCCGAACCGACGACCGGTGATGCGGCCGTCAAGGCCACCAATCGAGTGGTCGAGGTGATGAGATCGTTGAACTGCCAACTCGGGAGCTCACACGTTTCGATTTCGACCTCTGCCCATCGCACCTGAGCGCCGTAGCGACTGGCCACACGAAGCCAGGGCGCGACGTTCGCCTCTTCGTCGAGGCGCGAGAGTACGAGACCGGTTCCGAGGCCCAACCGCGAACTGAGCGACTCGGCGAGCCAAGCCAACAACACCGCTCGGTCTGATCCGAGAACGACTCCCGCAGGATCTCCGCCGACCAGATCCGCGACCGCGGTGCGCGCACTCTCGAGAATGGCAGCACTACGACGGTTCGAGACGTGGCGACCGGAGGAAGAAGATGCAGAGGCACGGAACGCGGTGGAGACCGTCCGCGAGACGGCGTCCGGGATCTGCATTCCGGCCTGCGGATCGAGGTGGATCCAGCCGTCACCGAGTGAGGGAATCAACCCCCGTACGCGGGCAACGTCGTAAGCCATGCTCGACACTCTAGGTGCAGACGCCCGCTTAGTCGAAGGCAGTCACCCAATTACCCGTCAGTACAGTTATTCGGTAGCTAACTTTTTGGGGGTTACGCGGCGTTTGTCGCCCACACACGACAAGATGGAAGCATGACGAACCCCGACAAAGAGCAGGTACTCGTTATCGGACCCGACGGTCGACCCGTCGCGATGCCGGTGGCCGAGGCAGAGGCCGCCACCTCCGGCACCACCGAAGGCGCGGAATCCGAAGCCGAGTCCGTCGCCGAGATGGTCGAGCAGCCGGCCAAGGTCATGCGAATCGGCACGATGATCAAACAACTCTTGGAAGAAGTGCGCGCCGCGCCGCTCGACGACGCCAGCCGCAAGCGCCTCAAGGACATCCACACCTCGTCCATCCGAGAACTGGAACAAGGCCTGGCACCCGAACTCCGTGAAGAACTCGAGCGACTGAGCCTCCCGTTCACCGACGACTCCATTCCCTCCGACGCCGAACTGCGAATCGCGCAGGCCCAACTCGTCGGCTGGCTCGAAGGACTGTTCCACGGAATTCAAACCGCACTGTTCGCGCAGCAGATGGCAGCGCGCGCTCAGCTCGAACAAATGCGTCAGGGCGCACTGCCTCCCGGCATGAGCATCGGGGCTCCGCATTCGCCTGCACATCCGGACCAACAGAGCCCAGGAACCGGCCAGTATCTGTAACGAGCAGCGCTGCGTCCCCAGCTGAAGTCTTCACGGTGTTGCGCCCCGGTAGGCTCGGTGCTCGTGCCCGACTCCGCGAACTGAGCGGATTCAATCCCGGCGACGCCGAACCGGGGAGCCCGCCCAACCAGGCGCTCCACCGGATGCAAGGAGCAGAATGACCGAGAACGTCAGCATCGAAACACGCGGAGCGTGTGTCGACTTCCCGATCTTCGACGCGAAATCGCGTTCGCTGAAAAAGGCGTTCCTCGGTCGTGCAGGTGGCGCAATCGGACGAAACGATTCCGACGTCGTTGTCGTCGAAGCTTTGCGGGACGTGACGTTGTCCCTGAAGGAGGGCGACCGAATCGGACTCGTCGGCCACAACGGTGCAGGCAAATCCACATTGCTCCGACTGTTGTCCGGGATCTACGAGCCGACTCGCGGATCAGCCGCAATTCGTGGCCGCGTAGCCCCTGTCTTCGATCTTGGGGTGGGTATGGATCCCGAGATCTCGGGATACGAGAACATCATCATCCGCGGAATGTTCCTCGGAATGACCCGTAAGCAGATGCTCGCGAAAATGGATGAGATCGCAGACTTCACCGAGTTGGGCGACTACCTCTCGATGCCGCTTCGCACCTACTCGACCGGAATGCGGGTCCGAGTGGCACTCGGTGTGGTGACCAGCATCGATCCGGAGATCCTGCTCCTCGACGAAGGCATCGGTGCCGTCGACGCAGAATTCATGAAGAAGGCGCGAACCCGTCTCCAAGACCTCGTCAAACGATCTGGAATCTTGGTTTTCGCGAGCCACTCGAACGAATTTCTGGCGCAACTGTGCGACCGCGCGATGTGGATCGATCACGGAACTGTCAGACAGTCCGGGGGAATCGAAGAAATCGTCCGCGCGTACGAGGGCAACGATGCCGGCGACCACGTCGCTCATGTGATTCGCGAAATGGAACGCGAAGACGCCGCGGCATCGGCGATTGCTGAAGCGAGCTCGGACGATGCCTGAGCGGATAATCGGCGTCGTTGTCACCCATCGGCGTCGTGAACTTCTCGCTTCGTCCCTGAAAGTACTCACAACCCAGACGCGCCCACTCGACCATCTCGTCGTCGTCGACAATGCCGACGAATCCGATGTCCGCGCGCTCGTGGACGACTGCTCGATCCCCACCACGTACATAGGGTCGGCACACAATCTCGGCGGCGCCGGTGGTTTCGCCCTCGGAATGTTGCTGGCATTGTCGCTCGGTGCAGACCGAGTCTGGCTTGCCGACGACGACGGCCGCCCCGAGGGGCCCGAGGTACTTTCGACGCTTCTCGATTGCGCAATTCGTCACAACCTGGCGGAAGTATCTCCCGTCGTGTGCGACATCTCCGAACCTGACAAGCTGGCCTTCCCGCTACGCCGTGGGGTCGAATGGCGTCGACGACGTAGCGAGCTGGGTGAAGGTGATCTTCTCCCGGGAATCGCGTCCCTCTTCAACGGTGCGCTGTTCACCGCGGAAGCGATCGAGACCGTTGGCGTTCCCGATTTGCGGCTCTTCGTCCGTGGCGACGAGGTGGAGGTCCATCGCCGACTGATCCGTTCCGGACTTCGGTTCGGCACATGCCTACAGACTGCGTACCTGCACCCCGACGGCGCCGACGAATTCAAACCCATTCTCGGCGGCCGTATGCACACGCAGTACCCGGACAACGAGACCAAGCGTTTCTACACCTATCGCAACCGTGGCTATTTACTCTCGCAACCCGGGATGCGACGGCTCCTTCCACAGGAATGGGTGCGATTCGGTTGGTACTTCCTCATCACCAGGCGTGACGTCTCCGGGCTGCGCGAGTGGATGAGGTTACGCAAGCTGGGTAGATCCGAACGCTTCTCTCGCATCTGATCGAGCCCGCTCGGCGACCGAGTAGGCTTGGCGGCTGTGTCTGCCCCAACCCTTGCCGACAAGGCCCCCATAGCGCCGGCGTCCCGCACGTTCGCCCGAGCAATCCAGGATCTGCGCGAGGGTCTCGGCCATCGAGAACTGTGGTTCCATCTCGGGTGGCAGGACATCAAGCAGCGCTACCGACGATCCATCCTCGGACCGTTCTGGATCACGATCGCCACTGGCACCACTGCAGTCGCGATGGGCATCCTCTACTCGTCATTGTTCAATCTGGACGTCGCGGAATTCCTCCCGTACGTCACTCTTGGCTTCATCGTGTGGAACATGATCTCCGGTGCCATCCTCGAGGGCGCCGAAGTCTTCATTTCCAACGAGGGACTGATCAAACAGCTACCCACGCCGTTGAGCGTTCACGTGTATCGGCTGGTCTGGCGCCAGTTGATTCTCTTCGCCCACAACTTCGTGATCTACATCGTCATTTTGATCGTGTTCCCGAAACAGCTTTCCTGGACGGATCTTTCGTTCATTCCTGCTTTGGCGTTGATCGCGATCAACGCAGTGTGGGTTTCCCTGGTTTTCGGCATCCTCTCCACTCGGTACCGTGACATCGGCCCGTTGCTCGCGAGCGTCGTTCAACTCTTGTTCTTCATGACTCCCATCATTTGGACCGAGAAGTCACTGCAAGGAACAGCCAACGCTGAACGAGCACGAATCGCGGAGCTCAATCCCCTGTATCACTTCCTCGACATCGTGCGAACGCCACTCCTCGGCGGGGACCAGCAGCTGTACCACTGGGTCATCGTGCTCGCCGTCACCGTCGTGGGGTGGGGCCTGGCACTTCTGGCCATGCGCAACTACCGTTCACGCGTCGCGTACTGGGTATAGTCACCTGCGTGTGGAAGGAACCATCTGCACGATCTGCAAGTGGTGCAGCGGTGTCGCTGTTTCGACAACGAACCCTCGCACTGAAAGTTGTGTGAACAGTTCCGTGTCGATGAAATGGAAAGGCTCGAAATTCCACACGACATTGGCCGTATGAAGTATTGCCTCATAGCTCTGACGCTCACCGTCGGTGACGACCCACACGGTCTGGCAGCCCTGTGCCCGCTCGGCCGTCTCGTCCACTGAATATTCGGAATCCCACAGCTCGTCGATCGAGTTCGCATCATGCTCGAGGCCGATATCTCGCAAACCTTTGATCGAGTCAGGCCGTGCCTCGGCGACAGCATGCAACGAACTCGGCGCCCAGGACACCACCGGCTGGAACGCGACGCAATCGCCCGCATTCCCATTGGCTTTCAGAAAATCCGCAGCCGTACTGTAGTCCATCCCACCCGATTTTCCCCACGGCTCTCGCTGGCTGACGTATGCAGGTAGAGACGCCGCAGCAAGAAGTATCACCGCCGCCGAGGCCAGGACCCAGCTCGACGTCAGGCGGCTGATCATGACACCCAGCAGCAAGGCCACACCGGGCGCAGTGAATATGACGTACCGATCGACGTAGATGTTTCCCAGGACGACCGAATACACGAGAAACAGCGCCATCGGGACCAGAATCCACACCAGTGCGACAGTCGACGCACTGCGATCCCCGACAGTCCACCGACTGGGTGCGAAGAAATAGCCCGCAATCCCTGAGAGCACGATGATCCCCGCCACGACAGCAAACAACGGACTCGAAAGGAACCATTGGTCAACGGCGATCGTCGTGAAAATATGCCGATCCAACGGTGGTATCCAACTGACTTGCCTCGATTGTCCGAGCGACAGGGCGATCAGCGGGGACACAAGCAGGACCGCGGACGCGGAAGCACCGACAAAGCACAACCCGTTGAAACGATTCCGCTTCGAATCGGCGTCCGGAATCACCTTGGCCCCGAACACCACGATGACAGCGTGTACCAGCAGCAGCACGGCGCTGTAGAGAAACAGTGCTACAGAGACAGCTGCCAACACGCCGTACAGGATCCACCACGCGCGCTTCGACGTTCGCAGCGAACACACGAGCACCAGCATTGTGACCGTGGACAATGCCAACACCATTGCATACGAGCGTGCCTCGGTGGCTGCCCAGGTAACTCGGGGAAGCACCATGAAAGTGACGCCGACGATAACGCCGAGTCTGGTACCCCCGAGCATCCGCGCCAGCGCTACCAACGCTGCCGTCGCGATTCCGACTGCCAGCGCACTCGGCGCTCGCGCAGAGAATTCCGATACCCCGAAAACCTGAAACCACCAGTGGATCAGCACGTAATAGAGCCCATGGACCGCATCCACGTGTCCGAGTGTTGCCAGCGTCGAACGAAGCGATCGGTCCGCCATCGAGACCGTCGCCGCTTCGTCCCACCAGAACGACGGACGACCGGACCACGCGACACCCACGACGGTAGCCGCGAGCCCCAGTAGAGCCGGCAAGCGCCACTGGGCCAATCTCTGCCCCAGCGGGAGGGCCACAAGCTATCCGATCTTGTTTCCGTACAAGCGCGTCCAGTTCTCGGCGCTCGTGAGGCGCGGCATGGCGTCCGAGTACGCCTTCTTCATCTCAGGTGCGCGCTTACGCAGCTCCCAACAGACTTTGGCCGCGCGCTTGGCCAACTCGGTAGCCTGCTTCTTGTTGCGCCGACGGACGCGGACGCCGTTCTGCGACGCGTCCGTGACAGCGGCATTTTCGAACAACGACACATGCCACCAGTCGCCGAAGATCGCAGGAACCGTTACCGGTCGACGGTCGACACGCCCAGTCCACTGTTGAACTACGCGCTTGAGAAGCACCAGACCCTCGCGGTTCTCGTCGGGCTCGAACTCCCACACGGTCATCTGCGTATGTGGATCGGACTCCGCACCGACTGCCGAGGCCGGCTGCATTTTCGTTTCAGGGTATTCGTCACGTAGAGCACGAACGTCGACAAGAGCAGATTGCCCGCCGTCGTTGAGGAAGTCAGGCCCCTGCAGGAAATCCTCAGCCGCCTTGACGAATGTTGCCGCCAACCCGTACTGCATTCCTACAATGAGCTGAGTAATCTTGCGTAACAAGAACTTCGAGATCACCTTACCGTCGAACGGGCCGTAGATCGAAGAAACGATCAACCCATTTCGAATGCTGAAGTACCGGGACCAGTCGTCGTAATCCTTCAGATGGAAATCCGCGTGCCAGACACCGGCATTGGGCAGAGTTATCGTCGGGTGGCCGGCGAAGCGCGCTCGGATTCCGTACTCGATGTCATCCCACTGGAAGAAAAGCGGTATCGGCAAGCCCAGCTCGGAGATGATCTCGGCCGGCAACAGGCAAGTCCACCAACCATTCCAGCCCGCATCGAAGCGCATCTCCTGCTTCTTCTTCAACAGGTCGACGCCCATCATCGCGCCAGGAGTCAGGACCCCGGCCTTGAGCTCGTCGAGAACCTCTCGCTCCGCACTGACATGCAACATCGTCGGATTGTTCAGTGACAACATCTGAGCCCCGACGATTGCCGGCTCGACCGTCATATTTGCGAATGCATTCATCCTGAGCACCGATTCGGGCTCGCAAAGAATGTCGTCGTCCATGAGGATGACGTTGGCGTGCTCAGAACCTGACGAGGAAGTGATTTCGAGCATTCCACGCGAGAAACCACCCGCGCCACCAAGATTCGGCTGCGTCAGATAGATCAACTTCTTGCCGAGATCGTGCGCGACAGTCTTGAAACGATCCCTGGATTGAACCTGATCTGTGCCCTGATCGACCACACAGACGGCGTCGATACCGGTCATCGCACCCGCATCGGACGCCATGGTCGCAACGGTTTCGACACAGTCGTCGGCGCGATTGAAAGTGCAGATGACAACAGCCGCCGGGCGTATGAACTCTGGGGCCGAGACAGTCCATGACACGCCGGAAACGACAACGGAACCTTTGGTCGCGACGAATTCCAACCACATCGCCCCGCCGTCGACGAAATGAGCGAGTGGGGCATCGATCGAGAGTTCACCCGATCCGGCGACCGAGTGAAGTGAAATCGTCCTCTTGCGTCCGCGCACATCCGATGCACGCAGGCTGACGTCGAGCCCGCCGTCGCCGACGTAGCTCAGCTGAATCCGCACCGAACTCACAGGCGTCCACCGCTGCCAGAAACTGGCAGCAAATCGTCCGAAATACGTGTTGGTGCTCGCGGTCGCCGCTTCGCCCAATGTCAGAGAATGCCGATCGACGAGCGCATCACCCTTGGTAACCACATACATTGCCTCTGGCACCTTGGGGGACATCGATCGGAAGATGCCACGCTGGACCAGAAAACGATCCCCGTGTGGATGCTCGACCATTACCTCGTCAAGCACAGCCGTGTCATTTGCGACCGGCGTATCCGCGGAGGCCTCGTTCATCTACTGATCCCTACCGTTGTTGATGTAGCTACATCTGAGCACGTATCGGGCTCGAGGGTATCAACCGCGGCAGCCGGTGGTTCAGCGGACGACGGATTCTCCGGCTGAATACGTTGCCTCGACGCCGGCCTTCTGCGGACGCCACCACTGCTCGTTGTCGCGATACCACTCGACGGTGGCTTCCAGTCCGCTTCGAAAATCGCGGTACTGCGGCTTCCACCCAAGTTCCTGCTGCAGTCGCGTCGAATCGATCGCATACCGCAGATCGTGACCAGGGCGGTCGGTGACGAAGTCGAAATCGTCCGGCTTGCGTCCGAAAATTTCGAGCAGGGTCGCAATCACCGTCCGGTTGTCGGTTTCACCGTCGGCGCCGATCAGATACGTCTCGCCGGACTTTCCGCGGTCCAGGATGTCCCAGACGGCGCGGTTGTGGTCCTCGACGTGAATCCAGTCGCGGACGTTGCGGCCTTCCCCGTACAACCGTGGACGCACTCCGTCGAGCAGATTGGTGATCTGGCGTGGGATGAACTTCTCCACATGCTGGTACGGGCCGTAATTGTTGGAGCAGTTCGAGATGGTCGCCGCGATCCCGAACGAGCGCACCCAGGCGCGCACGAACAGATCACTCGACGCCTTGGACGCGGAGTACGGGCTCGACGGGTTGTACGGTGTCGTCTCCGTGAACTTCGCCGGATCATCCAGTTCGAGGTCGCCGTACACCTCGTCGGTCGAAATGTGGTGATAACGGACCCCGTGCGAACGCACTGCCTGCAGGAGCGAGAAGGTTCCCATGACGTTGGTGCGCAGAAACGGTTCGGGGTCGGCGAGGGAATTGTCGTTGTGGCTTTCGGCCGCGAAGTGCACGACTGCGTCGGAGCGCGAGACAAGATCGTCGACCAGCGGCTCGTCGGCCACGTCGCCGTGGACAAACGTGATCCGGTCCTCGACGGACGCCAGGGACTGGCGATTTCCGGCGTAGGTCAGAGCGTCGAGAACCGTGACTTCCACGTCGGGACGCGTCGCCACCGTCTGATGAACGAAATTGGCACCGATGAAGCCGGCACCCCCGGTGACCAGTAGTCGCACGTCATCTCCTCAGGCTCATCGGACGAACCCCACTTTAGCGGCCGGGCGTGTCATGTCCGTTTGCGTCGGCAGGCAGGAGTGCAGGACACTGCACGCATGCGCGGAATCATTCTGGCCGGTGGCACCGGGTCGCGGTTGCACCCGATCACCCTCGGAGTGAGCAAGCAACTCTTGCCTGTCTACGACAAGCCGATGATCTACTACCCGCTCTCCACTCTCATGCTCGCCGACATTCGCGACATCTTGATCATCACGACCCCACACGACGCCGAACAATTCCGCCGGGTTCTCGGCGACGGCTCACAATTCGGCGTCAACCTCACCTATGCAGTGCAACACGAACCGAACGGCCTCGCAACGGCATTCACCCTCGGCGCAGAGCACATCGGATCCGACTCCGTGGCGCTCGTCCTCGGCGACAACATCTTCTACGGCCCCGGCCTCGGAACCCAACTCAGGCGTTTCTCCGACATCGACGGCGGAGCCGTATTCGCTTACTGGGTCTCGAATCCGACCGCCTACGGCGTCGTCGAATTCGACGACTCGGGTCGCGCCGTGTCCATCGAGGAAAAGCCGACGTCGCCGAAATCCAATTACGCAGTCCCCGGCCTCTATTTCTACGACAGCGACGTCGTGGACATCGCACGCACTCTGAAGCCCTCTGCGCGTGGCGAATACGAAATCAGCGACATCAATCAGCACTATCTCGAAGCTGGCAAACTTTCTGTCGATGTCCTCCCCCGCGGAACCGCGTGGCTCGATACCGGCACACCCGATTCCCTGCTCGAGGCAGCGAACTACGTGCGGACCATCGAACACCGCCAAGGCCTCAAGATCGGTTCCCCTGAAGAGGTTGCGTGGCGTCAAGGATTCATCAGCTCCGACCAATTACGCACTCAGGCAGAAGCATTGGGAAAATCCGGGTACGGCAACTACCTACTCGAGCTGCTCGAGCACGGCAAGGAATGGTGACGTGGAAATCCGTCCACTGAAGATCGCCGGAGCTTGGGAAATTACACCGAAGCAGTTCGGCGACAACCGCGGTGTCTTTCTCGAATGGTTCAAAAGCTCCGCCTTCACCGCCGCGACCGGCCGCACTCTCGACCTCGCGCAGGCCAACTGCTCGGTTTCCGAAGCCGGTAGCCTCCGCGGGATCCACTTCACCGACAATCCGCCCGGACAGGCGAAGTACATCACCTGCGTGAAAGGTGCCTTCCTCGACGTTGTCGTAGACCTGCGCGTCGGATCACCGACCTTCGGCGAGTGGGATGCGGTGGTGATCGACGACGTCGATCGACGAGCGGTGTTCCTGGAGGAAGGCCTCGGCCACGCGATCCTTTCACTCGAAGACGGATCGACAGTGATGTACCTGTGCAGCATCGAATACTCGCCCCACCTGGACCGCGACCTCGATCCCTTCGATCCGGAACTCGCGATCGAATGGCCGAGAACAGACCGTAAGGGCAACCCTCTGACCTACGAGCTCTCCGCAAAGGACGCTGCCGCGCCGTCCCTGGCAACGCTCCGCGCGGACGGCATGTTGCCCGGTTTTGTGGCCGAAGATTCGCCGAATCGGTAATCTTCACCTTTCACGACTCGATGGCATGACACCGGCGGGACGGACGGCTGGATGACCAAACGTGCGAGCAGACGCGGCCTGTGGACGGCCGTCGTTCTCGCAGCCGGCCTCGGTGGTCTCGCACTGGTCGCACCGCCCCTGACTCCGGGAACGATCGAGTCCGCACCGGTCACCGTCATCACGACCACCCCACCATCGCCGGTTGTTCCGCTCACCCCGGAGGAGCTCTCGGCCCGGGTGGTCCCCACCATCGTCACCATCACGGCGCCGGCCGGATTCACCACCACTGCTGGGACCGGGATCGTGCTCTCCCCTGACGGAGTGGTGCTCACGAATCACCACGTCATCAGCGGAGCCTCGGACGTCACCGCCGTCAGCATGTCCAACGGGCTGATCTACGACGCCGAGATCCTCGGGTACGACAGCGTCAGCGATCTTGCCGTCCTTCGACTCGCGGGCGCTGACGATCTGCCGGTGGCTGTGGTCGGCAAATCAGCAGAAGCCGCTCGCGGGGACTCCGTCACCGCAATCGGAAATGCGGAAGGCGGCGGAGTACCCGTCCCGGCTCCCGGCGTCATCACCAACCTCGGTGTCACCGTCAACACCCGCAACGTGTCCGACGGATCGCGAAACCAGTTGAAGGGCCTCATCGAGGTGGACGCGGACATCCGGCCTGGCGATTCCGGTGGCCCCCTGGTCAACGCCGTTGGCGAGCTGATCGGCGTCAGCAGCGCGGGCAACGCCGTCACCGACCGCACCGAAACCTCACCGGCGCCTCAGTCCTACGCGATACCGATCGACACCGCACTACCGATCGTCGAGCAGGTACTCGGTGGCCGCTCCTCCGAGACCGTGCGTGTGGGACCGACACCCGTACTCGGTGTCGCGGTGAAGGATCACGCGGACATGCCGGCCGGCGCCGAAGTTGTTGCCGTGAGCTTCGATTCGCCGGCCGAGCGGGTGGGGCTGACCAAAGGTGCGGTCATCACCGAGTTCGGTGGCAGCCGGATCGCGTCGTCCGCTGATCTCAACGCGGCGATGAGCTCGCGCCGCCCCGGCGACACCGTCGCGGTGACGTGGGTGGACGCAAGCGGGCAACCCGGGACCGGTTCGCTGGTCCTCGACGAGGGGCCACCTCGCTAGTCTTACAAGGCGCCAGCCGTGAAAGCATCGTGGCATGACCACGGTTCTCCTGCTCACCTGTGACGGCGCCGCCCGCGAGGCGGATGTCGAAAGCAAACTCGTCATGGAAGCTCTCACCTCCTACGGCATCGCGTCGACGATGGCGCCGTGGTCGAGCCCGTCCCTCCTCGATATCGACGCCGACCTGGTTCTGATCCGGTCGACCTGGGACTACACCCAGCGCCTCGACGAATTTCTTGCCGTTCTCGATCAGCTGACCGCTCCGATCGCCAATCCACTCTCGATCGTGAAGTGGAACGCACACAAGGGATACCTCACCGAACTTGCCGCGGCCGGCGTACCTATCGTCCCAACCGCTGTGATCGCTGCCGGAAAGAGCGAAACACTCACCCTCCCTTCGTTCGAGGGTGCCGACGTCATCGTCAAGCCTGCAGTCTCCGCCGGCGCTGTCGGAGTGGGAAAGTTTGCCGCGGGGTCCGCGCAGGCCCACGCTCACCTCAGCTCGATCCTCGACGGCGGTAACGACGCGTTGGTCCAGCCATTCGCCTCGGACGTCGTCGACGGTGAGCGCTCGATCATCCACATCGGCGGACGCTACTCACACGCTGTCCGGAAGATCCCGGCCGCCCACGACTTCCGCGTGCAGGAATTTCACGGCGGAACCAACCACCTCCACGAACCGTCCGCCGCCGAACTCGCGGTGGCCGACGCAGCACTGGCCGCGACCCCATGCGGCCCCGGCGAATTGCTTTATGCGCGTGTGGACGTCGTGGGTCCGGTGGATCAGCCACTGCTCATGGAAGTGGAACTGATCGAGCCCGAACTCTTTCTGCCATTCGCCCCTGGATCTGCCGACGCCCTCGCACGGGCAGTTGTCGCGTCACTAGGTCGGTGACGCGCCACGGAGTGCCTTCTTGTCGATCTTCCCCAAAGCAGTGAGCGGCAGCGCTTCCAGAATCGAAATCTCCTTGGGCGCCCAGATCGGACCCTTGTGCGATCTCACGTGCGCGATGAGTTGATCGGGTGTGACCGACCATCCCGTCTTCAGTACGACTGCGGCGGTAACAGCTTCTCCCCATTGAGAATCGGGGACACCGAATACCGCACATGCTGCCACCGCGGGATGATGTCCGAGTGAGTCCTCGACTTCGCGCGGGTAGACGTTGAATCCACCACTGATGATCGTGTCTTTGATGCGGTCGACGATCGAGATGAGCCCACTTTCGTCGATTCGAGCAACGTCGCCGGTGTGCAACCACCCATTCGCGAGCGCTGCAGCGGTTTGTTCAGGTTTGTTCCAATAGCCGTCCATCACGAGCGGACCTCGCACACAAAGCTCGCCGGGTACGCCCGTCGCCGTCTCGTTTCCCTGCTCGTCAAGCAACACCACTTCGACACCTGGCATCGCGCGCCCACAACTCCCCAAAACTGCGGGATCGTCCGTGTGCTCACGTGTATCGAGTACCGTCAACGCATTCGGGGCTTCGGCCTGACCGTAATGCTGGCTCAGGATCGGCCCGAACACCGCCCCTGCCTGCTCGAGCCTGGTGGGGTCGATGGGTGCAGCACCGTAAAGCATCCAGTTCAGCCCAGACAGATTCGCATCCGACAGGCGTGGATGGTCGAGTAAGGCATAGAGCATCGTGGGAACCACGAATGTAGCTGTGACTCCGCCATTTTCGATGGCGTCGACAACTCTGTCCGGGTCGAACGACCTGTGCAACTCGAAGCTTGCACCTCGCAGCAGACCGGGTGCGACGAGCAGACCGGCAGCATGAGACATCGGCGTAGTGAGCAGCATGGTGGTTTCAGCCGGCCACTCCCACGTGGTGCAGGCCCAGGCATTGGCGACCAAGGATCGGTCCTTGAGCATGACGCCTTTCGGCTCACCGGTGGTTCCACCGGTGTAGAAGAGATACAAAGCTCGACCCTGACCGCCTAAGCCTGAACCTATTCCCGCCGTACCCAATTCACACGCTGATTCGAGGGCTGACAGTGACATCACTCGAGTCTGTGCCGCTTCGGCGCGTACCTGGAACTGTCCGTCGGCAACCAACAGGAGATCGGTACCACTGTCTTTCAGCACCATCCTGTCGTTCTCTTCGGTCGCGAGCGGATGGAGTGCCGTGTAGCGCACGCCCGCCAGACACGCCGCGGCCATGACCGTGAATGCTTCAGGACACGGCCCCGCAAGCAGGGCGACCCCGGCTCCGTCCGGCAGAGCGAAGCTACTGAGGACACCTGCAATCCGCTCGATCTGTTCCGCAGTCTGCCAATATGTCAGCTCGGCCCGATCACCGTTCCGATCCGTGAATCGAAACGCGATGTGGTCTGGTCGGCGTCGCAGCGCCGACAGAATCAGATCCGCATATCCCGCTTGCACCTGCAAGCCTGGCGCCATCGGTTCATCGTTCATGATGTCCGCGTTCATCGTGGCCCTCCCAAGATCGTGACCGCGGCGACGGCTTCCTCGATGCCGTAGAGACCTCCGCCGTTCTCTGCGACCGCGATTCGAGCACCCGGAACTTGTCGCCGCCCTGCTTGTCCACGCAACTGCGTGACAAGTTCGAAGACCTGCGCCAGTCCCGTTGCCGAGACCGGATGACCACGGGACTCGAGCCCACCTGACGGATTGACCGGACGCACGCCTCCCAACGAACTCGCACCGGACGCCGACCACGCGCCGCCCTCACCGATCGGGCAGAACCCCAGATTCTCGACCTGCTGCACTTCACCGAAGGCCGTGGCGTCGTGGACCTCTGCCACATCCACATCGCCTGGCCCGACTCCGGATTCCTCGTATGCGCTCATTGCTGCACGGCGACCGATGTGACTCTCCACGTCATCTGCGGTCCGATCCGTGCCTGACACCAAGCTGCAACCGAGTACCTGCGCCGCCCGCCGAGAGGAATCGTGCCTTCGAGCAAAGTCCGCACTGGTCACAATGACCGCCGCTGCACCGTCACTGACGGGCGAGCACATCGGAACTGTCAGAGGCCACGCGACTCGCCTTGCGGCAAGCACCTCTTCGACGCTGAAGAGTTTGCGAAAGTGCGACCGCGGATTGTGCACGGAATGCGCATGATTTTTGGCTGCTACGGACGCGAGCTCGAACTCGGTGGTTCCGAATCTCTCCATGTGCGCCCGGGCAAGAGAAGCGTAGATCTCCATGAACACCGACCGCTCACCCTGCGATCCGAGTGCATCCGGCAGCGGAGCGGACAGCGAAGCAAGGCCCGCGAGCGTCTCGTCGCGATGCGCAACGTCGAGTGCACCGTCGAACACCTCCAGACTTCGAGCCGGATCCGAGCACACCAGCTTGTCCACCCCGACCGCCAACGCGACCTCGGACAGACCGGCGCGAACGTGGGCGATCGCCAGCCAGAGTGCAGTCGCGCCGCCGGCGCAGGCATTTTCGACATTGACGACCGGGACTCCCCCGAAACCGTATGGCCTCAAGGCAATCTGGCCTGGGATCATGTGCTGCCGGTCGATCGCCTTCTGGCTGACTGTCGCGTAGAAGACCGCACCGACGTCACCGCGGGTCAGGCCCGCGTCTTCGACGGCATCGATCGCCGCACGCCCCGCCAATTCCGAGGCCGCGGTATCCGCGTGCCGCCCGAAGAGAGTCGCGCCGACACCGAGAACCATGACTTCGCCGCTCACGCCACCACTCGATTCCTCAATACACCGAGGCCGGTGACCTCGAGTTCGACTACGTCTCCCGGTTCCAGGAACCGCCCGTGCTCCAAGCCGCATCCACTCGGCACGGTGCCGGAACAGAAGACTTCACCCGGGTACAGCCGCGTGGAAGTCGAAGCGAACGAAATCACGTCCTCGAAACGATGGTCCATGTCGGCGCTGGTTCCTCGGCTCACCTCGTCTCCGTTGATTCTCGCGGTCATCTCGAGTTGGTAGGGGTCACCGACTTCGTCGGCCGTCACGATCCAGGGCCCGAGGACATTCGCGTTCGAAAAGTCCTTGCTCTTACTGAGACCGAGTCCGGTGGAGATCTCCTCGAGCTGAGTATCGCGGGCGCTGAAATCGTTGAAGATGGTGTAACCGAAGATATGCGCAGGGGCATCCGCGCGTGAGATGTCGGTTCCACCGCGCCCCAGCACACAGGCGAATTCGAGTTCGTAATCGCGCAGGCTCGAGTACTCGGGCCACACGACGTCAGATTTGTGTCCGGTCACCGCCAATCGGTTCGCTATGTAATACAGCGGGCGCTCCAACTGGATCTTCGGCAGTTCGACGTCCTCGAGTGCGACCCCTTGAATTCGGGCGCGAGCGTTGCGGAAGTGATCCATGAAGCAGCCGAAGTCTCGGATCTGGACCGGCTGAGGAAGCGGCGACATCCAGCGCACATCACCTGCGTCGACGATTGCACTTGCCGGCGGCTCGTCTGCGAGCCGATCCAGGGTCTCCCGTGCCGCCGGACCACCTTCGATGATGGTTTGCATGGTTTCCAGTTCTGGAGCCGGTTTTCCCGTCACATCATGATGAGCTCGCTCGAGTAACAACAGTTGCTCGCCGCTGCCCGTCACCAGAGCCGTCTGCTGAGTCTTTTCGTATTCGACGGTCGCAAGTTTCACTGTGAGTCAATACCTTTCACTGAATTGTTCGTTAGGTGAGGCAGGAATTTTGCTCAGACGAACGCGACCACACGAGCCGGGGCAGCGCTGGCTCGCGCAAGCTTGATCGGGAAAAACGCCACGTGAAATCCCGAGGGCGGAAGCGCGGCGAGGTTCGCCAGTTGCTGAACGATGAATACTTCACGTTCGCGTCCGGCCCGGTGCCCGTCCCAGAGAACCGAGTTGTCCCCGGTGTCACGAAATTTCTGCGCCATGACTGCAAAGCTCAAGTCCCAGCCGGCAGCGTCGGTGCCCAGCACCTTCGCGCCTTGCTCGGCGAGAAACAGCGTGCCTTCGCGACTCATCCCTGGATACTGAAAGAACCCTGGATCAGCCAAGGTGAAGCTCTCTTGTCCGGTACGGAGCAACACGGCACCACCCTGGGGAACGGACGCACCGTTTTCCGCCAGGGCAGCTTTCAGCGCGTCCACCGAGATCGGCTGATTCGCCTCGCACCGGCCGCGCAGGTCGAGCACCACTGTCTCGCAGAACAATTCATCCAACGCGATGTCTGTGATCGTGCGAGAAGGCTTACCCTCCGAGGTTGATCCGTAGTGCAACGGCGCGTCGACGTGTGTGCCCAGATGGCTGTTGAACTCACTCAACATCTCCGATCCCCACCCCTCACCGTCCGGAAGATCATGAACTCCGCACTGCAGTGCTGCCGCGAACTCGTCGCGTCCGGCACCTGCGGGGTGCGAGTAGGTCACCGAGGGGGCAACGACGGAAGCCAGTGCCTTCAAACCCTCGGGGAGCAATTCCCGATCGGCCGGATCGAGAGTTCTAGTCAGATCGATGAGTTCCATGTCCGCCCATTCCGTTAAGTTATTGGACGCTCAGCATAGAACTGGACGATCAACATAGGCAAGAGGGTGTCGCGAGAGGAATACGGCCGGCCGATGGCCGGCCTCGTAGCATGAGTGCGGTGCGCAGGTCTCGGCCCCGACGGGCGCGTCGACGTCACCGCGTGCCGGAATTGGCTGCACTCGAGAACGAAAGAAGGCAGGAACATCGAATGGCGTCGACACGCAAGCAGGAGATTTCCGAGGAAACCAGACGGCGACTGGTGAAAGCCGCGGCCGAACTGGCTGCCGAAGGCGGGTCGACCGCGATGTCCGTACAAGCCGTGGCAGAAAGATCCGGTATCAGCAGAGGGTCCGTGGCCTGGCACTTCGGATCGAAGGACGGGCTTCTACGAGCCGTCGTCGAGGACGCATTCCGGTGGGGCATGGAAAAGCTACGCGCAGAGTTGGCATCATCCTCGGCGACTGGAATCGAAGCATTGATCGAAGCCAACTTCGTACTGATGTCATACCCCGAGGCACGAATTTTCTCGACCATCTTGATCGAAGCCGTGATTCCCGGGTCCACCATCCGCGAGACCTACGCAGAGCAGTACGTCGCAATGCGAACGCTGTACGCGGACTACCTGCGTTCGATCGACACCCCGGTCACCAATCCGGAGTTGGTTGCCGTCACCCTTCTGGCCGGCACTCTCGGGATCAACCTCCAACATCGCCTCGATCCCGACAACGTCGATCGACGTTCAGCAGTAACCGAGCTCGAATCGATCTATGCCCGCGCGATGGCACCTACCACAACGTCAGGACACGAGAATCCCTAACCGGACCGGAAGTTCAACTTCCCGAACAACTTTCGCCCGCGACCTGGGGCGGGACCGCATCCAGCCTGGTGCGAATGAACCTGGCAACGTCACGTAGCGCTGCCCGGCTCTCCGGCAGGCCAGGCCAGACGGCGGGAAACGCGTGAACCTGGCCGTTCCAGATCTGCAGCGAGCACGGCACCCCCGCGGCGGCGAGCCGTTGCGCCATCACCTCCGAATCGACTCTGAGCACCTCGGATTCGGCGGCGATCAGCAACGACGGCGGCAGCGCGGCCAGATCGCCGTCGACGGGTGAGTTCGTCTGTCCGCCAAGCTTTCCGATCGCCATCAATGCCGACACCGGGGCGATCACGTCGCGTCGAGCGTTGGCATGGACCGATTTGGTGGTGCAATCGAGATCGAGGAGCGGTGAGAGCCCGACCAGACCGGCCGGAACCTCGATCCCCGCGGAAACAGCTGCAAGTGCCGTCGCGAAAACCAGGAAGCCTCCGGCCGAATCGCCAACGAAGACAACCTTTTCCGGCAAGGCTCCCTGTTCGAGGAGCCACCGGTATGCATCGAGACAGTCGTCGACCGACCCGCTGATGCTCGTGCTCGGCAACTGTCGATATGCGATGTGCAGGACCGGAAGGCCGGTTCGCTTGGCGATGCTTGCAACGACCGGCCGATGCGTGTTGAGCCCGCAGCACATGAACCCGCCGCCGTGCAGGTAGAGAACAACACCGTCGCGCAGATCAGCCGTCGAGCCTGCCGTCCGCACGAGTTCACCGTCGAAACCTGGAAAGCGAATCGCTTCCCGATCGATCCCGGACGGAATGCGTACACCCGCGGCCGAGTCCAGCACTGCGGCGCGGCGCATGGCGCCAGGCGTCAGCGGCGCGATCCCGACCACGGGCCGAAGCATCCATCGGCACGCGTTGTAGAGGACCTGCGATTCGATACTCGGCCTGCCGTATCGAGTTCCGGTCCTACGACTGACTGTCGGCAACAGAGACATCTGTCCAGATTAGAAGCGATCAGGCACCGAAGAGGTCGACTTCGTCGAGATCGTCGACGATCGTGACCTTTCGTTTCCGCCCGCCGATGACCTTGCCCAGACCGCGCAGTCCACCGGACTGAGCTTTCGGGGCGGGTTCGATGCGCTGCGGCGCAACTCTCGTCCGCGCTGCGCGCTGAACAGGCTTGGGGGCGGGGGCTGCTGCAGGTGCCGCGGGTTCGGGAACCTCGGCTGGAACCACCGCTTCCGGCTCCACGAAGCCCTGAGCAACCGGGGCCTCGGGCGCGACCTCAGCGGCTTCCTCGACCTCCGCCACCTGCTCCACCTGCACCGGTCCGTCGATCACCGGGATGTCCGACGCCCAGCGGACCCGATACTCCAGACCGCGCGACGCCAGTTCACGCGCGAGATCGCCGTGCCAGACCCCGTCTTCGCCGTCGCCGTATGCCCGTGCGTCGGAGCTCACCCAGATGACGTCGACGCCCGGGTTGCGGTCGGCGAGATCGAGCACGGTCAGCCAGTTCAGCGTCGCCGGATATCCGTCTCGCTTCTTCTTGTCGGTATAGGGCCGACGCAGCGAGATCGCCCTCTCGGCCACCTCGACATGCGACACGTCGACTGGATCGACCACTTCGACGCCGATCGCCACGAGGTCTTCGATCACGTCGTCGACGTAGCCGTCGGCCTTGTCGTGAGCAGCGTCGACGAACCTCGTAAGGTCGCGCCGCAATCCCAGTCGGTCGTACATGCGCGCCTGGACGCTCAGGGCCGCGATCATCTCCGCCGATTCCTCGCGGTAGCGACTCGCAACCTCGAGGACGACCAATCGCGGCACGACGACGCGGTGTCCGAGTGCGCGAGCATCGGCGATGGCAGTGTCGAACCGTACACCCCTGGTCAGGGCCGAAGAATCGAGAACGATGATCATGCGCTCGATTCTCTCTCGAGAAACCGGACGAATGCGCTAATCCACCCCGAACCGTTACTTGATCTTGAAGATCACTGCCCGCTGAACGATGAAGTTGATGACCGTCGCGGTGCCCTGCGCGATGACGAAGGCCAGCGGCATGCGCCACCACTCGTCGGCGAGCACATGCACCATCAGCGCGTTGAGCCCGACCTGAACCGCAAAAGTGACCGCGTACAGCACGACAACAGCGATGAAGCGGGCGCGAGAAGGCTCGGCCTTGAACGTCCACCGCCGGTTGATCAGATACGCCGTCGTAGTGCCGGCGATAAAGCTGATCGACTTGGCCACGCTCAGATCGAGGCCGACGACCTTGAACAGGAATGCGTACAGCCCGTAGTCCACGACCGCCGACAGCCCACCCGTCGCGACGAACCGGACGATCTGCGTTTTCAGGTCCAACGCGTCGTCGGCGATGTCCGTCGTGACAGGAATCTCGACGGGCAGCGGGACGTGGGGTTCGTGCTGGTGACTTGCAGGTGTTTCGGGCACGACGACGAGAGTAACCACTCGAGTCGGAGCCGTCGGCACTACTCCCAGGTAACCTCTACCTTGATGTCCACGACAGCAGAAGAGACGCCGCAGCCGGCTCTCCACACCCAAGCCCGCACCCTCACCGGTTGGGGACGCACCGCCGCCACCACCGCACAGGTGCTGTCCACCCCCGACGTGGAAGTGATCGCCAACGCGGTCGCCCAGGTTGCGGAACAGAACGATTCCAAGCCATCGCATCTGCGACGCGGCGTCATCGCGCGCGGCCTCGGCCGCTCGTACGGTGACCCGGCGCAGAACGCCGGCGGGCTGGTCATCGACATGAATGCACTCGACCGCATTCACCGCATCGATCGCGACACCGCTCTGGTGGACGTCGACGCCGGCGTGAATCTGGATCAGCTGATGAAGGCTGCTCTGCCGTTCGGCCTGTGGGTTCCGGTCCTGCCGGGTACTCGTCAGGTCACGATCGGCGGCGCCATCGGCTCGGATATCCACGGCAAGAACCACCACAGCGCGGGCAGCTTCGGCAACCACGTCGTGTCGTTGGATCTGCTGACGGCCGACGGCAAGGTTCGCACGCTCACCCCCAAGGGCGGGCGCAACGACCCGAAGGCCGCACTGTTCTGGGCCACGATCGGCGGCATGGGCCTGACGGGCATCATCTTGCGGGCAACCATCAAGATGACACCGACCGAGACGGCGTACTTCATCGCCGACGGCGACGTCACCAACAGCCTCGACGAGACCATCGCGCTGCACAGCGACGGCAGTGAGGCCAACTACGAGTATTCGAGCGCGTGGTTCGACGCGATTTCCGCGCCCCCGAAGCTCGGTCGTGCGGCAGTCTCGCGCGGATCTCTGGCGAAGCTCGACCAGCTTCCGGCCAAGCTGCAGAAGAACCCGCTCGCCTTCGACGCACCGCAGTTGCTGACGTTCCCCGACGTCTTCCCCAACGGGCTGGCCAACAAGTTCAACTTCACCGCGATCGGCGAGGTCTGGTTCCGCAAGTCCGGCAAGTACCGCGGCAAGGTCCAGAATCTGACGCAGTTCTACCACCCGCTCGACATGTTCGGTGAGTGGAACCGGGCGTACGGATCCAACGGATTCCTGCAGTACCAGTTCGTGGTTCCGCCGGAGGCCGTCGACGAGTTCAAGAAGATCATCGTCGACATCCAGCGCAGCGGGCACTACTCGTTCCTCAACGTGTTCAAGCTCTTCGGCGAAGGCAATCAGGCGCCGCTGAGCTTCCCGATCCCGGGCTGGAACATCTGCGTCGACTTCCGCATCAAGCCGGGCCTGAACGAGTTCGTCACCGAACTCGACAAGCGTGTCCTCGAATTCGGCGGACGCCTGTACACGGCCAAGGACTCGCGGACGTCCGCAGAAACCTTCCACGCCATGTACCCGCGTATCGACGAGTGGATCGCGACGCGCCGCAAGTACGACCCCACAGGCGTTTTCGCCTCCGATATGTCCAGAAGGCTGGAACTGTGATCAACGCTGTAGGTAACCCGCAAACCGTTTTGCTTCTCGGTGGAACCTCCGAGATCGGCCTCGCCATCTGTGAGGAGTACCTGAAGAAGGCGCCGCTCCGCGTCGTTCTGGCGGCACTCCCCGGCGATCCGGGACGCGAAGCTGCGGTCAAGCAGCTCGAAGCGAAGGGTGCCACCTCGGTGGAGCTCATCGACTTCGACGCCGTTGATTTCGAGTCGCATCCGAAGGTGATCGACCAGGCGTTCTCGAACGGTGACGTCGATGTCGCGATCGTCGCCTTCGCACTGGACGGTGACTCCGAAGAGCTGTGGCAGAACCAGCGCAAGGCCGTTCTGGTGGCAAACGTCAACTACACCGCTTCCGTCTCGGTCGGTGTTCTTCTCGGCGAGAAGATGAAGGCTCAGGGCTTCGGCAAGATCATCGCGATGTCGTCGGTTGCCGGCGAGCGCGTCAAGCGTGCCAACTTCGTCTACGGCTCCACCAAGGCGGGCCTCGACGGTTTCTACCTCGGACTCGGCGAGGCTCTCGCGGAATTCGGACCGCAGGTCACCGTCGTTCGCCCCGGCATGGTGCGCACGCAGTTCAGTGCCCACGTCAAGGAAGCTCCGCTGACGGTCAACAAGGACATCGTCGCGAAGCTCGCTGTTGCCGCCTCGGACAAGGGCAAGGAAATCGTCTGGACTCCCGGCCCGTGGCGCTTCGTCATGATGGGTCTTCGCCACGTGCCGCGCCCGATCTTCCGGAAGTTGCCGGTTTAAGCTCCTCCCGTGCCAGAAACAACAACTGCTCCGAGTACAGACCTTTCGACCCCGTCGCCGTGGCGTAATGCCGCGGCGACGGTGGTGGAAATGGCCCTCGGAGCGCTGGTCGCCGCTGTTGTAGCCGCTGTCGGGCTCTTTGCTTTCGGCCGAGTGCAGTGGCCGGCGTTCACCTCTTCCAATGTCACGCAGGCAGTCACGACGGTGCTGCAGGTGCTCTGCATCGCAGTGGTCGGTGTTGCGGTTCTGATGTTCCGCGCCCGCAAGGCCGAGCGGGTCGCAAAACTCCTCTCGTGGGCCGGGCTCTCCGGCTTCGTCACCACGACGCTCGGACTTCCCCTGGCCGCGACGAGTCTGTATCTGCACGGCGTCTCGGTCGATCAGCAGTTCCGGACCGAGTACCTGACCCGGCTGACGGATTCTGCTGCGCTGCAGGACATGACGTACGTGGATCTGCCGCCGTTCTACCCGGCCGGCTGGTTCTGGATCGGTGGACGCGTCGCGAACCTGCTGGGAATGGACGGCTGGGAAGCCTTCAAGCCCTACGCGATCGGCTCGTTGGCTGTCGTCGCCGTCGTTGCACTCGTGTTGTGGACCAAGCTGATTCGACGCGATTGGGCCGTCGTCGCGGCATTGGCCGTCACTGCCGTCGTGTTGGCGTACAACTCCCCCGAGGCGTACGGCGCCGTCATCAACCTCCTGATCCCGCCGGTGCTGATCCTCGCGTGGGGCGCATTGGACCGGCCGGGGGCATCTCGATTTGCCGGAGCCGGCGCAATACTCGGGACGGGCCTGTTCCTCGGTCTCGCCGCAACGGTCTACACGCTCTATCTCGGATTCGCCGCGTTCGCAGTGACTCTGATGGCCTTGGTTGCCGCAGTACTTGCCGCACGCGCCCAGAACACGTGGAAAGCCGCACTGGGACCCCTCGTCAGGCTCGCCGTGATCGCGGTGATCTCCGGCCTGGTGGCTCTGACCGTCTGGACGCCGTACCTGCTGAAGGCACTCTCCGGTGCCACCGCAGAGTCCGGCACCGCAATGCACTACCTCCCCGATTCCGGTGCGGTACTGCCCTTCCCGATGCTGAGCTTCACCCTTGTCGGTGGACTGTGCCTACTCGGCACGATCTGGCTGATTTCGCGGTTCCTGTTCTCCCGCCGCGCCCGAGCACTCGGTATCGGTGTCATTGCCGTGTACCTGTGGGCACTGCTGTCCATGACGTTCACCGTTGCCGGCAGTACGCTCCTCGGCTTCCGACTGGAGCCGGTCCTGATCGGACTCCTTGCCGCCGCCGGTGTGTTCGGTTTCTTCGAGTTCGCCGGTTGGATCGTGCTGGCCACCAGCGAAAATCCTCGCGTCAAAGCGGTACTGGTTGCACTCGGCGTCATCGGAGCCATCGCTTTCGCGCAGAACATCCCGCAGGTGCTGGCGCCGGATATCGCTGTGGCATACAGCGATACCGACGGTAACGGCGAGCGCGGCGACAAGCGGCCCCCGGGTGCCGAAGCCAATTACGCCGACATCGACCGGATCATTCGCGAGCAGTTGGGACGCGAACCCCATGACACGGTGGTCCTCACTGCCGACATCGGCTTCCTGAGCTTCTACCCGTACTTCGGCTTTCAAGGACTGACGTCGCACTACGCGAACCCGCTCGCCGATTTCCGTGCGCGCGCTGCGCTGATCGAGCAGTGGTCGGAACTGAAGACGCCTGACGAACTGATAGCTGCGCTGGACTCGGCGCCGTGGCGCAGCCCCGACGCCTTCGTCTTCCGCCAGGGCGCCGACGGGTACACGCTGCGGTTGGCAGAGGACGTCTACCCCAACGACCCGAACGTCCGCCGCTACACGGTCACGTTCCCCAAGGAACTGTTCGACGATCCTCGTTTCACCGTGACCGAGCAGGGGCCGTTTGTGGTCGTTACCCGCTCTGACGCAATCTAACCAGGAGATACGTCACAAAAGGCTTACCGTCGGGGTCGTTGACGCGACCCCGACGCACCCCTAACTTCATACCGTGCCCCGAACCGATGCCCGAGCGGCGATGATCGATGCAGCCGAGCGTCTGGTTGCCGAGCGAGGTCTGGCCGCTCTGACTCTTCGTGATGTTCAGACCGAAGCCGGGCAGGCCAACAAATCGGCTGCGCAGTATCACTTCGGGTCACGTGAAGGTTTGCTGGCGGCCGTCGTCGAGTCCAGAATGCGACCTGCCGGTGAGCGTCGTCGTGAGTTGCTCGACACGATCGATCTCGACGCGAAACCACCGACGATGCGTGCCCTCGTCGAGGCTCTCGTCCTGCCGTTGGCGGAACAGACCATCTACCGCGAGGGCACGTTGTACGCGCGGTTCCTGGTGCAGTCGATCTTCGACCCGGCGATGTCGTCGACTATCCGTGACCACATGCAGGCCGAGAGTTTCCGCGAAGTTCAGCGGCGGATAGTCGCTGCGTCCTCGTTACCGGCAGAGATCGCCGAACTTCGGGCGGGAACTCTGACCGTGCTCACCGTCGTCACTTTTGCCACGTGGGAAGGCCGCGTCGACAGCCGCGAACGTGCTCACGTGATCGTTGCCGACCTGATCGAAAGTTGCCTCGGAGCACTCTCGGCCCCGGCTGCGCAAATCTGACACGCTGTCCGGCGAGTTTGTTTCCGAAACTGCCGGGGTACTCAGCCCCTCCAAGCGCAGTCGAGCAAACGGCCGCATCAACCACCGGCGGGGTAGGTGATGACAGTGAGCGAACTCGTTGCGCAAAGCCGCGAGCTTGTACCGCATCGTGCAGTTCTCGATTCCGCAGAGCATGTTCTGGTCATTGCGCGCGGCAAACCGTTCGGGCGCGAACAGGCTTTCCATGAAGTGTTGAGCGTCGCGATTCGCAATCGCATCGAAGTACTCACTCTGGCAAGGGCTCTCATCGACGTGTCCGAGTCCCGCGACTACCGCGCGATCCCGACCGACACCGCGCACACCGTTGCGGTGCTCGAATGGGGCGAGCTACTCGAGATCCCGACCGAACACCACGAGAAGTCCAGGGCCGAATCATCCGAGGACGTCGATGAATCGAGTGAACCCGACGATCCGATCGAACCCGAGTATCTGGTCGAGACCGACGTGGGTGGACGGGTCGTCTTCGTCGCCCTCGCGTTCACGATCGGCGGGATTGTCGGATTCTTCGCGCACGACTGGGCACTTCTGCTTCTGATCACCGCCGTGTACCTCGTGTGGATCGCGGCACGGTTGGTCGCGAAACTCGTCAGTGTTTCCCGTAGTGCCCACTGGGCGGACGCTTCGCCGATTCGTGGCGCCGATTCGACCACACGGAAC
Organism: Rhodococcus sp. FH8; assembly: GCF_019266085.1. NCBI lineage: Bacteria > Bacillati > Actinomycetota > Actinomycetes > Mycobacteriales > Nocardiaceae > Rhodococcus > Rhodococcus sp. FH8. The sequence continues at coordinate 213,376 of NZ_LPNQ01000077.1, read as the reverse complement.
GCGGAAAACTCCCACCATCACGCTGTTGCAGCGTGACGGCGGGAGCATCCGCTTTCGCTAAAGCCTCTGCGGTACACCGTAAGTGACGACGGTATCGCCATTCGACGTGACAGCCTTCGCGTACGGCCTGATGGTCACCGGACCGATTGCTCCCTGTACGTAACCGTGAACTCCGGACAGACGGACAGCGGCTTCGGGACCGTCGAACTCCTGATCTTCGAGCAGCGCGACGTCGGTGATACCGCCCGGCGCCAGGTCGACGTCCAGTTCCTGCGACGGAATGATGTCGCCGCCGATGACGAACCCATTGGAAATATCCAGGCCCAGTTCGAAATCCGGAACCAGACCGATCCCGAGGTTCGTTCCGCTCTCGACTGCCCAGTCGAGACCAGGACTGTTGAGAACGACCGTCGCGCCGGTCAGCGCGATCGGGTAACCGATCTGATAGCCGATCGTCAGCTTCGTTCCGGTGAAACTTGCTGCATCCGGGCCGTCGATCTTCACGCCGGCAACCCCGTCGTGGAAGAACTCGACACTCAGCGGTGAGCTGTCGAGAGGTGGAAAGACGTGGATAGCGGTATCAGCCTGGAAGACTTCTATCCGATTTCCTTTGACGTCGGTGATCGAACTGGTGTTGTCGACGCCTGCCGACGCCGTCCCACCCCCCAGGACAACGGCCAACAGGGCCACTGCCCCCACTGCGCTACTGCGAACTGCTGTCTTCGACATGCACAAGCACCATCCCATCCGGTATAGGCCCCGGACGTAGGTTCCAACTCTTCGTCGAGGATGGGATTCGTCGGGGCTGCCTGAACAAACGCGAGCAAGATCCTTGTTGCGATACCCCGGTCACGAACCCGTCAAACGGTGCACGAAAACATTACTTTCCGGACAAGTCGGGCGGACCGGTTTGTCCCGCTGAGTGCGCCCGCTCGCGGACGCGAACCGTTTTGTTCGTTACTCTGACAGAGGAAGTTATCGAATCGAGACCTAAATAGGCCACCCCGAACTTCTGAGAACTGCCACTTCAGGGATGGGCGCCAGAACCGAAAGGCACCGACTGCATGACCGAGACCTTGCCCGACGTCCAACTGCTCGAAGAAGCACGTCCAGGGCGAGTCCGTTCAGCAGTGCGGCGCTCGGTCGTCCAGCGCGGGCGTCTTGTCGACCTCGCGATCATGGCGACGTTCACCGTCGCGGCGATCTACGTGATGTCCAACCTGTGGAGCGATCTGCAGTCCGGCTATCTGTTCAACGCGGGCCGCGACCAGGCCATGTGGGAATGGTTCTTCGCCGATACCGCTCACGCCCTCGCCCAGTTCCGCAGCCCACTGTTCAGTGACCTGCAGAATTATCCACTCGGCGTGAACCTGATGGCCAATACCGCGATGTTCGGCATCAGCATCCCGTTGGCCCCGATCACGCTGATCTTCGGACCGACCGCCACGTATGCGATCGGGCTGACCGCCGGCCTCGGCGGCACCGCCATCGCTTGGTACTGGGCATTCTCGCGGCACGTACTGACCGGAGTCTCCGTCCGCTCCAAGGTCGCCGCCGCCGTCGGAGCGGGGTTCTGCGGATTTGCGCCCGCCATGATCTCGCATGCCAACGGCCACCCGAACTTCGTCGCGTTCTTCGTACTTCCGTTCATATTCTTGCAGGTAGTGCGCATTTCGAACGGCAAGCGTCCGGTTCGCGACGGTGTCGTCCTCGGCCTACTCGTCGCCTGGCAGATCTTCCTCGGCGAAGAACCGCTCCTCATCTTCACGATGTCAGCCATGGTGTTCGGCGCCGCCTATGCACTGCCCGACCTGGCCAAGTCGCGCCAGGCGATCAAGCGCGCGATGCCCGGCCTCGTGATCGGCGGCGCGGTCACACTCCTGATCACCGCGGTGCCGCTGTGGTCGCAGTTCTTCGGCCCAGCGAGCTACGACGGCGTCTCACACGGTCAGGCCGGCAACGACACCGCTGCACTCACCACGTTCCCGACCGAATCGGTTGCGGGCGACCCCGAGGGCGCGGAGTTCCGAATGAACCCGACCGAGGAGAACGCGTACTTCGGATGGCCGCTGGTGCTCCTGCTTCTCGGTGCAACAGTGTGGTTGTGGCGCATCCGCCTGACCCGCGCGGCTGCCGCGGTGATCGTGGTCATGGGTGTGCTCTCACTCGGTTCCGAACTGACCATCGACGGTGACAAGACCGGCATCACCCTGCCGTGGAAACTCCTCGCCGACCTGCCGTTGTTCGAATCGGTGCTCGAATCCCGATTCGCGATGGGCGCGATTCCGGCGATCGGGCTGCTGCTCACCCTCGGCACGTACCGCGCTTTTGTCGAACTTCGTGGACCGCGCCGCACGGCAGCCGGTGTCTGGCTGGTGGCTCTCGCCGTCGCGATGATTCCCCTGATCCCGACCCCCATCGACGCCGATCAGCGATCTGCGACGCCCGAATTCATCACCAGCGGCTCGTGGGAGAACTACGTCAGCGACGGCACCCTGGTGACGGTCCCTGTCGCGAGCGCCGAAGACGCCCGCGCACTGAGCTGGCAGGTCGACGCCGAATTCGGCTTCCCCATCGCCGGCGGGTACTTCGTCGGCCCGGATTCGAAGACCCGCGCCGGAATCTACGGCGCCGAGTCCCGGCCCACCTCGACCCTGCTGGTCAATGCCAAACAAACCGGCAAGGTCCCGTTGATCGACGTGGGCACCAGAGCGAACGCACTGACCGACCTGCGGTACTGGCACGCCGACGTACTGGTGCTTCCCCGATTCTCCGGCGACGACGCCCTGCGCCACACGGTCGACGAGCTGGTCGGCTTCGACGCCAAGCGCGTCGACGACGTGTGGGTGTGGGACGTACGAGACCTCGTGAGCGGCAAGACCTCCAACCAGAGCTGAGCGGGTTGATCAGCGGGTCATGATCACCGGACCGTCTTCGGTGATCGCGACCGTGTGCTCACTGTGCGCAGCCCGGGCGCCCGAAACGGTACGAAGGGTCCACCCGTCGGCGTCGTGCCGGTAGTCGTCGGTTCCGTCGGCGATGAGCATCGGTTCGATGGCGATGGCCAGGCCGGGACGCAGCCGGAAGCCTTTGCCTGCTCGACCTTCGTTGGGCACGTCCGGGCCTTCGTGCATCTCGCGACCGATGCCGTGCCCACCGTGATCGGCCAGCATGCCGTACCCGCGGCCACGCGCGTACTGTCCGATCGCGGCACCGATGTCGCCCAATCGGTTTCCGGGCTGGGCAGCGGCAATGCCACGGGCAAGTGCCTCATCGGTCGCGTCGATCAGTGCCTGATCCTCACTACTCCCCCGCCCGACAGTGAAGCTGATGGCGGAGTCACCACACCAACCGTCGAGTCTCGCGCCGCAGTCGATGCTGACCAAGTCACCGTCGCGAAGCCGGTACTCATTCGGGATACCGTGCACCACAGCATCGTTCACACTCGCACAGATGGCGCCTGGGAACGGCGTCGGTGCCGTTGCCGGCCGGTAGTTCAAGAACAGCGCCGAGGCGCCGGCCGCCGAAATAACCTCCGCGGCAACGGCGTCCAATTCGAGCAACGTCACTCCGACGCTGGCCGCCTCACGCGCCGCAGCCAGAGCCTGCGCCGTGATTCTCCCCGCCGCCGCCATCGCGTCGATTTCCCCTGCGGTCTTGATTTCGACCATTTCGAACACCTTCCTTGTCGAATAACTATACCGGTATTACTATAAGCACATGGTGCGCGTGCCGCTGACGGCGGAAGAACTCGAACGAGGACTACGACTGGGTGAACTCCTGCGATCGGCGCGGGGGGACCGAAGCATGGTTCAGGTAGCGCTCGACGCCGGCATCTCCGTCGAAACGCTGCGCAAGATCGAAACCGGACGCATCGCGACACCCGCCTTCTTCACCATCAGCGCGGTCGCGGAAGTGTTGGGTATTTCACTCGACACCATCGCCCGAACACTTGAAACACCACAATCCGAACAGGAAGTTGCATCCTGAGTAGTTCTCTCAGGATGTGCGGGCCCGCACTCGCCTAACATCGTTCCTTGTGCCGTCTGAAGTAGTAGTGCCCCCGAAACCCGTGCCCACTGGCCCCGAAGCTCCCCGAGAATCGGATTCCCAGCGAGTCCGGACGGCACGACTCATCGCGATAGTCACCGGACTTCTTGGCCTGCTTCTTGCACTCGCGACGCCGTTCCTGCCCGTCAAGCAGGAAGCCGCGAGCATCGACTGGCCGCAGGGTGGGACCGTCAACAGCGTCTCGTCGCCGCTGATCTCCTACTCGCCCACATCGCTCGACATCAGCATCCCCTGTTCCACCCTCGGCCAGTTGGGCGGCAGCGGCGGCACACTGCTCTCGACCATGCCGAACGGGGCGCCGGACCGAAACGCCCGCGGCCTCACCGTCCGCACCACTGCCGACCGCCTCGAAGCACTCACCCGCGATTCGGTACTGATCTCGACCCCGCTCGATCAACTGAGCGGGTGCACGGCGATCACCATCACGACCAACTCCGAGCAGACCGTCGCGGCGGTCACCGGAATCGACGGCGTCGGCACCACCCTGACCGGTGACTACCGCCCACAGGTTGTCGGCATCTTCACCGACCTGCAGGGCGCAGCGCCCGCCGGACTGTCCGCCCACATGGACGTCGACTCCCGGTTCTCGTCCAGCCCCACACTTCTCAAACTGTTCGCGATGATCGTGGCGGCACTCTCGACCATCGTCTCGCTGTACGCACTGCACCGGATCGACGGCGTCGACGGCCGTCGTGCGCGGCGGTTCCTTCCGGCACGGTGGTGGAAGTTCACCGGCATCGACGCCCTGGTGATCGGCACGCTGGCGCTCTGGCATGTGTTCGGCGCCAACACTTCCGACGACGGTTATCTGCTCGGCATGGCCAGAGTCTCGGAGCACTCCGGGTACATGGCCAATTACTTCCGCTGGTTCGGAGTCCCCGAAGCGCCGTTCGGTTGGTACTACGACGTGCTGGCATTGTTCGCGAAGGTCAGCACCGCGAGCATGTGGATGCGCCTGCCCGCGCTGATCGCCGGCATTCTGTGTTGGATGGTGATCAGCCGCGAGGTGATCCCGCGACTCGGTGTTGCGGTGCGCCGCAACAAGGTTGCCATCTGGACCGGCGGGCTCGTGTTCCTCGCCTTCTGGTTGCCGTACAACAACGGCCTGCGCCCCGAGCCCATCATCGCCCTCGGCGCTCTGCTCACGTGGTGCTCCATCGAACGCGCCATCGCTACCGGACGTCTGTTGCCCGCCGCGATGGCCGTGCTGATCGCCGCATTCTCGCTGGCCGCCGGACCTTCCGGGTTGATCGCGATCGGCGCGTTGATCGCCGGCGCCCGGCCGATCCTGCAGATCCTGATCGCCCGCGGCAAACGCGTCGGCTTCCTGTCCCAGATCATGCCGATTCTCGCCGCCGGAACCGTGGTGCTCGTCGCGGTCTTCGCAGATCAAACCCTCGCGACAGTTCTCGAATCGACCAGAGTGCGAACGGCCGTCGGGCCGAACGTTCCGTGGTTCGAGGAACGGTTGCGTTGGGACGCACTGATGACCATCTCCCCCGACGGCTCACTGGCCCGCCGCTTCGGCATGTTCGTCATGATCGTCGGACTCGTCTTCTGCGTCATGATGATCCTGCGCAAGGGCCGGATCCCGGGCACAGCTATCGGGCCCTCGCGCCGAATCCTCGGCATCGTGTTCGCGTCGCTGCTCCTGATGCAGTTCACCCCCACCAAGTGGACTCACCACTTCGGTGTGTACGCCGGTCTGGCCGCCACGGTGGCCGTCCTTGCCGCCGTCGGTGTGAGTGCGTCGAGCATGCGTTCCAAACGAAACCGCGCGCTGTTCGCCGCGGGCATCCTGTTCATCCTCGCTGTGGCGTTCACGAGCTCCAACGGCTGGTGGTACGTCTCGAGTTACGGCGTCCCGTGGTGGGACAAGCCGCCGTCAATCGCCGGCAAGGGATTCTCGACGGCCTTCCTCGGCCTCACGATTCTCGCGCTGCTGCTGGCCGCGTGGTACCACGTCATGGAGCCGCGCCGGCGAAACGGCACAGAGGACAGCGTCAAGAAGACCAGGCGACTTCGCCTTCTCGCCCCGTCACCGTTGACCATCGCGGCCGGAGCGGTCGTGCTGTTCGAGGTGCTGTCCCTGCTCAAGGGCGCGGTCGCGCAGTACCCCGCGTATTCGATCGGCAAGTCCAACATCGAATCCGTCTTCGGCGGAAGCTGCGGTCTCGCGGGTGAGGTACTCGTCGAGTCCGATCCGAACGCCGGCGTTCTGCAATTGACGGATCGGCCCACCGATCTCGCCGGCGCAGGTGCATTCGGTGCGAGCGAATCAACCGGGTTCTCGCCGGACGGGGTTGCAGGCGACCTCACGGCCGACGCAGAAGACTCGACAGCAGGCAGTGCAAACAGCCTCGACACCTCGACCTCGCAGTCCGGCACCACCACGCCGGGAACCGGATCCGGCACCGCCGGCGGCTCGCAGTCGACGGCCGGCGTCAACGGCAGCAACGTCGCGCTCCCGTTCGGGCTCGACCCCGCAAAAACCCCGGTGCTCGGTAGTTACGGAGCACCTCAGAACGCGTCACTGACCACCGGTTGGTATTCACTCCCCGAGCGCAACGACGCCGCACCGCTCCTGACCGTCGCGGCCGCCGGACGCATCCGCTACGTCAACTCCGACGGCATCGTCACCCCCGGCGCAGTGCTGCAGGTCGAGTACGGCAAGAAGCAGGCCGACGGAAGCGTCGACGCGCTGGGACGTGTCGATCCGATCGACATCGGCCCGTCGCCGTCGTGGCGCAACCTGCGCGTTCCGATGGATCAGCTGCCCGCCGACGCCGACACCGTGCGTCTGGTGGCCAGTGACACCGACATCAGCGCCGACCAGTGGCTGGCGGTCACACCGCCACGAGTGCCGACCATGCGCACGCTGCAGGACGTCGTCGGATCCACCGATCCCGTGCTGATGGACTGGGCTGTCGGTCTGGCCTTCCCGTGCCAACGTCCGGTGGATCACCTGTACGGCGTCGCCGAGATCCCGGAGTGGCGCATCCTGCCCGACCGCATCGGCGCGGAGTCCACCAACGCCTGGCAGGACCACTACGGCGGCGGACCGCTCGGCTGGACTACCGAACTGCTCTCGGCCAGGGCATTGCCGACCTATCTGGACAACGACTGGGATCGTGACTGGGGATCGCTCGAGCAGTACACACCGCTCGATTCGGACGCGGTTCCCGCGCAAATGAACGTCACCACCGAGACCCGATCGGGCACCTGGACACCGGGCCCGATTCGTTACCAGTCGTAACTGTTACGCGTGGACCTACCAACCACCCAGGCACGGTAGGTCCACGCTCAGCCCTGACATACCATCGGTAGCCGTGCCCGACGCCGTGACAGCTTCACCTCAGACTTCGAGTTCGCCGCCTCCTGCTGGTCAGGATGCCCGCGAGCGTTTCCATCGCACGCGATGGGTCGCGATCATCGCCGGCTTGCTCGGCTTCGTGCTCGCACTGGCAACTCCGCTGCTTCCCGTCGTGCAGACGACGGCTTCGGTCAACTGGCCGCAGAACGGCGTGATCGGCGACGTCGAGGCACCGCTGATGGCGCAGGTTCCCATCGACGTCAACGCATCGATCCCCTGTTCCGCGGTCAGCTCGTTGCCCGAGGGCGGCGGCATCTTGCTGTCGACGGCACCTGCTCAGGGCGACGGCGCCGCGCTCTCGTCGATGTTCGTCCGCGTGTCCGCTACCAGCGTCGACGTGCTCGATCGCAACGTCGTCGTCGCTTCGGCGGCACGCGAGGACGTCGAGTCCAGTCGCTGTGGCGCCATCGCGTTCAGCTCTGACGTCAACCGAACCACGGCAGAGTTCGTCGGACTGACCTATCCCGACGGCAACCCGATTCGTGGCCAGCTCGACGGTGACTTCCGCCCGCAGGTGGTCGGCGTCTTCAGCGACCTGCCCGACGGCGCTGCCCCCGAGGGCCTCGGCTTCTCGATGACGATCGACTCACGTTTCTCCTCGAGCCCCAGCGTCTTGAAGCTGGTCGCGATGATCGTGGCCGTCCTCTCGACCATCGTCGCGCTGGTCGCCCTGGCTCGCCTCGACGGCACCGACGGCCGCAAGCACCGACGCTTCCTGCCCGCACGCTGGTGGAAGTTCTCCGGTATCGACGGAGTGGTGGTCGGCACGCTCGTCGTGTGGCACTTCATCGGCGCGAACACCGCCGACGACGGTTACCTCCTCACCATGGCCCGAGTCTCACCGGACGCGGGATACATGGCCAACTACTTCCGTTGGTTCGGCGTTCCCGAGGCCCCGTTCGGTTGGTATTACGAAGTGCTGGCCGTGATGGCGAAGATCTCGACGGCGAGCCCGTTCATGCGTCTGCCCGCTCTGCTCGCCGGAATCCTCTGCTGGATGGTCATCAGCCGCGAGGTCGTCCCGCGTCTCGGCCGGGCGGTTCGCCGGAGCAACGTCGCCCTCTGGACCGGCGGGCTGGTGTTCCTGTCCTTCTGGCTGGCGTACAACAACGGTCTTCGCCCCGAGCCCATCGTGGCTCTCGGCGCACTGCTCACCTGGTGCTCCATCGAGCGCGCCATCGCCACCGGACGTCTGCTGCCCGCGGCCACGGCAATCTTGATCGGCGCCTTCACTCTTGCCGCCGCACCCACCGGATTGATGTGTATCGCAGCCCTTCTCGCCGGTGTGCGCCCGTTGGTGCGCATCGTCGTCAAGCGTCACCGACTGGTCGGCACACTGCCGCTTCTCGCTCCGATCGCCGCTGCGGGAACCATCGTGCTGGTCGTCATCTTCGCCGACCAGACCTTTGCCGGTGTCATGGAGGCCACGCGCGTCCGAACGATCATCGGCCCCAATCTCGAGTGGTACCAGGACTTCCTGCGCTACTACTACCTCTTCGTCCAGACGGTCGACGGCTCGGTTGCCCGACGCTTCGCGTTCTTGACGATGATCCTGTGCCTCTTCACGACGCTCTTCGTGTTGCTGCGCCGCGGCCGCGTCCCCGGCGCCGCAACCGGTCCGTCGTGGCGCCTGGTCGGCGTCGTCTTCGGCACGATGTTCCTGATGATGTTCAACCCCACCAAGTGGACTCACCACTTCGGTGCGTACGCGGGCATCGCCGGTTCTCTCGCCGCGCTGACCGCCGTCGCCGTGTCCGCGTCGGCCCTACGCTCGCGTCGTAACCGTTCGGTGTTCGTGGCCGGACTGCTCCTGATGCTGGCGTTGACGTTCGCCGGCATCAACGGCTACTGGTACGTCTCGAGTTACGGCGTGCCGTGGTTCGACAAGACCATCTCCTACGACGGCCGTGAATCCAACACCCTGTTCCTCGCGCTCTTTGCTCTCGCCTTGGCCTTTGCCGCCTGGCAGTACCTTCGTGAGGGATTTGCCGCCCCGCCCGAGAAGCCGAACACGGCCAAGGGCAGACGAATTCGCAAGTTCGCGGCCGCTCCCCTCACCGTGATTGCCGGTCTGATGGTCCTGTTCGAGGTGCTCTCGCTACTCAAGGGTGCAGTGTCGCAGTACCCGGCGTACTCGCTGGGCCGAAGCAACATCGAGGCACTCGCGGGCAAGACCTGCGGCATGGCCGAGGACGTTCTGGTCGAGACCGACGTCAATTCCGGGAATCTGCGGCCTCTGACCGCTCCCGGATTCAACGCCGAGGATCCGTTGTCCGGAGTTGATTCGAAGGGCTTCTCCCCCAATGGGGTTCCCAGCGATCTGACTGCGGATTACATCGAAGTCAAGCAGGGCATGGGCAATACCGACAGCCAGAGCGTCGGTCCCACCTTCGCCACCGGTTCCGGCGCCGGAACCAGCGGCGGCACCGGCAACGTCGGCGTCAACGGCAGCACGGCCAAGCTCCCCTTCGGCCTCGATCCGTCGAAAACGCCGGTCATGGGCAGCTACCAGCCCGGCGTGCAGGAACCTGCTTCCCTCATCTCGAGTTGGTACGGATTGCCCACTCGCAGTGAAGAATCACCGCTGGTGGTCATGTCCGTCGCCGGGCGTGTGTGGTCCGTCGACAACACCGGTGCGATCACGTACGGCCAGTCACTGCTGGTCGAGTACGGCAAGACTCAGCCCGACGGAACCGTGCAGGTTCAGGGTTCGTACATGCCGCGAGACATCGGACCCGCGCCGTCGTGGCGCAACGTCCGTATCCCGATCGACGAACTCGCGCCGGACGCCGACGCCGTTCGGGTGGTCGCGTTCGATCCCAACCTCACGGGCGATCAGTGGATGGCATTCACGCCGCCGCGCGTGCCCAAGCTCGAGTCCCTGAACTCGTACATCGGCAACGAGCAGCCGGTCCTCCTGGACTGGGCTGTCGGCCTTCAGTTCCCGTGCCAACGTCCGTTCACACATCAGAACGGCGTGGCCGAGATGCCGAACTTCCGCATCCTCCCGGACCGTCCTCTTGCGGTCAGTTCCACCGACACCTGGCAGTCCGCGGACAACGGTGGCCCGCTCGGATTCACCGAGGTTCTTGCCGGTGCGACGACGGTTCCTACATATCTGAAGGACGACTGGGCGCGGGACTGGGGATCACTCGAGCGGTACGACCGGTACTTCCCCAATGCGGTTCCGGCAGAGGTGGAGACGGGCACCGCAACCCGCTCGGGCATGTGGATGCCCGGCGAGATGCGAGTGCACTAGCCTGCGCTACCTACTCGGGTGACTGCTCGGGTGCGACGTACGGAGACGGCCGAGACCGCTCCGACAACGACGACGCACCCGAGTAGTTGCCCAACGCCTGGCCGTTCGCCGAGCAGCACAACCGCCAGCAGTACGGCGAGTACCGGTTGCATGAGCAGGAGCGTCGCGCCCACCTCGGCGGGAAGCCGAGGGAGCGAGTGCCCCATCAGCATCCAGCCGAACACCTGGCCGACCAGCGCCAGTGCCGCGAGCCAGCCGAAGGCTTCCCAGCCCGGGACGAAATCGATCCGGCCCCACAGTGATCCGATGACGGACCCGGCGATGCCCGCGGACGTCGTCGAGATCAACACCTGGCTCGCGGCCCGATCCGCCTCGCCCGTCCGGCCGACCACGAAGATGTAGCCGCCGTAGGCGATTCCGGAGACGAGCGAGAGCGCCGTTCCCCACAGCAAGTCGTCGCCGGTTCCCCCACCTCCGAACACGCCGCCCGCCAAGGCGATTCCCGTGAACATGAACGGCAGGGCGAAGACGAACCGCATCGGCACCCGATTGCCGAACACCAACCAGGACAGTGCGGGCACCACGACCACCTGCACGTTCACGACGACGCTCGCCATCCCCGCGCCGATCATCAGAATCGACTGCGACCACAACGCGAAATCCAGTCCGAGCAACAGACCGCCGAGCACCTGCAGAACGACTGCCCGCCGGCTCGGCTTGCCCACCCGGCGGTACTCCCGCCACGCCAACCACAACAGCGGCGGCAGGGCCAGGAAGCAACGGAAGAAGACGGCCGTCGAGGGCCCGACATCAGCCAACTTGATGAGGAGCGAACTGATCGAGATCGCAGCTGCGCCTCCGACGACGAGCAATCGAGGGTCGATGCGCCCCCGAGGAGTTCGGGTGGGTGTCGGTGTCTGCGCGGTCGCGGAGGTCAGTGTGGTCACTCGACAATGTTCCTGCCGCTAACTATTCAGCACAAGCAAATGTTCAGACCGTATATTCGGTAGCATTGCTACTGTGTTGAATCTCGAAAGACTCCGCGCCCTGCACGCCGTCGCCGAGAACGGATCAGTGGCGGCTGCCGCCCGCACCTTGCATGTCACACCGTCCGGGATTTCGCAGCAGTTGAACAAACTCGAGCGCGAGGTCGGTGTTCCGCTCCTCGAACCGCAGGGCCGCGGTGTGCGACTCACAGAAGCGGGCCGAATCCTCGCGCGCCGAACCGCAGAGGTTCTCTCGACGCTCGCCCAGGCCGAGGCGGAAATCGCGTCGCTGCAGAGCGAGGTGACGGGCCGCGTACGTATCGGCGCCCTGGTCTCCCCCAGCAGGACGGTGCTGCCGCGAGCCATCGCCGAAATCAGGCATGCGCACCCGCAGCTCGAAATCACCTTCAACGAAGGCGAATCCGAAGAGCTGCTCCCCGCACTGATTCGCCGCGACCTCGACGTCGTGGTGGTCGACAGTTGGAGCACTCTGCCCGTCGAACTTCCCGACGGACTCTCCTTCACGCCCGTGTACGACGACGTGGCGCTGCTCGCTCTCCCGGCGTCACATCCGCTGGCGGAGAACAAGGTCGTCGCGCTCAGCGAGCTGTCCGAGCATGCCTGGGCGACGTGGACCCGGGGAACGGACTTTCACACCTTCACCGTCAGGACCCTGCGCGCGCAGGGGTTCGACCCACGAATCGAGTACGAGGTCGCCGAGTTTCCCACCCAGGTCGAATTCGTCGCTCAGGGCCTCGCCGTCGCATTGATTCCACGTCTGGCGAGAGTTGTACCGCCGGAAGGTGTTCGAATGCTCGACACGGTTCCGCCGCTCGGCCGAGACATTTACCTCGCCTGGCGGACAGACAGCGAAAGGCCGGCCGTCCTGGCGGCGATAGAAGCGCTACGCCGCCAGTTCGACGCCCTCGGTGACAAAAAGAACTAGAGCGGCATCAAGTTGTGCTTGCGCGGGTTCTTGAAGATCGTCTTGTCCGCGAGCAACTTCAGAGCCTTGCGGATTTCGAGACGCGTCTGCGAAGGCTCGATCACCGCGTCGATGTATCCGCGCTCGGCCGCGATGTACGGCGTCGCGACGAACTCGTTGTAGAAGTTGATCAGCTGAGCACGCACCGCGGGTGCATTCTCACCGGCCTCGGCGAGCTGACGCCGCCCCATGATGTTGACGGCACCCTCGGCGCCCATCACGGCGATACGAGCGGTCGGCCACGCGAGGTTGATGTCGGCACCGAGCTGCTTGCAGCCCATGACGGCATAACCGCCGCCGTACGCCTTACGAACCACCACAGTCACCTTCGGCACAGTGGCTTCGATGTACGAGAACAGGAAACGCCCGCCGCGCTTGATGACGCCGACCTTTTCCTGATCGACGCCGGGAAGGAAGCCCGGTGTGTCGACGACGAAGACGAGCGGGATGTTGAAAGCGTCGCACAGACGCACGAAGTGGGCGGCCTTGTCGGAGCTGTCCGCGTCGAGGGCGCCGCTGAGGTACGTGGGCTGGTTGGCCACGACACCGACGGGCAGGCCGTCGACGCGGGAGAACCCGGTGATCACGTTGTGCGCGACCTGGGCTCCGATTTCGTGGAAAGTGCCGTCGTCGAAGATCCGCAGAATGATGTCGTGCATGTCGTAGCCGGCGTTGTCGGCATCCGGCATGAACGCATTGAGTTCGAGATCCGACTCGGTGATCTCGGGTTCGAGGCCCGGGTTGATCAGCGGCGCCTTCTCCTGGCACGACGACGGCATGAAGCTCAGGTACTCACGCACCCAGTCGAAGGCAGCCTTCTCGTCGGGAGCGACGTGATGGATGTTTCCGTACTCCGCCTGCTTGCGGGCTCCACCCAAGTCCTCGAGGCTGACCTCTTCGCCGGTGACCGACTTGATGACGTCGGGTCCGGTGACGAACATGTACGACTCTTCGGTCGCGACCACGACGTCCGTGTTGATCGGGGCGTACACGGCACCGCCGGCGCATTTACCGAGGATGACCGAGATCTGCGGGCACAGGCCGGACAACGGCTCCTGACGTGAACCCATGTTGGCGTACCAGGCCAACGAGGAAACGGCGTCCTGGATGCGAGCTCCACCGGAATCGTTGATACCGACGACCGGGCAGCCCACCTTCAGCGCAAAATCGTTGACAGCTGCGACCTTACGGCCGAACATCTCTCCGGCGGCACCGCCGAACACCGTCTGATCGTGCGCGAACACGGCTACCGGACGCCCGTCGACGGTTCCGTGACCGGTCATGACGCCGTCGCTGTACGGGTTGCCCTCGCCCGCCATCTTCACCAGGGCACCGATCTCGATGAAGCTACCGGGGTCGAGCAACATGTCGATGCGCTGGCGCGGCGTGCTGTGCCCTGCTGCATCGCGCTTGGCAATGGCCCGAGCCGAGCCGGGTTCCTTTGCCTTCTCCAACTTTTCGCGGAGTTCAGCGAGCTTCTCCGCGGTGGTTGTCGTCACTTCTGAACTCCGGTTTCCGCTGCTTTGGTCTGAGCTGTCTCGATCTGGGCCAGCTTGGTGGTGAGGTCTGCCGCAACCTTCGCGATGTACGGCTCGTCGACGATCTGCAGGTGGTCCCCGCCGATGTAGACGACCTCGAGGTTCTTCACGTAGTCACCCCAGCCACCATCCGCCTTGCGGGTCTTGAATGCAGGCTCGAGCGTCATCAGCTCGTCGTGGTACTTGTCAGCCATGTAGAGCACGACGTCGCCGTCGTAACTGCTGAACTCGGCCGTCTGGATGGCGCGATTGTCCAACCACGACGTCCGCTGATGCTCGATGATGCCGCCGGGAATCTTGGCGCCGCTCATCTTGATCATGTCCATCAAGATCTGAATCTGATCCTCGTCGGCTTCGGTGGAAGCCAGAACGTCAAGCGGCAGCGGCACATCCAGGTTGTAGGTGCGCTTGGCGAACTTGCCGTAGCGCTCCCAGCGCTTGCGTCGTTCCGCCTCGGTGTCCGGCACGACCTCGCCGGCCATGACGGTGTCGAGCAGCCCGACCACACGCACGTCGGCGCCCTGCTCGCGCAGCAACTTCGCGACCGCATACGACATCACGCCACCGAACGACCAGCCACACAGCACGTACGGCCCGTCGCCCTGGATCTCACGCAGCAGCGGAACGTAAGCAGCAGCGCGGGTTTCGATCGAGCCCTCGACCCGCTCGAATCCGTACATCGGCGTGCCGGCGGGCAGGCGCTTGAGCAGAGGCTCGTACGTCACCGTCGAACCACCGGCAGCATGGAAGACGAATACCGGTACGGCAGTGGAACCTTCGGGACGGGCACGCAGAGTACGTACGAGTCCGTCGATCTTGCCGTCGTCCTCGAGGTACTGGCGAACGACGTCCGCAAGCTCTTCGATGGTGGTGGAGTCGAGAACGTCGTCGAGAGTGATCTCGCCACCGGCACGCTCGGAAAGCCGAGCAGCAAGCTTCTCGGCGACCTCGTCACCGACGATCGGCAGATCGTTGAAGATGCCCTTGGCCGACTTCCCGGTGACAACCGCCCACGTCGCAAACGTCAAGCGCTCGGCCGCATCTCGCGGCGGAACGTCCGAGCCTGCGTCGTCGGCAGTTCCGGCTCGAGAAGGATCGGAAGGCGCAGCTGCAACCGGAGCAGTGGTAGGTAGTTCCACTGCCACCTCGGCGGGAGCAACGTCCTCGTCAGCAGCGTCGGCCGCCAACTTCTCCGCGGCCTGCTTGTCGGCCATCGCCTGAACCTCTTCGCGATTGTCGATCGCGTAGCGCAGGTACTTGTTGACCTCGTTGAGGCTCGCATCCTTGACTGCCTGGAGCTGGAGCTGCGGAATGTCGAACTCGTACTCGACGCGGTTCTTGATACGCATCGCCATGAGCGAGTCGAGACCCAGTTCGATGAGCGGAACCTCGGCCGGCAGATCCTCCGGCGAGTACCCCATCGACTCGGCTACCACGATCTTGAGGCGGTCGTCGAGGCTCTGCGAACCGTTCGGATCCCACTTGTCTCCGGCGTCTTCGACGACCTCGGCCAGGGATTCCATCGGCGCACTGGTCTTGACCGGCGCGCTGACAACCAGCTCGGGCAGCGGCTCACCCGACGTGACGACGGCGTCGAAGAGCAGACGGAACGTAGCGCCCTCACGGGCGTGCACCTGCACCGACGCTCCACCCGGATGCGGGTTGAGTGTCGTGGTCAGGGTCGCAGCGCCGGCCAGCTCACCATGGGGAACGGCAGCGGTGAGAGCGACATCCGAGAGCACCTGTCCGGCAGCAGCGCTCACGAGCACAGCCAGATCGGTGACGGCGGATGCGTCGACCTCCCACACGTGGCGGCCGTCGGGCAGAGCGACGTGCGAACCGGGTACGCGAGCCGAACCGCCGGCACTGACGCGAATGTCGAGCCAGTACGGCTTACGCAGGAATGCGGTACGCGGAACCAAGGCGAAATCGCCTGCGGGAAGCAAGGACTCGAGGTTCACGGCATGGCCGTGCACGTACAGCTGCGCGAGAGCGGCAAGCACACCCGCGGACTCGTCTTCCTTACGCTTGAGCGTCTGGATGAGTTCCATGTCGTGCAGGCCCGAATCGAACGCGGTAGCCGCCACCGACATCAGCGTCACCGGGTTGGGTGCAAGCTCGACAAAAGTGGTGTGGCCGTGGGCAACTGCACCGCGTACCGCATTGGTGAAGTACACGCTGTGGCGAAGACCCTTGACCCAGTACGCCTCTTGATGGATCGGCTCGTGACCGGGACGGTAGAAGGTGTCCTTGTCGACGGACGAGTAGACGCCGAGCTTCAACGTGGTCGGCTCGATACCGGCCAACTCCGCGGCAAGCTCGCCGAGCAACGGATCGACCTGTGAGGTGTGGCTGGCGCCCTTGGTCTGCAGGACACGCGCCATCTTGCCGTCGGCCTCGGCGGCCGCGACGATCGCCTCGATGTCCGGCTGCGGTCCACCGATCACCGTGTGCGTCGGAGCTGCGTAAACGCAGACCTCGAGCTTGGGGTACGTGGGCAGCAGCGCCTCGATCTCGGATGCGCTGTACTCGAGCAGTGCCATCAGACGGATGTCGTCACCGACGAGTGCGCCCTCGGCCTCACCCATCAGCCGTGATCGTGAACAGATCACGCGCACAGCGTCTTCCAGGTTCAGACCACCGGACACGTATGCGGCAGCGGCCTCACCCATCGAGTGCGGAACCACGGCTTCGGCCTCAGCGCCGTGGTGACGCAGCAATGCGGCCAGACCGACCTGGATGGTGAAGATTCCCACCTGTGCGGTCTCGACGTTGTACTCGATCGAATCGTCGAGGAACATCTCGACCATCGAGTAGCCGGCCTCGTCCTGGATCAGCGCGTCGACCTCGTCGACGGCTGCCTTGAAGGCCGAGTTCTCCGTGTAGAGCTGCTTGGCCATCTTGCGGTGCTGCGAGCCGAAGCCCGAGAACACCCACACCGCGCCCTTGGGCGACGGCGAGTCGGCCGAGAAGACTCCTTGAGCCGGCTTGCCGGCGGCGACGGCGCGCAGCGAGCTGATGGCCTCGGACCGCGTCTTCGCCAGAACAGCGGCGCGCGAGCGTCCGTGGTTGCGACGCGCGAGTGTGCGGGCGACGTCGGCGAGGGGCGTCTTGCTTCCCTCTTCGGTTTCGAGCCAGTCGGCCAGGTCAGCGGCTGCGCGGCGACGACGCGACGGCAGCGCGCCGGACACAGCCAGCACAACGGTGCTCTCGTCTTCCACAGGTGCATCGGCGACAGGGGCATCCACTACCGTCTCGGCAGGCACGTACTCCTTGACCACGACGTGCGCGTTGGTTCCACCGAAACCGAAACCGGAGACACCGGCGACAGCCTTGCCGGTGTAACGCGGCCAGTCGGTGGCCTCGGGCGTCACCTGCAGGTGCGACTTCTCGAAGTCGATGTGCGGGTTCGGGCCCAGGTAGTTGATCGTCGCGGGAATCTTGTTTTCCTGCATCGCCAGAACGACCTTGATCAGGCCGGCGGCACCTGCAGCTGCTTCCAGGTGCCCGAAGTTGGTCTTCGCGCTACCGAGCAGTGCCGGCTTGTCTTCGTCACGACCACGACCGACGACACGACTGAGCGCGTCGGCCTCGATGGGATCACCGAGATCGGTACCCGTTCCGTGCGCCTCGATGTAGTCGACGGTGGTCGGCAAGATTCCGGCGTCGCGGTACGCGAAACGCAACACGTCGGCCTGGGCATCGGGATTGGGGGCGAGCAGACCGTTGGAACGGCCGTCCTGGTTGACCGCGGATCCGGCGATCACCGCGAGGATGGAATCTCCGTCACGCTCGGCGTCTTCGAGGCGCTTGAGCACGACGAGTCCGCCGCCCTCACTGCGAACGATTCCCTGAGCCTGAGCGGAGAAGGCACGCAGTTTTCCGTCGGGAGCGAGCATCCCGGTCTGATCGAAACCGAGGGTTCCGGGAGGGGCCAGCAGCATGTTGACGCCACCGGCCAGCGCGATGTTGGAGTCACCGCTGCGCAGCGAGCGCACAGCCTCGTGAACGGCAACCAGCGAAGACGAACACGCGGTGTCCAGAGCGATGGACGGTCCACGGAAGTCGAAGAAGTACGAGACCCGGTTCGCGACGATCGCCGTCGACGTTCCGGTCAACGCGTACGGATGCGCCGTCGTCGGATCACTGACCGCGAGCAACTGGTAGTCGTTGGCGGAACTGCCGATGAAAACACCGACCTGCTTGCCCTTGAGCCCACTCGCCGGAATGCGAGCGTGCTCGAGTGCTTCCCACGCGAGTTCGAGTGCGAGGCGCTGCTGCGGATCGACGTTGACGACCTCGAGCGGAGACATCGCGAAGAACTCGGCGTCGAAGCCCTTGACGTCGTCGAGGTACCCGCCTTTGGTGTTCGCGTTCTCGACCGCGGCCTTGATGGCGGGATCCGACATGAACTCGGCCCAGCGGTCCTCGGGGAGGTCGCTGATGCCGTCGCGTCCGGCCGCCAGCATTTCCCACATGTCCGAAGGCGTGTGCCCGGCACCGGGGAATCGTGTGGACAGTCCGACGATGGCGATGTCGTGAGCGTCCGTCGTGCCGCCTGAGACGTAATACGAGGCGTCGACGGTCTCCTCCGGCGCCTCGGGCTCACCTTCGATGATCCGAGTAGCCAGCGAAGCGATGGTGGGGTGTTGATAGGCAACCGTGGCGGTCAGCGTGACGCCGAGCAGATCCTCGATGTCTCCGCTCAGAGCAACTGCGTCCCGCGAGGCGAGCCCGAACTCTTCCATCGGGCGATCGTCCGTGATCGACCCCGCCGGCTGACCGGTCGCGTTGGCGATCCAATTGCGAAGCCACTCACGCAGCTGCGCGACACTCATTTCGCTCACAACGTCTTTGCTCTGCGCACCATCTTGTTCAACCATCAACTCACCAAGCCACCGATCATGAAGGGACTGCTCCTCAAACGCTATCGGGGAATGCGGTCTGCTGATAGCCGCCTCGCAACGTTCCCTCGATATAGCTCGCCTTACACGCGCGGCGAGCGATCTTGCCGCTGGACGTACGCGGAATCGAACCCGCGGGGACGAGCAGGATGTCTCGGGCCGTAACACCGTGACGGGACGAAATCGCCGCACGCACGGTGTCCGCGATCGGCTGCGGATCGGCCTTGCCTGCGCCGGGAGCACGCTCGGCCACGATGACCAACTGCTCCGAGGAATCGTCGTCGTCGAACTTCAGACCCGAGTGCGTGTTGGAGAACACGACGGACGGCAGCTGGTTGGCCGGTACGGCAAACGCAGCGATGAAGCCGGGGCGCAGAGCCGGGCTGGCTTCCTGAGCCGAAGCCTCGAGGTCCTGCGGGTAATGATTGCGACCGTCGACGATCACGAGGTCCTTGACGCGCCCGGTGATGTACAGCTCGCCGTCGACGTAGACGCCGAAGTCGCCGGTACGCATCCAGTTGGCATCCGCCGGCGTGCCCTCGGTGTGGCTGTCTTCGCTCAACCGATTGTCCAGCTTGTTGTGGAAGGTCTCCGCCGTCTCGTCGGGGCGACCCCAGTAGCCGATACCGATGTTCTCGCCGTGCAACCAGATCTCGCCGACGTGATTGTCGGGGACCTCGGTCAGCGTCTCGGGATCGACGATCGCCGCCCACTGACTGCGCGAGACGTACCCACAGGAGACCTGCGCGATTGCGTTCTCGGAGTACTGGTCGACGATGACCATGCGTCCCTTGTTGAGTTCCGTGCGGTCGACGTAGATGACCTTGGCCTCGTCGGAATGCTTGGTCGAGGAGACGAAGAGCGTCGCCTCGGCCATGCCGTACGACGGCTTGATCGCAGTCTTGGGCAGACCGTACTGAGCAAAAGCGTCGTTGAACTTGCGCATCGACGACGTCGTGACCGGCTCACTGCCGTTGATCAGACCGATGACGTTGCTCAGGTCCAGGGTCTCGCCGTCCTTCGGCAGGCCACGCGCGGCAGCGTGCTCGAAAGCGAAGTTGGGAGCGGCAGCAAAGGTGCCGGCGCCGTCGGAAACCGCAGCAAGTTCCTTGATCCACCGGTACGGCCGCTGCACGAAAGCACGCGGGCTCATGATGGTGATGTACTTGCCGCCCAGAGCAGGCAGGATGACCGTCAGCAGGCCCATGTCGTGGAACAGCGGCAGCCACGTGACGCCCCGAGAGTCCTCGTTGAGTTCGATGGAGTCGACCATCTGGAGCGCGTTCGTTCCGACAGCACGATGGGTGATCTCCACGCCGGCGGGAACTCGGGTCGAACCCGAGGTGTACTGCAGGTACGCGATGTCGTCGAGTTCGATGTCGGGGCGAACCCACGTTTCACCGACGGTGTCGGGAATCGCGTCGACGGCGATGATGCGCGGACGCTCGGCAGCGGGAAGCGAGCGGAACAACTGGCGAACACCGGCCGCCGACGATGCGGCAGTCAGAATCGCAGTCGGCTTGCAGTCACCGAGAACAGCGTGAAGACGGTCGGTGTGACCGGGCTCGTCCGGATCGAAGAGCGGCACCGCGATGGAACCGGCCTGAATGGCCGCGAAGAACGAAATGACGTAGTCGAGTCCCTGCGGAGCAAGAATCGCGACACGGTCGCCACGCTTGGTGACCTGCTGCAGACGGGCTGCAACAGCGCGCAGACGCACACCGAACTGCTCCCAGGTCAGCTCCAGGGCTTCACCGTCACGCTCGCGTGAGTAGTCGATGTACCGATACGCGAGCTCGTCCGCGTTGACACGCGAGTGTTGCTCGACGTAGTCGACCAGCGTGAAGCCTGGTTGCAGGCGGATCTGGCCCTTCTCGTCGAGAAAGCCATCGAACAGCGCGTTCATTCCATCTCCTCCGAAGCGATCACACAAGCACTGTCTTTCATGCCTGCGCCCCAGACTTCCTTCGCTCTCTCGGGTCCATCTTCGATCAATCGAATCGCACTTTGTGCGCAACTCACCTGAATCACTTCATCGATCCCAAACCATCGATATGTTACAGATTCGCATCGTCCGTATTCTCCGGCCTACTCGCCCGCCAGTAACGGGATGATCGGGGCGAACGCTTCCATCTGCGTCGGGAAGACCCCGACGTACGACATCGACGTCTTCTCGCGGACCAGTCGAATCTGGTCTGCGATTTCCTCGAAAGTGCCCACAGCCAGGTATGGAGAGTTCAACAGCTCCTCCACGCTCAGCTTACGATCCACTTCGATGTTCGGCGGAAAACCTTGGTCCAGAGCGGCGATTGCCATTTCGGCAGCCTGCTCTCGATCGTCGGTGATCATGATCATGGTGATGGTCCAGTTGAGTTCGATCTCATCGAAACGCTCGCCGGCAGCTTCGCGGATCCGCTCGACACGTTCGATGGTCTTTTCCATCGTGATTCCGGAGAGCAGAAGCCGCCCGTCACGGTTCGTCGGTGTGGCGACCGAGATGATGTCCGCGTACTTCGCCGCGAGAGCAAGCATCTTCGGGCCTCCGCCGCCCACGATGATCGGTGGCCGCGGGCCCTGCCGCGGTCGCGGGCTGCCCTTGAGGCCGCGCACCTGATAGTGCTTGCCTTCGAAAGTGCATTCCTGCCCGCGCAGAAGAACGTCGAGAATCTGCAGAGACTCCTCGAGCTTCTCGATGCGAACGCCCGGACTTTCGTAGGCGATGCCGCCCTTGTCGAACTCTTCCTTCATCCAGCCCGCACCGATACCGAGTTCGAGTCGACCACCGGACAGCACGTCGATAGTCGCCGCGTCCTTCGCGAGCACAGCAGGATGACGGAAGCCGTTGGCCAACACGGCGGTGCCGAGACGAATCTTGTCGGTGGCCACCGCGAGCGCTCCGAGAGCGGCGATCGGGCCGACCTGATTACCCAGGTGATCCGGAATCATGAACGAGTCGTAGCCGAGTTCCTCGGCCTTCTGCGCGAGCTTGACGAAGCGTCGCGCACCACCCTCTTCGGCGTTGCCCTCGCCACCGGCCGCAAACCGAAATTTGCGTAGGGCATCGCTGCCGTGGGTGGAACTCATATATCGATCTCCTGTGATGGACACGTACGTCGTACTCGAACTACAAACTCGGACAAATCGAACCTACTCGCCAGTCACTTACGTGACAGCACTGTAGAGGAAGCCCCCGGACCGTGCAGCACTCTACCGGGACCAAACGAGCAGATTACCCGCGAGCGAACTCCCGAGACGCCCGATTGTGACGAATCAACAGTGCGGCGGTGACTCAACTGTGGGGCGGCGTCGGTGCAGCGTCGATCTTCTCCGCAGCCCACTGTGCCATCCATTGGGTGGCCGTCGTGCCGTTCGGATCGACTTGGAAGGAGTTGTACATCGCGTGCACAGGGTTGTTGTAGTACTCGAGCAGTCGCGGCGCCGAACTCAGCCAGTTGGTCGGGTTGAGAGCGGCTGCCGGCGCGTCGCAGATACCGTCGCTCGGCGCGCAGATCTGATAGGTCCGATCGTTGAGGTCACCGAACCCGCCGGGCCTCGGGCCGGTCATCGTGAGACCGGGCAGCTTCAGCCCGTTCAGCGACAGCTCGGCGCCGACACCGGCAACGCTCGGGCCAACGGTGTTCCCGAACGCCGGATCGCGCCGACCGTCGGCGATCAAGCCGACGCCCAGAACCAGATCGGCAGGCACCGCGCCGGTACCGTCGCCGATACTCGCGGCGACGTCACCCGCGATCACCGCGCCCTGGGAAAATCCAGTCAGGACGTAACTCGTGAGCGGGCACTCGGCGTGCCGCTTCATCAGAAAGTCGTTAGTGGCAGCAGTTCCCGCAGCCCGACTGTTGTTGTAGGACTGCTGTCCGTCCGGCGGGATCGCCACCGGATTCGAAAACTGTGCGACATACGGAACGGTGTAGACGTCGGCCCGTGAAGTATCGAACTTCTCCTGCAGAGGACGGGTCACGTTCAGCATCAACGACGCCGGATTGGCCGTCGGGTTGTACGGGTCGTCGGTAGCGCTCGACTCCCACGTACCCGGTATGGCTACTACCTGGACATCGGGGCAACTGGCCGGCTGAGACACCGGAGGCTCCGGGCTCGGCGGGATCGGAGTCGGCGAAGGCACCCGCCCGGCCAGGATGTACCAACCGCCGATCACGACCGCTGCGACCACAAGAATGATCAGCAGCGGGATCAGGCACCCACGACGCTTTCCAGACCTCGCCATGACCCACGCCTACTTGCAGTAGGTGGCGTTGGCGACGTCGATGTAGATCTGAGCGTTCGCACCTGCCTGCTCGGGAGTGATCTGCTTGCCTTCCGCCGACGCTTCCTGGCCGACGAAGGCGGTCACGAAGGTCAGGACCTCGTCGTCGGTCTGAGGACCGGCAGCGCAGATGTAATTGGCCGTGTTGACGGCGATGCTTCCGTCACCGGCTGGGGTGATGCCCTTCGCCTTCAGTCCGTCGAGGAACTTCTGTGCCTCGGGACTGACCTCGACGACTGTGGGACCCGGGAAGCCCTCGATGCTCTGCGGCTGCTCCGGCGGCGCGGTGGCCGCGGCTCCCGGACTGGTGGGCGCAGCCGACGCCGTCGTGGTCGCGGAGGCTGACGCAGATGCCGAACCGCTCGAGGACGAAGCCGCCGCGGACGTCGTGGTGACCGGATTGGAGGTTGCAGTGGAGTCGTCACTACCGCACGCGACAAGCGCGCCACCGGTGGCGAGCGCCAGGGCGCCGACCGCGATCGCGCGTGCACAAGTGTTTCGGTTACCCGAGAAAAGCGACATCAATGTCCGTCCTTGCCTTCAGTCGAAAGTCCATCAACAGGTTACGCAACGCACGCGGGCGGGCACCGATCCGTGATCGGGCCCGCCCGTCGTGCACCACTGTGAGTTAGTGAACTTCTGTCTTGTCACCGATCACCGTGATGTAGCCGAACTGGAAGTTCTGCTGGACACCACCGGGAATGTCGAACTTGTCACTGATCGGGAATCCGAGTCGTCCACCTTCGTATCCGACGCTCTTCCAACCGTCGAACAGCGGACCGTTCTCGACGGACCATGCACCGGTGCCGGGGCTCCAGTAGATGTTGCCGCCCTCGAACTCGGTGAAGCGTCCGTTGTCCTTGATCGGAACCTCGTTCGACTTCGGGAATCCGAGCCAGCCGTTTTCCCAGCCGAGTTCGCCGTACTTGCCCATGATCATTCCGAGAACCGCGTGAGTTCCGTTGGCGCTGCTGTACATTGCGCCGATCTCGAATCCCTGGACCTTGCCCGGCTTGCCGGGGGTCGCGATCTCGTCGGCAGTCGGGTAGCCGAGCGGGCCACCTTCCCAACCCTGTGCGGACCACTCGGCGAGGATGTCACCGCTGACGGGATGAGCGCCGGTCTGCGGGGTCCAGTAGATGGAGCCGTTCTGGAAGTGGTTGAAGCGTCCGCGTCCGTCGGGGGTACCGAGTTCGGGGGTACGCGGGAAGCCGAGCGGGCCGGCTGCTGCTCCGGTGTTCATGTACGCGCCGGCGATACGACCGGCGACGGGCTGGGCGCCCGTTCCACTGGTGAAGTAGATGCGACCGTTGCGGAAGTCCTGTGCCAGGCCACCCGCGACGCTGTACTCGGGGGTGATGCAGTCACCGATCCAGCCGTTGGCTGCGGCCGTCGCACCGATCTCACCCGAAGTGCCGCAAGCCGGCTTCTCGACCTCGACGCCGATGGCGTTGGCCAACTGCGGCCACAGCTGATGAAGCTCGAACTGCCAGTACGGCCACGAGTGGGTTCCGGACGGGCGGTAGTTGACCTGCGCGGGGATGCCGAGCTGGTTGAGCTTGGTCGCGAAGGTCTGCGAGGTCAGGCGAGCGAGGATCTCGAGGCCCATGCCTGCGTAGTTGGTGCTTACGCCGGGAATTCCCGACGGCTGGTCGTACGGGCCGGTCGTACCGCTACCACTCGAGACGTACAGGCTGACGCCCTTGAGCTTCTCGGCGAGCGCGTACGGATCGTGTGCAGCCCACTGCGGGTTGGACGGCGGTCCCCACATCGCGGCGGAGTTGTATCCACCGGCGTCGGTCATCGCGAACTGGATTGCCTGAGGCATGCCGAGCGAGGTGGTGGTGAGGATGCCGGAGAGCGAAGCGGCGAACTTGAAGAAGCCGGGGTTGCGCGCCGTGAGGAACATGGCGGACGTGCCGCCCATCGACAGTCCGACGACACCGCGTGTCTGCGTGGTCCGCCAGTCCTTTTCGAGGATGGGGGGCAGTTCCTTGGTCAGGAACGTCTCCCACTGGTAGTTCTTGCCGTTGTCGGGCTGGAGCCAGTCGGAGTAGAAGCTGGACTGACCGCCGACCGGGAGGATGACGTTGACGTTCTTGTCCGCGTAGAAGGACTCGGCGTCGGTCTCGTAGGTCCAGGCGTTCTCGTTGTCGGTCGCGCGAAGACCGTCGAGCATCCAGACCGAGGGGAAGCTGGCCGACGGATTGACGTTCCAATCGCGGGCCAAGAGGATCTGCACCTGAATCGGGGTGCCCATCGCGGGAGAGTTCACCCACAGCGCGACGCGACGCTCGCTGAGCCAGTCGACCTTCGTGACCGCTGCTCCGGTGGGGTTCTGGGTGGCGGCCGGTGCGGCCTGAGCAGGTGCCGGCGCGGCTGCCGCGGTTCCGGCCGTCGTCAAGCCCGCGGCGATCGGCAGAACCAGCATCGCTGCCAGTGCGCCGACGACCTTTGTCCGGAAGGTTGCCCGGGACCGGCGACGGTCCTCCGTGGCAAGGCCTACTCGCATGAGCTCACTCTCTTTCCTTACGTTCGGTCCGCGCGTCGATCGTGTGGCCGCCTGAGCAGCCAGACCCCCGTTGAAACTATTTCTACACGCAAACGATCCCCGCTTGGGGTAGCCGCGCTGTTACTGGTGGTGCAATTGTTACTGACATCGGGCGCTTGTGCAGCACCTGAATACACAAGTGCCGTCCCGGTTCTCCTTCGAGGAGTCCGGAACGGCACTGGTGAAGTGACTAGGTCACGGGATCGCGCACGATCACCAAGCGTTCATGGTGTCGAGGATCTGGCCGCGAGCCTTCCACAGCTCTGCCGACCAGTACGGCCACGAGTGCGTGCCGTTGGACGGGAAGCTGTAGGTGGCCGGGATACCCAGCGAGTTCATGCGGATCTGGAATGCACGGGTGTTGACCAGGGCGAGAGCCTCGAGGCCCATGCCGTTAGCCGTGTTGTAGTAGTCGATCGGTGCGCGCGGGTGGTCGTATTCACCGGGCAGGCCGCTTGCCGACGAGATGTACATCGACAGGCCCTGCAGACGCGGTGCGAAGACGAACGGGTCGTTGCGCAGCCAGGACGGGCTCCACGGCGGTCCCCACATGGAGTCGACGTTGAAGCGACCGGCATCGAGCATTGCGACGCGGATTGCCTCGCGCATGCCCGGAGCCGAGATGTTCAGGTAGCCCGACAGCGAGCCGGCGAACTTGAACTGGTCACGGTGGTAAGCAGCCAGCGTCAGAGCAGCGCTGCCACCCATCGAGAGGCCGAGGACCGCGTTGTTGGTGGGCGAGACGCCGTAGTTCGCGAGGAAGTTGGGCAGTTCTTCGGTGAGGAAGGTTTCCCACTTGTACGTGATCTGCTGGCCGTTGAAGTTCGACGGTGCATACCAGTCGCTGTAGAAGCTGGACTCGCCGCCGACGGGCATCACGAGGGTGATGTTGTCGTTGCGGTACTGGTCCATCGCATTGGTCTCGAAGCTCCACGCGTTGGCGTCGTTACGCGCACGCAGGCCGTCGAGGAGGTAAAGGGCAGCGTTTCCGCCGCGAGCGGCCCACTGGACCTGGACCTTGATGTTGCCCATCGAGGAGGGCACCCACAGCTCGTCGTATCCGCCGGAGGGGGCGGTGTGGCTGGGAGCAGTGTGCGCAGGCGCAGCAGAGGCGACAGCACTACCGGCAACTCCTGCAGCAAGGGGGAGCACAAGTGCTGCGGCACCGATGGCCAACGCTCGGTGCTTGAGGCGCTGGGTCAGCCTCTTTCTGGCAAAACGCATGGATACTGCTCTCTCTCTTCGTCTGCGGAACCCACTCGGTGGAGTGGTTCCGGCGGATTCCGTCGGGGAACAGGCTTTTCTGCCAGCCCGAACGAGTTCGGGTCGGCAGCGGACCTCTTCCAAGTCACACTGCGCTCGCTGGACTTTATGTCACAGGTTCAGCTGTGACAAATAGGTGGACCGTTACGTCCCAGTCCGCGAGCAACACCGTCATCACCCCTCGGGGGTGATTCAGGTTAGGTGAATCGTCTTCGAGTACATCGTGGCCAATCAATTCGGTGTTACTGAATCGAAATATTCAAACCCTCTACAGTCGGTGATGCTGATCACATCACCTGGGTGAATCCGGTGGAACGAGACCGCAGCGTTCCAATTCGTAGGCCGGAACCCGGTCGAATCGGTACTTCGCGAAGTCGAATGCCTGCTGGAAGTTCTGTTTGAATCTGGCCCAGGTCAGCTCGGAGCGGTACGACGTGAGCAACTCCTGCGTTTCCGGGCAGGTGATGGCCAGCTTTGCGTCCGCAACCCAGTCTTCGTCGAGGAAGAACGGCAGCCACGGTCGAACGTCGATCATTCCCGTGTCCGCGACCACCCAGTCCGGATAGAGATTCTTGTCGTGCCCGATCCGGCCGTCCTCGAGTCGCTCGGTGTGAGCTGCCAGGGGATACGCCAGCCCCATCTGATCGAGCACCCGAACGTCGAGGCCGACGTTCATGCTCGTCATTCCGAGGTTGAGGAAGAAGACGACGTGCTCGGCCGGCTCGTCGATCGGTCCGGGTGGTGGGACGACGAACCAGGAGTCGTAGCTCGCGGACGGCAGCAGCAGCCCACCCTCCGGAGTCCGCGCGATGGTCTCGACCATGGCACGCATTCGCGGATAGTCGAGGTAGTCCTCGGCCAGGATCGGATGCTTGTGACCGGTGTTGAGTGCGTAGAACGCTCGCTCGTCGACGATTCCCGAGCGACCCACCACGGATCCTTCCGGCATACCCGTCGTGTTCGCGGCGAAGAAGGCCCAGATGATCGTGCCGATCCACAGCACCGCCGAGACTCCGAAGATCGCGGTGTCGCGATTACTTCCGAACGCTGCCCGCGCCGGCACCCGCAACGGAATGACCGCCACCGGGATGAGCAGGCAGAACAGCACCGGCAACAGGACGCGGCCGTGCATGAAGTCGCCGCCGACGCGCAGAGAGTAGATCCCGAGGATCAGCCCACTGCCGAGAATGAAGGTGACAATCGCCCGCGGCGTGCGCAGAAACTGCTGAAAGCGCTGCCACAGCGGGCGTGCGGGTTGATCTGCGGTAGCGGTAGGTGTGTCCGCTCGGCTTCGCCACACGAGCAGCAGCGCACCGATGAGCAGGAACAGCAACGGCAACCAGAGCAGGTACGGCCCGACCAGGTTCCACAGGTACGCAAATCCCTGCGCCCACTTCGCGCCACCGGCGTCCTTCGACACCGCGGTGTTCGGGTACGGCAAGGCGTAATAGCCCATTCGCCAGACCTGATAGGCCACCGGGACAAGTCCGGCGACGACGACGATCAGTGTGCGAATCTTCCAGGTCAGGCCTGCGGAGAGAACGATCATTATCAACGCGGCAGCACCGGGAATCGCCATCTCGGGTCGAACCAATGGTCCGAGTCCGGCCACGAACGAGAGAGTCAGGATCGACGCCGTGGACGGCGTCGACGCCTGCGCCCACCGAACGAGCAGTAGCCACAGGAGCGCGATCCAGAAGATCACCAAGCAAGTCTCGAGCCCGGAAGTGGCGAAATCTCGCGCAGGCGGAACCGCGATGTAGACGAGAACACCCGCCGGTACCAGCAGGATCGTTCCGCCCGCCGACGGCCGAACGCCGCGGTACAGACGACCGGTGCCGAGCATCGCCAACACGACGGCAGCAGTCGAGAGTACGAGCGCGATCGTCAGAACAACGTATTCGAGACGGATCTGCGTGAGCCAACTGAACGCGTAGACGATGTACGTCCACGCGGTACTCGTGTTCGCCTCGACACGCTCACCCGCGTTGAAGACCGGGCCGTTCCCCGCGAGCAGGTTGCGGACGGTTCGCAAGACGATGAGTCCGTCGTCGGCGATCCAGCGACGCTCCCACGCACCCCAGAACATGAGGGCAGCAGCAAGCACCACCCCGCCGAGAAAAACTCCTCGACTGAGGGTGGTGCGATTCGCCGCAGTGTCGACGTGCGGGTCGGCCTCGGTGCGTGGCTCAGACGAGGTAGACAGCGACACCCACTACTCCGATCCACGCAATCGCGAGGAGTTGCAGCACCCGGTCACCGAGCGCGATCTCCTCAGGCTCTCCGGCTTCGCCGCCGTCGACGTCCACCGCGTATCGCAGCACCGCGATGGTGAACGGCACCATCGAGATGGCGTACCAGTTGGTGCCCTTGATGGCGTCCTGTTGGAACGCCCACAGTCCGTAGCAGAGGACCAGCGTCGTCGCTGCCATCGTCCACACGAAACGCAGGTACGTCATCGTGTAGCTCTCGAGGGACTTACGGATCTTGGCGCCGGTCTTCTCGGCCAACTGCAGTTCGGCGTAGCGCTTGCCTGCCGCCATGAAGAGTGAGCCGAACGCCATCATCAGCAGGAACCACTGCGAGAGATCGATCTCGGCGGCAACGCCACCGGCGATCGCTCGAAGCAGGAAGCCGGACGAGACGATGCAGATGTCGATGACGGCCTGATGCTTGAGACCGAAGCAGTAGGCGAGCTGGATGACGATGTACACGCCCATGACCACGGCGAGTTGCCAGTTGGCCAGGAAGGACAGCCCGATCGCACCGGCAAGCAGCACGACTGCCATGCCGTAGGCGATGTTGACGGGTAGAACGCCGGCCGCGATGGGACGGAATCGCTTCGTGGGGTGAGCACGGTCGGCTTCGACATCCATCGCGTCGTTGACGAGATAGATGCCTGATGCCGCCATACAGAACACGACGAACGCCAGCGCGACGGGCAACAGCACGTCGGCTTCGGTGGCGGTTCCGGCCGCGATGGGCGCTGCCAGCACAAGGACGTTCTTGACCCACTGACGTGGGCGAAGCGCCTTGACGATGCCGGCGGGCAGGGACTTCGGGGGTCCGCTGACCGTAGCCGGTTCCTCGCTCATTTATCTCCACATTTCTGTTCGGCTCTGGCTTCTTCGACCCGGCGAACTACCGCCGCGGATGCGGCTCCCAGTGCCGCTCCGGCGAGTACGTCGGTCGGGTAGTGAACTCCCAGGACCAGACGCGAGAGCATCATCGGGGGCACCAGCAACGCCGGTAAGGGTAGCCCGGTGAGCCGACCGATCAGCACAGCCGCCGCCGTCGTCGACGTCGCGTGTGATGACGGGAAGCTGAGCTTGCTCGGTGTCGAGACGTTGACCTGCACCGAAGGATCGGAAGGTCGCTTGCGCCTGACCACTCGTTTGATCACCACGGAGGCGGCGTGTGCACCGAATGCTCCGACGGCTGCTCCGGCCCATTCCCGTCGACGCGGCTTGTCCACAGCAGCTCCGACGGCAGCGATCGCGATCCACCCGAGGGAGTGCTCACCGAAGTGAGACATACCGCGGGCGACCTTGACGGCTCCCGGCAGCTGCCCGACGGTCGACTGAATCCCGGCCAGAATCTGTACTTCAGGAGATGCCGAAGACACGTTCCCACCTTTCCGTGCTGGTCAGTGAAGGAACGGCGTCCTGGTACTGCTTCTTGAGCTCGGGGAAACGTGCGGCGAGTTCGCGGCGCAAACGCATGGCTTCCTTGAGCAGTTCAAGTGCCTGCTTGGGGTTGCGCTTGCGGTAGACGACGCCACGACCGTCGGCGGTGGTGACGGTGACCCCGTCGACCTGCGAGAGCAGATACCACCTGGCGTCGATGGTCGGCACGTTGAGCTGAGGACGCTCGTGATGCTCGGGGTGCGCGGGCTTGAGGTTGTGTACCACGGCCTTGCCGACGCGGACGATCTTCGCGACGGGGTTGGTCGGCGCGCTGACGTCCCCGACTTCGGCGCCGGAGGGCAGCGGTAGTGCGGTTGCCGAGGGCACCACGACGGCGTCGGGGTACTCCTTGCGCTGGGCGTGAACCTCACCGAGTGCGGTGGGCAGCATGTTCGCGACGTGTTCCGGTCCGGCGAGGAAGTCCGCGATGGCCTTGTTCTGGATCGCGACGGTGGAGTACTCGAGGCACAGCAGGTGCTTGAGAGTCGCCTTCACCGTGTTGACGACAAGGCCGCGGCCGTTGCCCGGCATGTGGAGCGCGGCCACCACCAGACGGTTACGGAGGTGGAAATACGCCTGCCAGTCGATGGCGTCGTCCTTGTCGCTCCACGCCATGTGCCAGATCGCGGCACCAGGCAACGTGACGGTCGGGTATCCGGCTTCCTTTGCGCGCAAACCGTATTCGCAGTCGTCCCACTTGATGAACAGTGGCAGCGGCTGCTTGAGCTCTTCCGCGACCTGGCGCGGGATCATGCACATCCACCAACCGTTGAAGTCGACGTCGATGCGACGGTGCAGCAGTTTCGAATCTCGCAGCGAATTCTTGGAGAAGTCGTGGTCGTATTCGACGTTCGGCGCGGCAGACCACATGAAGATCCCGCGGTTGACCACTTCACCCATCACGTGAAGGTGGCTACGTTCCTGAAGGTTGAGCATCTGCCCACCCACCAGCATCGGCGACTTCGCGAAGCGCGAGAAAGCAAGCGCACGAAGGATCGAGTCGGGTTCGATCTCGATGTCGTCGTCCATGAACAGGATGTGCTGGCACTGCGTGGTCTTGAGCGCCTCGTACATGATTCGGCTGTATCCGCCGGAGCCACCGAGGTTGCCCTGATCGTGAATGGCGAGCCGATCACCAAGTGCTGCAGCAGCTTCGGCGAACCCGGGCTCGTCACGCACCTTGCGGGTGCCCTGATCCGGCATGATGACGGCCTTGATCACGTCCGACACCAGCGGATCCGAGGACAACGCAGCCAGCGCCTTGACAGCGTCGGTCGGGCGATTGAACGTCGGAATACCAACGGCGACCGTCGCTTCGCCGGGAGCCTCGACGGGCGCGTACCAGCCGCCGCTCTCGACGACTACGGCCGTATCGGTGGTGATGTCGAACCAGATCCAGCCGCCGTCCTCGAACGGTGCCAGCTCCACCTCGAGTTCGACCGCGGCATCACCGTCGGCAAATTCCTTGCCTTCCACGTGAATTCGCGAGGAGTCCGCCTTGGAACGGTAGACATCCACGCGGCCGTGTCCGGACAGTTCGAGTCGAAGGACCACAGATTTCAGGATGGACCATCGACGCCAGTAGCTGGCGGGGAACGCGTTGAAGTACGTGGCGAACGAGACCTCGGTCTCGGCACCGAGCGCGACGGACGTCCTCGAGGTGGAGTGAGCCCGACGACTGTTGGTCGAAGCTTCCTCCAAGTACAGCGTGCGGACGTCGAGAGGTTCGCCGGCGCGGGGAAGGATGATCCGAGAGAGCAGGGACTTGCCGAGGTAGGTCACCTCGTCGCCGGTGACGGCATCTTCGCCTTCGAGTAGATGACGTGCGTTCATTCGCTCTCCCCTGCCAATTCCGCACCCGTTTCGAGATGCGGGCGCAGGGTGTTCTCGAACATCGTCAGCGCGCTGGCGATCGCCATGTGCATGTCCAGGTACTGGTAGGTGCCGAGACGCCCACCGAAGAGGACCTTGTTCTCCGCGGTCTCCTTCTTGGCGCGTGAGCGGTACGCGGAGAGCTTCTCACGATCCTCCGGAGTGTTGATCGGGTAGTACGGCTCGTCCTTCGCCTCCGCTGCACGTGAGAACTCACGCATGATGACGGTCTTGTCGGTCGGGTACTCGCGCTCCGGATGGAAGTGACGGAACTCGTGGATTCGGGTGAACGGCACGTCGGCGTCGTTGTAGTTCATGACCGGGGTGCCCTGGAAGTCTCCGGTGGGCAGAACCTCGGTCTCGAAATCGAGGGTGCGCCATCCCAGTGCACCTTCGGAGTAGTCGAAGTAGCGGTCGAGCGGGCCCGTGTAGATGACGGGTGCGTCGGGGCTGGCGGTACGCAGTTCGTCGCGGACGTCGAAGTAAT
This sequence comes from Rhodococcus sp. FH8, assembly GCF_019266085.1. Classification (NCBI taxonomy): domain Bacteria; kingdom Bacillati; phylum Actinomycetota; class Actinomycetes; order Mycobacteriales; family Nocardiaceae; genus Rhodococcus; species Rhodococcus sp. FH8. Next base: position 180,119 of record NZ_LPNQ01000077.1, on the reverse strand, counting down.
CGGTGTCGAGGCGGACCTCGATCTTCGGATCCTTCGCCATGTTCTCGAGCCACGCCGTATATCCGTCGACGGGCAGGCCCTCGTACGTGTCGTTGAAGTAGCGATTGTCGAAGTTGTAGCGGACCGGCAGGCGGCTGATGTTCGCGGCGGGCAACTCGGTGGGGTCGGTCTGCCACTGCTTAGCTGTGTAGTCACGCACGAACGCTTCGTAGAGCGGGCGCCCGATCAGGGAGATCGCCTTCTCTTCGAGGTTGGAGGCGTCCTTCGAATCGATCTCGCTGGACTGTTCGGCGATGAGGGCGCGTGCTTCTTCGGGAGTGAAGTACCGACCGAAGAACTGCGACACGAGACCGAGTCCCATCGGGAACTGATACGCCTGCCCCTTGTGCAGCGCAAAGACGCGGTGCTGGTAGTTCGTGAACTCCGTGAACTGAGTGACGTAGTCCCAGACCTTCTTGTTGGAGGTGTGGAACAGGTGGGCACCGTACTTGTGGACCTCGATGCCGGTCTCCGGCTCAGCCTCCGAGTATGCGTTCCCCCCAAGGTGGTGACGGCGATCCAACACCAGCACGCGCTTACCCAGCTGGGTAGCGGCACGCTCGGCGATGGTCAGCCCGAAGAATCCCGAACCGACGACGATCAGGTCGTACTGGGCACGGACGGTCTCTGAATTTGCAGCGGTCACGATGAACCAGGGTATCGGACCTGTTCGGAAGCCGAGGGTTGGATGCGTCACCAGGGCCGATGCGGCAAGTCAGGACGCTGCGAGACCGATCAGACCGGAAGCACTCGGTGCACCGCTCGAATCGAATCCGATCACGATCGGTTCGTCGACCGGAAAGTGCGCGGGAAGTAGAAGCAGTCCCTCCGACGCGCAGCGTTCGAGAAGTTCGCGGCGGGTGACCCTCGCGATCTCCGGATCCGCGTCGCCGCCCTGACTGAGGTCCGGGTACAGAAACTGGATCGGATGGTGGATCACATCGCCGGAGATGACGGCGCCGCCGTCGGCAGTGCGGATCTCGATCACGATGTGACCCGGCGTGTGGCCGGGCGCGCTGCGCACGACGACGCGTGTGCCTTCGGACTCGGCCAGGACGTGGCCGTCGTCGACCGCCTCCCACTTCGCCCCGTCCAGAACGGGACGGACGCTGTCCTCGAAGGTCTGCGCCAGATCCGAGACCACTCCTTCGTGTGGACCGTCGGCGGCGAGTTGTTGGAGCGCGGCCAGTTCGGTGCGATCGAAAATGTAGGTCGCGCGGGGGAAGGTAGGCCGCCAGGTTTCGGCGTCGAGGGCGGTGTTCCAGCCACAGTGGTCAGGGTGCAGATGTGTGCTGACCACCAGATCGACGTCGTCGACGGACACACCGGTGGCTGCGAAGCGTGAGAGGTAGTCGGTACCGAACATGTGATGCGGCAAGAGGTTCGGCCGGTGCTTGCTGTTGCCGTTACCGGTGTCGACGACGACGGCCTTGCCGCCGATCTCCACCAGGTAGGTGTGGATGGCAAGCACGAGGTCACCACTACCCTCGTCGAAGAACTCCGGTGCCAGCCGCGCCGACGCTTCACTGATCTCGGCCTCACTCGCCTGGGGAAAGAGCTCTCGCGGCGGAAACGGCCAGTGCGCCAGCTCTGTCAGTTGGGTGACGCGTGCCGACCCGACGTCGATGGTGAAGCTCATCAGTGTTTGCCTTCCGAACAGCTCGATACCGCTTGTGGGCACACACAAAGGCACCCACCGAAATGCTCGGTGGGTGCCTGGTCGGTGTCAATGGTTTTCGACGCCGGTGATCAAAGACTCTTCGCGATGATGCCCTTCATCACTTCGTTGGCGCCGGCGTAGATCTTCTGGACGCGGGAGTCCTCGTACATGCGCGCGATCGGGTATTCACGCATGTAGCCGTATCCGCCGTAGAGCTGCACGCACCGGTCGACGACGGCGCATTGCTGCTCGGTGAGCCAGTACTTGACCATCGCGGCGTCTGCGCCGTCCAGCTCGCCGTTGAGGTGATCCTCGATGCAGTTGTCGAGGAAGACACGGCAGGTGCGTGCGATCGTCTGGCACTCGGCCAGCTCGAAGGCGGTGTTCTGGAACTCGAAGAGGCTGTGCCCGAACGCTTGACGCGCCTTGGTGTATGCGACGGTCTCCTCGACTGCACGCTCGATGGTGCCGATGGCCTGCGCGCCGATGATGAGGCGTTCCTGCACCAGCTGCGCCATCAACTGACCGAAGCCGAGCCCCTCGGACTCACCGAGGAGGTTCGAGACGGGAACGCGAACGTCGGTGAAGGACAGCTCCGACGTATCGGCGCCATGCTGACCGACCTTGTCGAGCACGCGGCCGACCGCAAAGCCTTCGCAGTCACGAAGATCCACGATCAGGAGCGAGACACCCTTGGCGCCCGCCTTGGGGTCGGTCTTGACGGCAAGCACGATCATGTCTGCGCTGCCACCATTGGTGATGAAGGTCTTCGACCCGTTCACGACGTAGTGGTCACCGTCACGGATCGCGGAGGTGGTGATTGCCTTGAGGTCGGAACCTGTTCCGGGCTCGGTCATTCCGATGGCGCCGAGGATTTCGCCCGTCGCCATACCTGGCAGCCAGGCCTTCTTCTGCTCTTCGCTTCCGTATTCGAGCACGTAGTGGGCGACGATGCCACTGTGCACGGAGTTACCGAGCGCATAGTCACCGCAGTAGCCCTGCGCCTCGAAGACAGCGAGATCATGCGCGAAAGTTCCACCGCCCCCGCCGTATTCCTCGGGAATCGAGCAGCACAGCAGGCCGAGCTTGCCGGCTTCGAGCCACACGGACCGGTCGACGCGATGCTGAGCGTCCCACTGCTCACGCTTGGCGATCAGTTCACGATCGAAGAAACCACGGGCCAGTTCGGCTACTGCGGTGATCTCGTCGTCGTGCCACGACGGCTTGCGCTTGGTCGCCATGATCAGACCCGCTTCAGCAGGGCAGCGAGTGCCTGACCGCCGCCGATGCACATGGTGACGATGCCGAATTCGAGGTCGCGGCGGACCACGTCGCGGGCCGCACGCAGGGTCAGGATGGCTCCGGTGGCGCCGACCGGGTGTCCGAGGGCGATCGCTCCGCCGTACGGGTTGGTCTTCTCCGGATCCAGGCCACTGTCACGGATGACGGCGATGGCCTGCGAAGCGAACGCCTCGTTGACCTCGGCGGTGCCGATGTCGGAAGGCTTCAATCCTGTTTGTGCAAAGAGCTTTTCGAGAGCGAGCACGGGAGCGTAGCCCATCAGGCCGGGCTCCATGGCTGCCGTCGTGACGGTTTCGAGCGTGACCAGTCCGGTGAGACCGCGCTTGGCTGCCTCGGTGCCCGTCGCGAGGACGAGTGCGCCGGCGCCGTCGTTGATGCCCGACGCGTTACCGGCGGTGACGGATCCGCCCTCTTCGAATGCGGGGCGCAGCTTGGCGAGGGTTTCGACGGTGGTTCCGGGCTTGGGATGCTCGTCCTCGGTGACGGTGACGGAGCGCCGACCACCGGTCTCGACGGGAGTGATTTCCTCGGCGAATGCCGCCTTCGCTGCGTCGGTAGCGGCACGGCGCTGAGATTCGACGGCGAACTCGTCCTGCTGCTCGCGACTGACGCCGTACTTACGGGCGACGGCTTCGGCAGTGCGGCCCATGTGAGCCTTGCTGAACGGGTCGGTGAGCATCGCGACGGTGCCGTCGACGAGGCTGCGATCGCCGAGCTTGTAGCCCGAGCGGGCGGCGAAGTCGTAGAAGGGCATGCGAGACATGCTCTCGTCACCGCCGGCGAGCGTGATGGCAGCTGCGCCCCATCGCATCTGCATCGCCGCAGACCACACAGCCTGCAGACCGCTGCCACAGAGGCGGTTGACGGTGTAGGCGGGGACGTTCTCGGGCAGTCCGGCGGCGATGCCGACGCGGCGTGCGTTGTAGGCGTCCGGGCCGACCTGGCCGATGCAGCCCATGACGACCTCGTCGATGTCTTCGGGCGCAACGCCGGCGCGGCTCAGCGCGGCCTTGGCTGCTGCGGCGCCCAGCTCGTGCGCGGGTACGTCCTTGAAGACGCCGCCGAAGCTACCGACGGGGGTCCTGGCCCCGTCGACGATGACGATCGGTTCGGGTGTGGTCATGATTGTCCCCATCTGCTGTGCTCACGTCGATTTCTCTGTCCGTGGCCGATACTAGGACATCGAAGTATCTCGCAGATGGGGACGTTGGTGTCAGGGTGTGGGAGCGCTCTCGGCGACGGGCGCGACCTCGGCGTCGGCGTCGGTGTCTTTGTGGTTCCGGTAGCGGTAGAGCCCGATACCCACGAGGATCGCTGCAAGTCCCAGGGACACGATCATCTGGCTGCGCGTCGAGTCCAGGGTGAGCATGCCGATGCAGAGCGCGATGATGGCGGCGATCGTGGCGTAGGTCAGGTACGGGAAGAACCACATCTTGAGTTCCAGCTCCTGGCCCGAAGCTTCGAGCTTGCGGCGGGTGCGCAGCTGGGACACCGAGATGACCAGCCAGACGAACAGCGCGATCGCACCGGAGGAGTTGACCAGGAACAGGAAGACCTTGTCCGGGGAGAGGTAGTTCATGCCGACGGTCAGGAAGCCGACGATCGTCGAGACCAGGACAGCGCGCATCGGGACGCCGGTCTTCTCGATACGTGAGAGCGACTTGGGGGCGTCGCCGCGGCCGGCGAGGGAGAAGATCATGCGGCTCGCGGTGTAGAGACCGGAGTTGAGGCAGGACAGAACCGACGTGAGGACGACGACGTCCATGATGTTGCCCGCGGCCGGAATGCCGTAGGAGTCCATGACGGCGACGTACGGGCTGAGTGCAACCGACGCGCTGTCCCAGGGAAGCAGGGTGACGACCACTGCGATCGAGCCGATGTAGAAGATGAGAATTCGCCAGACGACGGATTTGACGGCTGCGCGAACAGCTTCGAGCGGGTTGGCCGATTCACCGGCGGCGATGGTGGCGATTTCGGCCCCGAAGAACGAGAACACGACCACAAGGACTGCGGCGAGCATCGCTCCTGTTCCGTTCGGCAGGAAGCCGCCGTGACCGGTCAGGTTTGTCATTCCGGGTGCTTCGACGCCGGGCATCCATCCGCAGATCGCCACGATGCCCATGCCGAGGAACGCGATGATGGCGACGACCTTGATGGAGGCGAACCAGAACTCGAACTCGCCGAACGACTTGACCGAGATGATGTTGGTCAGCGTCAGCACGATCATCAGAATCAATGCCCAGGTCCACTGGGGAACGCCGGGGACCCAGCGATTCATGATGAGGGCACCGGCGGTGGCCTCGATCCCGAGCACGATGATCCAGAACCAGGCGTACAGCCAGCCGATCGAGAAGCCCGCCCAGCGGCCGATGGCCTTGTCGGCGTACGAGGAGAACGAGCCGGTTTCCGGCGACGCTGCCGACATCTCACCGAGCATGCGCATCACGAGGATGACGACTACGCCGGCAAGCGCGTAGGAAATCAGGACACCGGGTCCCGTCTCCTGGATCGCCACACCGGAGCCGACGAACAGTCCGGCGCCGATGACGCCTGCGATCGCAATCATCGACAGATGCCGCTTCTTCAGCGTGTGCTGAAGTGCCGGCTGGTCTGTACTGGACATCAGTACTCCTTGTGGGCTGTTCGGGACGTGGATCTCGGTGGCGCTCTATCCGGAGCGCATTTTCGATAGCGCCAGTGTCGGACCTTCGGCAAGCTCGCGTCAGGCTCCACTTTGTACAAACGTGACCGCAGGCACTACAAAGTGGCGAGTTCGAGGTGTCAGACTGGACTCATGCCCATCACGCTCCGCCAGCTTTGTGCGACCGAACAGTTCGGCCTTCGCGTCCTGGCTGGGCACGACCAGCTCGATCGCACCCTGACCTGGGCACATGTCTCCGAACTTCCCGACCCGACGCCCTTCCTCGACGGCGGTGAACTACTACTCATCACCGGGGTGTCACTACCGACGACGGCCGCGGAAACGACCCGATTCGTACGGACCCTGGTGGCGGCCGGAATTGCCGGAATCGGTTTCGGAACCGGCCTCGGATACGAGCAGGCGCCACAGACTCTGGTGGATGCGGCCACCCGTTTCAGTGTGCCCCTTCTCGACGTCCCATTGCGAACACCTTTCATCGCCCTGACCAAAGCGGTGTCGAAGGCGCAATCCGACGACGACATGAAAGCGCTGCGCAGCAATTACCAGAGCCTGCGGCGACTGCTTCAAGCTGCGGTGACGGTCAACGGCACCCGGGCAGTCGTACGACGGGTGGCGGAATTGATCGGCGGATGGGCGGCTCTGCTGGACTCGGCCGGACATACCGTCGAGATCTCACACACCGCCGCGGCCGCCGGAATCGAGCGAACTGCCCCCGAGCGCGACGCCCGCCCGATGGAAGTCAGTTTCCTCACGAGTGAGAACGAGGACGTCATCTCCCATCCGCTGCTGACGTCGAGGGGAAAGCTGATGGGGTACCTCGTCGCCGGCTGCCCCGGCGCCGTCGGTTCACTGAATCAGGGCATCGTCATCGCAGCCGCGTCTCTGCTCACGTTGATGACGGCTCGAACCCGAGACGCACAGCTGACGATGAACCACCTTCGTACCGTTGCGATGCATCAGCTGTTCGAGGGACAGAATGCGCTCGCCCGCAACATCTCCGGGGAACTGTGGGGAGGATTTCCGGTCGAGCCTTTCCAGGTCTTCCACGTAGCGGGCCCGAGTGGCCTGCTCGAGAGCGTGTCCGTCTCACTGCTCGATGGTCTCAGCCGCGATCTGGCGTTCGGCATCACCGACGGTGCACTGATTGCCGTCGTCTCGGCTACCGACAGCGGGCGAATCCTCGCCCGTGTCAACGAAATCGACGTCACCGTCGGCGTGTCGGACATGCTGTGGTGGGACGATCTCTCGCGCGCCAGACGCCAAGCCGCGCAAGCAGCAGCCGAGGCGGGTGCCCGCAACCTGCCTTCGATGCGGTTCGCCGAACTCTCGGAGAGCGGATTGTCCGCATTTCTCGACCAGGATCGCTCGACGGCATTCGCGGCGGCACACTTGCGCCCGCTTCTGGAAGCGAAGGGCGGTAGCGATCTCTACCGGACCTTGGCCATGTGGTTGGCACACAACGGGGTGGGCGACGCCGCAGCCACAGCGCTGAATATTCATCGGCATACGTTGCGCAGCAGACTCGCTCGGATCGAGAGCCTTCTCCAGCTCGACCTCGGCTCCCCCACGGAACGTGCGGAGTTGTGGCTCGAGTACCGCCTGCTCGGCGACGCCCCGACCATCTGACCGACAACCAACGAACCCTGAACGACCTGAAGGGCCTCCGCCGGGTTACGGCAGAGACCCTTCAGAGTCGATACGTGCGAGTCGGTACCGACCGACCTTCCCCTAGCTTCCGCCCGTCGGTATCCACTCGCGGAGCACGTTGGCATCAACTACCTGCGCGCCCAAAACCTTTGTCCAGATGATGGTTCCGTTTTCGTAGACACGGAAAGTGCCTGCTTCGGAGGGCAACTGCATCTCCGGGCCGGCAGGAGCACCGAGAGAGCCGCTTTCACCGCCGAGCTCCCGATACTTCTTCTCGATCTGCGTCTCCGTAACCGTACCCGATGGATCGTCGGATGGCGAATTAGATTCCGGCACTTTCGATTCCGAATCCGGTGCCACTACCACACCCGCACCGTCACCGATGGTGAACCAGTCGGATTTCAGGCCGAGTTTCTGGCGGAACTGAATTCCGGTGGCGCCAACAGTTGCATTTGTTCCGACTACCTCGACTGCCGTCACTCGCCCGCCGTCGGTACCGAATCCGTTGCGCGAGAGAATCTTGAGCGATTGCAGCTCACCCACATCGAAGGCGTCCGCAATCTGCCCTGCGGTCAGATTCACTGTCCAGTCATGATTCGGAGAAAGGGCGTCACCGAGATCCTCGACGGCCGGGAATTCACCGCCGGAGCTGTAACCTCCTGTGGACGAGGAGAATTCGGTGGCAACGATCTTGCCGTCACGCGACAGAACGGCGCCGGCGGTGGACCGGACGGCTTCGGTGGTGCGGGGATCTTCCTTGCCCGCTCCGCCGTAGACCTGGCAGTCCTGAGTGTCGCAGGTGTCGGCGTACGAGCTGCGATGCTCGGTCGCAGCGTACGAGCGTGCTGCCACGGCTTGCGCCCGTAGCGCTTCGGCCCCACCGGAATCGGCCCATTCGGCCTTCGCTTCGACCGGCACCACGCCGAGCAGGTAGTCCTCCATGTCGAGGAGATTGACTGTCCGAGCCGAGCCGTTGTCGAGCACTACGCCGAGGGCACCGCGATAGGGCGCGTCGTTGTTGCACAGCTTCAGGAACTGGTCGGCGGGTCGATCAGGACCGAGGTCCACCGGGTCCACCCACGGATGCTCGGTGACCGCTTCCCAGACAACCCCGCCACCACACCCGCTGGTGACCACTACCTGCGCACCGCCACCGGGCAGTGCAGTGAGATGGGCAGCCTCGCCGGGCGCGGTGCGCTGACCGTTGACCACGAGGCCGGCGTCGGAGTAGACGTCGAGCGTCGAGTTGTCCTGGGCCGTGAGCCGCACACTCATCTGGGCGGGCGGCATCGAGTCCAGGATGGTTCCGCCGTAGTAGTGACTGAGGATTCGCTCGCCGGACCAGCCGTCGTTCTTGGCGTAGCCGTAAGCGCCCCACTGGCCCATTCCACGGCCATGTCCGTTGCCGTGCCCGGAGAGCGTGAATTGCGTGTCGGCAGCGACGGCGTGCAGGATCGACGGCTCGTCAGCGCGGATTTGCGTGAAACCTCCGATCGCGACGCCGAGCGCAAGAGCCGGAACGAGACCGAGGACCGAGATCCGCATCAGCGAGGTTCGCCTCCCGGGTCCGCCCACCAGAAAGCGACCTGCGCGACCGGACACAGGCTTCTTACCTGCAGTTCCGCTTCTTCCGCTTCTCGCCATCAATGCTCTCCTCATCGCTACCGGCCTCACGAGTCCGCGAAGTCGGTACTTCGCGCGCAGGCCAGTCCACAACGATTTAACTAAAGTCTCACCCTAAGGTTGAGCGTTATGGACTTTTGTGACTAGTGTGGCAAGAGTGTTTGGAGTTAGCAACACCAGTCACACGAGTCACATCAGCATCACGAGTTGCAGACGTACGCGTCCGAAAACTGGAGTTCAACCCCAGAACATGGCATCCGACCTGCTCGGATCCGGTTTTGAAGGATTCCGTTCACGGCCGTCATCGGCCCTGAAGTTCGCTCGCAAGTAACTACAACCGAGGAGTAATCCCTTGCCACACCGTCGACCGAAGCCCTCGCTCGTACTCGGGGCTGTAGCCGCAGTGGCTGTCGCAAGTCCTTTTGCGGTCTACGGCTTCACGAGCACTACGTCCGATGTACGTTCCGCGAACGAGACGACGTCAGTAGCAGTGCCGACCCAGATCGCAGAGGTGCTCCTCGCGTCGGTGCCCGACATCATCATTCCGGTCAAGGAGCTGACCGGTCTCGATCTCCCCGACATCAACCTCGGTGATCTGAGAAACCTCAAGCTCCCGACCGAAATCCCGCTACCTCCCGGGATCACGCTGCCGACCGAGCTGTTCCCGGCACCCGCTGCTCCCGGCGCCCCGACCGAAACCGCTCCGGTTCCTTCCGAGGAAGAGCCAGGTGCCGTGGTCAAGGAAGTCACCCGCGACACTCCGTTCAGCATGGTCGCGTTGACCTCGGACACCATCGCCTCGGCGCAGTCCAAGGTCCGCGCCCTGGCCGAAGACGGCACCTGGGGCCCGTGGTTCACCCCTGACGCCATCGACTCCGCCAGCTCGGATCAGGCCACCAACGCCGGTACCGCCACCGAACCTGTCTTCGTCGGCGCCACCAAGTCCATCCAGATCCTCACGCCGCAGGGTGCCGCTGCTCCCGCAGCCGAGGTTGTGCCGGCCCCGACTCCGGAAGCTGCCCCCGCGCCCGCTCCGGAAGCTGCCCCCGCTGAAGCACCCGCAGCCACCGGCGAACTCGGGTACACACCCGCTTCGGTGTCCAAGCCGCTTCGCCAGGTGACGACGGCAGCAGATGCCGTCACCGCCGTGTTGATCGACCCGGGTGCCAGCGAGGCAGACAGCAATCTGCAGGCCGTCGCAGCGCCGCTCGGCGGCAGCGGACCGTCCGTCATCACCCGTGCTCAGTGGGGAGCAGACGAGTCACTTCGCTGCGACTCCCCCACCTACGACGACTTCATCGGTGGCGCGACCGTTCACCACACCGCAGGTAGCAACAACTACACGAAGGCCGAATCGGCCGGCATCGTCCGCTCGATCTACGCCTACCACGCACAGACGCTCGGCTGGTGCGACGTCGGATACAACGTCCTCGTCGACAAGTACGGTCAGACCTTCGAAGGCCGCGCAGGCGGACTCGACAAGGCAGTTCAGGGTGCACACGCGGGTGGATTCAACGAGAACACCACCGGTATCGCGATGATGGGCGACTACTCCACCGTCGAGCCTTCGCAGGCGACGCTCAACGCCGTCGGCAAGTTCCTCGGTTGGAAGCTCGGCATGGCCGGACTCGATCCCAAGGGCCGAACGACGATGTACTCCGAGGGCACCGAGTTCACGCCGTACCCGCAGGGCGCAGCAGTCGATCTGCCGATCATCTTCGCCCACCGCGACGTCGGAAACACCGCGTGCCCGGGTGATGCCGCATACGCACACATGAACGACATCCGGAACATCGCGGCCGCGAACATCGGGGGAACGTTGAACCCCTCGAACCCTTCCAATCCGTCGACGCCTGCGCCCAAGCCGACCACTCCGGTCGACACGGTCACCGGTGGCACCGGTTCGTCGATCCCGGATCTGGTCACCCAGATTCTGCAGATCACCGACAATTCACCGCTCGCGCAGAAGTGGATCGCCGAAGGTGGCGAGATCGGACGCCTCGGCCAGGCACTGTCCGGAATTCTGCAGGCGAAGCTCGGCAACCAGGGTGCGCTGTTCCAGAACGGCGCTGTCTACACCTCGCCGAACGGCGGAGTGTTCACCGTGCTCGGCGAGATCTTCAAGTCGTGGCAGAGCTTCGGTTCCGACGCGGGTGAACTGGGATTGCCGATCTCGGACGAGTACTCGATCCCGGACGGCCTGCGCAGCGACTTCGAGAACGGTTCGCTGATCTTCAACCAGATCACCGGCATGGTCACGAAGGTCCTCAAGACCTACAACGAGACCTTTGCCCAGGAAATGGCCAACAGCGCGCCTGTCGGCTGACACTCGCGCAGTACACGTCCTCGGGCGCTGGTGGGTTCTACGACCACCAGCGCTCGAGGACTTTTGCGACCCCGTGCGCCGAATTGGTGTCGGTGACCTCGTCGGCTGCGGCTTTGGCTTCGGGGTGAGCGTTGCCCATGGCAACGCCGAGGCGTGCCATCCCCAGCATCGGGATGTCGTTGGGCATGTCCCCGAAGGCAACCAGACCCGACAGGTCGAAGCCGAACCTCTCCGCGGCAGCAACCAGGCCCGACGCCTTCGTGATGCCCGGCGCCGAGAGTTCGATCAGTCCGTTCTCGGTGGAGTACGTCATGTCGGCGAGCGCACCGACGTGCGGAGCGAGCGTGTCGTACATCGCCGTGCTGGTCATGCCTGGACGGCGAATCAGGAGTTTGACGGCCGGCGCCGCAAGCACTTCGTCCTCGGACATCTCGGTGTTGTCCGGGTTGAGCCAGGCATGTTCGTAGTCCGGTGAGCTGACGAACTGTGGGGTGGCGGCGTCATGTGCGCTCTCCCCCACTCGTTCCGCGGCCAAACCTGCGCCCGGGAGTGCAACCAGTGCCAGCTCGGAGAGTTCGGTGAGTGCGTCGACCGACAAGGTCGCGGCGCTGAGGACGCGGTCGGCGTAGCTGTCGTAGACAACGGCTCCATTGGCGCAGACGGCGAGTGGCGCGTATCCCAAGCCCTCGACGACGGGCGAAATCCATCGCGGAGGACGCCCGGTTGCCAGCAGGAACGGCGTGCCGGATTCGACGACGGCATGCACGGCGGCGCGGGTGCGGGCACTGACCAACTCGTCGTGATCGATGAGGGTGCCGTCGACATCGGTCGCAACCAAGGTTGGGCGGTCAGGGCTGATACGACGGTCTGGGCTCACACCGCCATTGTGCCTGCCCGGTACGACGGTCTCGCTCAGCGCGCCCGCTTCGCGCGTTCCTGTGCGTCCATGGCCGCAGCTTCCTCCGGCGTCGGTGCGCCACCGCCGAGTCGACGAGGCACCCAGTACGCCCCGGGCTCGTGCACGAACCCGTCCTGAACGTGGCGCAGGATCGCATCCATCTCGATGCGCAGGATCTCGCTCAGCGCTTCGGCGGGCTCGACCGGATCGATCGGTGCACCCACCTCCACCGAGATCGGGAAATGATTGCGGCCCAGATTTTTCGGTCCGCCCTTGGTGACGATCCGCTGGGCGCCCCAGACGATCAGCGGAATTATCGGTACGCCGGCGTCGATGGCCATCCGAGCTGCTCCGGATTTCATTTCCTTGATCTCGAAGCTCCGGCTGATCGTCGCCTCCGGGTAGACGCCCACCAGTTCGCCCCGTTTCAGGGCGTCGACTCCGGCTCGATACGCCTGCGCTCCGGCAGAGCGATCGACTTCGATGACGCCGCATCCACGCATGAGGACGCCGAGGACCTTGTTGTCCGCCAACTCGGCCTTTGCCATCACCCTGAGCTTGCGTTTCGCGGTACCGACCGCCAGGGCCGCCGGTATGAAATCGAGGTAGCTCGTGTGGTTGATCGCGATGACGGCACCGCCGGACACCGGGACGTGTTCCGTCCCGGTGCGGGTGACTTTCACGCCCTGGAAACCGCTCAAACCACGCGCGACTACCTCGACAGCGGTGTAAACGGGTTCGAAGGACATCGGTCAGCCTTCGGACTTCCGCGCCTCGCGAGCCTTGGCTTTCGCCTCGGCCTCATCGGCATCCATCTTGTCGGCCTGCTCGAGCGTCGGCGCGCTGCCACCGAGGCGGGCCGGCACCCAGTACTCGCCGGCGGGATGGTCGTAGTTCTTCTGCAGATCGAGCAGCAACTCCTGCATCGTCGACCGCAGCTTCGCCGTCAGCTCACTCGCCGGCTCGAAAGGTGCAATCGGCTCGCCGACGGCAATGGAGATGGGAGTGTTGGTGCGGCCCAAACGCTTCGGATAACCCTTCGTCCACACGCGCTGAGCGCCCCAGATGACGACGGGAACGATCGGGACGCCCGCCTCGATCGCCATGCGGGCGGCGCCGGACTTGAATTCCTTGATCTCGAAGCTCCGACTGATCGTGGCTTCGGGGTACACGCCCACCAATTCGCCGCGCTTCAGGAAATCTACGGCCGCCTTGTAGGAGTCGGCGCCCGCGCCGCGGTCGACCGGGATGTGCTTGAGGGCCCGCATGATCGGTCCGGAGATCTTGTTGTCGAAGACCTCTTTCTTGGCCATGAACCGGATGTAGCGCTTCGGGGTCCGTGCCGGCAGTCCCGCATACGTGAAGTCCATGTACCCGGTGTGGTTGATCGCGATCACGGCGCCACCGGACGCCGGGATGTTCTGCTCTCCCTTGACGGAGAACTTCAGGCCCTCGAAAGCGAAGACGGTACGGGCGATGCCGATGACTGTTCTGTAAACGGGATCCACAGTTCGCTAGCGTAGACGGGAATCCGTGATCTGACCCGCAGCAGTTCTGGGGTGGATGTTGGTCAGAATGTCGCAAAAGGGGCGTACGAACGAATGAAGTCGGCAGGACGAGCGGCAGTGGGGGCAGTCGCACTCGCCATGACGTTGGCGATAACCGCATGTGAGGACGACGGACGGACGGGAATCCTGACGGACGAACCGTCTCCGCCGACGACTGAAACCACGACGACAACCACTCTCGCACCCACGACGACAATTGCGCCCGCTGCGCCGGTCGCGCCACCTCCGGTTGGTGACGTGCCCGGCAATCCGGCTGCTGCGCCGGCCTTGGCAGCTTGGGCAACGGACCTGGTGTCCTTGGACGTGGCTGCGCTCACGAATGCATGCTGGACGATGCCGCCCACAACGATCGCCGACCGATATTCGGATGTTCCCGCCATCTTGACGGCCGTCGCTGCACCAGGCGTCGACGGCCAGTACGCGGTCACCTGGAGCGGCGGCGGACTCTCCGTCGCCGCCAAGCGCTCGGAGATCGCTTCCGGCTATGCGTGCCCGTTCGTCTTCCCTGCGGGGCAATCAAACTTCTACACCGCGGCCGACGCTTCCCACGCCGTCGTCAGGTTTCTCTCACGCGCCACGGGACGGCCGGTCAATACCCGCGACGTCGAGACGTTCTATCCACTGATCTGCCCCGGCAACAGCCCGTGGGATCCGGACGGCACCGGCGCCACCGGCCAGCCGCCTCTCAAGCTCGATCCGAATCAGCTGGCCGGTATCAAGTCTTTCGACGCCGACGCTGCAATAGTCACTCCGGTTCGCGGCGACTACGTCCGTGTCACCCTGCCCGTCAGCGACGGAACCGGTAACTCGCGCTCGATGCAGTTCACCCTGTCGATCGGCCCCGAGGGATATTGCCTCGGGGCCGCGACCTGAACTGTTCCGGTCAGGAACCGAACGGAAGGAAATCGCTTGAGCCAGCGCTTCCTGAACCGAGGCTGCCCGTGCCACCGCCGGTTGCAGCCTTGATCTGAATTGCGTGGGCCGTCGAGGTGGATCCTGTGAATCCGGTTGCCCCGCTGTAGATTGCCGAAATCGAATGCGTGCCAGTTGTGGTGAAGGTGTGGTTCAGCGCCGCGATCCCGTTGACCACTGCCACAGCGTCACCGATCGGAGTATCCCCATCCATGAACTGCACCGTTCCACCGTTCTGCACCGAACTGACAGTCGCCGACAGGGTCACCGACTTGTTCACCACGGCATCACCAGGCACCGTCACCACAGTCTCCGTGGTGACATCCGAAGGCGCAGGGTCCGTTACATTCACCGTCCGCGCCTGGGCCGAGGATCCGACTACACCGGCTCCTCCCGAATAGACCGCAGTGATGCTGTGCGCACCCGCAGAGGTAAACGAATGCGTCAGGCCGGCAGCGCCGGCCGTAACCGCTTCAGGACCGCCGATCGCGACCCCACCGTCGTAGAACTGCACGGTTCCGACGCCGACAGCATCATCCGACGACGTTCGGACGGTTGCCCACAAGTCGGTCGCCACACCAGTTTTGGCGTCGGTCGGAATATTCAGTTCGACGACGGATTCCTGGTCGGCAACACTGACCTGAACTGACTTCGCACTCGCAACCGAGTTCTTGAATCCGGCACCCGCGGTGAAATCCGCGGTAATGCTCTGCGCGCCAGCGGCATCGAAGGAATGCGTAAGCGTCGCGGTCCCACCGGACACCGTCACCGGTGAACCGATCGCAGTGCCATTCGACTTGAACTGCACCGAACCCACAGCATTGTTCGGAGCTACCGTCGCGGTCAGATCAACAGCCGTGCCCGTGATGGCAGTCGCGGGAACCGAGAGTGAGGTCGTGGTCTGGACATCCACCGGAGCCGGATCCGACACCGTCACCGTCTGAGCAGGCGCCGACGAACTCACAAACCCTGCACCGGCAGTGAAGTCAGCCGTAACACTCTGAGCACCAGCAACATCGAACGAATGCGAGAGCGTCGCAACACCACCAGTCACCGTGACCGGAGTGCCGATTGCAGTGCCATTCGACTTGAACTGCACCGAACCCACAGCAGTATTCGGAGCTACCGTCGCGGTCAGATCAACCGCCGTACCCGTGATTGCCGTCGCCGGAACCGAGAGCGACGTCGTGGTCTCGACATCCACCGGAGCCGGATCCGACACCGTCACCGTCTGAGCAGACGCCGACGAACTCACAAACCCTGCAGCAGCAGTGAAGTCAGCCGTAACACTCTGAGCACCAGCAACATCGAACGAATGCGACAGCGTCGCAACACCACCAGTCACCGTGACCGGAGTGCCGATCGCAGTGCCGTTCGACTTGAACTGCACCGTACCGACAGCGTTGTTCGGAGCAACCGTCGCCGTCAGATCAACCGCCGTACCCGTAACCGCCGTCGCGGGAACCGAGAGCGACGTCGTGGTCACCACATCCACCGGAGCCGGATCCGACACCGTCACCGTCTGAGCAGACGCCGACGAACTCACAAACCCTGCAGCAGCAGTGAAGTCAGCCGTAACACTCTGAGCACCAGCAACATCGAACGAATGCGACAGCGTCGCAACACCACCAGTCACCGTGACCGGAGTGCCGATCGCAGTGCCGTTCGACTTGAACTGCACCGTACCGACAGCGTTGTTCGGAGCAACCGTCGCCGTCAGATCAACCGCCGTACCCGTAACCGCCGTCGCGGGAACCGAGAGCGACGTCGTGGTCACCACATCCACCGGAGCCGGATCCGACACCGTCACCGTCTGAGCAGACGCCGACGAACTCACAAACCCTGCAGCAGCAGTGAAGTCAGCCGTAACACTCTGAGCACCAGCAACATCGAACGCATGCGACAGCGTCGCAACACCGCCAGTCACCGTGACCGGAGTGCCGATCGCAGTGCCGTTCGACTTGAACTGCACCGTACCGACAGCGTTGTTCGGAGCAACCGTCGCCGTCAGATCAACCGCAGTACCCGTAACCGCCGTCGCGGGAACCGAGAGTGACGTCGTGGTCACCACATCCACCGGAGCCGGATCCGACACCGTCACCGTCTGAGCAGACGCCGACGAACTCACAAACCCTGCAGCAGCAGTGAATTCAGCGGTAACACTCTGAGCACCAGCAACATCGAACGCATGCGACAGCGTCGCAACACCCGACGCAACTGCAACCGGTGAACCGATCGAAGTGCCGTTCGACTTGAACTGCACCGCGCCGACAGCGTTGTTCGGAGCGACGGTAGCGGTCAGATCTACGGCCGTACCCGTGACCGCCGTAGCCGGAAC
The DNA here is from genome assembly GCF_019266085.1 of Rhodococcus sp. FH8. Lineage (NCBI taxonomy): Bacteria > Bacillati > Actinomycetota > Actinomycetes > Mycobacteriales > Nocardiaceae > Rhodococcus > Rhodococcus sp. FH8. The sequence goes on along the minus strand of NZ_LPNQ01000077.1, from coordinate 163,144 downwards.
TTGAAGCGTTGTAGTCGTACTCAGCGCTGAGCTCGAGATCTCGATGGTCTGAGCTTGCGCGGTCGAACCACCAAAACCTGCAGTACCTGAGTAGACCGCAGTGATCGAGTGTGATCCCGTCGTGGTGAACGTGTGATCCAGGGTCGCCGCTCCGCCAGTCACCGCGATGGGTCCGCCGATGTCGATGCCACCGTCCTTGAACTGGACCGTTCCACCGTTAGCTGCCGGTGAGATGTTTGCGGTCAGCGCGACCGAGGTCTGCTCGACGGCACTACTCGGCACTGTCAACGACGCAGTCGTCTGTACATCGGCAGCGGCCACGCTCACTGTGCGTGCTGGTGACGTGGATGTCAGAAACTCGAGAACACCGTCGTATACAGCGGTGATGGAGTGACCGCCTGCCGCGGTGAATGTATGTGGCAGTGTGGCAACGCCATTGACGACGGCCACCGGGGCGCCGATGTCAGTTCCGCCATCCTTGAACTGAACGGTGCCGCCTGTCGGTGCCGGGGAGACCTGCGCAACCAAATCGGTCGACTGACCGACCGTTGCAGCCGCGCCGGATGTCACTGTGGTCGAGGTCGCCGCCTGCGAGACGACGTTGACGGTGGCCAATGCCTGACCACCCGCATTCAACCCACCACCACTCGAATCGCGCGGAGAGCAGTTGTAGCGCTCCCAGTACCCCGGCCAAAGGGTCTCGTACTGCAAGAACGTGAACGCATTCTTCGGCGAATTGAACGCACCCGAATCACCATCTGTGGCACGCAACTTCGGCTGCACCGTACTACCCGCGGCACCGGCAACCACCGTCACGTCGATCGCGGGCAACCGGAAGGTCTTCCCTGCCCCTACCTCGATTCCACCGTCACTGTTCTTGCTCGTGCTCGGGCCGTTACCGCCCTTGTTGTTCGAGTCAGCAGTCTGATTGTTCCCCGAAATACGCAGATGCGTACCCGCGCCATCCGGCGAACCGCCGTCGTTGATCCGAATCACCGACGGAGTTACACCGGACAAATTCGACGAAGTACCTGCCACGACCTGAGCATCCACCAACGACACCCCTGCAGGTATATCGAAGTCGTACTTGAGCCGCGTCCATTTACCGACACTGCGGCCTGCATGCCCACCCGTCGGCACCGACATCACGTTCGGCTGAACCCGATAGGTGAACGTCGACCCCGCCACCACCTTCTCCGGTGCAGACACCGTCACACCCGTCGAATGAAACACATCCGCGATATCAACAGCCAGATGTTCATAACCATCGCAACCCAGCTTGAACCCGATCGAGTTCTCCACCGCGGGAGATGACGTCGGAGCTGCCGAAGCAACGCCACCTGCCACCAGCACGCCACCGACCAACGCCGCCACCACGACCGCGGAACTTCTTCTCACCAACACGAACTCTCCTCAGCTAGCAACAGACGTGGATCGGGAACCGCACGGAAGGAGGTCACTCGAACAGAGCGGAAATCGGAATGGAGCTGGACGCTCGTACAGTACCCGTCAAAAGTAGTACTTGTATCAGTTATTTCAGACAAATATTCACGAATTGCCAATAGTTCAGCTAACGACCAATCAGCGATTCCCGAAGAGCAATGCCCCCTTGCACCTATGGGCGCAAGGGGGCATCACATCATCGGAGAATCATGAACCGAACGGCAGCGACAGTGAACCGAGCGAACCGGAGCCACCACCCCCGTTACCGACGTTCACAACCGATGCAGTCGACGTGGAACCCGTGACGCCCTGGGCTCCGCTGTAGACCGCGGTGATCGAATGGTTGCCGGTCGTGGTGAAGGTGTGGCTCAGCACGGCCTGCCCACCGACAACATCAACGGCAGTTCCGATCGGAGTCGTTCCGTCGAAGAACTGGACGGTTCCCGACGTCGCGCCGGAAGAACTGACCACAGCCTTCAGCTGCACCGCCGTGCCGACCTTTGCCGAGGACGGAGCCGTCAACGACGTAGAGCTTTCGACATCCGACGGGGTCGGAACCGTGACATTGACGTCGACAGACTCCGCAGTGGACGACGTGAACACACCGGATCCACTGAATACAGCCGAGACTACAAAGGTGCCTTCTGCTCCGAACACGTGCGGGAGCTTGGCAACTCCGTCAACAACCGCGACCGGGGCACCCTGATCGACTCCACCGATCTTGAACTGGACCGTTCCGCCGGAAGGCACCAGGGCGTCCGAGGGATCTTCGGACACTGTCGCGAAGAGATCAACAGGCAGTCCGACCTTGGCTTCACCCTGAACACTCAGCACCGTCTTTGTCGCCTTGTCGACCGGAGCCGGATCAGAAACGGTCACCGTCTGAGCCGGCGCCGACGAACTCACAAACCCTGCACCAGCAGTGAAGTCAGCCGTAACACTCTGCGCACCAGCAACATCGAACGCGTGCGACAGAGTCGCAACACCGCCACTCACCGTGACCGGGGAGCCGATTGCAGTGCCGTTCGACTTGAACTGCACCGTACCGACAGCAGTATTCGGAGCCACGGTAGCGGTCAGATCAACCGCCGTACCCGTGATCGCCGTCGCCGGAACCGAGAGCGACGTCGTGGTCTCCACATCCACCGGAGCCGGATCCGACACCGTCACCGTCTGAGCAGGCGCCGACGAACTCACAAACCCTGCACCGGCAGTGAAGTCAGCCGTAACACTCTGAGCACCAGCAACATCGAACGAATGCGACAGAGTCGCAACACCACCAGTCACCGTGACCGGAGTGCCGATTGCAGTGCCGTTCGACTTGAACTGCACCGTACCGACAGCAGTATTCGGAGCCACGGTAGCGGTCAGATCAACCGCCGTACCCGTGATTGCCGTCGCCGGAACCGAGAGCGACGTCGTGGTCTCGACATCCACCGGAGCCGGATCCGACACCGTCACCGTCTGAGCAGGCGCCGACGAACTCACAAAGCCAGCACCGGCAGTGAAGTCAGCCGTAACGCTTTGAGCGCCAGCAGCATCGAACGCATGGCTCAATGTCGCAACACCGCCAGTCACCGTGACCGGGGAGCCGATTGCCGTGCCGTTCGACTTGAACTGCACCGTACCGACAGCAGTATTCGGAGCCACGGTAGCGGTCAGATCAACAGCCGTACCCGTGATCGCCGTCGCCGGAACCGAGAGTGACGTCGTGGTCTCCACATCCACCGGAGCCGGATCAGAAACGGTCACCGTCTGAGCAGGCGCCGACGAGCTGACGAACCCTGCACCAGCGGTGAAGTCAGCCGTAACGCTTTGAGCGCCAGCAGCATCGAACGCGTGCGACAGAGTCGCAACACCGCCAGCCACCGTGACCGGGGAGCCGATTGCCGTGCCGTTCGACTTGAACTGCACCGTACCGACAGCAGTATTCGGAGCCACGGTAGCGGTCAGATCAACCGCCGTACCCGTGATCGCCGTCGCCGGAACCGAGAGTGACGTCGTGGTCTCCACATCCACCGGAGCCGGATCAGAAACGGTCACCGTCTGAGCCGACGCCGACGAGCTGACGAACCCTGCACCAGCGGTGAAGTCAGCCGTAACGCTTTGAGCGCCAGCAGCATCGAACGCATGGCTCAATGTCGCAACACCGCCAGTCACCGTGACCGGGGAGCCGATTGCCGTGCCGTTCGACTTGAACTGCACCGTACCGACAGCAGTATTCGGAGCCACGGTAGCGGTCAGATCAACAGCCGTACCCGTGATCGCCGTCGCCGGAACCGAGAGTGACGTCGTGGTCTCCACATCCACCGGAGCCGGATCAGAAACGGTCACCGTCTGAGCAGGCGCCGACGAGCTGACGAACCCTGCACCAGCGGTGAAATCAGCCGTAACACTCTGCGCACCAGCAGCATCGAACGCGTGCGACAGAGTCGCAACACCGCCACTCACCGCGACCGGGGAACCGATTGCAGTGCCGTTCGACTTGAACTGCACCGTACCGACAGCAGTATTCGGAGCAACCGTCGCCGTCAGATCAACCGCCGTACCCGTGACGGCAGTCGCCGGAACCGAGAGCGACGTCGTCGTCTCCACATCCACCGGAGCCGGATCAGAAACGGTCACCGTCTGAGCCGACGCCGACGAACTCACAAATCCTGCACCAGCAGTGAAATCAGCCGTAACACTCTGCGCACCAGCAGCATCGAACGCATGGCTCAATGTCGCAACACCGCCAGTCACCGTGACCGGAGTGCCGATCGCCGTGCCGTTCGACTTGAACTGCACCGTGCCGACAGCGTTGTTCGGAGCCACGGTGGCCGTCAGATCAACCGCCGTACCTGTGATGGCAGTAGCCGGAACCGAGAGTGACGTCGTGGTCTCGACATCCACCGGAGCCGAAGCAATGCTGATCGTCGCGAGTGGACCTGCACCAGCGTTGAGAGGCGTGGTGTCCTTGTTCTCGCGAGGCGAGCACCGGGTCGGAGCCCACTGTGTACCAAGGAAACTCGCCTTTGCGAGCTGAGTGCTGAAGTTTTCGCTGGCACCGAGGTTGCCGGCCGCACCCGCGGTCCTCACCTTCGGCTGGATCACTCCCGTCGCACCAGCGACCATTGTTACGTCGACTGCGGGAAGTCGGAACCACGTGTCTCCGTTGCCGTTTGTCGAGCCATCGAGGTTCTTCTTGGACTTCGGTACTCGAATTCCACCCTCCGAGTTCGTGCTCGTCGTCGGACTGTTGCCGATCACCTGGTTGTTTCCTGACAACCGCAGGATCCCGCCGCTGCCGTCGACATTGCCAGAATCGTTGACTCTGAGAACATTCGGTGCGACATTGTCGAGTCCGATGGAGGTACCTGCGACGACGGTAGCGGAAACGTACGTCGCATTGCTCGGGATGGCATAGTCGATTTTCAGACGTGACAAGTTCGTAGTAGTCGCTCCGGAGTCCTTGTCCGGATATGACGTTCCGCTCGGCTGAATTCGGTAGGTGAAAGTCTCGCCGGGCTGGACAGAAGCCGGGGCGTCGACCGTGATGAGGTTGTCGGTGGCCTTGTGGACGTCTCCGATAATCGATCCGGCAACGCACGCTGTTTTGAAACCGGTGGTCGAGATAGCAGCTGACGCGGGCGTGCCGACCAGCAGCATTCCGGCGACCATGGCGGTTCCGGTTATGGGCACGGCGAATCGCCGCAACTGAGAGATTTGGGGCATGGGCACTTCCTTCGGAAGGGCAAACATGAGCAGTGGATTCGGACAAAACGTGTGCGCGCCGTCACAACATAACGAAAAAACTAGTACGTGTACTACTTTTGGCAAGACACTTGTCCAATTCACCCCGGACTCACCCTCGTATCACCAGACGCGGGATGGAAAGGCAGGGTATGGAAACTCGATTGAACGCAAAACTATCGCCAAAGCGGCCCATCGACAACGCTTTTGGTGGTCACCGCGCCAATCGGCGGGAAAAAGTTGATATTTCGTCAGTTCAGAAAAAGTTCCAAACCTACCAGTACGAAAGTACGAAAAGGGCCGCGACGGAGTCCGTCGCGGCCCTGATTGTGTTGGTTCAGCGTGTCAGCGAAGCACATCCGTGCCGACAAACGGCACCAATGCCTCGGGCACTCGCACCGAGCCGTCGGCCTGCTGATGGTTCTCGAGAATCGACACGATCCAGCGCGTCGTAGCCAAGGTGCCGTTGAGAGTGGCGGCCGTCTGCGGCTTGCCGTTCTCGTCGCGGTACCGAACTCCGAGGCGGCGGGCCTGGAACGTCGTGCAGTTGGACGTCGATGTCAGCTCGCGGTAGGTGCCCTGCGTCGGGACCCATGCCTCGCAGTCGAACTTACGCGCAGCCGAAGAACCGAGGTCTCCGCCGGCGACGTCGATCACGCGGTACGGAACGTCGATGGCTGCCAACATGTCTCGCTCCCACCCTAGGAGACGCTGGTGTTCGGCGTCGGCGTCCTCGGGACGGCAGTACGTGAACATCTCGACCTTGTCGAACTGATGGACACGGATGATGCCGCGGGTGTCCTTGCCGTAGCTTCCGGCCTCGCGGCGGAAGCACGAGGACCAACCGGCGTAGCGCTTCGGGCCTTCGTTCAGTTCGAGGATCTCGCCCGAGTGGTAGCCGGCCATGGGCACCTCGGAAGTTCCGACGAGGTACAGGTCGTCATCTTGCAAGTGGTAGATCTCGTCCGAGTGAGCACCGAGGAAGCCGGTACCCGCCATGATTTCCGGGCGTACGAGCACCGGCGGAATCATCATCGTGAATCCGTTGGCGATCGCCTTCTGCGCAGCCAACTGCAGCAGTCCGAGCTGGAGCATGGCCCCGTAGCCGGTCATGAAGTAGAAGCGCGAACCCGAAACCTTGGCGCCGCGTTCCATGTCGATCAGGCCGAGCGACTCGCCCAGCTCGAGGTGATCCTTCGGCTCGAAGTCGAACTTCGGAATCTCACCGACGTGTTCGAGCACGATGTAATCGTCCTCGCCGCCGGCCGGCGCACCTTCTTGTACGACGTTGGAAATCGCACGGTGTGCGGCGTCGAGCGCGGCCTGCGCCTCGTGCTGCGCGGCCTCGGCTTCCTTGACCTTTGCGGCCAGTTCCTTGGAACCTTCGAGCAGCGCGGGACGCTCCTCCGGAGATGCCTGTCCGACCTTCTTGCCGAAGGCCTTCTGCTCTGCGCGGAGGTTGTCTCCGGTCAGAACGGCAGCGCGTCGGGACGCGTCGGCTTCGAGCAGAGCGTCGACCAGTCCTGGATCTTCTCCACGGGTGCGCTGCGACTCGCGGACGATTTCGGGGTTCTCACGGAGAAACTTGAGGTCAATCACGACTTCGAACTTTACCCACTCACTGCAGCTCTCCGACGGTCACGTCCACGTCGGAGAGGGGGAGATCACGATTCGAGCAGACTCAGGTAGTCCTCGCGTCCGAACATCCGAGCCGCGTCGACCGCCGTCGGGTGTCCACCTTTCGGGTCGGCTCCCCCGCTCACCAGCGCTTTCACCACCGCATCCTCGCCCTTGAAGACCGCTCCGGCAAGGGGCGTCTGGTTCTTGTCGTTGGGCCGGTTGACGTCGGCGCCGCGCTCGATCAGGGCAACGACGGCGTCAGCGTGACCGTGGTACGCCGCCAACATGACGAGCGTGTCGCCACTCTCGTTGGTCAGATTGACGGGAACTCCGGCATCGACGTACGACGCCAGCCCGGCTGCATCACCGGTTCGTGCCATGTCGAAGAGCCGGCCCGCCAGCTCGACAGCCTCGGGATCGAGTGGGGTGTTTTCGCTCATGACTACAAAATACTCACAGACGCGATTGTGAGTTTTGTAGTGAAGGTTCGATATCGCCACGGCAACAGGCATGATGGAATCGATGTCCGAAGACAAGATCGAGAAGTCGCCAGATCCGGCCGATCCCCAGGGGACGCCGGCGAAGAAAACTGTCTCCGCGAGTCGCACCCGTCGGGTCCTGGCTGCTGTGGCGGTAGGTGCGGTGGTCGCCGCGATCGCAACGATCGCGATTTCCGGTGGATTGAACAAGGACGACTCGTCCTCGGTCAGTGTCAGTGGTGGCGGTCCCGCAGCGACGGGATCTACTCGCGACGACGCTTTCACCGCGGCTGCGGCCGGAGACTGCCTCAACTGGACGCCTGCGACCGAGTCGGGCGGGGACCGCACGGACATGTCGAAGGTTCAGTGCGGAAGTGAGCATCGCTTCGAGGTCGCCGGTCCACTCGACCTGTCGGTGTTCCCCGGCGCCGAGTTCGGCCCCGGTTCCCGGTACCCGGGCGCCCTTCGATTCGCCGAACTCCGCGACGAGCACTGCACACCCATCGTCATGTCCTACCTCGGTTCGAAATTCGATCCCAAGGGCAAGTTCAGCGTCGGCCTGATGTTCCCGAGCGAATCCGGTTGGGCCTCGGGCGAGCGCGCACTGCGTTGCGGCTTGCAGTTCTCGACGACGACCGGCGAACTTCAACCGTTCGCGGGCCGCGTGGCGGATCAGGACCAGTCGAACGTGTGGGACGTCGGCACGTGCATCGGCATCAACCAGAACCTCCCGACCGATCCGGTCGACTGTGCGAAACCGCATGCATACGAAGTTATTTCGGTGATCGACCTCGGCACTCAGTTCCCCGGCGCGATGCCGTCGGTGGAAGATCAGGACCGCTATCTCGAAGGCGTCTGTACTCAGGCATCCAACGAGTACCTGGGTTCCGCAGACGCACTTCGCGACAAGACGCTGACGCTGTTCTGGGACAACATTTCACTGGAAAGCTGGTTGGCCGGTAGCCGCCGAGTCAATTGTTCGATCGGCAAAGAGGTCGAAACCGGCGGGTTTGCCGCGATCACCGGAAGCGCCAAGGGCGAGATCCTGATCAACGGTGCCGCTCCGGTTCCGCCACCCGCTGCACCGGAAGGTCGGTCGTTGCCGACGCCGTTGCCCGGCGCAGCTCCGCCGTCGTAAGCCATGACAGTGACTATGACGCCCGACCGATTCGAGGAACTGGTCGGCGAGGCACTAGATCTGATTCCGCCGGAACTTGCGAAGGCCATCGACAATGTCGTGGTGCTGGTCGAAGCACGTGACGAGGAAGAACCGGGGCTGCTCGGTTTGTACCAGGGCGTCGCTCTGACCGAGCGGGATTCTCATTACGGCGGGTACCTGCCGGACACGGTCACAATTTTCCGCGATTCGATCCTCGATATCTGTGCATCCGAGGACGAGGTAGTTCACGAGGTTGCAGTGACCGTCATCCACGAGATCGCGCATTACTTCGGCATCGAAGAAGACAGGTTGCACGAACTCGGCTGGGGCTGAGGACAAAGTCGTCCGATTTCGGGGGGAACCAAAAGCGGGCGGTATGCATCAAAGTATGTGCGGGGGGAATATCGACGGCTGTGCGCACGGCCTCCCGACCACTTATCCGCCCTGGTCAGGAAGGAGTTCGGCACTATGCACGTCGACCCTCAAGCCCTAGTTGCCGCCGCACTGGAACTCGAGTCTGCGGCGACGCGATTGCGCGGAATCGTCTCTACTGCGCAGCCGACGCTACGCGTTCTCCCAGCCGGATCCGAGGAAGTGTCCGGTAGCGCGGCAAATTACTTCAACACCATCTCGGGCAGCCTTGCCTCGTCCACCGATCGGGCAATCGAGGAGCTCACCGCGGCTGCGGCAGCTCTGCGCAAGAATGCAGCTGCCTACGAGCTCGAAGACCAGCTCACCAAGTCCAGCCTGGCAGCCGCACCGATCTGATCGACAGAAATCGAACTCGGTAACTCGGCAACACAGTCACACTTCCTGGGGGGAAGAACAATGGTCGGCATCACCGGCGTCATCTGGTATCCACGGGGCGCAGCACCCAACTCCGCAGCACTGGTCGCCGGAGCCGGGCCGGTCCCTCTCGGCGTGGCGGCCGGAGCCTGGTCCACCGTGTCGTCCGGACTCACCGACACCGCTGCGTCCATCTCTCGCGTGATGGCGGATCTTCGCACCGGGTGGTCCGGAGAAGCAGCGGATGCCGCATTGAGCAAATTCGCACCGTTCCAGGAATGGGCTGCAGCGGCCGCGTTGCTCGCGGGAGAAACCGCAGGTAAGGCCCAAGTACAGTCCGGTTCCTACACCGTCGCCACCCTGGCCATGCCGTCGCTGGCGGAGATCGCGGCAGTTCAAGCGGCAAAGGTAGCCGCGTACTCCATCGGCGGTGCCCTGGTCGGCGGTGCCGCCGCCGCCGAGGCTGCCGAAGAAGCTCTCAAAATTCGAGCGGCGGTGACAATGGAAACGTACGACGCCGCAACGGCCCACCTGGCCGTGCAGCAGAACTTCGACTCACCACCGTCCATCGCGGAACCCACAGCTGGGGCATCCGCTTCGGCCGAAAGCCCAGGCAGCGCCGCACGACAGTCCGTCGTGCAAGCGGCATCCACGCTCGCTGACGCAATCGCGGATCCCGTGCGCGCCGCCACCGCTGCTGTCGCATCCGTAGTTTCCAACCCGGTATTTGCCGCCGCTGCCTCACAGGCCGGTGCCATCTCCGGTGGAGTTGCCACCGCAGCCAGCGCCACCACCACCGCAGTCACAGGCGCCACCACTGCCGCATCAGCTCTCGCGACGGCAGGAGCAGGACTCACCGGACTGGGCGGCGCGGGACTCGGCGGCGCAAGACTCGGCGCTTCCACACCATCACTGTTCGGCACCCCGTGGGCAAGCCGGGCACCGGCACAGGTCAGCGCAGCATCCGCGACTACAGGAGCCGGAGCAATCGCGGGCTCGTCGTCGAGCAGCAACACCGGTCGGCACGCTCTTCCTGATCCCTCCACCGGCCAGAGCGCCACGCGCCAGAACCCCGTGACCTCGCCGGTTCAGGGCACCGCGCATACCGTCAAGGTGGATCCGGCCCGAACCGCAGGCGGATCTGCGCCGATCGCCGGCGGCCGTCATGCGGCCCAATCTGAAGACGAGACCGAGCACGACACACCCGATTACCTGAAGCACTTCGAGCACTTCGCCGACGGCCGAACAGTCATCCCGTCCGTGATCGGTGGCGCACTCGAAACTGCAGAGCATTGATGGTGGATCTCGGCACCTCACCTGAGGGGTGGAATTTACCTGTCGTCGCCCTGTCACAGGACGAAATCGACTATGTACGTGAGCGACTCGGACTCGATGCGCTTCCCGTGGTTCTCGGTGGCGCGACGGTTCACGGCAGTGCGAGCGCTCACCGTACGGCGATGCAGTCCGCGGCAGATTCACTCTCCGAGCGCGATCTCCTCCCCGGCGGGGAGATCCATCACGACCTCAGTGCCCGCCTGCGCGTCCTGACCCACCCCAAGTGGGAGTTGGCGCTGCGTCGGCATGTCGGTGGAGGGATTTCACGCCTCTGCGTCGCGCAGGGCGAGTTCCTTTGTGTCGAAGCAACTTCAACCGGTTCTTCGTTCGCATTGCGCAGCGTCACCGCCGAACCGACTGCACCCGTTGTCACCGCGCTCGGCAGCGCCGAAGCAATGCCGATTGCCGTGATCAACGCACCGACCGAGATGCTCAGCCTGGCATTCGGCGTCGGCCCGGATGCAGACAGCGTGAGCTCGGCCTTGATCAACGCCGGGATACCCGAAGACGACGCGCGCCAACTGGGTAGCGCAATCGTCACATGCACCGCCTTCGCCGAATTGGTCGGAATACCACACAGTTTGGGAGCGACGACGCTCATGACCGGCGCAGTGACTGTGTACGACACCTTGTCGGGTCGGCTGGTCGGTTCGACCACTCGGGCCGCCGACGGCACCGAATGGACGTCCATCAGTTCCGGAACACCCCATCGCCTCCGACAAGCCGTGAACGCTCTGGTAACTGAACTCGAGGAATCGGCGCCGGAGACTTCCGGGTAACCTCGGGGCGTCCCTTCAACGCCCGGAGCCTTACTTCAGCATGCAGTTCTCGCGTCAACCGTCGTCACCGGGCGAACAAGGCTCGGTCGCCACGATCGACCGGCCGAACGAAGAACGGGCAACAACACCGCACCGACAAGACCTGAACGGACTGCGTGGCCTCGCCATCGGTTTGGTGGTCGTATTCCACGTCTGGTTCGGACGGGTATCGGGCGGGGTGGACGTCTTCCTGGTTCTGTCCGGATACTTCTTCGTCGGCTCACTGGTTCGACGCGCCGAAGCCGGGGGTTCACTCAACCCGGTCCCGGCACTGCGGCGGGTGTTTCTGCGGCTGTTCCCCCTGATCGCGGTGGTCAGCATTTTGACCGCACTGGGGACCGCGTTGCTGCTGCCACGCACACGCTGGGCCGATCTGGGCGATCAACTGATCGCGGTGCTCGGGTTCTTCCAGAACTGGCAGCTCGCCAGCACCGCAAGCGACTACCTGGCCGCCGACGGCTCGGTCACTCCCCTGCAGCACCTGTGGTCGATGGCCGTACAAGGTCAGTTCTATCTCCTGGCCATCGCACTGGTCTCCGTGATCGCTTATGTCGCTTCACGCGTGAATCCCAACTATTTCCGCCCGTCACTCGCGGTCACCCTTCTGGTTCTGACCGCAGGATCTTTTCTCTACGCACTCGCCAAATCTTCGCGTCACCAAGCCTGGGCGTACTACGACTCCGGCGCCAGGTTGTGGGAATTGGCCCTCGGTGGTCTGCTGGCCGTTCTGATGACCAGCACACGCAGTCGGCAGATCGCATCCCTGCCGTTCTCGGTCAGAGCAACGATCGGCTGGGCGGGGCTTTCGTCGATCCTGTTGTGCGGCATAGTGCTCGACGGCGCCCAGCAGTTCCCCGGCCCGTGGGCGCTGGTGCCGGTGCTGGCCACTCTTGCGCTGATCCTGTCCGGAGTCGGCGACGACACGCCTTGGACGTCGAAGACTCTTGCCCATCCGGCACTGACGTGGCTCGGCTCGTTCGCATTCGCGCTGTACCTGATTCACTGGCCGATTCTGGTGTTTGCACTCGTGATCACCGGACGCCCCGAAGCCGGCCTGCTCGGCGGGGCACTGATCATCGCCCTCTCCGTCGCGGGGGCGCTTGCACTCCGGCGCCTGGTCGAGGTTCCGGTGGAGCGCGGAGGCCGCTCGCGCCGGTACACCGTCCTGGCTTGCGTCGTCACCGCTGCCGTGGTCCTCGCCGCTTCGGTCGCCTGGCAGTCGTACGCGAGCAGCCAGACGACGGGCCAGCGGGCAGTCGACACCCTCGACCTCCCGACCCATCCCGGCGCACTCGCGCTCACCGACGGTGCCGAAGTACCTAAGGCGTCGATGGTTCCCTCGATCTTCGATGCGCCACTGGACCTTCCGGCCAGTACGCTCGACGGCTGTATCGCCGATTTTCTCGAGCGGGACGTCGTCCACTGCACCTACGGCGACGCCGATGCAGACAGAACCATCGCGCTCGCGGGTGGTTCGCACTCCGAGCACTGGCTCACTGCGCTCGACGAACTCGGCAAGAGTCACGGGTTCCGCGTCGACACGTATCTGAAGATGGGCTGCCCGCTCACCATCGACTCCATGCAGACGTTGTCGGACAACGACTATCCGGATTGCGTCGACTGGTCGCGTGGAGTACTGACCGAGTTGGCCGACGCCTCACCCGATTTCGTGTTCACGACGGCAACCAGGCCGAGTTCCGACGGCCCTGGCGACGTGACGCCCGAGTCTTACGTACACGTGTGGGAGGAACTGGAGCGCGACGGTATCGACGTACTCGCCATCCGCGATACCCCCTGGCTGCACCACGACGGCGTCGCCTACCGCGCGATCGACTGTCTGGCGACAACCACGTCACCCGATCACTGCGCGATGCCACGGTCCGAAATGCTCAGCGACGTCAATCCGGCGCCGTCGGCAATCGGCGATCTGACCAACGTCCGTCTACTCGACCTCAGCGACGGCGTGTGCGGACCGGAGCTGTGCCGCGTCGTGGAGGGAAATGTGTTGGTGTATCACGATTCCCACCACCTGACAGCCAGCTACGTGAGAACGCTGTCCGCTGAACTAGGGCGCCAACTGAGCGTCCAGACCGGTTGGTGGTGACGCCGGCCGTCAGCCCATCACGTCGTCGGCACCGGGGATGAGTCGGTGCTCGAACGGCGGGTTGACGGTTCCCCAGCGCAGGCACTCCCAACCGCCGTCGACCGAAGGCAACAGTTCGACAGTCTCGGTGTTGGCCAAGTGGTTGTTGGCTGCGAACAGACCGGGGACACCGGCAAGCTGGGCTGCGACAAGACGGATCGCTGCACCATGACTGACCACGACGATGTCGCCGCCGTCTCGTGAGCCTTCGAGAAATTCTTCGCGCAGCGCATTGACGACGGGGACGTATCGCTCCAGGACGTCGTATCCCGTTTCACCACCGGGGATGCGAGCGCCGAGGTTGCCGGTGTGCCAGTGATGGAACGTCTCCATGAACAGTCGGTGCGCGGCCTCGTCGGTACGATCTTCGAGGTCACCGGCCTGCACCTCGTGCAATCCGTCCCGCACATCCAGGGATACGCCGGCGGCCTGCTCCACGAAACCTGCAGTCTGCCGGGCACGCAAAGCCAACGACGATACGAGTGCCAGCGGCGGCGCCGAAGCCAGGCCGATGCCCAACGTCTCGGCCTGTGCCAACCCTTCCGGCGTGAGCTTTGCTCCGGGTAGTGCGGTGTCGAGACGTTTGGCGACATTCGCCTCCGTCTGACCGTGCCGAACGAGGATGAGCCTTCCGGTCATCGTTCTCCCCCTCCATGCTTGAGTTCGTCGATCCACCGAATCGCTTCTTCGTCCGAAGGAGGTTGTGGCCCGGTCGAATTCGCTGTCGCCCACGACCCCAGGAAGCGGACTCCGGATTTACGATGCAGCGCACGCATCGCCTCGGCCACCAGCGAGTCCTCGACGTGTCCGACGCAGTCCACGAAGAACCGGTACGTGCCCAATTCCGTTCGCATCGGCCGTGATTCGATCCGAGTCAGATCGATACCGCGAGCGGCGAATTCGGAGAGTGCACGCACCAGGGAGCCGGGAGCGTTGTCGAGGTGAAGCACCAGCGCGGTGCGATCGGCACCGGTCCGCGCCGGAACCGGGGCCGGCTTGGTGACCAACACGAAACGTGTGCGGGCGCCGCCTACATCGGCGACGTTGTCCGCCAGGCTGTCGAGTCCGAGCATCTGACCTGCCAAAGCCGTGGACACACCGGCGTCGACGGTTCCGGCCTGCACATCCAGGGCCGCACCGGCGTTGGACGACGCCAGCACCACCTCGGCCTGGGGCAGGTTCTCGGCGATCCATCCGCGGACCTGCGCGCCCGCATGCGGGTACGCGCCGATCGTGCGGACCTGATCGGCGGTGGTCCCGGCCCGAACCAGGATGGAGAAACTCACGTCCAGATCGGTTTCGGCGACGATCTGCAGCGGCGAACCGAGAGCGAGTGAATCGAGCGTCGGAGCTACGCCGCCTTCCACCGAGTTCTCGAAGGGAACCACGGCTCCGTCCACGGAACCGTCGCGAACCATGTCGAGAGTCGCCGGCGGACTGCCTGCCGGTACTCGCTCGACGGTTTCGCCGAACGCGCCCTCAGCCTCCAACTGGGCGAGAGCTATCTCCGTGAAGGTTCCCGACGGACCGAAATACGCGATTCTTGGCACGCCTAAAAGATTACGCACCGACCCACGCCGGTCACTGCAAACCCGCGGCACGCAAAGCCGTTTCCACTGCAGGCAGATCCGCGACCTCGATCGTGAGCAGCACCTCACGCATGGCCGACGCGGCTTCGGGGATCAGCGCGGCAAGTTTTTCCGGCTTCGGATCGACCATCGCGGCGCGCACGTCGTCGCCGCGCAGTGCAGCGACGGTGCCACACAGCAGGGCGATCACCTCGTCGCCGTCGGCCGCGCGGGCTACGAAACCGACGGACTCGTGCGCGAGTACCGCCAGGAAATCAGCCACTTCGGTGGGCGTAAGACCGGCGGCGAGTCCGGGGATCCGGCCACCTTCGCACAGACGCAGCGCCGCTTCGGCGGGTGTCAGATCCTCTTCGCCGCCGTCGACATACACAGCGAGCGGAGCGGGCAGGCGCAGCGCGATCGCGTCGTCGATCTGGTCGGTGGTGACGTCGACGTCGAAACGGACGGCCTCGTACGACGCTTCCGTGTCCGCACGCAGTTCTTCCGGATCGATATCGAGACGGACGACAACCCGGCCTGCTGCTTCGCCACCGATCAGAACCGACGCCGGAACAACCGGGAGAAAGAGTGCTTCGAGGAGTCCGCGCGAGTTTCTCGGGGCGGGCAGCCCGAGTGAGAGAGGAATGGCCACAGACAAACCGTAACCCCGGCGCAGGCGGCGGATTCCACGCGAGTTGCGCAAAAGTCTTGCGATTCACACCGAAGCGCCTTAGGTTAGGGTTACCTCATCATCCGATGGAGTTCGAGAGAACACCCGCCAAGGGGGCAGCATGGCAACGAAGACCAGCACCGGCCCGTCCACCGCCGAACGCGTCCGCAGCGCCTGTGTGCGCGCACAAGACGCAGTTCTCGCCATCGAAGGCAGCGATCCCACCGTCACGTCGGTGCATCACCTGCGTTCGAACGGTGACGTCGTCGTTGCAGTCCCACATGCCTCCGCTGCTGCGGCTCTGGCCTGGAACTCCGGCGGCGGCGGCCTGCCTGCCGTCCTCGAGATCACCGATCACGCACCACTGCGGCTGCGTGAGCCCGTGCGCTCCCTCGTGTGGCTTCGCGGCTCGTTGCACGCCGTGCCCGACTACGAGGCACGCGTTCTCGCCGACGACGTCGCATCCGAACATCCACACCCGGGGCTCCTCGACATCGGCCACACCTCGGTCCTCCTTCGCTTGAGCCTGGCCTCGGCTGTAGTCGCTGATTCAACGGGGGCAGAACCCGTCGCCGTGGACGAACTGCTGAACGCCAGCCCCGATCCCTTCTGGGAAATGGAGACCGCATGGCTGCAGCATCTCGACGAAGACCACCGCGACCTCGTGGACCTGCTCGTGCGCAAGCTTCCCCCGTACATGCGCACCGGACGCGTTCGCCCACTCGGCATCGACCGCTACGGACTTCGCCTGCGGGTCGAGGATCACACCGGTGACCGCGACGTGTGGATGCCGTTCGCCAACCCCGTCGACGACGCTCCCGCGCTGAGCCGCGCCATCCGCATGCTGGTCGGGTGCCCTTTCCTCAACGGCCTCCGATCGGGCGGCGCATCAAACGGCTAGCGTTGCGCGGGTGAATGCCCGCGAAACCGTCCGCACCTGGTTACGGCCGCCGACTCCCGTCCCGGCCGGCCCGGCCCTCGATCCGGCCGCCAGACGCGGAGTCTGGATCGAGATCACGATCGTCCTGCTGGTCACCTTCGGACTCAGCGGATTGTCCGGGATCCTCTCACTCGCCGAATCCTTGGCGACGCCGGTTGCGCTCTCGGATCAGACGGTTGCACTCAACCCGTCACGGGCCGCCATCGACTGGATCGACCTGGCGCGCCAATTGCTGGGCGTCGCAAAGCTTCTCGCGTGGGCAGCGCTGGGACTCTATCTACTGTGGCGTTCGGGGATCGGTCCACGTGCTGCGGGACTGACCCCCAAGCCTCGATTCGGGCGCGACATCGCTCCGGGATTCGGCCTCGCCGCTGTGATCGGTCTCCCCGGTCTGCTGTTCTATCTCGTGGCTCAGGCACTGAGCATCAACCTCACCGTCCAGGCCAGCGCGCTCGACGATCACTGGTGGCGAGTGCCGATCCTCGTACTGTCCGCGATCGCGAACTCCGGTGCCGAAGAGGTGCTGGTCGTCGCCTACCTGATCACTCGCCTCCGAACGCTGGGTTGGAGCGAGAACAAATCACTGCTCGCGTCGTCACTCCTGCGCGGCAGTTACCACCTCTATCAGGGGTTCGGTGGCGGCGTCGGAAACGTGATCATGGGGCTCGTGTTCGGCCGGTACTGGCAGCGCACCGGGAAACTCTGGCCGCTGGTCATCGCCCACGCTCTCATCGACATGGTGGCGTTCATCGGTTACGCCCTCCTGCGCGATCACATCTCCTGGCTGCCGTGACCGGTACCGTGAACTGGTGACCGGCGACTCCGAATATCCTCAGCGCCCTCCGCGGCGCCAGCCGCCAGGGCCACCTCCGCGTGGACCGATGCCTCCGAGGCAGAACCCTCCACGCCAGAATCCACCCCGTCAGGGCCCACCCCCGCAGCGGCGTCCACCGATGCCGCCGGAAGGGCCGACGGTCATTCGCCGCGACGGACGCCCGCAGCAGCAGAATCCGGCCAATCAGGCCTGGTCACAGGTCCCACCACAAGCGCCGCAGCAGCCCAGGCGTGAGGACTGGGCGCCGACCCAGCGCCCGCAACCGTTTCAGGACGACCCGCGCAGGCAGGGCCCGCCGCGTCAGGATCCGCAGCGCCAGGCGAAGTATGCGCCCGCACCGCCGCGCCGAACCCCGCCGAACGCCCCGCCGCGCCCTCCCGAACCTCCGAAGCAGCGACGCCCCCGCAAGCGTCGTAGCTGGGGTAAACGTATCGGCATCACGTTGTTGGTCTTGCTGCTCGCGCTGGCCGGCGCGATCTACTACGTCGACAGTTCCCTCAATCGAATCGACGCGCTGCCCGACTACGCGGGACGCGTCGCCGATACTCCGGGCACGAACTGGCTGATCGTCGGCTCCGACAGTCGTGAGGGGCTCACCCCCGAGCAGGAGCAAGCCCTTGCGACGGGCGGCGACACCGGTCCCAAGCGCACTGACACGGTCATCTTGGTCCACGTCCCCAAAAGTGGGAAGACGACGATGGTCAGCATCCCTCGCGATTCGTACGTTCCGATTCCCGGCTACGGGTCGGACAAGATCAACGCCGCCTTCGCCTTCGGTGGCGCTCCATTGCTGGTGCAGACCGTCGAAGAGGCAACGGGGCTTCGCATCGACCACTACGCCGAGATCGGATTCAGCGGGTTCGCCGGCATCGTCGACGCCGTCGGTGGCGTCAACGTGTGCCTGGCACAGCCGATCGACGATCCGCTGGCCGGGATCAACCTCCCCGCCGGATGCCAGGATTTGAAGGGTTCGGACGCACTCGGGTTCGTGCGAACTCGCGCGACGGCGCTCGCCGACCTCGACCGCATGAACAACCAGCGCCAGTTCATGTCGGCGTTGCTGTCGAAGGCGACGAGTCCGACCACGTTCCTCAATCCGTTCCGGTTGTGGCCACTCGTCTCCGATACCGCCAAATCTCTACAGGTCGACGAAGGCGATCACATCTGGAATCTGGCCTCACTCGCCTGGGCGCTTCGCGGCGGGATGACCACCACGACGGTTCCGGTCGCCGGTTTCGAGGACGTGGACGGTTCGGGCAACGTGTTGTTGTGGGACAAGGCGCGCGCTTCGCAGTTCTTCGACGCCCTGGCCAACGATCAGCAGATTCCACAGGATCTGATCACCACGGGGTAATCGCCCTGAGTTCCGGTAGTACCGCGGGAGGACAAGCCCGGCGAACAAATCGCTTTCCGGCAGGACGCGGAATCGGCGGCCGAAAAATACCGTGAAGGTATGAACACAACATACCGCCGATTCCGCACTCTCGCCGTCGTTGCCGCCGCCGTCGGAGCTGCTGCACTCGTGACGTCCTGCTCCGGAACCTTCGAGAAGTTCGACGACTCCAAGGCGTACAAAAAAACCGAAACCTTCTCTTTTGCACAAGCATCCAACGGAATCGACACACTGCCGAGTTGGGTTCCCGCCGGCGCAACGGGTATCGACGAGGTCATCCGCACCACCGGCAACGAACGCATCCTGCGAATGACTGCGAACATCGCGGAGATAGATCACAACAGCTGCATCGCACGACCCACCGTCGAAACTCGTCCCGCATCGTTGTCCGCACAGTGGTGGCCGACGGGGGTCGAGAAGGGCAGTTCTTTTCAGTGCGGCGATTGGTACGTCGGCGAAAAGGACTCGTTCGTCTACGGGTACCGACCGGAAACTGTGGGCTTCGTCATCGATCAGCTCGACAAGAAGTAGCTCCCTCTCAGCGGCGACGACCCAGTAACCTGTTGGGATGACACAGGCGAAGAACTCGAGCGAATTCACCACTCTGCTGCGTCAGCAGATCCGTAACGAGTTCACTGCATCGCAGCAGTACATCGCGGTAGCGGTGTACTTCGATGCACACGATCTTCCGCAGATGGCCGCGCGCTTCTACAGCCAGGCCACCGAGGAACGCGGTCACGCGATGATGATGATCCAGTACCTGCTCGACAACGACCTCGACGTGGACGTTCCGGGCATCGACGACGTCGTGACGAAGTTCGACAGTGTCCGGGCTCCGGTCGAGTTGGCACTCGAGCAGGAGAAGACGGTCACGGAGCAGATCACGCAGCTGGCACGCACCGCGCGCGATACCGGCGACTACCTGGGCGAGCAGTTCATGCAGTGGTTCCTCAAGGAGCAGGTCGAGGAAGTGGCAAGCATGACAACACTTCTCACCATCGTCGACCGCGCCGGCGACAACCTGTTCCACCTCGAAACATTTGTCGCACGCGAGATGAACACCCCGGCCGCTGCCGACGCAATGGCGCCGACGCCCGCCGGCGGCGGCGTCTGAGGGCCACCGGCCTACCGAGTCTCAGGCCGCTCGGCGGCGTTCAGTGATCTGAGGAAATTGTTGTACGCCTCAAGATCACTGTCGCCGTCGATCTCGGCGCGGCGGTCCAGGTCGGCATTCATCCGTTTGTCGTCGCGGTTCCAGCGCATCGCGAAGATCACGACCACCACCAGCGCGACGGGCTCTCCGTACGACCACGCGAGGGCGCCCGCCAGCTGCTGATCCTGCATCACGTCCACGCCCCACTCCGGAGGCGGATCCACGAACGTGGTCAGCAGCGGCTTTGTCGCCATCATGAGTACGACGCCGATGAACACGTGCAGCGGCATCTCCACGAACAGGTCGAAACACCGGCCGAGGTAGCTCTGTCGCACCGGCAGTGGGCCGGTGGCGAGCACCGGCATGATGAAGAGCAGACCGCTGGCGAGAAAGAAGATCTCGAGAAAGACGTGTCCAGCCGGTAACGCCGAGACGGTGTCGAAGATCGGCGACAGGTAGATCCCGTAGTAGCTGAACAGAAATACCGGGATCGTGAACCCGGGGTGCAGCATCCACCGCGCCGGCGGGCTGCGCAATGCCGAGAGGGCAAGCGCGAGAATGCCTTTTCCTATTCCTCGGTGCGGCGTCGAACGTAGTAGCAGCAGTCCCGGCGAGCCCAGTACCCAGAGCGGCGGGATCGCCATCGAGAGCGTCAGGTGTTGGAACATCCAGACGCTGAAGAGTTCGTAGCCGTAGCTCTCGACCTTCAGTCCGGTCACCGCGATCAGCAGCAGGCACCCACCGAGGAAACACGCTGTCCGATGCCACGGCCATGGTCGCCCACTCGCGCGAACTCGCTGAGCGCCAGTCCAATACCAGAGTGCAAGAACAACTCCCAGGGCAGGAAGAAGCGGGAGGGATGAGGTATCCCACTCCAGCATCTGCCCGATCGACGGCGGCGGCGTGTCATTCACGAACGCTTCACCGGCGGGTCCTCCTTCGTCTCCATGCGGGTACCGTCGACTCTACACCTAACTACTATGTTGGATAGTATTTAGGAATTCGACGGAAGGTACAGGTGCACAGCAGTGTCCAGAAGCATGAAGATATCCGCCGCCCTGATCGCGGTGTTCGCGGTAGCACTGATCACGTTCATCACCGTCGATCCGATTCGGGCAGACAACGAGAACGCCGATCGGGCAGCACAATCCACCGCCGTCCTCACCGACGACGCGTACCGATTGACCTCGGCCGCCGACGGCAAGGTGAACCTGGTCGAATTCCTCGACTTCGAATGCGAAGCCTGCCTCGCGCTGTACCCGACGATGGAGCGGATCAGAGCGGAGTACGAGGGTCGAATCACGTTCGGCATCAGATACTTTCCGATTCCGAGTCACACCAACAGCACTCTCGCGGCGCAGGTCGTCGAATCCGCATCTCGCCAGGGCAAATTCGTCGAGATGTACAAGCGAATGTACGAGACGCAGTCGCAATGGGGTGAATCCGCCGAATCACAGGAGGCGCTGTTCCGTTCCTACGCACAAGATCTCGGACTTGACATGGCCCGATTCGAATCCGACCTCGGCAGCCGCGGCGTCCGCGAGCGGGTCGAGCGCGACTTCGAAGAAGGCCGACGCCTCGGCGTCCAAGGTACTCCGACGCTGTTCCTCAACGACGTGAAGCTGGACCAGATGCCGAGCTACGAGCAGTTGAAAGCCCAGATCGATTCGGCCTTGGGAGAATGATCAGGTCAGAACAGCGCAGATCCCCGCGGAGACGGCCACCGTCACGGCTGCGGCAACGGCCGTCGTGACAGCGGCCGGCGCACAGGCCGCCACCGCGCAGGTCAGTCGCCGAGGCGACGCCACGTCGCCGTCGACCAGGGAACTCAATCGCACCGCGGTCGCGCTGCCGCGATCGCTCAAGCTCCAGTCCGGCTGAGGAAGCGGCGATTTCGACACCACGGCAAGGGCGGAACGCACCGCAGCCGGGCTGGTGACGCGAGCGGCGTGTCTGTCCGCCGACAGTTCGACGATCGCGCCGACGGCAGCGGGTGCCGCCGCGAACAACGGCACTCGCGGAAGAACAGCGGCCAAGACTTCGCACGCACCGACAATTCGGTGATGACCGCCGCTCAGGTGTGCACGCTCGTGCGCGAGGACAGCATCACGCTCGCCTCCACTGAGAGCGGATGACAAGCCTTGCGTCGCAACAACAAATCCAGGCTTTCCGGCGACGCTGTACGCCATAGGCAGCGGATGATCCAACCACAACACGTCGGACTCCGAGTTGTCGCGGCGCGCGACGATCGAGAGAACATCACGATGGAAATCTCGGACCCTCGCGTGCTCACGTGCCTGCTTGCGGCCGGCCAGCACGATCCGAACGGCGATCACACCCACCACAGCAACGGCTGTACCGGTGATCAGTTCACCCACCCATGAACTCGTGCCGTGCGCGAAGGCGCTGAAACACCGAGCGATACCGTCGACCAGCCCCTCGACCGGCGCGTGGCTCGGCCACACCAGAACCAAGACCGCGGAGAGAGCGAGATACAAAGCCGACGCCATGCTGCCGAGCCACGCCGCGAGCAGCACCGCCGGTGACAACGCCGAGGAAACGGCTCGCAACACTCTCGGAACCAGGAATCCCACGAGCATCGCACCGAGAAACATCGGCAACGCCAATGTCATTGCACACCTTCCCCGGAAAGACCCCGGCGCAGGGCCTCGTTCTCGGCATCTGTCATGGTCTTGGCGAAGTGCAACAGCACGGCAGCGGAATCGGAACTGCTGTCCAACAATTCGCGCAGTGCTCTGGATGTGGCCTCTTCACGGCTGCGACTCGGCCGATAGAAGTAGGCGCGACTCTTCTTCTCACGACTCACCCAGCCCTTGTCGTAGAGATGCGTCACGACGGTCAGGATGGTGGTGTACGCAAGTTGTCGACGCTCACCCAGGGTCTCGACCAGATCCTTGACCGAGAGCGCGTCGTCGGACTGCCAGAGCACATCCATGACCTCGGCTTCGAGTCCGCCAAGCCCCTGCATTGCTCCTCCATCGCGTCGTGACAGAACTTCAGTCGCCCGTGGTCTTCTCCCCGAACGACACGCCCCGGGAATTCAGGTACGCGAGCGGATCGGTCTTCTGTCCGTCAGATTGCCACACCTCGTAGTGCAGGTGTGGTCCTGTCGATTGTCCACGATTGCCCACGGTCGCGATCAACTCACCCGCCCGCACCTTCTGACCCGCAACCACGAGCGCCTCGTTGATGTGTCCGTAGACGCCGACGGTCCCGTCGTCCTGCTGGATGCGGACCCAGAGCCCGAATCCCACGGCGGGACCGGATTCGAGCACAACACCGTCGGTCGCCGACACGATGGGCGTTCCGATCGCGTTCGCGATGTCGAGACCGTAGTGGGTGGTTCCCCACCGTGGACCGAAGTTGGACGTCATCGTCCCGCTGACGGGGGCCATCACCTGTGGCTTTTCGGCCTCGAACGCCAGCGCCGCTCGCTCGGATTCGAGTTGTCGCGTCTTGCCGAGTTGTTCGGCTATTCCAGCAAGATCCGTCGGCCGGACAAGGTCGAGGATCTCCGGCGCCGACACCGCAGATGCATCCTCGACTGCAATCGGCGGCGGCGACGCGTGCCCGATGGAAGTGCCGGACGCGAGGATTGCACCCGTCGCCACGGAAACCGCGGCCATGCGCCCGCCGGGTCTGATCGGCTCGGATTTTCGATGTCTTCCCACTTCTCGGTCCTCGCGTCGATGACAAATGAAGGTCTACGCCGCCACCTTACAACTATGTTGCATAGTTTTTAAGACATGCACTATTGCGCATATATGCATATGTGTCTAGGCTGGCGTCGACGAAAGGACCTTCGATGTCACACGGACACGGGCACGGAATCTCCCCCGCCGAGGCTGCGACCAGCAACAGCGGCAAGCATGTCAACAAACTGTGGATCGCCGCCGGCCTCGGGTTGGTGACCTTCGTGCTGCAGGTGACGGTCGGCCTCTTCACCTCGTCACTGGCCCTGCTCTCGGACTCGGCGCACGTGTTCACAGACATCTTCGGCATCTTCATGGCGCTCGCCGCGATCCTCGTCGCACAGCGTGCCGCCCGGCGCCCCGACCGTACTTTCGGCATGTACCGCACGGAAGTGTTTGCGGCACTGGCCAATGCGATCCTGCTCTTCGCAGTCGCCGGGTGGGTGCTTTACGAGGCCGCCAGCCGCTTCACGGATCCGCCCGAGGTTCCCGGCCTTCCCGTCGCGACAGTCGCCGTCGTCGGTCTGGCGATGAACGTCATCGCCTTCCTCATGCTGCGCAGCGGCGCGAAGGAAAGCATCAACATCCGCGGCGCCTACCTCGAAGTCATGGCGGACATGGTCGGGTCCATCGGCGTCCTGGTCAGCGGCTTGGTCACGCTCGCGTTCGGTTGGCGCTACGCCGACCCCGTCATCTGCGTCGCGATCGGCCTCTTCGTCTTGCCACGTGCCTTCAACCTGGGCCGCCACGCCGTTCGCATCCTCCTCCAGCAGGCTCCCGACCGCATCGACGTCACCTCGATCATCGAGAAGATCAACGCTCTGCCGGGAGTCGTCGACGCGCACGATCTGCACGTCTGGACACTCACCTCGGGGATGGAAGTTGCTTCCGTTCACGTCACCGCGGTCAGTGACGCCGATCCCACAACGGTGCTCGCAGCAACCCGAACCTTGCTTGCCGAGGTATTCGAACTGGGGCACGCCACCGTACAGGTGGAACTACAGGGAAGCGACGGTAAATGCGCGGAACTCGCCTGGTGAAATGGACATTCCTAAATGAAACATTCGAATTCACCGGGCTCGATAACCTCACCGAATTCGAAGAAAAATTAGGTCTTCTTTAGTTTGGGAACGCTTACCACAATAAGGTCATACTGGGATGACAGGGCCTCTGACCTGCACTATCTTGGAATTCATGACTTCTGGGGAGACTCACATGACCAAATTCCACGCACTACTCCGAGACCAGATTCGCAACGAGTTCAACGCTTCGCATCAGTACATCGCGACAGCGGTTTACTTCGACAATGCGGATCTGCCACAGCTGGCAAAGCACTTCTACAAGCAGGCTGTGGAAGAGCGTAACCACGCCATGATGATCGTTCAGTATTTCCTCGATCGCGACATCAATGTCGAACTCACCGGCGTCGACGCCGCGAAGGCCGACTTCAAGGATGCCCGCGAGCCCATCGCT
This sequence comes from Rhodococcus sp. FH8, assembly GCF_019266085.1. NCBI lineage: Bacteria > Bacillati > Actinomycetota > Actinomycetes > Mycobacteriales > Nocardiaceae > Rhodococcus > Rhodococcus sp. FH8. The sequence goes on along the minus strand of NZ_LPNQ01000077.1, from coordinate 137,884 downwards.
CTCGCGCTGACGCAGGAGAAGACGGTCACCGAGCAAATCGTCCAGCTCGCGAGCACTGCCCGCGAAGAAGGCGACTACCTCGGCGAGCAGTTCATGCAGTGGTTCCTCAAGGAGCAGGTCGAGGAAGTTGCAAGCATGACAACACTTCTCACCATCGCGGACCGCGCAGGCGCCAACCTGTTCGACCTCGAAGACTTCGTGTCCCGCGAGATGAGCACCGTCGGTGACACCACCGGTGCACCGAGCGCAGCCGGCGGAACCATCTAGCCTGCAGCACTCACGGATTTTGCCCTCGAGCCGAACGGTTCGCTTCCTGCCAGCAGGATCGAACTGATCAGCTCGGGGGCATCTGTCATCGGTACGTGCCCCAGGCCGGGCAGAACCATCAACTTTGCCTGCGGGAACGGCTTTTTCACGCGCTGCGCCTGATACACGGGCAGGATGAGATCGCGTCGACCCCACGCAACCGTCACCGGCACAGTGGGATCCACGATGGGCGGCAGCACGAAGTCCATCTCGAGACCGAGATCGACGAGTTCGTTCGACACGAGCGAACGGCAGTCGGCCAACGCCGCTGCATAACCGACATGACTCGGATGAGCGAAGAACGCGGCGAGCGCCGGATAGCGAATCAGCTTGTACCGCAATGCGCGTGGCAATCCGTCACCCATGAGCTTGGCCGTGCCGCGCAGTGCACGGAACGTGTTGATCGCTCGCACCTGATCGAGGTGATTCACAAAGAACCCGGCCGGCGAAAGAGCTGTCGCCGACGCGACATCTCCGCGCGCTGCCAGCGAGAGGGCAATCCAGCCGCCGAGGGAGTTTCCCGCGACGTGGGCACGCTCCCCCGCCGGCGTCACTTCCTTGACGAACTCACTGACATCGTCGATCAGCTGTCCCATGACGTCCGGACCGAGTTCGGGCAGCAGCGACTCTCCGTGACCCGGCAGGTCGACGGTGACGACGCGGCGGTACGGCGTCAGCTGGTCCAAAAGCGAATCCCACGCCTGCCGTCGATGGACGATGCCATGGACGAGCACAAGCGTGGGACCACTACCGGAGATGTCATGCGACAAGGTCATGTCACCAACATTAACCGTAACTTCGCGTAACGCCTATAGTTCGGGCGAAAAAATCAGCGCAGCGTGACCTGACGACCACGAAGTCCGTCGCGCGAGCGAAGCTCGGCCGAGGTCAGCGGAGCATCGACGGCCAGAGCCTCGGCAAGACGCTCACCGAGCTCGACGGTTGCCGCTACCCACTCGTTTGCATGCTTTTCGCGGTCGAGGTCGAAGACGGGAACCAACAGGCCGTGGGTGCGGAACGAGCCTGCGTAGCGCGAGCCCTCACCCAGATGCAGTCCACCGGTCGCGTGCACGCGCGCCAGCGCGAGCATCAGGTCGTCTTCGCTCTCGGGACGAACCCAACGCAGGTGCGCCTTCTCGCCGGCGTCGACCCACCACGCGGCAACGAGGCCGTCGCCTTCGAGGCGTGCAGAGGGCATGATCGCCGAGTTGGCGTGCTGCACGGTGGCGGCAACCTCGGGATCGGTTTCGACGCCCTCGGGGATCCACCAGTTGAAGTTCTGGTGCACGGTGATGTCGAGCAGGGCCGAGGGATCGACGACAGCGGTGACTGCGGGGGTCTCGGAATCGGGGTTCGCGGCAGAAAGCGCGTCGCCGGGGGCCGCGTCCTTGATCCAGTTCACCGAAGCGGCGAGGTCTGCGCCGAGGTCGGCCGAGTGCGCCTGAACCTGGACACCGACAAATCCTGTGGCCGTCTCGCCCTCGTCGCGGACGAGTGCGGCAACAGCGCCGGGGAGGACCGTTGCCAACGTGACGGGACGGTCGGAGCCGATGACCGGCAACGGAGCCGTGGCGGACGGAACGAATTCGCGCAGCGCAACCAGATCGCACTCGGCGGCAAGGCCCTCGAACGGGCGGCTGACTACGCCGGCAGCGGCTTCACGCTCTGCTTGGCGTGCCGCCAGCTTCTCTGCGCGTGCGCTGCCCTGCTTCGGTCCACTGTTTCTTTTGCTCTTCTTGGCCACGAGGGCAAAATCTACACGCTGCCCAGCCATTGCTTCGTGCGCCCGGGATGGTTGGTGGCAACCCAACTGACCCCGAGCTCACGACACAGGTCCACATCCGCCTTGTCGTCGACGGTCCAGCAGTACGTCGCGCGACCCGCAGCAGCGGCCCGATCGACCAGATCGGGATGTTCGCGCAGAGCCTTGATCGACGGCCCGATCGCCGTAGCGCCCACAGCCGTCGACGCACCGCCGCCGAGGTACCGCGACGCGTCACCGAGCAGGACCGTCGGCAGCAGCGGTGCCGAACGACGCACTCGCCAGACCGCACTAGCCGAGAAAGACATGACCACTGCCCGCGAGTGATCGGCCGACGGCGGCGACGCGATCCCGAAGCGGTGCAGTTCCGCCAGGAGTTTGGCTTCGACCAATCCGCCGAACCTCACGGGGTGCTTGGTCTCGATGAACAGCTTCACCGGGCGCGCAAAATCCAGAGCGAGGGTGATGAGGTCGGAGAGAGTCAGCAGTTCGGCCGGTTCGCTCGTCGACCCGTAGTCCAGAGCGTTCAGCGAATCGAGCGTCATCTCGCTGACGATCCCCGTCCCGCTGGAGGTGCGGTCGACCTTGCGGTCGTGAACGCAGACCAGGTGTCCGTCGCGGGTGAGCCGGACGTCGCATTCGAGCCCGTCGGCACCCTCCTCGAGGGCCAGTTCGTAGGCGGCGAGGGTGTGCTCCGGCCGCGCAGCCGACGCACCTCGGTGCGCAACGACGAGTGGACCTCGACGATCTGGGCTCACAGGGCAGCGGTCTCCTTCTCGTCCAGCACCGTCTTCTCTTCCAGCACCGTCTTTTCTTCCAGCACCGAGCGCGGCACTGGCACCCACCGGGTTTCCGATTCCGGTTCACCGCGCCAGCTCTTGCGCTCGATCCGGCGGATCACGACGAGTGTCAACGCCGCGGTGACGGCAGCGATCAGTGCGATGAAAGCGTTCAGCAGAACCCCGTCGGCCATTGCCTGAATCCCCGGGCGTGATCGCCAGTACGCGTTGACCACCAGCAGCAGAGCGCTGAATCCCCAGAAGCCCCACCAGATCTTGACCAGCAGGGTTCCGCGCGGATCGCGGCGGACCAACTCGAAGAGATAAACGGCCGGCATCACCAGGTTGAGGATCGGCACAGCGCAGCCGACGACAACTTCCGACGCTATGCGTGGATCGGATTCCCGGACGCCTGCGAAGTGTTCACGACGCCGACGAAGCAGCCAGCACACAGCGGCGATTGCCGCGAAGACCGAGATCAGCAGTCCACCCAACTGAGTGAAGTACACGGCGGCGTCGGAGACCGTGAGCAGCGGCTGCGGGATCAGCCTGGTGCGGTTGCGGACCAGGATCGCGTATCTGCCCAGTTCGGCGAACACCGCCAGTCCGTAGAGGATCGTTGCGAGCGTCAGCAACGGCCCGACTCGGTCGGCCATCCGGTCCGCTCGCGAGGGCGGCACCGGTGAGGTGTCGACGACGTCCTGGAGTCCCCACCGCGGGACAGCGTCGTAGCGCGGAGTGGAGAAGCTACGACGCACTGGTGCGTCCCCCACGCCGCGGGGGTCGGACGGGGAGCGCGCGATCCAGCGGAAGCCACGGCGGTTGGGCGGTTGGTAGATCTCGGTGCGGGTGGGGATCAGCAGGACGCCGCTGCAGCGCGGGCACCACTGCGTCGGGCCGCCGACGACAGGCCAGCGTGCGGCGCACCGGGCGCAGACCTGAACGACACTCACAACTTCGATTCTGTCACGCCGTATCGGTAACGGCAGCAAATGGATTCACTCCCGATTTGTGATCGAACCTCCACCGCGTTCACCTGCATTGTTCGAATAATGTGACCTCCGCCACTTAAAAACTCGAGTTATCCACAGTTTCCACAGGTTCATCCACAGTTCTGGATGAATGAATCGGGCTTTATCCACAGGTCACGGGCAAGACCCTGAGAATTTGCTGACAGGTGTTAGCGAACGATGCACAGGCTCGAGGATGAATTTGACACCGCAGGTCAGTGAACTTTCGGGCGTCGACGTCATTTATCCCGGCAAAGTTCACAATCCATTCAGAAATTGCTCCCGAAAAGACAGAAAAGACCGGTATCCCCTTTTTATGAGAAGTCGGTTTTTGACACACCTGGAAGCATGACCGTCGATGACTTCTCCACAGCCCGAGCCAACTCTGACGTTCACCCCGAGACGGGTCACGCAGCTCGCGTTCGTGTTGATCGGATGTCAGCTCGTCATTCGCGTCTGGGTTGCCGCGAGCAATTACTTCTACTGGGACGACCTCATCCTGATGGGCCGCGGAGGACGCTTCCCACTCTTCTCGAGCGAACTCCTGCTCTACGACCACGACGGTCACTTCATGCCCGCGGCCTTCTTCTTCACCGGGTTGATCGCCCGTTTCGCGCCGTACAACTGGGCGCTGTCGGCAACGCTGCTCGTCATCGGTCAGGCCGCCGCGTCGTTGGCGCTTCTGCGCACTCTTCGGTTGGTCCTCGGCCGGCGACCGGCACTGTTGATTCCGCTGCTCCTGTATCTGTTCGTCCCGCTGACACTTCCGGCGTTCTCGTGGTGGGCAGCCGCGCTCAATGCATTGCCGCTCCAGATCGCGCTGGCCTGGGCATGCGGCGACGCGATCAAGCTGTACCGCACCGGGCAGGTGCGCTACGTGTTCTCGGGCACCGCGGTTTTTGTCATCTCCTTGCTGTTCTTCGAGAAAGCAGTGCTCGTTCCGTTCGTGGCACTCGCTTTTCTGGTGCTGTACTTGCGCACACAAGGTGAAGGAACGCCGATACGAAGTGCGATCACGAAGTGCCGACTCCTGTGGACGGCCTGCGCCGCCGTGCTCGCGATCTGGATTCCGGTGTATCTGACAACTGTCGAATCTCCGATCACCGGATACGGCCGTTCGATGTCCACCGAACTGCTGCATCACGGAACGTCTTTGGGGATGCTTCCCACTCTTCTCGGCGGCCCCTGGCGCTGGGAGCGGTGGATCCCCAGCCCCGCCTGGGCCGATCCGCCGACGCTCTTGGTGGTCGCATCCTGGGCCGCGCTGCTGACGACGGCCGTGATGACAGTGCGTGCCCGACGCGGCGCTGCCTGGATCTGGGCTGCCGCGGCGCTGTACTTCCTGGCCTCCGTGGTGGCGATGACCGCTACCCGATCCGACACCGACACCACTTACGAGTTGGCGCAGACCTTGCGTTACTTCACGGATTCGGCGACGGTGTTCGCCCTCGCCGCCGCTCTTATTCTCGCTGCGCCTCGGCGACGTCCGGCCCGTTTGCCCGTCGCAGTCGCCGCCGGCCTGTCAGTGCTCTTCGTGATCAGTTCGCTCGTCTCGACCGTCACGTTCGTCGACATCTGGCGCGAGAACCCGACCCGCGACTACCTCGCGAACGCGCGAATGTCGTTGTCACAGAATCAGGATGCTCCACTGCTCGAGCAACCCGTCGCGATCGAAGTGCTCCTTCCCGTCGCCTTTCCGAACAATTTGGCAAGCAACGTTCTCGCGCCGCTGCCTGATCGCCCCGAATTCTCTTCCAGCACTCCGATTCTGCGCACCATCGACGACGGCGGTCAGATCGTCGATGCCGAAGTGACCTGGACGAGAAGGATTCCCGAAGGAACGGCGCCGAACTGCGGCACCCGTGCCGAAGGCCCGACCGAGCTCCCCCTCGACGGCCCCCTGGCCGGCTGGGAATGGACGGTTCAGCTCAATTACCTCGCCAGCGCCGACGGAACGATCGATGTTGCGTTGGAGTCCGGCGACGCAGTATCCGTACCCGTCACCCAAGGTTTGCACTCGGTGTTCGTGCGCCTGGTCGGCCACGGAAACAGCGTGAAGATCACGCCGACAACACCGGGACCGACCCTGTGTTTCGGCGCCGGACAAGTCGGTGCCGTCGTCCCGACCAAGTGAAATAGTGGCAGAGTGGAAGTCATGGAGCTGCGTATATTCACCGAACCCCAGCAGGGCGCTACCTACGAACAACTACTGACTGTTGCCCAGACCGCCGAAAAACTCGGCTACGGCGCATTTTTCCGCTCGGACCACTATCTCGCCATGAATTCCGACGGTCTTCCCGGACCCACCGACGCATGGATCACGCTCGCCGGAATCGCCCGCGAAACGTCCACCATCCGCCTCGGCACTCTGGTGACGTCGGCTACGTTCCGTCACGCCGGACCGCTGGCCATTTCGGTCGCACAGGTCGATCAGATGAGTGGTGGCCGCGTAGACCTCGGCATCGGCGCCGGCTGGTACGAGGAAGAGCACCAGGCGTACGGCATCCCGTTTCCGGCGCTCAAGGATCGCTTCGAATTGCTCGAGGAAACTCTCGACGTCGTGACCGGTCTGTGGCGTACGACGGTCGGCGACACGTTCGACTACGACGGTAAGCACGTGCAGATCAAGAACTCTCCCGCGCTTCCCAAACCGCACCAGGTCGACGGTCCGCCGATCCTGATCGGTGGCACGGGCAAGAAGAAGACTCCGGCGCTCGCCGCTCGGTTCGCAAACGAGTTCAACATCCCGTTCAAGTCCCTCGAGGAAACGAAGGACATCTTTGCGCGGGTTCGTCAGGCTTGCGTCGAGCACGAGCGCGATCCGAACGAATTGGTGTACTCCAACGCTCTCGTCCTGTGCTGCGGCCGCGACGAGGCGGAGATCAAGAAGCGCGCCGAGGCTATCGGACGCGACGTCGACGAGCTACGTGAGAACGGTCTGGCCGGAACACCTTCGGAGCTGGTCGACAAGATCGGCACTTTCGCCGAGGCCGGTTCACAGCGCGTGTATCTGCAGACTCTCGATCTCGCCGATCTGGATCATCTCGAACTCGTCGCAAGCGAGGTCATGCCCCAACTGCAGTAAAGAATGGGCCGGGATCTACAGCGCGTTCGCGTCGAGGAACGCGCGTAGGTCTCGGTCCCACTGGGCCGAGCGGGAACGGTCGAGAAAGACGCGCACCAGCATGAAAGCGATGACCAGCAGCGACATCACGCTGAACCAGGTGAAAACCCCGGTCACCACGGCTGCGACGTCGGCAGCGCTCTGAGTGATCGGAGCTACGGTCTTGTCGCCCTGATCATTGACGTAGATGGGGACCTCGGTGCCGGCGGGCGTCGCCGAGTCGACAGTGACATCACCCGTATGAACCTGGCCGTTCCAGTTCCACTGCGCGCTGGCCATTTCGGTGGTCGGCGCAATGTAATCGGCTGTCGAGGCGGTGGTCTGCGTCGAATCTGCAGTCGTCGTCGCCGAAATGCTGTGTAATTCGGCGGATTGTTTGGCGATCAGTGCGTTCTGGCTCGAAGCAGTCGCAGCCCCTGCCCATACCGCGAGAGGCAGCAGAAGAATCGCGAAAATGATCAGACCGAAGGACATGAACCCTTCGATCCGATCACTGCGGCGAACCATCGGATCGTGGCCTACATGAATGGTGCGTCGGAGCAGCGACGCAGTTCCTCGCGTACTACCTGACATTGTGAGCTCAGTTCTCTCGACGACACACTCTTACATCGAGATTCCCTTTGTTTCGATCTAGTTGCAAGTGTTAACGAGCTGAATCACATGTGTCCTCCAACACCTGTCCAGTTATTCGCTCGGCGGAAGGATGTCCGTCTGCGCCGGAACCTGATCCTGACGGAGCAATCCGACCGGGCAACTGACGCCCGTGGCATGCACCGGGCAGTAACCGCCGGGATTCTTCGCCAGATACTGCTGGTGGTAATCCTCCGCGTAGAAGAAGTCGCGCAGCGGGCCGATTTCGGTGGTGATCGCTCCATATCCGGCTTCGGCAAGCCGTTCACCGAAAGCGACGGCCGACGCATGAGCAATTTCTTCCTGCTCCGCGGACGTCGTGAAGATCGCCGAACGGTACTGCGAGCCCTGGTCGTTACCCTGACGCATCCCCTGCGTCGGATCGTGGTTCTCCCAGAAGTGCGCCAGGATCTGCTCGTAGGAGATCACTGCGGGATCGAAGACCACCAGCACGACTTCGGTGTGACCCGTACGTCCGGAGCACGTCTCTTCGTACGTCGGGTTGGGCGTGAAGCCGCCCGCATAACCCGCAGCGGTCGTGTACACGCCGGGAAGCTGCCAGAACTCCTTCTCGGCGCCCCAGAAACAACCCATCCCTACGACGACCGTCTGCAGTTCGGCCGGAAACGGCGGCGTCAGCGGATGCCCGTTGACGTAGTGCGCGGTCGGAACCGGCATTTTCTGCTCTCGGCCCGGGAGTGCGTCCTCAGGCGCGATCAGCGTGGATTTTGCGGACGCTCGTCCCAGAATGTCGTCGTACCAGCTCATGCTTCGATGCTACGCGCGAGCGACTGTTTCGCCACGCCGTGATCGCCCGGGCGCCGGGCAGCTCCACCCACCGGTAGCCGATTTCTGCTACCGCGGCCGTGGCCAGAAGGAAGAGCGCAAACGCCAGGGTCGGTCCGACGTACAAAACAGTGTTCTCGACGACGCGGTACAGGATCAGGGTGTGCACGAGATAGATGACGTAACTACGCGTCGAGAGCCACTTCACGACCGGCCAGCGCGTCGGGACGCCGTCGTAGCGGCCGATGAGAACTACCGCTGCGGCGACTACCGAAATGGTCCACAGATAGTGCTCACCGGCCCAGTAGACGCGGAACTGGGTCGCCACGATGATGACGTGCATCTGGACGAGGACGGCCGCGATCAGCCAGCGGCCGGGAGCGAGCTTCGCCCACGCGAGGTACATGATCTGGCCGAGGAAGACGGCCGGCAGCGTCGCGGCGATCTTGGACAGCATCGGCACGGTGTACGGCAGCGGCGCGTAGACGTTGTAGAGCAGCACCAGCGAGCACAGCGCACCACCGGCGAGCGGCATGACGATCGGTCGCAGCCGCAGTATCGGGCGAGCCGCTACGCATGCGAGATAAAAGAGGAATTGGACGGTGAGTGTCCAGGTCACTCCCAGAACTGCTACCTCGGGCTTGAGAAAGAATCCGCCGAGAAAAAAGCTCATCAACGCTTCGGTATCGGAAATACCTTCCTGACCGCTGAACATTCCGTTGATTCCGAGGCGGACCAGAAGAATGGCAATCGCGGTCGCCACCCAGAATGCGGGCAGCAGTCGACTGAATCGGTTGGTCAAGAACTTTCCGGGGCCGTCGCGAATCGCGGATCGCGTCACCAGAGCACCGGTAAGCATCATGAATACTGCGACGCCGACAAAAGAGAGGTGCTGGTTGAGTTCGGCAGGCTCGATCAAAACGCCGTAGACGACGTCGATCACCCACCAACCCGAGCCGAGATCGTCGATGACGTAGAAAGAGATGTGGGAGTAGATCACGGCGGCAACCGCCAGGGCTCGCAGCAGGTCAGCGCCCGGAAGATTCACCCGAGGCGCGGCCGCCTCTGGTGATTCCGGGAGGAAAACTGGTGCGGGCATCGCGCAAGTTTAAGGTTCCGTTCACCTTTACGACGAATTTGCGCATATTAGCTTACCCTTAGATCGGGGCAAGTTCGGTTTCCCAAACTTTATTCTTTGGTGATTACTACCTGAGCCGGACTGTTGCGGACGGTGTACGAATGTTATTGGGTGGAAACCCGAAGAATGATTTGCACATACGCGAGTGACGTCACGCCGTGACCGGTGATCGACGCACTCTAAAGCACCAGGGCTCACCAGCCCGCAAAGAAGGGACCCTCGTGTCTGTTTACACGCTGCCGGAACTCCCCTACGACTACGCAGCCCTCGAGCCGCACATCTCGGGCAAGATCATGGAGCTGCATCACGACAAGCACCACGCGGCTTACGTTGCCGGTGCCAACGCTGCACTCGAGAAGCTGGCCGAGGCTCGTGAGAACGACACCATCGCAGCGCAGGCCAACCTGCTCGAGAAGAACCTGGCGTTCCACCTCGGTGGCCACACCAACCACACCGTTTTCTGGAACAACCTCAGCGCTGACGGTGGCGACAAGCCCGAAGGTGAACTCGCCGCAGCGATCGACGACAACTTCGGTTCGTTCGATCTCTTCCGCGCTCACTTCTCCGCGAACGCCAACGCCATCCAGGGCTCCGGCTGGTCCATCCTCGCGTGGGACTCGATCGGACAGCGTCTGATCATCGTCCAGCTCTACGATCAGCAGGGCAACATCTCCATCGGCCTCACGCCGCTGCTGCTCCTCGACATGTGGGAGCACGCTTTCTACCTCGACTACCAGAACGTCAAGGGCGACTACGTCAAGGCATTCTGGAACATCGTCAACTGGAACGACGTTTCGGCTCGCTTCGACCGTGCACGTACCCAGACCGCAGGTCTGATCGTCTAGTCACGCACTTCTTGCGAACGGCGGCGCCTCACCAGGGGCGCCGCCGTTCGTGTCAGCAGAGCACCACCGAGCAGGACCGTCGTGGCTCCGAAGACCAATGCCAGTGTGCGAGTTCCGGAGTCACCGCTGCTCGCGGCGGTCTGATTCACGGCCACCGGATCCGACAGCACCGAGGTCAGCTGAACCTGCTGCGGGGTGGTCATCGCGGGGATACCGGATTTTGCGCCGTCGAGGCCCGTGACCAGTGACTTGGCGATTCCTTGCAGCGTCGTGAATCCCTGGGTGATCTGATCGGTCACGTCACCGAGCATCTGCGGCGCCTGATCAGCGATGGGAATGAGGCCGTCGTTCAATTGTCCGGCAGCACTGCTCAGTTGATCGCTCGCGCCTTGCAGCTGCCCGACAGCGGTGCGGACTAGATCACCGAGCTCCGTATCGGGCCCGACCGAGCCACCCAACAGCGCCGGAACGGTGCCCAATTGCGCATTCAGCGCACCGAGATCCGAACTCACACCGGCCAGTTGCGCTGTCACGTCAGGCGGGATCGGAAGGCCGTTCAGCGCAGTCTGCAGCGTGTCGATTCGTGTCTTCAGTTCCGCGGTCGAGGAAGACGCCTCCCCCAGCGTCAGGCCCAGTGAGTCCGCGCGCGTGGCCAGCTCTTCCGCCGACCCCGACGCCTGATCGACAACACCGGACACCTGATCCGCGACGCTCATCAGCTCCAACGCCCCGGACCGTGCGGTCTCGAGGTACGGCAGCAGAGTGCCTGCGCCTGCTTTCACCTGATCGATCGACTTTCCGGCCTCGTTGGTTCCGGCGACCAGAATCTGTGCGGTGGTGAGGTTTTGATCGATCGAGCGTCTGGCGGCCGACGTCTGAGCCAGCAGACCCTTGATGCCGTCCGCGCCGACCTGCGCCGACACGGCCCGAGTCAACTCGGCCGACTTCTCCGAATCCGAGCCCTTCACCTCGAGGTCGACGCTCGCCTGCCGTGGATCCATGCCGAACATCGACGCGACGGTTTCGCTGAAGTCCTCCGGCACGGTCAACGTCGCGAAGTAGTTCCCGCCGGGGTTGTCGACCACCTGGAAGTCGAAGTCTTCGTTCTTGCCCAACGTGTCCACCAGCGTGTCGCCGGCCCGAAGTTCCTTGCCGTCGAGCGTGGTTCCCGCGTCGGCGTTCACGATCGCGACGGTGTTCGAGGTGTCGGCACCGCCCGCGAAGATCACGAACCCGATCCCCGCCACCGCAGCCGCGACGATCGCGGCCACACCACCGACTGCCAGCCGTCGACCGAGTCGTGACGGCCGGCGATGGGAGTTTTCTGTGGTGTTCTCGGCGCTCATGGGCGAGACGATAAAGCAACAACTTGTAGAAACACTGAGAGCCCTAGCCTGCGGGCGTGGCCGGCTTCTCAGACTCCTCTGGTTCCTCCTTCGGCATGTCCCGAGGGCCACTGATCAGGATGTCGGCCCAGCGCGTGGCTGGGTCGATATCGAGCAGGACGGCCTTCACCAACAACGAGAGCGGGATCGCCAACAGCGCTCCGAGCGCCCCGAGAACCCACGACCAGAAGACAAGTGAGAGGAACGTCATCGTCACCGACAGTCCGACGGCGTCGCCGACGAACTTGGGTTGGATGATGGACTGGATCACGAAGTTGATGACGGAGTAGACGACGATCACCCACAGCATCAGCCACGGCCCGCCCTGCAACAGTCCCAGGAGCGCCGGTGGAATCACGCCGATGACGAACCCGATGTTGGGGATGTAGTTGGTGATGAAGGACAGCAACGCCCACAGGACGGGCAGCTGAATGCCCATGAGCCACAGCGCGCCACCGTCGAGTACCGCCACGATGAGACCGAAGACCGTCGAGACCACCAGGTATTTGCGAGTTCCGGCGGCAAAGGTGGAGAGCGCGTAGGAGATTTCTGGACGTTGCTCGGACAGCACATGCAACCGCGAGCGGATGCTCATGCCGTCGAAGGCCATGAACAACAACAACGCGAGAATGAACACCAGATCCGACAGGATGCCGAGCAGGCCCTCCAGCCCGCTTTCGAGGACACCCACAACCTTCGTGAGATCGACACTGCTGAGCGTGCTTTGGATCTGTTCGGTGCTCACGCCGAAGTCGGCCAACTTGTCGCGGCCCTCGTTGAGGAGGTTGGTCATCTCCTCGGAGTACTGCGGCAGGATCGTCGCCAACTGAGCCGTCGACACGATCAACGACGCCGCCAACCCGAGCAGGATCAAGTACACGGTGACCAGTGAGCCGAGCATCCCGACCCACTTGGGCCACCCTCGGCGCTGTGACCAATCCTGAATGGGCTGAACGGCAATCGTCAGCACCAGGGCCAGGAATACCGGTCCGAGGATGCCGCCGAACACCTTCATTCCGCCGACGGCGACCACGGTGGCGGCAATACCGAGCAGGACGATCAAACCGCGCGGGATCGACCAGTTCTCACTACCGGACAGCGTGGGGATCGGAGTGGGAGCCTCGACGGCCGGCTTTCCCTTCTTAGAGAACACCGGCTTCCTTTGCCCGGCTCCTGATCTGGAATGCTCCCACGATCATGAAGAGGCCGAACAGGATTGCGTACCAACCCAACAACCAGATGAGGCTGATGATGCCTTCGCCGGGCGCGATGAGAAGAATGATGCCGAAGATGACAGCAAGCACCGATGCGGCGAGCAACCATCCCCAACTGGATCCGGGCAGCGCCTTCATCTTGAAGGCGCCGACAATTCCGAAGATTCCGAACATGATGGCGTAGAAGGCAATTATGTACAGCAGCACCAGCGCAGTGATGCCCGGCCAGACCAGCGCGACGATGCCGGCTCCGACCGAGACGACGCCCGTGAACACCCACCAACCCCACGAGCTCAGATGCTCGCGGTCCCGAATGGCGCGAACTATCGTGATCAAACCGTCGGCGATGGAGTAGATACCGAACAGGAAAACCAAGGCCACCAGGGTAATTCCCGGCCACACGAGCGCGATGATTCCGAAGATCACGCCGAAGATTCCGCGGATCAGGATCATCCACCAGATCTCTTTGCCGTACTGCACGAACGGATTCTGCGTGACCATCAGTAGCCTCCGAAACAAGCGGGTGTCTCTGACCGATTCAACAGCTCTTCAAACAGGGCAGTACCGACAGATCGTATGACTCTTGTGACCTTTCCGCCCATCGAAACGCGCGGCTGATACCGAGTTGTGCTCTTCGGGTACGAAGCGAGGGGACTTTCAGCCTGCTTCTCGAATACTTGCTTCTCGAATACCGGGCGCAGTCCACGATCCCGACAGCACTGCAGCCTTCGGCCAGTACAGGCGCAGAAAGACGTTGAAGTCGCCGGACGGAGCCGGCAGCCAGTTCCGCTCCTTCTCACCACCAGGGGATTCGTGCTGAAGATAGATGTCGAGGGAACCGTCGTCGGCAAACACCAGATCGCTTCGATCGCCAATCGCGTATCGGTCGATCGGGTTGTCCACGAAGAACTGCCGCTCGTTCATCATCGTGAGCGACCAGAAGCCCTCGACCGGTGGCAGCTCGTCCTTCTCGAAGTGCAGGACGTACTTCTTCGCCCCGGTCAGCGGCTTCCCGTCGACGTCCGTCGTGGCATGCGGGTACACGGCATCAGCGTCGAGATTGGCCCCGAAACCGAGCCAGACGATCAGAGCCCGCTGAGCGTAATGGGTTCCGTAGTGCCCCAAGCCGCGGTGCATCGTCCAGCCGTTCTTCGGACTGCCCTCGGCCTCTTCGGCGATCTCGCTCAGCACGTCCATACCGGTTCGCGCAGCTCTATCGAGGGCATCACGTACCTCCTGCGGACGCGACCTCCAGGGCAAGGAGGAGCCGATTCCTATGTCGGACAGTTGTTTCATCATCTCGGTGTCCTCCGGACGCGGAGGATTGTCGTCGAGAAGTGCGTCGAGTCTGGTGAAGAATGCCTCGCCGTCCATGGCGGCCACCTGGTCCACCGGCGGCGTCCGCGTGTCGACGGCAGGGTTCACCGGCATTTCACCAGGCGTGTAGTCCTGCGGGTCACCCGTCCACTCCGACAGAGGAGTGAGTCGCGTCCGGTCCTGCAGGCTGTGCACTTCTGCCAGGTCTGTTCCCCCCGACGTCGCGTAGCGGGCGACTATCCAGTTCATCGCCGTCGGAGACCGCAGCAGCGTCAAACCCTTGGGCACGTTGCCTTTCCAATTCGGCCCGGCCACCAGGTACGGTCCCCCGGTCCGCCCGACTGTCCGAGATCCCGGAACCGTGAACACGTCGCTCCACGCGTCGAGGATGGGGACCAGCCAGTACCGCGTGCCGAAGTCCGGCAGTGAGAGCACCTGCGGTTCCGTCGAGACGTCCAGCCACCCCGACGAGTAGAGAGTGTCCGCGTTGGGTGAGACGACATCGGTGAAGGTCGCATCCGGCGTCGTACGCGCATATGCGAACTGGTTGAGCGGGGCTTTCATCGCCACCGGCGAAGGCACCGCCGTCATGACATCCCGCGATACCGCAGCAATCAACAGGGGATATCCGAAGATCCACGCCTGCGTTGCCAGGTCTTCCAGCCGAGAACGGTTCTTCGACAGAGTCATGTCTGCGCATACCACCGCCCTCACCAGCGCAAACCTGGCTGGCACTCTCCCTGTCTTGTGTGCCAGTACCGAATGGGTGCATATTTCGATTACCCAACGAGGTGTGCCGGACCGACGCATGCGCGTCTGCCCGAGATTTGCCCCAGCACCGAGGGAGGAACAGAAATGAACAGAAACGAAGCAATAGGCATTTCTCCGTTCCAAGCCGCTGGGTCTTTGCAGGGGTTCGTCATTTCCGGTCGTTGGCCGGACACCACCCAGGAGTGGGCGCAGCTTCTCGCATTGGCTGTCCGCGTGGCCTCGATGCCAGGTTTGTTGCCGACCACGACGGTCTTCGGGGTCCGTGAAGACGTTCCCGAAGATCCGCAGCCGGGCACCGTCGGTCTGGTGGTCGCCGAAGGTCCGGTACTCGGCGATTTCGCCTTGACACCCGGCCGTTTCTCCGACCATCAGCCACCGGCGCTGATCATGCTGCACCCACCGTCGGAAACCACGCCCAGCCTGCCGGAATGCGAGGGCAGCGCGTCGGGGTGCGTACTGCTGCCAGGCCTTCCCTATCTGGGTTTGGAGCATCGTGCGGCGTGGGTCGAGGCTGAGCCGGACGGCACAGTCGTCTCCATGATCAGTCGTGTCGGCATCGATCCGATCAGCGATCCCGACACCGCTGTTTTGGCCATGCTCCTCGCCTCGTGACGGCCCCGGTAAGCGATAAGTTCGGACTCCCAAACTTGCTGTGCGCTTTGCCAATTCGTTTCAGGCGCGCTAACGTGGGCAGCAACGAAGGGGAGTAGCCCCCAATCGCCCGTGTCGACATACTGGTTCGACGCGCTCCGCCTGGTGCGGATCGCGAAGCACCCGGCCTGGCGAACCGAAGGTCCTGTGGCCTCGGTGGGCGAGACCTTCGGCCGGACAAGCGCACCCACTGCGCCTGCCCAGGCCGGAGGCTCGCATTTTTCCTCCGACCTACACCGACCGGAGGAGTAAATCTTGCTTGCCGCAATACTTTTGAGTTTCGGCGTCATTTTTGTCGCAGAACTCGGTGACAAGTCGCAACTGATGGCAATGACGTTTGCCTTGCGCTATCGCTGGTGGGTCGTCCTCGGCGGAATCACCGTCGCCACCACCCTTGTTCACCTCGTCTCGGTCGCCGTCGGCCACTACCTGGGCGTCGCCCTCCCCACCGCGGCGATTTCCATCGTCGGCGGTATCGCTTTCCTGATCTTCGGCCTCTGGACCTTGCGCGGTGACGATCTCACCGACGACGAGCAGAACAAGGCCGGTCGCGTCACGCGATCCGCCTTCATCGCCGTCGCCTCGGCCTTCTTCCTGGCAGAACTCGGCGACAAGACCATGCTCGCCACCATCACCCTTGCGACTGACAACGACTGGATCGGCGTCTGGATCGGGTCGACGGTAGGCATGGTGGCGGCCGACGCTCTAGCCATCATCGTCGGCTCGGTGCTGGGCAAGCACCTTCCGGACGGATTCATCAAGATCGGCGCCGCGGTGCTGTTCTTCGTCTTCGGTGTCTGGCTGCTGCTCGAGGGCATCTTCCCGGACTCGTCGGCCGGCATCATCGGCGGTGGCGTTGTCCTGGCAGTGTCCGTACTGGGTGCGCTGGCACGGATGATCTGGAAGCGCTCCCGTGCGACCGACTCCGCTACACACCTCGTCGACGACAATCGGACGCCGATCGACTGACGCTCAACGAATAACGTCGCCGGCACCCCAAATTGCGACCGGGACATGACCTTCCGCCACTCCGCTCGGTCCGAGTAGCTGCCCGAACCGCTTCATCGGGTACAGCGAGACACGTCGATCGAGGATCCGCACACTACCGATTCGGCGGAGTCGATCCTCGACGACAAGACTCTGCGCGAGGCTGCTCAGCCACACGCTGATCAACATGTTCGCTGTTCCGGTAGTCGCCACCAACAATCTGATCTCCGGCCAACTCGACACAAGATTGCCGAGTTCGTCGGTGGAACCGTCCACAGCGACATCGAAGATCACTTCGAACGGTGAACCGACAGCCTGTTGCGAGACATCGCAGCGGAAAATCAACTGTTGCGACGCAGTCAGTTGGGCCAAGCGCCGTCGAATCGCAGTCTCGTTCGTTCCACAAATCGCGGCGAGGCGCGCGTAGCTGGCACGTCCGTCACGGCCGAGCGCCTCCAACAGGGCACCGTCGGACTCGCGGAACTCTGTCGGATCTGCCGGCACCGCAGCGCCCTTTGTCGATGCCGTTGCCAGCTGAGCCCGACCCGCTTGCCCCAGAGCGCCCGGCTCCCAGCTGAACCCGTCCCGGTACACCTTCACCCCGACCCGGCTTCTGATCGACAGAATTCCAGGGTCGGCGGCAAGGTGCTCACACACCAAAGCGTCCAAACTCTTGTGGTCGGCGGCCACGACTCCGACGAAGTACTCGTACTCGCCTTCCGTCCTGGCCAACAGATAGGCACAGGAGAGTTGACGTAACAGCTCCCCCACGTCGGCAACGGAATCCTGTGTGGTCCTGATCAGGAGATAGCCGAATATGTGGGTTCGACCGATTGCGACCGCGTTGACCCACGAATGACCGTTCGAGACGAGGCGACGCCACCGGCGGGCGATCGTCGTCGAATCCATGTCGAGCACTGACGACAACTGCGTCCACGACGCGCGGGGGTTGAGCTGAAGTGCATTGATGATCTCCAGATCAGATTCCGCGATGACAAATGCGTCGGATTCCGGCTTCATCGGCACAGTATTGCCGGATTACTGCATTCTGGTCGGTGATCCCTGCCTGTTTGCCAAAGATGTGTGAATCACTTCACAGGTTCACCACTTGGAGGCCCAGTGCTTCGCTCCACCAAAGTCACGGTCGCGTTGCTGTTCGTCGCGTACGCGATCGACTACATAGATCGGCTGGCGATCAACCTCGCTCTCCCCTTGCTCGGTGAGGAGTTCGATCTCGACTACTCCCAGCGTGGATTGATCATCTCCACGTTCTTCATTGCATACACGCTGGCCCAACTGCCTGGTGGACTGCTCGCCGATCGATACGGCGCAGTCCGGATGGCTCTGATCGGGTTGGTGGCGTGGAGTGTCTTCACCGGCCTCACTGCCCTTGCCTGGTCGTTCGGGACGCTTCTGGTTGTTCGCTTTCTCTTCGGTCTCGCGCAGGGCGTGTTTCCGGCAGCTGCAGTAAAGCTCGTTGCCGAGCGGAGCATCCCGGAGCAACGTGCCACTGCCACAGGATGGATGAACAGTTCCAACGCCGTCGGTACGCTTCTTGCCATCGTTGTTGCGGCAGCACTTCTCCCGTTGATCGGCTGGCGTGGAATGTTTCTGGCCGTCGCGGCGCTCGGCGTACTCTCGCTTGTCAGCATCAAGTTGTGGCTCCCGCCGGCACTTCCGGCGGAGAACGACCACGGTCCGGATTCCTCCTGGGACAACATGCGCACCGTACTTCGCTCCCGCGCGATGTGGCTCTTCGCCTTGATGTTCTTCGGATACGACTTCGTGATCTGGGGGATGTCGTCGTGGGTTCCGTCCTACCTCCATGACGAACGTGGAATCGCCCTCTCGAGCGCAAGCCTCCTTCTGATTCCGGCTACCGTGGTGGCCGCCGTGACCACCGTCATCGGCGGGCGAATCTCCGATCGGCTGGCTGGCAACAGTCGTGTCGTCGTAGTGCCGTCCATGCTCGCGTGCATCGTGATGCTCGTTTCGATTCCTTTCGTCTCCAACACGGCCTTGTTCGTCGTTCTCGTCACCCTCGGATCTGCTGCTGCCTCTTTCGCTTTCATGCCGTGTTTTGCACTGCCCCTGCGGGCTCTGCCTTCTTCGGTGGTCGGGGCTGCGTCGTCGATGATCATTTTCGGCGGCATGGTCGCCGGAATAGTCGCACCGCTTGTATTCGGATTCATCGTGGAGCATCTCTCCTGGTCAGCGGCGTTCGTATCGCTCGCACTCGGGCCCGTCGTGGCGATCGTCGCGGTCATGGCAGCACCACAAACCCGAGAAAAGATGCTGAACCTGGTGCAACTGAAAACCGCCAACTGAAAGAAGATCAACCATGAATCAACTGCTTTCGAATCTCGAGTTCGGAGACCCGTCGCGGTTGCGAACCGTCGAGCCGCACTGGTTCGAGCTCTACCGGGACCTACACGAACACCCCGAGTTGTCCGGCGACGAAACTCGCACCGCCGCAATTGTTGCCGAGGAACTTCGGCGAATCGGTGGCTGGGACGTCACGGTCGGGGTCGGCGGTACGGGTGTCGTCGGTGTTCTCGAAGGGAGCAGCGGTCCGGTGATCCTGCTACGCGCCGACATGGACGCGTTGCCGGTGGCAGAAGACACCGGGCTGTCCTACGCCTCCAGAACTGATGGAGTCATGCATGCGTGTGGCCACGATGTCCACGTAACCGCGCTACTTGCCACGTGCGCAGCACTTTCCGCGGATCCGACATCGATCACCGGGACTGTTGTCGCGGTCTTCCAGCCTGCTGAGGAGACCGGCTCCGGCGCTCGTGCGATGGTCGACGACGGAATCTTCGACCGCTTCCCACGACCGGACCTCTGCCTGGGACAGCACGTGGGCCCGACTCCGGCGGGGATGTTGGTCAGCAAACCCGACATCTTGATGGCAGCATCCGACACGATACGAGTGGTCTTTCACGGCCGTGGTGGACATGCGTCATCGCCGTACGCATGCATCGACCCTTTGTTGATGGCAGCGTCTTTCGCGCTGCGCATTCAAAGTCTGGTGGCTCATGAAGCGGCAACCCCGACAGCACCTGTGCTCACGGTGGGAGCCTTGCACGCCGGCACGGCTGCGAACATCATCGCCGATGAAGCCGAACTACTGCTCAGCCTGAGGACTTTCAGCGCAACGTCACGAGAAAACATGCTCGAATCGGTGCGCCGGATAGCCCGCGCAGAAGCGGACGGAGCCGGCGCCGTCGAGACGCCGGACGTTCATGCGTACAACGGCTTTCCGGCCACGGTCAACACTCCGGACGCCACGTCCACAGTGATGTCCGACCTGCGACAGGCCGGCTTGGGAATGCACACTCTGTCACAACCACTTTCAGGTAGCGAGGACTTCGGAATCTTCGGCATCGCCGCCCAATGCCCCTCCGTGTTCTGGCATTTCGGCGGAACGGCACTTCAAAGTTTCGACGGAACCGCCCTTGCCGCGCTCGCCGAGGGACGGATACCACCCGGCACGCCGTCCAATCATTCACCGCGCTTCGCCCCCGATCCCGCCGCTGCCCTACCCGAAGGTGTCACGGCCATGACCGCAGCTGCACTGGGAGCCCTTGCGCGGAGCGCGTGATTCTCACACAGACTTACCCAGGGAGATAACGTCATGTCAGACGAACTGCACTACCTCAGCGCCACCGAAGCCATTGCTCACTTTCGCGCGCGAGAATTGTCTCCGGTCGAACTGCTACAGGCAATCATCGACCGGACACAGAATTTCGAACCTCACATCAATGCCTTCACCGAAGAGATGTTCGACGAGGCCCTCGCCGGCGCCCGGGAAGCCGAGAGCCGATACCTCGGCCACGGACCCGAACCTCGACCGTTGGAGGGAATTCCGGTAGCTGCCAAGGAAAAACATGCCATTGCGGGAAAGTCTCTGACCGAAGGTTCGCTGGCGGGACGCGGCAACATCGCCCGCGAGAACGCACCGGTGATCGACCGAGTTCTGGCAGCAGGCGGCCTGATTCACGCACGCACGACGACACCGGAATTCTGCGTCGCGGCGTTCACACACTCTCCTTTGTGGGGCGTGACCCGCAATCCCTGGAACCTCGATTACAGTCCCGGCGGCTCCTCCGGCGGAGCCGGCGCCGCACTGGCCGCCGGAACTACTACTCTGGCAACAGCATCCGACATCGGCGGGTCGACACGAGGCCCGGCAGGCTTTACCGGCACCGTCGGTCTCAAGGCCTCGTACGGGCGTATCGCCGGGGTCGCCCCGCTGTCCATGGATTCCTACCGTGGCGACGGTCCGATGGCCCGAACTGTCGACGACGCAATTCTTTTGGCCAACGTTCTGATCGGGCCGGATCCGCGTGACCATTCTTCCCTGAGGCCGGCGATCACGCTGCCACACGAGTACCCGTCGGTCGAGGGAATGCGAATTGCCTTGTGCCTGCGGCTCGGTGACTTCCCCATCGAGCCTGACATCGAGGCGAACACCCGGGCTCTCGCACAGTCGTTGGTCGATGCCGGCGCGATCGTCGAGGAGATCGAACTGCCGTGGACTCGCGACTCGATGGCAGCAGCGGTGAAAGTCCATTTCGGAACGATCATGGGGGCATCCGTCGCGGAAGTTGCTCGCGTCCACGGTGATCTTCTTGCCGACTACACGCTCGACAACGTCGCGGTCACGTCGAAGGGCGCTGCGGAAATGTCATTTCTGGACGGCCTTCGCAAGGAAACCCAAATGCAACGAGAGCTCGCCGAGGCGATGGCTCCCTTCGATGCGCTGATCTGCCCGACTTCGGGCACCATCGCCTTCCCGGCAGGCGAGTCTTTGCTCGACGGCCTCACTGTGGCGGGTCAGCACGTGAACACCACCGCCGAAGCACTTCTCACATTGCCGTTCAACGTCGCCAATCGGTGCCCCGTATTGGCGGTGCCGAGTGGACACGCACACAACGGCGTTCCCACGGGCGTCCAGATCGTCGGCCATACGTACGACGAACCGACCGTGTTCCGGATCGGCAAAGCACTGGAGAAGATCCGCCCGTGGGCATACACCGACCAGCATCAACCGAAGCTGAATGTGGTGACGCCGGCGTCCTCTTGATTGCTGAGGAGATCAGAGCTTGGCTCTGATCTCCTCAGCGATCGGCTGGAACTGCTCGAGGAATGTCAGGGCCCAACCGAAGGACGCGACGCCCTCGTAGTCGAACGAGTACACCTGATCATTCTTGACGGCGCGCAGACGCTGGAAGATGGTGTCGTTCGCCAACTTCTCGTTGATGGGGCCCTTGCCACTGTTGGTGATGATGACGTCGGCCTCGTCGAGTAGCTCCAGCTGCTCCCTCGGGAACCACTCGTTGCTGCCGGCGGAAATTGCGAGCGAACGGTCGTTGAACTGGAACCCGGCCTCGCTGATGACCGTCGTCTGATACTTGGTCGGCGAGTACAGCGAGAAACCACTCTCCTCGAAGTACGTGGTGTAGACGACCTTAACCTTGCTCAGCACATCAGCGTTGTCGCTGCGGAACTTGGCGATCCGCGCCTCGTACCGATCTGCCAACTCTTGAACCTTCGCGCTCTGGTTCAGCGCGTCCGCGACTCCGAAGGCGCGCTCCTTCCATGCGTACTGCCCGTCTTCGGCAAAAACCGCGGTCGGTGCGATCGACCGGATCTGCTCGTAAAGATCCGGGTTGTTCTCCGACAGCAGGTTGGTCATCACGATCAGGTCGGGAGACAAAGCCGCTATCGCCTCGGCGTTGGGCTCGTACCAGCGTCCCACCTTCGGGAGAGACCGCAGAGCGGACGCATAGGGTTCCGGGACGCCGTCGGCGTTCTCGTAGTCGACCGGCAATCCGACCGGTGTGAACCCGGCGTCGAACATCGCGGGGCCCGTGTAGTAATCGGCGCTGACCACCCGTTGCGGGTTGGTGGGCACTTCCACCTGCCCCAGAGCCGTGTTGATGGTGCGCATCGAACCCTCGGCCGATTCACCGGAGCTGGTTCCGCAGGCCGTGAGCAATCCGATCCCCGCCAAGGCACCGGCTCCGAGGAAACCGCGTCGGGTAAGTGCTGCGGTAATGCGAGCGAATTCGGCATCGGTGTCAGCGGTGGGCAATAGAAGTGATGTCATGAAAGTGCCTCCAAGGCGCCGGTTTCGAGTTCGTTGAGCCAGTTGATTGCAGTGCCGTAGTCGGTGACCTGAGTGCTGATTCCGAATACCCGGCCCGAAGCTGCTGCCGGAATGCGGCTCCACAGCGGGCTGGCGAAGACGGATTTCATTCCTGCAGAATCAGTTCCGTTCGGCTGCTTCGGGTAGATGACGACGGTGACGTCCCGCAGCATTTCGAGTTGTTCGAGCGGGAAGGCTTCGAAGCCGGTGGCTGGGCGCAGGTCCGGGATGAATTCGCCGCGGGTCACGTTCAGGTCGGCGAGCATCGCGCCGGTCACTCCGGTTGGATACAAGATGGAGAAGTGCCCTTCCGAACCACCGATAGCAACCTGGGCCCACCGATTCTCGCCAAGCTGCGCGGCGTATTCGGTGCGGATTCGCTCTTGCATCGCCTGATACTTCTCGCGATTCGACGTCAATGCCGAACCCTTGTTGACCGCGTCTGCGACACCCTCGGCGACAGCGCGCCAATCCGATCGGTTCGCGCCCGAATACACCGCTGTCGGAGCAATTTTCGAGAGCTCGCGGAACATGTCCTCGTCGATCTCGTACGCATCGCCGACGATGAGATCAGGCGCGGCAGCCACGACGGCTTCGCGGTTGACCTCGAGGAAAACCCCCACCGTGGACAAGCCGTCGATGAACTTCTGCTGTGTTGGGGTGAACTGGTCGATGTACGCGCTGTAGTCGAGCGTCGCGACGGGTCGGGCGCCGACGGCTTGCAACTGCCACGGGGTGTTGTAGGAGACGGCGACGATGCGCTGCGGATCAACGGGAACATCCACGGATCCGTAGTGCGTCTGCACCGTCCGAGTTTCGCCTTCCGCACCGTCACCGCCGTCCTCACTGCTGCATCCGGCAAGGGCGAGCATGGACAGTGCGGCGGCACTTCCGCCGAGAAAGCCGCGTCGAGTCAGGGCAGCGGTGATGCGAGCGAACTCTGCATCGGTATCTGGAGTCGGTAACAGGAGTGATGTCATGGGTTTCCTGACGGTTATCCGAATTAGGGCTACCTAAAATTACTCTCACCTGCGCCGTTACGGTGAAGCCTCTTGGCCAAGACGTATCTCTTTCGCGCCAAGCCGCCAATCGTTGAACTGGTATTACCACTTGACCTCTTACCGATAAGCGCGTTACGGTCGGTACATGTTTCAACCCGTTGCACGTACCTCGGCCTCCGGCGCAGTCTTCGACCAGATTTCGGTGAAAGTGCTGGCCGGAGAGCTGGCTGCGGGTGAGGCACTACCCAGCGAGCGCAAGCTCGCCGAGGCATTCGGCGTCTCGCGGCCCGCAGTCCGCGAGGCAATTCAGAAGCTCGCCCAGGCCGGGCTCGTCGAGGTCCGCCAGGGCGAGTCCACGTCGGTGCGCGATTTTCGACGCCAGGCCGGACCCGAACTTCTCCCCCAGCTGCTGGTGCGCGACGGCGTCCCCGACCTGAGCGTGGTGCGCAGCGTCCTGGAAACTCGCGAGTTGATGGGACCGCAGATCGCTGTGCTGGCCGCCCGTCGCATCTCCGCGGAATCCGCCCGAGAACTCGACGCGGCCGTTGATCAACTAGGCGCCACCGAAGATCCAGTGGAGCTGCAGGACCGCGCTCTGGCGTTCTGGGACGTCGTCGTCGACAGCGCAGATTCCATTGCCTTCCGTTTGATCTTCAACAGCCTTCGGGCTGCATACGAGCCGGCTATGACTGCACTTGCATCCGTCATGGTCGCCGAAGTCGGCCAGACCGACCTGTATCGAAAACTGGCCTCCGCCATCACTTCACACGACGAGCCAACTGCCGAGACGTCAGCCGCACAGCTCCTTCACACCGGCACGACGGCAATCGGCGACGCTCTCACCTTCCTGGAAGGACTGAAACCATGAGCAAGCCTCTCACTCTCGCCGATGCGGCACGGACGTTCCGCAAGTCACCGACGCCGTGGATGATCGGCACCATGCTGCTGGCCGCCGCGGCGGCGCGCATCGCAGTGGGCAACTGGCAGATCACCGACGCCCTCGTTCCGCTCGTGATGCTTGCCGCATTCCCCTTCGTGGAGTGGATCATTCACGTCTTCGTTCTCCATTGGAAGCCGCGAACCATTGCCGGCGTCACACTCGATTCACGGCTGGCGCGCAGCCATCGGGAACACCACTTTGCGCCGCGAACCGTCTCACTCATCTTCATCCCGTGGCAGACGCTCCTGATCGTGATTCCCGTTCTGACAGCCGTCGCCCTCCTGGCATTTCCCCGCGTCGAACTCGGTCTGACGTTCCTGACCTGCATTTCCGTGCTCGGCCTCGGTTACGAGTGGACACATTTCCTCATCCACAGTGACTACAAGCCGAAAACTGCTCTCTACCGGTCGGTTTGGCGCAATCACCGCAACCACCACTTCAAGAACGAGCACTACTGGTTCACCGTCACCACCGCGGGAACTGCCGATCGCGTACTGGGCACGTACCCCGATCCCAAATCCGTCGAGACCTCCCCGACAGCCAAGAACCTGCACGGCGCAGCGTCCAAGCTGTGAAGGAAGACCGATTCCTGGCCCCCAGCTGGCAATGAACTTGAACTTGCCTGTGTATCAGCAATTTTCGTTGAAACTCGTCAGAACCGTGCTTAGTGTCGATGGAGTCAGAAGTTCGAAAACGCTGTAACCGAAGGACACAACACATGTTCAACGATGTATTCAACAACGTCATCCACCCGATGGTCACGAACTTCCAGCAGTTAGGCCCCCAGCAGTTCATTCCGCAGCAGTTCATCCCACAGGGAGTGTTCCAGCAGGCGCCGCAGGCAGCAGAGCAGGCAGTGACGATCTTCGGTAGCTGATACCGCAATCCACAGATAGCGCCACTCAGGGGTCGTCCGTCCAATATGCTGGACGGACGACCTGAGTGCCTCCGCCTGACAAGGATCCCCATGACCGCGAACACCCCCATCCACGCTTTCACCGACGACGCCATGGGCGACCTCGACGCCACCGGCGTCGCCGCCCGGATCGAATCAGGCGAGGTGACCGCACGGGAAGTCATGGAGGCATCGATCGCCCGCGCCGAGGCAGTGCAGGGGCAATTGAACGGTCTGGCCTGCACTGATTTCGATCGTGCCCTCGCCAGGAGCAACCGGCCCGCCAAGGGCGTCTTTGCCGGTGTCCCCACCGCGATCAAGGACAACACCGACAGCGCCGGCCTTCCCACCCAGCAGGGCAGTACCGCCTTCACCGCGATCCCCGCCAAAGCCGACAGCGATTTCGCGAAGCAGTTCCTCTCCACCGGGGCCATTTCGATCGGCAAGACCCGACTGCCCGAGTTCGGGTTCAGTGCGTCCACCGAATACATGACGGAAGAACCCGTCCACAACCCGTGGAATACGGCGTACTCGTCGGGCGCTTCCTCGGGAGGCGCAGCCGCGCTTGTTGCTGCCGGCGTACTCCCGATCGCGCACGCCAACGACGGCGGTGGATCGATTCGCATTCCCGCCGCTGCCTGCGGACTCGTCGGACTCAAACCCACTCGCGGACGCACCATCGCCGATCCGGCCGACAAGTCGATGCCGATCCGGTTGATCGCCCAGGGCGCCGTTACTCGCACTGTTCGCGACACTGCACGATGGATGTCTGCGGCTGAGAACTACTACCGCAATCCGCGACTCGCACCGGTTCGCTTGATCGAAGGACCCAGCTCAACCCGCCTGCGCGTCGGCGTGATCGCCGATTCCGTCACCGTCACCAAGACGGACGACGAGACGCGCAAGTCCGTCGAAGCTACGGCCGAACTCCTTGCAAGCCTTGGCCATCATGTCGAGGACGCAGCACTGCCCGTCGGCCCCGAATTCATCGACGACTTCAGCATTTACTGGGGCTTTCTGTCGTTTGCCATCTCCACCGGTGGCAAACAAATGCTCGGACCCGACTTCGACAAGTCCGGCACCGACAATCTCACCAAGGGCCTCTACACGCTGTACCGGAAGAACCTGGTGAAGACGCCGCGCGTGCTCTATCGTCTGCGACGGCTCCAGCAGCAGTACAGCGCCATGTTCTTGAAGTACGACGTCGTGCTCTCGCCGGCTCTGGGGCACACCACCCCCGAGCTTGGATACCTCTCTCCCGCTCAGCCTTTCGAGGAGCTTTTCGACAAGCTGATCGCGTACACATCGTTCACGCCACTGAACAACATTTCCGGAGGTCCCGCGATTTCGCTACCGATGCATCAGACCAGCAATGGTTTGCCGTTGGCTGCGCATTTCTCCGCCGATCTCGGCGACGAGCGCACGCTCCTCGAATTGGCCTTCGAACTGGAAGAGGCTCAGCCCTGGAGAAGAATCCAGGACTGAGCCCCACCCGATAAATACCCTCAGTCTCGCGGTAATCCGAGCATGCGCTCTCCGATCACGTTGAGCTGCACCTCGGTTGTGCCACCGTAGATGGTGGTGGCACGGCCCGAAATGAGTTGCTCCATCGCCTTGTCGCTTGGCTGACCTGGGATGCTGACCGCTCCGGCAGCACCCAGTTCGGCGACGACGAACTCGGCGATCGACTGGCTGATCTTCATCGCCAACAGCTTGCCGACGCTCGACGTCGTACTCACGTCGATTCCCGAAAGTTGCTTGAGCACAACGCGGGAACCGATGAGATCGATCGCCTGACTCTCCGCAACCAGCTCGCCGACACGGTAGCGTCCGATCGGGCTCAGGTCTGCCGACTTCGCGAACTTCAGCAGATCGGAGTCCGAGGCGTACGCCTCCATCTTCTGGCTGAGCGCGACGCGCTCGCCGGCCAGCGTCGTCCGGGCGACGTTCCAACCGTCGTTGACCTCACCGACCACGTTCTCGTCGGGGATGAACACGTCGTCGAGGAACACCTCGTTGAACAGCGCCGAGCCCGTCATCTCACGCAGCGGGCGGACGGTGATGCCCGGTGTCGACATATCGAGCACGAAGTAGGTGATGCCCTGATGCTTCGGCTTGCCGGCGTCCGTGCGGGCGATCAGCATTGCCCAGTCGGAGAACTGAGCAACCGTGGTCCAGATCTTCTGACCGGTGATCTTCCAACCGCCGTCGACCTTTTCGGCCTTCGTCGACAGTGATGCGAGGTCGGAACCAGCACCGGGCTCACTGAAGAGCTGGCACCACACCAGCTCACCCTGCAGGGTCGGTACTGCCAATTCCTGCTTCTGCTTGTCCGAACCATGCGCTACGACGGCCTGCACGGCCCAGGTGCCCATCAGGAGCTGCGGCATCGAGATACCGGCAGCCTTGATCTCCTGGGAGATGACGATCTGCTCGAGCGGAGCGGCGCTGCGCCCGTACGGCTTCGGCAGGTGCGGCTGAACCCAGCCGCCGTCGCCGAGCGCGATCAGCTGGTCGTCCTCGTCGAGCTCGACCAACTTGGCAAGCTCGGCCGCGATGCCGCCGCGGATCTCCTCTGCCTCCGGCGGCAGTTCGAGAACCGAAGCCCGGCTGACACCGTCAAGTGCTTGCTGCGCAACACGATTGGCTCGATCCTCGCGGGTGCCGAGAATGCCGCGGATCGAGAGCGCGCGCCGGTAGTACAGGTGGGCGTCGTGCTCCCACGTGAAGCCGATGCCGCCGTGGACCTGCACACAATCCTGCGCTACCTGCACTGCGGCGTCCGGCACGATGACTGCTGCGATATCGGCGGCAAAATCTGCCGTGTCGTCGCCCTTGTCCAATGCGCTTGCCGCATCCCACACAACGGCGCGTGCCTGCTCGAGCGCAATGCCCATCTGCGCACACTTGTGCTTGACGCCCTGGAACTGGCCGATGGGTCGCCCGAACTGCACGCGTGTCTTGGCGTACTCCGACGCAGTGGAAACGCACCAGGACATGACGCCGACGTCTTCGGCGCCGAGAACGACTGCGGCAATGGACCGTACCCGCGCCTCGGTGAGACCGTCGAGTATCCGTTCGGCGCTGATCTGAACATTGTCAGCTTCGATCCGCGCACTACCGCGCAGCACGTCGATGCTGTCCTGAACGGTGATCGCGACTGCGCTGCTCTCGAGCACCGCGTAGCGAACGCCCTCGGGCAACTGGATCGGAACCAGCAGTACGTCGGCGTGCTCACCACCGAGCACACCGTCGAGTGCGCCCGTGATCTTGTACCCACCGTCCGACGACTCGGCCGCCAACGGTGCACCCAAGGCGACTGCTGCCGTACGACTTCCGTCGATCAGACCGGGCAGGAACTCGGGTCCCGCCTTGGAATCGGCGACACCGAGAACGGCACTTGCCAATACCGTCGGAACGAACGGGCCGGGAGAGACTGTGCGGCCCAATGCTTCCAGTGCCACTGCCAAGGTCAGCAGGCCGGCGCCGTGACCACCTTGCTCTTCCGGAACCGCGAGCCCGAGAAGGTCCTGCCCGACGAGCGCCGTCCAGAACTGGGGGAACTTGTCCTCGGTCCGCGACTCCACGGCCGCGCGCACCTGCTCGGTGGTGATGGTGCGCTCGGCGAAGGAGCGCACCGAATCTGCAAGCGCGGTGTGCTCCTCACTCAGCCCGAGACCGAGTTCGTATGCGTTGCGTGCCATGCGCTTACAGTCGTTCTGCGAGGTCGGCGGTGGTCCAGGGACCCTCGCTCTCGATGGTGTTCACACCGTGCCAGCCGGCGAGTTCCGTGATGGCCCCACCCTGAACGGCATACACCTTGCCGGTCAGCTTGCAGTCCGCTGCCGCTAGATAGGCCACCAGCGGGGAGATGTTGGACGGCGCAAACGCGTCGAACTCACCCTCGGGGACCTCGGCGGCGAACAACGCGCCCATACCGGGTGTCGCCAGCGTCAGCCGAGTACGCGCGATCGGCGCAATAGCGTTGACACGCACGCCGTATCGATCGAGCTCGTCAGCGGCCACCAGAGTCAGGGCTGCGATGCCCGCCTTGGCGGCGCCGTAGTTGCCCTGGCCCGCGTTGGGCATGAAGGTACCCGAAGCCGAAGCGGTGTTGATGACCGAAGCGTTGACGGTCTCGCCTGCCTTGCTCTGGTCCTTCCAGTACGCGGCAGCGTGGTGCAGCGTCGCTGCGTGCCCCTTGAGGTGCACGGCAATGACTGCATCCCACTGGCTCTCGTCCATACCCGCGATGAAGGCGTCACGAAGAATGCCAGCGTTGTTGACCAGGACGTCGAGTCGGCCGAACTCACTGACGGCCTGCTTGACGAGGCCCTCGGCACCGTCCCAGGTGGCGATGTTGTCGGTGTTGGCAACGGCCTTGCCGCCTGCGGCAACGATCTCGTCGACTACCTGCTGCGCGGGGCCGGCATCTGCACCGGAACCGTCGTTTGCGCCGCCGAGGTCGTTGACCACGACGCTCGCACCCTCACGAGCGAAGAGCAGCGCATGCTCACGGCCGATGCCGCGTCCTGCTCCGGTGATGATCGCTACGCGACCGTCGAGACTTCCCATCAGTTCAAATTCCCATCAGTTCAGTTGTCGGACATGAAGACTCATTTGTCGGCGATGACCGCGAGGCCGTCCTTGATGACCAGGTCACCGACCGCGCTGGTTTCGTACGAGTACGACGTGGCTCCGTCTGCCGAACCCGACTTGTAGAACACCGTCTCGATGTCCTGGGTCGGGAGCACAGGCTTCGCGAATCGCACTGCGAGACGGCGCAACCGCTCGGTCTCGCCGCCTGCCAGTTCGGTCAGGGCTCCCCACGACGTGAACGCCATCGTGCACAGTCCGTGGTTGATGATTCCGGGGAGCCCGGACATCCGAGCGATCTCCTCGTCAAGGTGGATCGGCATCGGATCGCCGGAAGCCGGTGAGTACCGGAACGTCTGGTCCTCGTCGATGTGCTGATTCACCACCGCTGCGGGACTACCAGCGCGAAGAGCGTCGTCGAATCGGTGTTCGGGAGCCTTCTCGCCCAGTCCGGGGCCCGCGTCGACCTTGCGGAAGAACGCTGTCATCCATTGCTCGTTGACCAATTCACCCTTGTCGGTTTTGGTTTCGACGTAGATGACGACGGTGGACCCGTTGTCCCGGCCCTCGAATCCGATGGGCTTGGCGCGAGCGACCAGATGGTCGCCAGGGTAGATCGGACGGTGGAACAGGAAGTCCTGCTCACCGTGAACGAGCTTCATCAGCAGTTCGACCGGCGCCACCGACAGCGCAGCGGGTGCCATCGACATGAAGACGGGAACCACCGCGAAGACCGGCGGAGCGATCTCGCCCTTCAGATGTCGCTCGATGGGATCGTTGGTGGCAGCGGCGTATTCGGCGATACGCTCGGCTGTCACCTCGAAGTGCTCCGGATCAGTCCATACATCCAGTCCGGAAGTATCGAATTCGACCGCGTTGATCTTCGGTGTCGTCATCGAGCGTTATCCGACCAGCTCGGCGAACTTCGCCAGCGAGGCCTCGAGATCAGCCTTGGCGTTCTTGGCGACTGCCTTGCCGATCGGCCCGACGATCATGGTGCCCTTGAAGCTGGCGTCGACGGTTGCCTTCGAGCCCGCACCGTCGGCCTCGACCGAGAGGATGAATTCGACGGTGACGCCGGCCATTCCGGTTCCGGCGATCTTCACCATCTTCGGAACCTCGACCTCTTCGACGGTCCACTCGATCTTGTTGGCCATACCCATCACGGAGACGACCTCGGTGAACTTGGCGCCCAACGCGACCTCGGTGGGGAGTTCACTCTTCCAGCCCTGGTGAATGGTGAGCCACTCTTCCCAGCGCGACAGGTCGGAGAGCGCATCCCAGGTCTTCTCGGGGGATGCGGGCAGTACAGCGGAGACGGAAACGGAAGCCATGATGAAACTCCTAGTGGGTAGCTAGCGGGTTGAGGGTGT
Organism: Rhodococcus sp. FH8; assembly: GCF_019266085.1. Classification (NCBI taxonomy): domain Bacteria; kingdom Bacillati; phylum Actinomycetota; class Actinomycetes; order Mycobacteriales; family Nocardiaceae; genus Rhodococcus; species Rhodococcus sp. FH8. Next base: position 106,220 of record NZ_LPNQ01000077.1, on the reverse strand, counting down.
GATTCAGCGTGCGTAGGGCTTGTATGCGGTCACGACAACTGCACCGCCGAGTCCGATGTTGTGCTGGAGGGCGACCTTCGCGCCGTCGACCTGACGCTTGTCCGCGGTTCCGCGGAGCTGCCAGGTGAGTTCGGCGCACTGCGCGAGGCCTGTTGCTCCGAGGGGGTGGCCCTTCGAGATAAGGCCGCCGGACGGGTTGACCACCCAGCGTCCGCCGTAGGTGGTGTCGTCGGCGTCGACGAGCTTGCCGCCGTCACCTTCGGCGCACAGTCCGAGCGCCTCGTAGGTCAGCAACTCGTTGGTGGAGAAGCAGTCGTGGAGTTCGATGACGTCGACGTCGTCGGCGGTGATCCCGGCCTGGGCGTATACCTTCTCGGCGGCCTTGCGGGTCATGTCTGCGCCGACGAGGCTGATGGCGCTCTTGTCCTCGAAAGTGCTGTTCATGTCGGTGACCATGGCCTGCCCGACGATCTCGATCGCCTGAGCAGCGAGGCCGTGCTTCTCGACGAATGCTTCGCTGGCGATGATCGCCGCGCCGGATCCGTCCGAGGTGGGCGAGCACTGGAGCTTGGTGAGCGGCCCGTGAATTTGGCGCGCTTCGAGGATCTGCTCGAGGGTGTACTCGTCCTGGAACTGGGCGTACGGGTTGTTGAGCGAGTGCTTGTGGTTCTTGACGGCGATCTTCGCGAACTGCTCGGCAGTGGTTCCGAAGCGTTCCATGTGCTCGACGCCCGCGGCGCCGAACATGTACGGAGCGGGCGGCATCGCGAACTCCTGAAGCTCGGCCAGAGCGAGGAGGTGCCGCATGAGTGGCTGTTCGCGGTCGTCGTAGGTGGATCCGAGGGACCCGGACTGCATCTTCTCGAAGCCCAGCGCGAGTGCGCAGTCGGCCTGGCCACTCTTGACCGCCTGCGTGGCGAGGTAGAGCGCGGTCGATCCCGTCGAACAGTTGTTGTTGACGTTGACGATGGCGATGCCCGTCAGACCCAGCTCATAGACAGCCCGCTGACCTGCGGTGGACTCGCCGTAGACATAGCCGACATATGCCTGCTCGACCTCGGTGTAGTCGATACCCGCGTCTTCGAGCGCCTTGGTACCCGACTCGCGTGCCATATCCGGGTAGTCCCACTCGCGGGCTCCCGGCTTCTCGAACTTCGTCATGCCGACGCCGACGACAAAAACCCTGTTACTCATTGCCACTCCTGAAGAGAACGGTATCTGTGTGTGACACGCTGTCCCACCAAAGTATGTGAGACATCTTGTCCAGTCAATGGCGGGGTGAGTATCGTTCGATTTATGACAAAAACAGCCGAGTCGGCGCAGCCCGACGGGCGCAGCACTCGCTGGAACGATCACAAGGAGCAGCGCAAAGCGCGGATCCTCGACGCAGCACTCGATGCAGTCAACGAAGGTGGCGCCGACGTCGGCGTCCAGCAGATCGCCGAGCGCGCCGACGTCCCCCGCTCTGTTGTCTACCGGATTTTCAAGGATCGAGCCGACCTCGACGAGCAGCTGCGAGTCCGCATCCTCGAGATGATGATGACCGACCTGGCCCCCACTCTCACGCCGCAGGGCACCGTCGGCGAGGCCATCTCACGGGCCGTCGAGACCTACCTCCAGTGGATTGTGAAATATCCACGACTGCACCACTTTTTAGGCAAGGGCTCGCCGAGTACGCGGGCCACCGGTTCGAAAGTGGTGACCGGAACCAAGACGGCAATCGCCGTCCAATTGGGAAATTTGTTGGGCACGATCCTCACCAGCCGTGGCAAACCGTCGAAGATGGCTGAGCCCTTGGCTTTCGGCGTCATCGGATTGGTCGACGTCAGCGTCAACCGTTGGCTCAGCCAGCCGGGTTCCGATGTGACCAGTGCGGAATTGGCCGAATTCCTCGAACGCTCCATCTGGCAAGTCCTCGACGGCAATCTCCGGAGCATCGGTGTCGACATAACGCTGTCGACCCCCATCGCCGACCTGTGACAGTCACCGAACTACCCTGGACACTCGACGGACGGGGACTTCAACTGATCCAGGTTCCATCACTCGCCCTGCACGCACTGGGTGAAGACAACGCCACTCTTGCAATGGAACTCGCACCCAACCTCCTGACCCCGTATCTCCTCGGCGAAGAATGCCAGGGCTTGTGGCGCTACCGGAGCAAGCAGATAGCAGAGAATCCCCTCGACAGCGCGTGGATCACCCGCATCGCAGTCGATGCCCGCACCTCGACGCCGGTGGGGTTGGCCGGATTCCACGGTCGCCCCGATGCGCGCGGGATGGTGGAGGTCGGATATCGCATCGACCCGGCGTTCCGGCGTCAGGGCTACGCACGAACCGCCCTCGAGATACTTCTCGACGTCGCAAGTCGCGAATCCGAAGTACACACCGTTCGAGCGACCATCAGTCCGGACAACATCGCATCACGAAATCTGATCAGCCAGTACGGTTTCAACGAAGTCGGTGAGCAGTGGGACGAAGAAGACGGTCTGGAGACCATCTTCGAAGTCAGTGCCTCTCCGGAACCGTGACAGCCGTCAACCCGCTGGTTTTATCCGTCCAGTGAATGGCACGGTCCTCCAGCATCACCGGCGTCCACAACCTGTATGTCTTCACCTGATGGTGATGACGACACAGGCATTGGAGGTTGCTCGCAATGGTCCACCCACCACGTCTCGGATCGGAAGGATCGAACTCGGTGATGTGGTCGAGTTGGCACCTGTTCGCGGGCACCGAACAACCAGGGAACCGGCAGTGACCGTCGACGGCCCGCACCAATGCGGCCAGAGCCGCTCCCGGAGCATAGGTCAGCGCGCCGGGAGGTGGATCGTGCTGGGCGCCGTGCCCATCCGATCTTCGAACGATGTCCGGGGATCGCGCGACCAACCGTTGCATTGCCCGAATCCGATCCCCGCAGCCGTTCGGTTCGCGACTTGGGCGATCACGTCGGGTGACAAGCGGCAGGACAGTGGGAGCATGCTGCCGACGCGGTCGATTCCCCGCGACCTGGGCGCGGAAATCGACGAACAAGGCCTGCCAGGTGGAATCAGCGGAGAGCTCGCGAGCAAAATCAGGATCGATCGGCCCGTATCCGTCGATGCTCGCGGGATCTGACGTCAATCCGAGGAGCGTCGCCAGATCACACACGATGTGCAACAACGGCTTCCGACGTGAGGATGCAGTCGATCGAGCTGCTGGGGATACTGCCTCGCACGTTTCGCTGCCACACTGGCAAGTCAGCCCCTGTTCGCCGTGCAGGAGAGCTACCAGTGCGTCGGCCCTACGGGTCGAGACATTTCGTGGATCGTGGTTGCAGACGCTTCCGGCGGCCTCGTTGATCAGGCCAAGCGCTTCGACGGCCTCGGTCGCACTGAGTGTTGCCTGCAACTGGGCGAGTCCGTGACGGTCTGCACGCGTGCGAACATCGCGGTGTTCCAGCATCTTCCGGCGACGTTCGGCGGCAGCATCCGGATCGTAGGCAAAAAGCTGGCGCTCGATGTCGCGCTCCAGTTGCCCGGGCGGAAGACGGTGCGCCGAGGCAAGTACCCGGCGCTCGAGTGCTGCGATCGCCTCCGGATCGGCCCCGGTGAGTCCGTCGACAATCTTGCGCACACGCGCATAGTCCAGCTCGCCGGCAGCGAAGGCGGCCTTGGTGAGCGGAAGGAACTCCCGTAGGGCATCACCGATCTCGATGTGGACTTCGGCAGTACGACGCGAGCACGTGAGCATGACCGCGATCTCGTTGCACGCGATCCGCCACGCCTTGTCGACATCACCGGACACGTCGAGTTCGGCGTTGAATCTCGACTCCGACAACATGGATGCACCGAGCACCTTTTGCGCGGCTAGCATGTTCTCGCTCTGCGCCGTCGCAAAGAGCATGTCCGGTAACACGAGTGGGTCGACGACAGGACGGCCGTCATCGACGGATGTCCCCACACCGCTCGTCAATCCATCATCGAACATACATTCGATAATAGACCCACCCACCGACAAGAAAGCTAGAGTGCCGGTTTGTATCCCTTACCCTGCATCCACGCCAGCACGTCCAACACCCTGATGACCGGAACGGATTCGTCGAGACCTGCTCGTGCACGTAGATCGAGGAGTCGACTCTGCAACTCGTCTTCCCGTATGGCTACGCGAACGGGTTCCAGGTGGGCCGACTTCGTTCCCAACTCCCGCCCGATGACGTCGTCGTAGATCGGGAAGAGTCGCGGACGCTTGCGCGCGATCAGTTTGGACGCCATGGTTCGCCCGACGCCGTGAATCTCTCGAAGCGCCGTCTCCAACCGCCACACCGGAGATTCCGGAGTGAAGGGATCGGCTTCGTTCGACAGATCGCGATCCGGGCCCACGTCCGCCAGGAGTCGGTTCAGTTCGGCATTGTTCTCCCCGAGCAGGAAGAAGGCTCCTTGCGCCGGAACCTGAACCGACAGAAGCGTCACCGCAACAAGATCTTCCGCGGTGAAGATGTTCGCATCACGATCGCGATTGCCACTGGGATCCCAGGAATCCCACAACGCACCGGTTCGGAGATAACCGGTCTTTCGGAGCGGCCTCGTGAAATATTCCTGCAGCACGTCGACCGCGCCGGCATCGTCCCCGTCTCGCAGCACACGCGGGAGTCGGATGGGCAACTGATCAACCATGGTCGAGCGACCTTTCCAGTACATATTTGGCGAACCCGGCGTTGTGATACTGCCGAAATGGGCCCTTGCCCTTGGCAACAAGATGCTCCGCGAGCGGACGAACCGTCGTCATGTCGACGGGCAGTTGAGCAAACTGTTCCAACGCATCCGAGTCCTCGAGACTGCAGTCGATCACGGTCCCGTCGCTGTCGGCGGACGCCAACTCGGTGCGTCTGATGGCGACCAGATCGTGCTTGGCGTCGAGTTCTTCGATGCTGCAGCCGGTTCGCGATTCCAGTGCCGAACTGGATACGTACACGGACATGACGTGCTCGATCGGCTTACCGCCGACCAGATGGCACTCGACGCTCAGAATCTCCATCGGACCGATATTGAGCGTGAACAAGCGATGGCGCTCCGCGGATCGGTTGGTCGACGGCAGGCAACTGATCGTCCACTGTTCGATCTCGACGGCGGCCGGAGCGTCGAACGCGTAGGAGAGAACCTCGGCAATCAGCTCGGCAAGATCTTCGAAGAGAGGGTCGCGCTGCAACCGCTCGAAATTCTCGACAGAAGCGGCGGGACGCACAGGCGCCTTGCTCACGCAGGTCCCCTCTCGTCCGGTGCTTTGCTCTCAGACCTCGCGTCCAAGGTACTCAGCCCTACGCGGGTCTCGCGCGTTCGCCCTCACATACACCCTCGCGTTATGGTTCTCGACACGTACCACCGCCTTACCGATCGCTAACTCGAGGAGCACACGAAGTGGAAATCAAGGGAACCGCAGCACTGGTCACCGGAGCGGCATCAGGCCTCGGCGCCGCAACAGCCAAGCGCCTCGCCGACGCCGGCGCTACCGTCTTCGGCCTGGATCTGCCCGCGTCGATCGAGCGCGCAGGCGACAACGTCCCCGCCGGCGTCACCCTCATCCCCACCGACGTGACCAGCGGCGAAGAGGTCGAAGCAGCGATCAACCAGATCGTCGAGTCGGGCTCCCCGCTGCGCATCGTCGTCAACTGTGCCGGTGTCGGCTGGGCCGGACGCATCCTGTCCAAGAAGGGTCCGCACGACCTCGAGCTGTTCCGCACGGTCATCACCGTCAACCTGCTCGGCACCTTCAACGTCATGCGCCTGGCCGCCGACGCCATCGCCAAGACCGAGGCCGTCGACGAGTCGGGCCAGCGCGGCGTCGTCATCAACACCGCTTCCGTTGCTGCCTTCGAAGGCCAGATCGGCCAGATCGCGTACTCCGCCTCCAAGGGCGGCGTGCACGGCATGACGGTTCCGGCTGCCCGTGACCTTGCGCAGTTCGGCATCCGCGTCAACACGATCGCTCCCGGCATCATCGACACCCCGATGCTCGCAGGCGTCACCGACGAGTACCGCAAGGGCCTCGAGGCCGGCGTTCCGTTCCCGTCGCGCCTGGGCCAGCCGTCCGAGTACGCGCAGCTCGCGCAGATGATCGTCGAGCACGACTACCTCAACGGCGAGACCATCCGCATGGACGGCGCACTGCGCATGGCGCCGCGCTAACCTCCCTGCTGTGCGCCTTTATTAACCGCCCGCGGTTAATAAAGGCGCACAGTTGTCAGAACGAATGAAAATACCCACCGTTGGAGTGGGCAGTTGCGCTGAGGTACTCGGCCACTTCCTTCGCCGGCATCGGTCGGCTGATGTAGTAACCCTGAACCAATTCGCAACCGGCGGTAAGCAAGAGCCTCAGCTGGTCGGCCGTCTCCACGCCTTCCGCCAATGACTGCATACCGAGCGCCTTCGCCACCTCGACCACCGAAGTGACAACTGCCGAATCACCCTCGCTCAGTTCGGTGATGAACGACCGGTCGATCTTGAGGATGTCCAACGGCAGTTTCTTCAGACTCTCGAAAGACGAATAGCCGGTTCCGAAGTCGTCCAGGGCAATCGCAATTCCGGTGGCACGCAGGCGATCCAACTCGGCGACGGCAAGCTCCTCCACTGCTCCCGTCTCTGTGATTTCCAGCTGAAGCCGTTTGCCGGAAAGACCGCTTGCCTCCAGCGCATCGTTCACGGCCGATCCGAACCCGGACGACATCAGTTGCACCGGAGAGACGTTCACCGTCACGTAAGTGTCGTCGGGCCACGTCGCGGCTTCGGCGCACGCCATGTTCAGTACCTGAAGCCCCAGAGGGACTATCAGGCCGGTCTCCTCCGCGACATCGATGAAAATGTGCGGTGCAAGCACGCCCCGCACCGGGTGATTCCAGCGAAGCAGTGCCTCGAAACCCTCGACGCGGCCGGTGTCCGCACGAACCTGCGGTTGGTAGTACAGCTCGAACTGCCGAGACTCGATCGCAAGCCCAAGTTCTTGCAGGGCCGATGCTCGCTCCCTGGCCCGCGCCCGCAGCACCGGTGAGTATCTTCCTACCCGGTTCTTGCCGGCGGATTTTGCCGCATACAGCGCCAGGTCGGCGGACATGACAAGCGTGTCCGCGTCTTCGGAATCTGCGGGTGCGCCGGCATAGCCGATCGATGCACGAACCTCGATGCGATTCCCCCGCACGTAAAACGGCTCACGCAATGCATCCAGATAGCGAGCGAACACCTCTCCGCCGTCCCCTGTTCCCCGCAAGACGACGCCGAATTCGTCACCACCGATTCGCGCACACATGGCGCCGTCGACCACCCGATTGAGCCGTGCAGCAACGGAAATCAACAATTTGTCACCGACAGGGTGCCCTAACGTGTCGTTCACCGACTTGAAATTGTCCAGGTCGAGGATTCCGACAAGGACTTCCTCGCCGGTTCGGACGGTGCCGAGCGCGTCGGACAGCTCCGAGCCGAACGTCCGGCGATTCGGGAGCCCGGTCAGTCCGTCGGTTGCAGCAAGCCACAAAATTCGCCGCTCGTAGTTGTACTTCTCGGTGATGTCCGAGCCCACGCCTCGCCAACCCACGAACTCCGTGGCCTCGGATAGCCTGGGATGACCCGACAGAGACCACCATCGGTCGACGCCGTCGACACGAACGGGAATGACGACCTCTCGAAACGGCATGAGGCGGTCGAGGTGATCTCCGATGACCTGGACCGCGGCTCGGCCACTCTTCGTCGAACCCACGTCGAGCCGATCCAACAATCCGCGCAGCGACAGGGTTCGCAAGTCGGAGACGGGAACTCCCGAGATCTGCGACAGCCGAGCGGAGGTGTGCGACAACGTCCCGGTGGTGTCGACTTCCCACAGCCAGTCGCGTGACCCACCCTCGAAATCGTCGAGAAGCAAACTGACCGTCTGGCGCTCGGCAGCAGCCTCGAACTCGGCAAGACAACGACTTCGGAACGACGCCCAGAGGTACACGACGCCGATAATCAGTGTCACCGAGTACACGACCAACTGGAACGAGAGGACAGCGTATTCCGTGGTTCTCTTGGGCAGGATAACGACGAGCAATCCGATGCTGTGCACCAGAATCCACGCTACCGCTATCGACCGAACCGTCGACAATGCTACGGCGCCGGCGCCCATGACTCCGGCGAATGTCGCTATAAGCACAAGCTTTCGCGAGTTGTCCGTCACGGGAAGCATCGCGGCGGCGAGAACGACAAGCAGAAGCCCAAGGAGGATCACCTCGAGCATGAGCGCCCAGTAGTCGTACCTCGTCGTATGTTTGGGCGTGTACCGGCCCTTCAGGACGACTCGCGGTATCCAGACGCGCACCGAATTGAGGACGACCAAGAAGGCCGCAGAACCCCAGATCACCCGAAACTCGTTGTGACCGGGGGGTACGACATACACAAGCAAAGCGCACACGCTGAGTACATTGACCATGTTGGCCAGTGGCGCGACCGTCGTCACCTGCAGTATCTGGCGTGCGAAGAGGTCGCGCCGCTCGACGTCAGACAGTTCGGCGTCGCTCGCACTCGAAGTCAGCCTGCTCAGCATGCAACACCCTCCATCGTGGAGCCGACCAGATGAAGGTAGCGCGGATGCGGGTTCCGGACACACGATGACGAGAAACTACGAGTTGAAACATACTGTTCAATAGGATGTTTCAGACAATCGCGACAGAACGGATCAGCACTACAACTCGGAAGCCAGCGGAATTTCCTTCTCCGCGCGGTCCGTCATCCACTCACGGAGGACCTTGGTGGCAATGACGTCGTCCTCGTTGTACTGCAGGATGCGTGTCCGCTGCGTCTCGTCCGGCTCACCGTCGTAGCCGACCGCCTCGCGGTACCACGCCATCGACGCTTCACCCCCGGCCTCGGCGTCACGCCAGTTGAAGCCGGCGACGGGCGCAATCTTCTTGAGCCCCTTGCCGTTCGGGCAGATGAACTGATCACTCACTGCTTGATAAATGTCGACCCACTGCGGACTGTCGATGAACTCGCGAATCTCGTCCTTACTCGGAATCCCGGGTTCACCGGCAAACCTGCGCGCCGAGTCCAACAACCACTTGTCCTCGGCTGAACGCGAATAACAGTATGCGGCAAAGGTTTTACCCGAAGCAGCGGCCGCGGCACGCTCCGCCATCAGCCAGCCCCAGAACTCTGCGAACGACCGCGCCTCGTCACGCGTCGGCAGCGGATCCCACGTCGCAAATCCTCGATACATCGAGAAGCCACCGACATTGAGCAACGTCCCCCACAGGTACGCGCCGTGCTCCTGATAGCTCTCCATGTCGACGTCGATCTCGATGTCCGCCCGAGTCACCGAGATCTTCTCGAACCGCCGCACCAACGGAGCATCTGCCAACCACGCCTTGGCGATCACGACTGCGTCGTCGAAATTTCCGTGCGGCCAATCCTCGAGCGGCTCACCGTCCCAGGCGGCCAGCTGATCGATCGTGTTGCAGCCGACGTCGCGCAGAAGCTCGGCCCGCGATCCGACAGCCACCAGGCTGACGTCGCGGTTGCGAACCAACTCCTGCTTGCATTCGGTCCACCACGGGCACGACTTGCACTCGCTCACCTGTGACGGAGACGTCAGCACCTCACCGCGGGCCACAGCGATACGGTCGGCGAAACGCTTGTCGTAATCGTCGAGAATCGCGCTGAGGTCGTGGACGAGGATGCAGTCTCCGTTGTATCCGATCGCGCCTGCCGTCAGCGACGGGCTCGCCAGCCCACGACGCTCGAGCATCCGATAGACCTGCGCGACGCGCATCTGATCGCGGACCTGACTGCGGACCTTGCGTTTGGGATCGGCCGCTGGCTCCCATTCGAAGAGCCCCGAGGTGATCGCGCCCTGGCCGGGATCGGTCACCTTGTGATTGACGACAATGACGGGGATGTACCCGCCACCCTCGTCGTCACGGATCAGCATTTCGCAGCGGCCCTTGCGTCCGGTGTCGCGCTCGACCGGCAAGACCGCGCCCCAGATCCGGTCTGCGCCGGCCTCACAGGCAGCCAAGGTGTCGCGAGCCTGAGCCGACGCCGATTGATCAGGGTTGATCTTCACCCAACGCTCGGGAGCAGCGCCGATCACGAGTTCGGCGATCTCCGCGCGCTTCGCGATCGCGGCATCCTGGCGCTGCTTGACGCCGGTGTCGACGGGCTCCGAAGCCGATTTCCCGGGAAACAACCCGTCCAGACGCACCCGATGACGGCATCGGGTCAACGCCCCCGAATCGATGATCGGGAGCTGGGGCGCGGGGTTGTTAACGGAACACACGATGACGAAGATTATGTGCTCCCCTAGGCTGAAGCCGAAGCGCAGGTACCTGGCAACACACAAACACCTGGAAACGGGGTCCTTTTCGATGGGGTTGTTCAAGAAGCGAAAGTCTCGTGCCACCCGCAAGGCGGAGGCAAAGGCTCTCAAGCACAAGGCTGAGGTCGAGGCGAAGCTCAACGCCAAGAGCCAGCGTAAGCGCGACAAGGTCGAGACCAAGTCGCTCAAGAAGCTGGAGAAAGCCGAGATCGAGTCACAGCACAAGATCGAAAAGGCGCAGATCGCGACCCTGAAGGCGCAGGAGAAGGCCGCTGCGAATCAGGGCCTGACCGTCGCCAAGGTGCGTAAGTACCTGGGAGTGGCACGTCTGCTTGCCCCCGTTCTCCTGCCGATCGCTTACCGCGCAGCCACGGCGGTGCGCGCCCAGCTCGACACCACGCGTGCACAGAAGATGGGCATCGCCGTCGACCAGCTCGGTGACTACACCGGTCACGGCGCGAAGTTGAGCGCTCGTATCGCCGGCGCCGAGAGCTCGGTCACCGAGATCCTCAGCCGCAAGCCCGACGACGCGGAGACGCAGCGTTTCGCCGCCGCCATCCGTGAGCGCCTCGGCGACCTCAGCACGGCAGTTCGCGCTGCCGAGCAGATGCCGCAGGCTCGCCGTAAAGCAGCTCACCAGGCGATTTCTTCCGAACTCGACGGCGTCGAAGCAGATCTGCTCGCACGTCTCGGCGTGCGCTAGACCTGAGAACGCCAGTGAGAGCAGCCGAGCAGACCGCGACCCTCCGGGGGACAGCTGTCGGTTCCGCTTCGGCTGCTCTCGCTGTCGCCGCGCACGGGATCGGCGGAGGCGAGCTGCCACAGTCGTCGTCGCTGACCCTGCTGCTCGCCGTCTGCGCAACCGTCGGCGCCGTGACGGCCACCCTTCCCGCCCTCTCACGGGGGCCCGCTGCCTTGATCGTTGCTCTGGGTCTGGGTCAGTTGGCCGCGCACACCACCATGACGCTCTCCGAGCACGCTCATTCGCCCGCTCCGGGATTGGTGATGCTCGGTGCTCACGCCGGTGCCACCGTCGCTTGTGCGGTGGCGGTCCTGGCCGCCGAGCGCCTCTACCGAGTTGTCACCCACGCTCTCCACGTCGTCCTGGCGTCTCTGGCTCCCGCCGCTGTCACTTCCCGCGGCCACACCGTCTCGACCGGAATCCATCACGGACCTGTCGACGCTCTACTTCGCGCCAGCATCTCGCGGCGCGGTCCTCCTGCCCTGGTCTGAAGATTCGTAGAATGCCCCCCTTCACCAGACCAAGAGGACACTTCCCGACATGAAGAACACCTTGATTTCGCGCGCGGTTGTCACGACCGTCGCTACCGGCAGCGCCGTGCTGCTGGCCGCCGGAATTGCTTCAGCACACGTCAGCGTCGTCGCACCAGGAGCTGCGCAGGGCGGATACTCCGTTCTCACGTTCCGCGTGCCCACCGAATCCGACACCGCTTCGACCACCAAGCTGACGGTGGCGCTCCCCGACCTCAAGTCGGCACGCACCGAACCGATGCCCGGCTGGACCGCCGTCGTGGAGAAGGACCCCACCTCGTTGGTCGCCAAGTCAGTGACGTGGACCGCCGACCCCGGCGTCGGAATCGCCCCCGGCCAGTTCCAGCAGTTCGTCCTTTCTGCCGGCCCGCTGCCGGAGCAGGACGAGGTCGAGTTCAAGGCCGTCCAGACGTACAGCGACGGCAACGTCGTCAACTGGGATCAGGAAGAGCTTGCCGACGGCAGCGAGCCGGACAAGCCCGCCCCGACGCTGACTCTCGCCGCGTCCACCGGCGATGCCCACGGAGCCCCCTCTGCCGATAACACTGCCGAGACGTCCGCCGCATCCGAAGCCTCTGACTCTTCGTCGGACAACACCGCCCGCTGGCTCGGCGGCGTCGGCCTGGTGCTCGGCGCGTTGGGCGCTGCACTCGGCCTCGGCGCACTGGTCAGGAGCAAGCGCTGATGAGTACCCGGATCAAGGTCATCGCCGTCGGCATGCTCGCGATGCTGGCCACGATGCTCGGAATGGGCACGGCCAGTGCACACTCCGCGGTGGTCGGCTCCAACCCGGAAAACGGTGCGTCCATTCAGGTTGCGCCTGACACGGTTTCGGTCACGTTCAACGAGGCTCTGCAGGCACAGTTCGCGGCGCTGACCGTCACCGGTCCCGACGGCAACCTCTGGACCAAGAGCGATCCGTCCGTCGAAGGACCCACTGTCAGTGCAGACCTCGGCGATCTCGGGCCGACCGGCGTCTACACCATCGCGTACCGAGTCACTTCCGCCGACGGTCACCCCGTCAACGGAACTCTGACCTTCACCCTCACCGAGGCGGGGTCGGGCACTCCCGGCGCTGCTGCTGCGTCGAGTACGGGTGAGTCGGAGTCCGGCAGCATGCCGGTGTGGATCTTCATCGTCGCCGGCGTCGTCGTGTTCGGCGGTGCGCTGTTCTTCGTGCTCCGTAAGCCGAAGTCGAGCTGATCGCGTGACGGGTACGGCAAACAGGTGGTGGTTGCTGTTTGCCGTACCCACAGCTCTGCTAGGAGTCCTGATCGCCTGGGCCCTCGCCAGCCCGTCGGGACCCGAATCGTCGAGCACGGTCCGCGTTCTCGCGATCGGATGTGGTTCGTTGACGCTCGGCATCGCGACGCTCGCCTGGATGGGCCGCAGCGAACGCCGCCCGGCAACAACCCCCGCCGTCATGTGGACTCAGCTCACCGCGGTGGCAGCAGTGTGGCTCGTCGCCGAGATCACGCTCCTCGTGCTCAATGCCGCAGCGGCCGACGGCGCCCCGGTCACCTCGCTGACCATCGGGCACTTCGGCGCATTCGTCTCCGAGGTCAACGTCGGCCGCGTCGGCGTCGCGATCATCGCGTGCGCGTTTGCCGTCGTCTGTTACGGCATCTACGGATTCACCAATCCCGAGACGGTGCCCGTCGCACCGGCATTGGTCGTCTCCGCGTTGGCGCTCGCTGCCCGCCCGATCACCGGGCACATGGCGCAGCAGAGCTTCGGATCGATCCTCGACGCCGTTCACGTCCTCGCTGCGGCCTTGTGGTTCGGCGTGCTCGCCGCACTCGCGCTTGCCGTACCGTCGCGCGGTGCCTGGGCGATCTGGTTGCCCAAGTACTCCGCTCTCGCCTGGCGATGCGTCCTCGCGCTGGTCGTCACCGGTATCGTCAACGCCGTCGTGCGACTCGACTCACTCTCCGCCTTCTACGACACCGCATACGGCCGGGTGATCCTCGCCAAGATCGTGGCGATCGGACTGCTCGTCGCCCTGGGATGGTGGTGGCGCCGGACATGGGTGGTCGCGAGCGCTGCACACCGCATGAGTTCGGACGGATCTCTGCGTCGCGCCATCGGTGAAGTTGTCTTCATGGCCATCGCATTCGGGCTTGCCGCGGCCCTTGCGACAACTGCGTAAGACGTGCCTCAGCGCGACATTTCGTGACCCGCACATTTAACGTTTCACGTCGAGATTTAACCTCTACGTGAGTTTATTTTCCCAGCTTGCGGCGGTTTCCGGCCCCCCTTAGCGTTGCTCGCATGACGGAGGCCCAACGCTCGTTTCTCGTCTGCGCTTCGCAGCGCAGCGGCAGTACTTTGCTGGTCGAATCCCTGCGAGCAACCGGGGTCGCGGGTGAGCCGGAAGAGTTCTTCCAGTACCTCCCCGAGACCTCGCGATCACCGCAACCGAGGCAGTGGTTCGAAGACGTCACGGACGAGTCCGTCCTGGGTCTGCTCGCCCCGTTCCACCCGGGCACGCCGGACACTCGCACCTCCGAACAGTGGCGCACACAACTTCTCGAACTCGGCCGAACCCCCAACGGAGTCTGGGGTGGCAAGCTGATGTGGAACCAGACGCCGCTCCTACTCGATCGCGCGGCCGGATTGCCCTGGCGCAGTGGGACGGACCTACGTTCCGCACTCCACGACACCCTCGATCACGACCTGCAGTTCATCCACGTCTATCGAGAAGATGTCGTCGCTCAAGCTGTGTCGATGTGGCGCGCCGTGCAGACACAGGTTTGGCGCGACGACGCGACTCCACCGAATCTCTCGGACGGTGCGCAGTACAACGCAGTCGGAATCGCGCACCTGGTGACGATTCTCGGTGAGCAGGAACGCCAATGGAAGCGCTGGTTCGAGGAAGAGGACATCTCTCCCATCGAAGTCGGGTTCCGCGATCTCACCGAAGACCCGCAATCCGTGGTCGCAAAAACCCTCATCTCCCTCGGCCTCGACGGACAACTGGCCCCGCCACCGCCGCTGCGTCGTCAGAGCGACGGACGATCCCGCGAATGGGTGCAGCGTTATCGCATCGACGCCGAACAGAACGGATATCCCGTCACATGAGCACCGTCACCGATGTCGTCGACGAACTCCGAGTTCTCGAATCCGAAGCGGTTCACATCATTCGAGAGGTGGTGGCAGAACTCGAGAGACCGGTCCTGCTCTTCTCGGCCGGCAAGGACTCGATAGTCCTGCTTCGTCTGGCCGAGAAGGCGTTTCGGCCCTCCCCACTCCCTTTCCCGGTCCTGCACGTCGACACCGGTCACAATTTCGAGGAGGTCATCGAATTTCGCGACCGCCGAATCAAGGAGGGCGGGCACACACTTCTGGTTGCTTCCGTTCAGGATTCGATCGACCAGGGCAGAGTGCAGGAGTCGACCGAGACCAGCGGATCGCGAAACCGCCTGCAGACCAGAACCCTGCTCGACGCTCTCGAAGCTGGAAGGTTCGACGCCGCGTTCGGCGGCGCCCGCCGGGACGAGGAACGTGCGCGCGCCAAGGAAAGAGTCCTCAGCTTCCGTGACGAGTTCGGCCAGTGGGACCCGCGAGCGCAACGGGCCGAACCGTGGTCGCTCTACAACGGTCGGATCAGACGCGGCGAGTCCGTTCGTGTCTTCCCGCTGAGCAACTGGACCGAGCTCGACATCTGGCGCTACATAGCCCAGGAGGAACTGGAACTGCCGTCCATCTATTTCGCGCACCAGCGGAGGGTATTCGAGCGCGACGGAATGCTCCTCGCTGCTTCCGAATTCAGCACCGACGCCGAGAACGCCGCGGCAACGACCGAGTGGGTGCGATATCGAACCGTCGGCGATCTGACCATCACCGGCGCCGTTCGATCGCACGCCACCACTATCGACGACGTCGTCACCGAAATCTCGGCCGCGACGGTTTCCGAACGAGGCGAGACTCGCGCAGACGACCGAACGTCGGTCGCCGCGATGGAAGACCGAAAGCGTGAGGGCTACTTCTGATGACGACCACCATCACTCGCCAACTCCTGCGACTGGCCACGGCGGGTAGCGTCGACGACGGCAAGAGCACGCTGATCGGCCGACTGTTGCATGACACCGACAGTCTGCCAACCGATCACCTCGATTCCGTCACCGACGAGTACGGTGTCGCCGACCTGGCTGCACTCTCCGACGGACTACGTGCCGAGCGTGAACAGGGCATCACGATCGACGTCGCGTACCGATTCTTCTCCACTCCGACCAGAAGTTACGTACTCGCCGACACCCCGGGGCACGAACGCTACACGCGCAACATGTTCACCGGAGCATCCAACGCTCACGTAGCGGTCCTGCTGGTCGACGCGAGGACCGGCGTGCTGCGTCAGACGCGTCGGCACGCCAGAATCGCCGCACTGCTCGGTGTTCCGAACCTTGTAGCCGTGGTGAACAAGATCGATCTGGTGGACTTCGACGAAGCGAGATTCGCTCAGGTGCAGGAAGAATTACGGGCCTTGGCGCGGCAAGTCGGACGCGAGGACGTACTCGCCATACCGGTCTCCGCGAAAGCCGGCGACAATGTCGTGACGCGGTCCGAGAACACCGCGTGGTACGAGGGGCCGACACTCCTCGAGTACCTCGAAGGCGTCGAACTCCATGCGCCCGCGACCCACATCGAGGAGCTTCGACTTCCCGTGCAATGGGTTTCGCGCCCCGATCCGCAGAATCGTCGCCGGTACACCGGCCGGATCTCGGCAGGCACACTGAGCGTCGGAGACGAGGTAGTGGTCCTGCCGTCCGGATCGAAGAGCACCGTGATCAGTCTGGACACTCTCGACGACAACCGCAGTACTGCCGTTGCACCACTGTCGGTTTCGGTGGAACTGGCCGACGACATCGACGTCGGACGTGGCGACGTTCTGGTCAGTGGCGGTGCGCAGGCTCATTTGCCGGTTCTGGCCCGAGAACTCGAAGCCACCATCTGCTGGTTGTCCAACACACCGTTGCGCGCGGGCGATCGGATAGCGCTCAAACACACGTCCCGGACCGTGCGAGCGACCGTCCAAGAACTGCACACCCGTCTCGATCCTGAAACGCTCGACGAGCAGGACAGCCCAGTCGAACTGGGACTCAACGACATCGGAACGGTCACGCTCCGAACCAGTTCCGTGGTGGTCGCCGACACCTACGACCACAATCGGGACTCTGGCGCCTTCATCCTGATCGACGAGCAGAGCAACGACACCGTCGGCGCCGGCACCATTCTCGAACCACGCGTCGTCGTTCCCGGCGAGCAGACCCGCAACGACATCAAGTGGCATCCGTCCTCACTCGAACGTCAACGGCGATGGGCGTCTACCACCCAGAGGGGCGCGACGATCTGGTTGACCGGCCTACCTGCATCCGGAAAATCCACCGTCGCAGTCGCTGTCGAACGTGCGCTCGTCGACGCGGGACGCACCGCGTATCTGCTGGACGGTGACAACGTCCGCCACGGTATCTCCGACGATCTCGGGTTCTCGCCGGGAGACCGAGCCGAGAACATCCGACGCGTCGGGCATCTCACTCGACTGTTCGCCGACGCCGGCGTGGTGGCGATCGCGTCGATGGTCTCGCCACTGCGTTCGGATCGAGCAATTGCGCGCGCGCTCAACGAAGCTGCCGGGCTCACCTTCCTCGAAATTGCCGTCACCACTCCCGTCGAAGAATGCGAACGTCGAGATCCCAAGGGCCTGTACGCTCGTGCGCGGGCGGGTGAACTGAAGGGGCTCACCGGAATCGACGCGCCTTACGAGACGCCGGAGGAGCCGGACCTGGCATTCGACACAACCGGCGCTGACATCAACGAGCTGGTCGAGCGGGTCATCGCATTGTTGGAAGAGCGCGAAGCCGCAAGGCCCTAGGGGTTTTCGGTGTCCGACTCGAGGTAACCGCGGTCCGCACTGTAGGCGGACCGCACGTTGGGTCGGACACCGATCTTCTCGAGGTACGCCGCCATGCGGTGCACCGCCATCGCGCTTCCCAATGCCTCGTCCGGGAGACGATCGTCGGTTTCGGCGCGCCACGTGTGAAGCTGCGAGGACAATTCCGCCTGTATTGCCGAGACTTCCGGTCGATCGATCAGATTGATCTTCTCGTCCGGGTCGGCACGGAGGTCGTACAGCTCCCGGGGTGCGCGTACCGCAAGATGCTCGGTGCCGAGCGCTTTTCCGGAAAGACTGTCCTCGATGTCGAGCGGTAGATCCAGAGCCGGGCGGACGGCGTAGTTCTCGATGTAGCTGTAGTCCTTGGTTCGCACCGCACGAATGGGATCGAAGCTGTCGTGAAAGGTCTTCTCCGTGAACAGGGAAGTACGAACGGGTTCGGACGGCTCGGTTCCGCGGTCGACGAGGGCATCGGCGTGCGAGCGCCCTTCCACCTCGGTGGGGACGTCGATTCCGAGCAGATCGAGAATGGTCGGAACGAGGTCCACACCGCTGAACAGTGTCTCGTATTCCTTTCCGCCACTGCGATACCGCGCGGGAGGCCGAGCGATCAAGGCAATACCGGTGCCCGGGGCGTAGAGCGTCGACTTGGCGCGCGGGAACGCCGCGCCGTGATCAGTGAGGAAGAAGACCCAGGTGTTCTCGTCGAGCCCCTCGTCCTCGAGGGTCGCGAGCAGTTCCCCCACCGCGGCGTCGGCCACCTCTACGCTGCCGTGGAATTCGGCCAGATCCTCGCGCACCTGTGGCACGTCCGGAAGGTATCCGGGGACCTCCAGGGCTGCGGTGTCCGCCGGGGTATAGCGATCGGCGGGGTACGGGCGATGCGTTTCGAAGAATCCCGTGGTGAGCAGGAACGGCTCGGGCGGGAAGCGTCGTAGCCAGTTCTGGGCACGCGGAACCACGTAGTCGCAGAACGAGTTGGTGACGTCGTACTCGTGATAGCCCAGTCGCTTCGGATACGCAGTCTCGTGCTGCATGCCGAACAGCGAGGTGTACCAACCGTTGTCGGAGAGGATCTGCGGGAGCGTCTGCACCTCCGCGTGGTACTCCCAGCCGTGGTGCGCCAACCCGATCAGACCGTTGTTGTGCGGATACCTGCCCGAGAAGAGCGATCCGCGCGAAGGCGAGCACAGCGGCGCCGTCGCGTGTGCGTCGGTGAACCGGATGCCTTCTGCCGCCAGCCGGTCGAGATGGGGGCTGTTGACCCCGGCGACACCGTAACTCGCGAGGTGCCGCCCCAGGTCGTGCCAATGAATGATCAGGACGTTATCTCGCGCAGCCGACACGTGGGCAAGGCTAGTTGCCCCGCCCACGTGCGGCAACAGCTCGAATCAGCAGGATCTCAACTGTTTCTGCAGAGTTGTCTGATCCATCCGCGGGTATCGGCCGGATCGATGACGTCGTCCAGTTCGAACGTGGTCGCCGCCATCAGCGCCTTGCCCTGTGCGTAGGCCAGTTCCACGAACTGACCGAACAGCGTTTCCCGAGCCACCGGATCTTCGACGGACTCGAGTTCCTTGCGGAAACCGAGACGCACAGCACCTTCCAGACCCATCGGCCCGATCTCGCCCGTCGGCCACGCGACCGTGAACTCGGGGGCGTGGAAGGAACCACCGGCCATTGCCATGGCGCCCAACCCGTAACCCTTGCGCAGGATGATCGTTCCGAACGGCACGGTGAGGCGAGCACCGGCAATGAAGAACCTGCCGAACCTTCGAACCGTCGCCTCCTCCTCCGAATCCGGGCCCACCATGAATCCCGGTGTGTCGCACAGCGTCACCAGAGGGATGCGGTGCGCTTCGAGCAGTTCCAGGAAATCCGAAGCCTTGTCCGAGGCTTCCGCGTCGATCGCGCCGCCGAGATGCTCGCTGCTGTTCGCCAGCACACCGTACGGAACTCCTTCGACACGAACGAGTGCGGTTACTACACCGCGTCCGTAGTCTCGACGCAGTTCCAGGACGCTGTCGACGTCCGCGATTGCGTCGATCGCTCCACGAACGTCGTACGAGCGCAGGCGATTCTCCGGCACCACATGCCGCGAGAGCCGCGGATCCGGAGCGGTCCACTCTCCGCTCGCACCCTGGAAGTAGCCGAGGTACTGCTTGGCCAGCGCCACCGCATGAGCGTCGTCGTCAGCGACCAGGTGTACGACGCCGTTGCGGCGCTGCACGTCGATGGGGCCGATGTCCTCGGGGCGAAAGTTTCCGAGCCCGCCGCCCTCGACCATGGCAGGACCACCCATCCCGATGTTGGCGTCCGGTGTCGCGATCAGGACGTCGCACGCGCCGGCCAGGGCCGCGTTGCCTGCGAAACAGCGCCCGGACACGACGGCGACCATGGGCACCCGCCCGCTCAGCGCCGCCATGGCGCGGAAGGTTCCCAGCTCGAGGCCCGCCCCGGCGCCGGCGTCGGTGTCACCGGGGCGACCGCCGCCACCTTCCGCGAACAGCACCACCGGAACTCGCTTGCGATCGGCGATCTCGAGTAGGCGGTCGGTCTTGGCGTGATTACGCATGCCCTGGGTACCGGCAAGCACCGAGTAGTCGTACGAGATCACGACACTCTCGCCGCCGCTGATGGTCGCCACTCCGCCGATCAACCCGTCGGCAGGAGTGTTGGCGATCAGGTCTTCCTCGCTGCGTCGACTGCGCTGCGCCGCCAGCGCGAGAGCGCCGTACTCGACCAGGCTGTCGTCGTCGACCAGATCGTAGACGTTCTCGCGAGCAGTCCGGCGTCCCAGCTTGTGGCGCTTCGCCACGGCTGCGGGCCGGGCCGGGTCCAGGGTCACCTCGTGGCGAGCGATGATTTCGGCGAGGTCGGGACGGACGTCGTCGAGGTCCACCTCGTCGACCTCGGCGAGCTTCGATCCCGCGCTTGCGCTACGAACGACGAGCAACGGTTCGCCAGCACCCACCGACCTCCCCGGTGACGACAGGACCCGGACCACTTCGAGATCACCGGGCGCCGAGAGTACATGCTGCATCTTCATCGCCTCGAGGACGGCAACCTGTCCACCCGCATGGACGCCGTCACCGACTGCGGCGAGTTCGACGACGATGCCCGCCATCTGTGCACGGACCACATCCTCGTCCGGTGCCACGTCCACGTTCGAGGAAGGCGTTTGTGGGCCGGTTTCGGGAACGAGGTCCGCCAACCGCGAACCCAACCAGTCGACGTCGACCAAGCCGTCACGGAAGTCCTTGTCCGACAGTATCGCCTGCAGGAACTCGATGTTGGTCGCCACGCCGTCGATGGCGAACTCATTCAAAGCAGCAATCGACTTACGCACCGCGGCAGGGAAATCCGATCGACGCGTGTGGGTGATCACCTTCGCCAGCAGCGAATCGTAACGTGCACTCGGCGAGAGCCCGACCGCACCGAAGGTGTCCACTCGCACACCGGGCCCGCCCGGAGGAGTGAAGGTGTCGAGCGTGCCCGACGACGGCAACGCATTGCCGTCCGGCGTCATGGTTTCCATGTTGACGCGAGCCTGGATCGCGATTCCCGACGCGTTTGCCACGGATCCGACTGTCGCCGAATCCTTCTCGACAGCGGTGATTCCGGTTGGCAGGTCCAGGCTCTCGAACGGGACTCCGTCCGCGATCGCGAGCTGCACGGCGACGAGGTCGACTCCGGTGACCTCCTCGGTCACCGTGTGCTCCACCTGAATTCGGGGATTGACCTCGAGGAAGACGAATCCGCGTTCCTCGACGAGGAACTCGACCGTCGCGATGCCGCGGTAGCCGACCTCGGCGCACAGCCTCGCGGCCGCAGCGTGAAGACGCTCGCGCAGGGCCCCCGACAGCCCCTGCGCGGGCGCAACCTCGATCAACTTCTGATGCCGACGTTGGACGCTGCAATCACGGTCACCCAGAGCGAGCGCGTGGGTTCCGCCTTGCCCCGGTGCCGCCACGATCTGCACTTCGATGTGCCGAGCGTGCTCACTGAGTACCTCGGCGAACAGTGCCGAACTGCCGAATCCCGACTGGGCTTCGGTCGCACACACACGGTACGCGTCGTCGAGAGCTTTCGGGTCGCGCACCGCGCGCATGCCGCGGCCACCGCCGCCGCTGAGTGCCTTGATCATGATGCCGCGCGGGTTGCGCTCGAAGAATTCGCGCACCTCGTCGAGGTCGGCGTCCGCCGATGTCGACGGCAGAACCGGCACGCCGGAGTCAACGGCCGCGGTGCGGGCACTGGCCTTGTCGCCGAAAGTCCGGAGAACCTGGGCGTCCGGGCCGACGAAGGCGATGCCGGCCTCTGTGCACGCCTGCGCGAATTCGGCGTTCTCACTGAGGAACCCGTAACCCGGGTGCACGTGCGTGGCGCCCGTTTCGGCCGCGATCTTCAGCAGTGCGCTCTGATCGAGATACGCGGAGGCACCGGACGCTCCGAGCGGCACCGACTCCGTGGCCGCCGCGACGTGCGGACTGGACGCGTCGTCCTCGGCGTACACCGATACCGTCTCGATCCCGAGTTCCCGGGCAGTTCGAATGATCCGCAGCGCAATCTCGCCGCGGTTCGCAATCAGCAGTCTCACTTGTCCCCCTGAGTGCGCTCGAACAGATCGCCCTTGCGCACCTTTCCTGTCGCAGTCATCGGAAGCGCCTCGAGCACTTCCACTTCGGGCACCTTGTACGTGGCCATGTTCTCCTTCGCCCACGAGACGATCTCGTCGGCCGCGGTGTCGGAACCCTCGACCAGCTGGACAAACGCAAATGCCACCTGTCCCTTGTCCGGGTCCGGTTTCGGCACCACCGCAGCCTTTTCGATCGCGGGATGCAGCATCAGCAGCGCCTCCACCTCGGAGGGAAAGACACTCATGCCGTTGGTCTTGATCATTTCCTTGTTTCGCGCCAGATAGTGCAAACCGCCACGCTCACTGAACTTTCCGACGTCGCCGGTCTGCAGCCAGCCGTCACGGATGGCGTCGGCGGTGGCCGCCTCGTTGTGGTAGTACGCGGAAAGGATCGACGGGCTGCGCACGATGATCTGCCCGTGCTCGCCGACGGGAACCGGCCGGCCGTCGTGATCGACGATCAGAACGTCGGTGCCGGGCACCGGAATTCCGCAGAACACCGGCTCGCTTTTCAGGTCGTAGTCGCCGTCCTGGAAGCCGAGGGTGATCGTGTCCGCGGTGTGGGTTTCGGTCATGCCGTAGCTCGCTTCGCGCAGAACGCCGCCTGTAGCCTCGCGCCACCGCTGGCGCGTGGCCGGATCGAGTTTGAGAACGAACGAAACTGCCATGACGTTCCGGAGTGTCGAGAGATTTCGCTCCGCGAATCCTGGCGTGTCCATCAGTTCGACGTAATTGTCGACAGTTCCGACCAGCGAGGTCACGCCGTAAGCCTCGACAGCGTTGAGCGTGGTCTCCGCATCCCAACGATTCAGCAGGACCACGGTTCCGCCGTTGACGAGCGGAACCAGGATGCCGAAGTCCTCACCTGCGATCCAGAAGATCGGCAAGAACACCAGGGACACCGGCGGATTGGCACCCACCTGGTCACCGCCCGCAAGCGTCGCGGTGGCCGCGGTGTAAACCATGTGGCGCTGAGTGTGCTCACAGCCCTTGGGCATTCCCGTCGTTCCGCCCGTGTAGTTCAGGGCGGCGAGGGAATCGAGTTCGGTGGCGACAGGAGTCGCCCGCTCACTGGTGATGATCGACTGCCAGTCGCTCAGGCGCGGATCGTCGACCTCGAAGGGCAGTTCGACGGTCGGGATCGCCGTCAGCATGTCCGACACTGCAGTCTTCGCGACGTGTTCGAGTGGAGTCTGTGAGCGAACCTTCTTCACCAACTTCGAGAAGGTGTTCTGCGTCAGTAGGACCTTGACGCCGGCATCGTTGAGTTCGTGAATCAATTCGTGTTCACGGAAGAGTGGATTGATCGGCACGTGAACCGCACCGACCTTGAGAATGCCGAGAATCGCGATATGGAACTGAGGGCAATTGACCAGGTGAACGCCGACGCGATCGCCGCGTTCGACTCCGAGTGACAGCAGCCATCCGGCAAAACGATCCGAAAGCTCGTCGTATTCGGAATACGTGATGACCCGACCGTAGAAGACGATGGCAGGAGTATCCGGCCGCTCGATCGCCCAATGCCGCAAGTAATCGACAAGTCCCCCACCTTCGAGCGGATACTCGACGGCGCGGGGAATGCCGGCGGGCCAATGCGCTTGTTGCAGCGCAGAGATCTCCGCCAGAGCCGCTTCGAGCACGTCTTGTTCTGCCACCGATCACTCCATTCGTAAAAGAAATCTATTTCGACTCTTCGAACCCGATCAACCGCTCGGACATCGTCGTCATATCTGCAATGAACTGGTTCTGCTCTTCGACACTCGCCTTACTCAGTCGTGCTCCACCGGCCATCTGTGCATCCGAGATCATCTGAACGAGCACCGGGGGCGAAACGCAGGGATCTACGTCGTGAACCTGTCGAATCCGTTCGACAAAGCGGACGTAGCGGCTCACGAGCTTTTCGCGAACCGCCGACCAACTGCGCTCGACCTCGGAATCCACCCGCGCCCGATGCTCGATCACCGCGAGCAGGTCACCGTAGGTGTACACGGCCGTGATGAACGCCGACGTGGTCGTTCGGAGAACTTCGCGTAGATCCTCGGCCGCCGGGCCCTCCATGTGCTGAGCGTCGAGGAAGCGTCGGCACATCATCTCGGCGACGGCGCGGAAGACCTCGTCCTTCGACGAGAAGTACGCGTAGAAGGTCGCCCGGGACACATCAGACCTGGTCGTGATCGTCTCGACCGTCACGGCGTCGTATCCGAGTTCGCCGAAGCAGAGGGCAGCGGTGTCGAGCAGTCCGGCACGGCGTGGACCGTCGCCGAGTTTGCGGGCTGTCCGCGCTCGCTCCTGCGTTTCGCTGGTGGTCACCGTCACAGTGTGTGTTGACGTTGACGTCAATGTCAAGAATCGCGGGCCCGACGCCCCACTTCGGCTTTTTGTTCGGGTCACCCTTTCACACCCCGCATATCGGGTGTAAGACTCTGCCTCTAATGTTTTTCGCCTTTCCCAGAAGGAGTCAATTCCGTGCCGGAAGAATCCGCCTCGCCCTCCTATTCCACAATCAAGGAAACAGTTGCAGCTTTGATGCCGGCACTGGAGTCGGAACTCGTCGAACTTGTTCGTATTCCGTCGATAGCAACAGAAGGTTTCCCCAGCGAGCCCCTGTTCGAGGCTCACGACCTGATCGTTTCTCTATTGGAGAAGTCCGGAGTCACGAAGATAGAGAAACTCGAAATAACAGGTAAAACTGCGCCGGTCATCATTGCAACAGTTCCCGGTCCAGAGGGAGCCCCGACCGTATTGATGTATTCGCATTACGACGTCGTTCCCGCCGACGACGTCGAACTCTGGGATTCACCGCCTTTCGAACCGAGCAAGCGTGACGGCGCGATTTACGGCCGCGGTACGGCAGATTCGAAGGCAAACGTCATCGGCATGATCGGCGCGCTTCGCGTCTTCGACGGAAAGCCGCCAGTGACGGTCAAGCTCGTCATCGAAGGCCAGGAAGAATTCGGCAGCCCCTTCGACAACTATCCGCCGGAAGCCCCCGAATTGTTTGCGGCCGACGCAATGGTCATCGCCGACGTCGGGAGCGTTCGACCCGGATCACCGACCCTGACCGTCGCACTGCGCGGATCGGCCCAGGTGATCGTCGAACTCACCACTCTCGGAGCCGACAAGCACAACGGCCTCTACGGCGGCGCCGCACCGGACGCCCGCCTCGCGCTCATCCGCGCACTGGCGTCGCTGCACGACGACAACGGTGACGTGGCGGTCGACGGCCTCATGCGCGAACCGTGGACCGGCAGTTCATACACCGAGGACGAGTTCCGCACCCTCGCCGAGATCCGTGACGGGCTTCCGCTGCTCGGAACCGGCGGCATCGGCGAACGCATCTGGTCGGGCCCGGCCATCACCGTGACGGGAATCGACGCTCCCCCTGTGGACGGTGCGGTCAACGCCGTCGCAAGCACGGCCCGCGCCGTGATCAATCTGCGCGTACACCCGCGCCAACCTGCCACCGAGGCGCAGGCTGCTCTGGTCCGGCACCTGGAAGCCCTGCGCCCCTTCGGTTTGCAACTGACCGTCACCGCGGGAGAAACCGGCGACGGGTTTGCGGCAGCCGAAGGTGGACCGGCCTTCGACGCGGCATTGTCTGCACTATCGCAGTCGTGGGGTGAGCCGGCCGGGCTGATGGCAGGCGGCGGCTCGATCCCCCTCGTGATGGCCTTGGATACAGCAGTGCCCACCGCCGAGAAGCTGTTGTTCGGCGCCACCGACGGTTACGCGAACATCCACGGCCCCAACGAACGCGTCCTGCTCGACGAGCTCGAGAAGGCCGTCGTCGCCAAAGCACTGTTCTTCCAGGAGTACGCCGACACCTTCGAGGGGAAGAAATGAGCACCGAAACCGACACGGGGTCCGCACCTACTCCGGCCAAGAAGAAGTTCGAGTTCCCCGGCGCGGTCACGATGCTCGCGATCGTCACCGTCCTGGTATGGATTGCAGCACTGTTCATTCCGGCCGGACGCTTCGGCGTCGACGTGGACGGCTCACCCGTTCCCGGCAGCTTCGAAACCGTCACGTCTCCGCTGTCGTTCTGGGAACGAATCCAGCAACTGATCCTCTCCCCCGTCAACGGCCTCTACGGCGTCCAGGATTCGATCACCGGGTTCGTCGACACCGACAACATCGGACGGCTCTTCGGTTCGGTCGGCGTAGTCCTCTTCATCATGGCGCTCGGTGCGTTCATCTCGGTCAGCTTTGCCACCCGCAGTCTCGAAACCGCTGTCTCCCAACTCGCTACCAAGCTCAGCGACAAGGGCTGGTTGCTCATCACCGTCATCATGGTGCTGTTCTCGCTGCTCGGTTCGACGATGGGCTTCTCGGTCGAGACGTTCGGCTTCTACGCCCTGCTCATACCGCTGATGACGGCACTGGGTTACGACCGCATGGTCGCGGCCACCATGATCATCCTCGGCGCTCTGGTCGGAAACATGGCGTCGACCGTCAATCCGTTCTCGATCGGCGTCGCCTCCGGTGAGGCAGGCGTCTCCATCGGTGACGGCATCGTGCTGCGCGTGATCCTGTGGATCGTATTGACCGCTGTGGCAGTGGTATTCGTTCTCCGCTACGCCGCAAAGGTGAAGAAGGATCCGTCCAAGTCGCTTGTCGGTTTCGACATCGCGGACGACGAAGACGAAGAGTCGGCCGAGCCGGTGGACATCGACGGCAAGCTCACCGGAACTCAGAAGCTGGTACTGCTCATCACCGGACTCACCTTCGGACTGATGATCTTCTCCGTCATCCCGTGGTCGAGCATCTTCGGCGCCACCGCCGGTCCGGCCGAGTACGACGCGTACCACGTCACGGCAACCGAGCCCTACTGGTTCGAGTTGAACTGGTGGTTCCCGCAATTGGCGATGTTGTTCATCCTCGCCGCCGTTCTCGTCGGCATAGTCGCGAAGATGGGTGAGAAGAAGATCGTCTCCCTGATCACGCGTGGAGCCGGCGACATGGTCGGACCGGCGATCGTCATCCTGCTCGCTCGCGGCGTTTCGGTGATCATGACCAACACCGAAACCCTCGACACCATCCTCAACGCGATGGAGCAATTGGTCAGCGGCGCTTCGGCGGGGGTCTTCGCGATCCTGGTGATGCTCGTCAACATCCCGCTGGCGTTCCTGATCCCGTCCAGTTCCGGTCACGCCACCCTGGCGATGCCGCTGCTCGCGCCGCTGGGCGACTTCGCCGGAGTCAGCCGAGCACTCGTCATCACCGCCTTCCAGATGGGCCACGGCCTGATGCTGATGGTTGCCCCGACCAACGTCGTCGTTGTCGGCGGGTTGGCCATGGCGAAGGTCGGCTACGACAAGTTCCTGCGCTTCGTCTGGCCACTGCTACTGATCAACTTCGTGATCGTTGTCGTGGTGATCGGCGCGGCAGCGGTATTCGAGTAGTTCAAGCGTGGTGGGCCTCGC
Organism: Rhodococcus sp. FH8; assembly: GCF_019266085.1. Classification (NCBI taxonomy): domain Bacteria; kingdom Bacillati; phylum Actinomycetota; class Actinomycetes; order Mycobacteriales; family Nocardiaceae; genus Rhodococcus; species Rhodococcus sp. FH8. Next base: position 78,682 of record NZ_LPNQ01000077.1, on the reverse strand, counting down.
GTGCCGCCGTCTCCAGACGGTCGGTGTACTCGGCCCACCACGCCTCATCGCCGGGAGCCAGATTGTTGTCGCCCGCCTTCATCCCAGCGGCGCCGTCGATCAGCTCCCGCACGATGTCCGCGTGGCCGGCGTGCCGATGGATCTCGGTGACAACGTGAACGAGTATCCGGTGCAGTGTGACGTCGCGACGATCCTCCGGCCAGTGCTTCACGAAGCCGGGGGCGTCCAGATCGTGCTCCTCGATCGTGGCGTCGGCGAAAGCCCAGGTGCGGCGATAGGTTTCGACGATGTCGGCAGTGGACTCGTCGGCGCGGGCCCACATGTCGACGTTGAGTTCCTCCGAACGCAACCACGCGGGGAGATCGGGAACCCTACGGCCGAACGTCGGACCGAAATACCCGAGCTCGACGCCGATCATGTGTTTGACCAGACCCAACAAGTTGGTCCCTGTCCGGGTCATCGGGCGCCGAATGTCATACTCCGACAGCCCGTCGAGCTTCCAGACGAGCGCATCACGTGCTGCCTGCAGGTACCGCTGGAGATCTTCCTTTTCCGAGTTGGTGGTCATGAAACCAACCTAAACCGAGTGGAGCAGACATTGACAGCGGTCGAGGATCTGACCGAGGTTGCCTCCCGGGCCGTCGCCGCCGAGCGTGACGCCCGGTCGGTGCGCTGGCACAACCCGGCAGCCGTCCGCAAGGCTGCCGCGGCCGTCCGTGATTCGCTCGACGACGAACGATCAGCGCTGAGCCGACCGTCGTACAGCGGGTTGTCACCGTCGCCGCACATGGCGCGCCAACTCGAACTGATCACGACGTTGCAGCCGCCACTGCCCGCCGACGCCGGCATCGGCACCGCCGCGCAGGCCGAGGCCGACGCCGTCGCCGCGGTGACCACCGCACGGATAGCCTTGCGCGCCGCCCACCTTGCGGTTCTCGAAGCACGCGTCGCCGCGCTCGATGCCGGTGACACCGATACCGTCGCCGCCGCGATCCGTGGTTACGTCCCGCTGAACTCGGGCAACCCCGTCGTCCGGCATGTGCAGGATCTCGGCTCCCGGATCCGTGAGGAAGCACGGCACGTGGTGAGTGGTAAGCCTCGGTCGATCGCTTTTCGGCTGGGGCTGAGCCTCGGAATGGGCTTGGCGTACCTGGCATTCATTCGCCTCTTCCAGTGGGACACCAAGGAAGATCGACTGCCTTACCTTGCGCTGTATGCACTCTCGGGTGTGGTCGGAAGCGTCGTGTGCACCAATGCGCTCAGCTTCGACGCCGGCCGCGTCCGTGCTGCGTTGTCCGGTGGAACCAGACTCTGGCACGTACTGGTCGCGAAAAACGCGGTGATGCTGCTTCTCGTCGGCAGCGCCGGGTTCCTGCTCAGCGCCGTCCTCGCGTGGCGCTCCGGAAGCAGTGCCGACCTGGTGAAGGCGTGCGGCCAGGTGCTGACCATGATCCTGCTCTGGTTGGGCGTCGCGAACGTGATGTCGGTGAGCTTGCCGCTGCGAGCAGAACCGATGACGGCGCGGCGCCACGACAGCACGTGGAAGCAGTTCCTGCTGTCCTTCGTCATCTCGTACGGTGTCGGACTGATCGTCAATCTGATGCTCTACTGGCGCGTCTGGGCAAAGACGACGCTGCTCGAGCAGATGGGCGGTCCGTGGATTCCGGTCCTGCTGCTCCTCGCGAGCGCGGCCGCGACGTGGCTGTTGCTGACCGTGCTGGCCGTACTCCTGGCCGAGCAACCGCGCTTCCGGCGCGCCTTGCACCGGGAGATGGTGGTCTACCGCGAAGAAACCAACCACTTGCAGGCGACCATTCAGCACAATTCCGGCTAATGTAGCCGTGCGTGGCTGATCCGGGCACGTCGCGAGTACACGCAGTGTCGAGGAAGGCGTGACCCATCATGTCCGTAAAGCCTGGCGCGGCCGCCACAACGGCCGCCGTGAGCACCGCCTCCTGGCTACCACTCATCGTGGTGGTCCTCACCCAGATTCAGGCGTCGTTCGCCGTCAACGCCCTGACCGTCTCGATGGCCGGCATCACCACCGATCTCGACACGCCCGCAACAAGTGTCGGCACCGCGATCACCGCGGGCACCTTCGCCATGGCTGCCTTCATTCTGTTGGGGGCCAAGATCGGCGCCCGTTACGGAACGCGTCTGGTCTTCCAGATTGCCGTCGCGATTCACGGCCTCGCAATGGCCGCGGTCGCCCTGAGTCAGAGCCCGGCAATGCTGTTCGTGGCGCAAGCTGCATCCGGCGCCGTGATCGCCCTCATCGCTCCCGCATTGACGGTCTTCATCGCCACGAACTTCAGTGGCGATCAGCAGGCAAAGGCCATCGGTTACCTGGCAGCAGCAATCCCGGCGGCCGGTGTGCTGGCGCTGCTCATCGCCGGTTCCTTCGCGACGACGATCGGGTGGCGATACTCGTTCGCCCTCGTCGTGGCTCTCGCGGTGGTCAACCTGATCCTGAGCTTCCGGGTCAAACCTGTTCCCCCGCAGAAGGACATCACCATCGACTGGGCCGGCGCCGCCATTGCTGCCGTTGCCGTCATCCTGCTCAGCTTCGGTTTCAGCGGCCTGAACTCGTGGGGCGTCATCCTGGCCACCGACGCTGCGCCGTTCTCGGTCATCGGTGTTTCACCCGCGGCCATCCTGATCGTCCTCGGCACCATCTGCGCGCAGGGATTCTTCCAGTGGACGCGAAGCCGCAAGGCGCAGAACAAGCCTCAGCTCTTCAACCTCGACGTCCTCAAGACCGGCGCCGAGCGCGCCACCACGATCTGCATGGCGACGATGATGTTCGTGGGAACCGCGGCCAACTTCCTCATTCCGCTGTACATGCAGATCATCCAGGGCCGCAGCAGCTTGCAGACGTCGTTCTCGATCATCCCGTACACACTTTCGATCTTCATCGCGAGTACCGTCGTCGCGCGTCTGTACAAGACGTACTCCCCGCGTCTGATCGCACGAGCCGGGTTCGTCGTCGTTGCCGCTGGACTCATCTTGTTGGCCTTCACCATTCGTGGCGACTGGCATCAGATCTTTGTCGTCATCGGACTGATCACCCTCGGCCTCGGGCAGGGCGCCATCGTTGCGCTGGTGTTCAACACCCTCCTCACCGCAGCCCCCAAGGAACTGGCCGGCGACGTCGGTGCCTGGCGGGGACTGGTACACAACATGTCCGGCAGCGTCGGCATCGCGGTGGCCAGCGTGTTCGCCGTCGGAATCCTGGGTACCCTCGTCAGCTCGCAGCTGATCGACAACCCCACCATCCCGGCATCACTCAAGGTCGAGTCCGGGATCAATCTCGACCAGGTCAACTTCGTCCCCAACGATCAACTCGTCGTGACGCTCGAAAACACCTCGGCGACACAAGCACAGATCGACGAAGCCATCCGGATCAACACCGAAGCGCGCTTGCGCGCCCTGCGAACCTCGCTACTCGTCCTCGCCGGACTCTCCCTGCTCGCCATCATTCCGGCCGGCCGCATGCCCGACGAAGTACCTGCTCTGGAAGAACCGCAACCCACGAAGGGCAAGAAGTAACCGATGTCCAACCAAGACCAATTCGGTCCGATCGAATACGTTGCCGTCGAGTTTCCCGGCGGTGCACCGACCTCCGCAGGATTCGAGCAGCTGCTCATTCTCGTCGACTCCGGCGTGATCCGCATCCTCGACCTCGAGTTCGTCACCAAAGCCGCCGATGGATCAGTGGCCGTCGTACCGGCATCGACCTTCGAACTCGCAGATTTCGATCTGGCGCAGTTCGACGGCGCAGCCTCCGGACTGCTCGACGCCGGCGACATCGCCGCCGTTGGTGACGAGTTGGCCACCGGTAGCGTTGCCGCCGTGCTCGTTTACGAGGAACTGGCCATACTGCCGGTGATCGACGCGTGGACACGCAGCGGCGCAAAGATTGTCACCGAAGGTCACCTGAGCTTGGACGAACTTGCCACCGCACTCGACAACACCGCACCAGGCAATACGGAGAAGGACGCATGAGTTTCTTGAGGCGAGCCGGCCGGGTAGCCGTCGCAAGCTCCATTCACGGCAATGTTCAGCGCCGTCAGCGGACCCGTTGGGCCGCCGAAGATCAGGCTCGCGCAGCGCAGGCCCAGCCGGTGCCTCCGATTCCCGATCTACCACCCCTGCCACCGCAGGCAGCTCCGGCAGCTCCGGCAGCTCCGGCAGCATCGATGGACTTGAAGCTCGAACAGCTCACCAAGCTGGGCGAACTCAAGAATGCGGGAGTATTGACCAAGGCCGAGTTCGAGACCCAGAAGGCGCGCATCCTCGCCTGACCTAGCTGGGCCGCCCGAGTGCAAAAGCCATGACGGGAAGCTGCGTCGTCGCGAGATTCAACAGAGATGCCACTCGCGCATCCGTGAATCCTGCGATGGCGCAGCCCACAAGTCCCATCGCCTCGGTCACGAGGTACAGATTCTGAACCAGCACACCGGCATCCACGTGCATCGTGCGGTAGTGCCGCATCGCGTACTTCTCGAGCGGCGCTTCCACGTCGGCAACCACAAACAGAAGAACCGGGAACACGTCGACGAACTCGGGTTGGAGAAGGCTCGCTCGAAGGTGCTCTCGCACGTCGCCTGGCCGGACAGCTTCGGCACGGCCTCGGGCATATCGGTATACCCCGGCTCCGAGCTCGTCTCCGGGTCGGCTGAGAACAAACGACAGCGTCAGTTCGCGCATCCCGCCCGCCGTCGGGCTGCTGACAACACTGTGGTGCAACACGTTTGACAGCTCGCCTGCTCGGAGTGCCGTCTGTGCGGGGTCGTAGCGGCTCCGCCGTGCCTGCAAGACGTCCGCGAACCCGCAGGCCGGCAGTGGCGTCGCGGCCGGCAGTTCCACGGATTCACACGTCACCGGCGGCAGTCCGTGCTCGTCGAACGGTAGCTCCGACGGACTCACCGTCCGGTCCAACACTGCATGCAGCGATACGACGGCCTCGATGCGATCGAGTGCGGTCACGAACCCGGGTGCAGCAGGCGAGACACCTCGCCGGCCCCGTCGATCGAGACCAACTCGCCGGCGAACCACGCCTCCGGAACGGCAAAGATCGCATTCGACGCCGCGGCGGGGGTTCCGGCAAATGCCGTCCGCGCAGCATCCAGGGTGGATTCCCGAGCCGACTCGGTGGAGTAGACGACGAGGACAGCCTTCGGCGACTTCGCGAGCACCGATTCCGTGGCTACCTGGCCGAAGTACTTTCCGTCGGGAAGGTCGTTCTCGAAAAGATTGCTTCCCCCGGCGGCCTCGAGCACACTGCTGTAGAGGCCCCTGGCCAGAGCATAGGACTGTCCCTCCGAAACCTGAACCATCACAGTGGGAACCGGCTCCTGCCCGGCGACAGATGCCTCGGTTGCTGCGAGGGACTTCTTGCCGTCGGCCAGGAGGGTTGCTGCCGCGTCACTAGTTCCGGTCAAGGCGCCGAGACCGTCGAGGTCGGACCAGACGTCGTCGATCCGCCCCTCGGTGACGGCCTTGTGGCAGTAGCCGCTGTTCACGAAGATCGGGATGCCGAGGTCACGCAATTCGTCCATGGTCTGCAATCGGTCACCGTCGAACCAGTATTCCCCGTCGGAGACGATCAGATCCGGACGGGCGTCGAGCAATGCTTCTTTCGCGGGAACTCCGGTGCTCAGTACCGGCACGGCCGCGAACTGATCAGCGAGTTCGGGGCTGGGAGGAGAGAGGTCGGTATTCGATTGTCCGACAATGCGGTCGGCGGCGCCGAGCTGAATGAGAAGTTCCGTCATCGACGGATACAGCGAGACAATCCGCTCCACCGTCTTGGGCACCGTGACCTCGCGATCACAATTGGTGACGGTGATCTTCTCGGACGACGACGCCGCCGAATCCGCCGTGGAGTTTCCGCATGCGGTCAGTACTGCGGTGGCGGTAACGGCCGAGCACAACAGCGCGGCAGTACGTATCGAGGATTTCAAGACACTGCTTCTTTCGTGTGTAGGAGCGGAGGGGCGAACGAAAGCAGGGGGCGCCCGGTCAACGGATGAGTGCCGAGATGCACCTGAACCCCGAATACTTCGGACAGCAGGTCCTCGGTGAGGACCTCGGCCGTTGGTCCTGTCGCGACAACTACCCCGCCGGAGAGCAGACAGACGTAGTCGCAATACGCTGCGGCCAAGGCGAGTTCATGGATCGCGACAATCGTCGTGGTACCGAGTTCGGCGACCAATTCCATCAATTCGAGTTGAGCACGGATGTCGAGGTGGTTGGTGGGCTCGTCCAGGACCAGCAGCGACGGTTGTTGAGCGATCGCCCGGGCCAACATCACACGCTGCTTTTCTCCGCCGGACAGTTCGGCGAAGAGACGTGATCCAAAGCCCTGCATGCCGGTTCGCACCAGTGCTGCGCTGACGATGTCTCGGTCGATCTCACCGAGTCGAGAGAACGCGCTGTGATGCGGCGTCCGACCCGTTGCAACCACCTCGCGGACACTGAACGAGAAATCGGATGAATGCTCCTGCCCCACAACACCGATGATGCGTGCCGCCGATCGAGGCGAGAGATCGTCCCAAACATTCACCTCGTCCACCTTCACGATTCCGCTTCGAGGCTTCATCGAGCGATACAACGCGCGCAGGAGGGAGGACTTTCCACTGCCGTTCGGTCCGACGAGTCCGACCACGCTTCCCTCGGGCGCTTCGAGGTCTACACCCGAAACCACGAGGCGTCCGCCCCGAACGACGTGAATTCCGCTGGCCGACAATCTCATGACTGCGCACCGCCGTCCCGTCGAAGCAACCAGAGGAAGAACGGTGCACCCAATCCGGCGGTGATGATCCCGAGTGGTAATTCGTTGGGCGCATCCAACATCCGAGCCGCAAGATCGACGATCACCAGGAAGGTGGCACCAACCAACGCGGTCGCGGGGAGCAGCTTGCCGTGATCGGAACCGACCAGAAGTCGTACGGCGTGCGGCACGAGCAGCCCCACGAAACCGATTCCCCCGGCGACGGATACGACAACCGCGGTCAGCAACGACGCGATCACCAGTAGTAGCAACCTGGTACGGCGCACGTCCACGCCGACCGATTGCGCGCTCTCGTCTCCCATGGCCAACGCGTTGAGTTGGCGCGATTGTGTCAACAGAATTGCCGCACAGACGGTGATCACCGCGGCGGGCACACCGAGATCCGACCAACTGGCCCCGCTCACCGAGCCCAGCAACCAGAAGAGCACTCCCGAAAGCTGACTCGGATCGGCGCGCAACTGCACAAAACTTGTTGCAGCCGAGAGCAGATAGCCGATGGCAACTCCGGCCAGGACCATGCGCAGCGGGACGAGCATTCCCTCTCGCCGACCCAGTACGAGAACCGCGATCAGGGAGATCATGGCCCCCAGGAAGGCTGCCACCGGGACACCGATCGACAGGCCGGTGCCGATGCCGGTCGTCATGATCAGTACTGCACCGAAGGATGCTCCGGAACCCACGCCCAGAATGTACGGATCGGCAATCGGGTTGCGCACCAACGCTTGCAGCACGGCGCCGGCCAACGACAATCCGGCGCCCGCCAATGCCGCAATCAGAATGCGCGGTACCCGCAATCCCCACACGATCCGATCGAGCAGCGGGTCGACCGGCGGACCGCCGACGTGTGCGTACAACACCGCGAACACGTCGGCAAAGGACACCGACGCGGCACCCGACCACACCGCGACGGTGGAGACCGCGACAAGCACAACCGCCGTGGCCAACAGAAACGGGACGTACCCGCGCTCACCGACGGGATGTGGACACGACGGCACTCGTGGTGCTGCCTCGCTGGTCAGCGTCATCGCACTCCTGAGTCGGTGGGGTTCGCAGTCATGAACAGGTGGATCTAACCATAACGACAGTCGTTTTCATTAATAGTCACATGCTCATTTGTGCGGATAAGGGTCGGTCCGCAGCGCGCTCGCCCACGCGAAGAGCGCCCCGACCAGCGCAAAGATGCACGCAACGAGGTAGGCGGTGCCGATGTCCCAGCGTCCTGCGATTGCCCCGGCAATCAAGGCGCCGACCGGCGAACCACCCCAGGCGACCATCCTCGCCGTGGTGTTCACGCGCCCCTGCAGACGATCTGGAGTCAGGCGCTGACGTGCACCGATGCCATTGAGGATGGTGACGGTCGCACAGCCGGAGTAGACGACGAGCGCCGTGATCGCGGCGCCGGTATTGCCGGTTGTCGCAACGACGAACAGCACCACCGGGCCGATGGTCAGCGCCCCGACCGTGATCGCCCCGACCGGCCACTGCGCCGGTAGGCGTGGGAGCAAGACTGCCCCGACCACTCCACCCACGGAGACGGCCGTCCACACGGCGCCGATCATCGGACTCGACGTCGAAATCCCAAGCCTCTCGGATGCGTACACCACCAGGAGCGCCGTAACCGCACCCTGCGTCAGCGAATTGACGAAGCCGACGCCGGTCAAGGCCCGCAGAAGCGGCGACTGCCAGAGGAAGTTGAGGCCTTCGCGTATGTCACGCGCAATTCCGGTTCCCGACTTCTTCGGCGCCGCAGGAGTCATCGAAAACGAGGCTCCGATCGAGGCCATGGCCAGCCCGGCCAGTACGTAAGCCAGTGCATCAGCACCCAATGCGTAGGCCGGGCCGATCGAGGCCACAAGCACGCCGGCTATCGCCGGAAAGACAACATCGATCAGCGTGCTGGACGTCCACAGCGCGCTGTTGGCCGCCGGTATCCTCTGCCGACCGACCAGAGCAGGCAGCGCTCCGAAAGCAGCGGCGTCGAACCACACGAAACACGTTCCGATGCACATCGATACGCCGACGGCATGCCACGCCGTCAATACGCCGAGTGCCTGCGCTGCCGGAATACTCGCCAAAGCAAGTGCAGCTAGGGCCTGCGCACACAGGATGACCGTCCGCCGGTTGACTCGGTCTGCCACGGCGCCGGCGAACAAGCCGAACACGAGATACGGCAGAACCGTCCCCGCAGCCGCGAGCGAGGTGAGAAACGGAGACCGGCTGATGTCGAACACCAGGATCGGCATGGCCACTCCGGTGACCGCCGCACCGGCTACGGCAATCGTACGAGCCGTGAAGAACAATCGAAACGATCTGTCCCGAAAGACATGTGGTTGCGCTTCGACGGATCCCGTCGTCGGGGTCTCGCTCATGTATGCACTCTCTTGTACCTGTTGCTCTCCGTGGCGATCTTTCGTACGGTGGCATCGTAATGGAAATGGTTTCCATTACGGAAGGGATGACAATGAGCAACATTTCGTTCGACAGCATCTCCAACTCGGCTCCGGCCAATGCACTCCAGGGCGTCGGCACCAACGCTCTCGTCGACAACCCGTTCACCTTCGAGCCGGTTGCCGAGGCAACGTCCGCACACGCCCTGCAGGGTGTGGGCACCAACGCCCTCGTCGACAACCCGTTCAGCTTCCAGAGCTGAAACCTCCCCTGATCCAGACTGTTTCGACAGTCTGATCTGCCGATGACCCCGCCCGCATCCGACTCGTCGGGTGCGGGCACCGACAAGGAGATCCGTGTACGCCCTCGCCGACGGACACCAGCTGTATCCGACCACGGACGGTGTTTGGCATTACCTGACACCGGACGAGAACGCGGTCACGATCGGCGCGCCGGCCGAAGACCTCGCGGAACTCGACAACTTTCTCAGGCGCTCTGGTTCGGTGCTCGGCCCGGGAGCTATCGAGATCGCCGACGCCCTCGTCTCTCGCGGCGTGCTGGCTGTTCCAGGTCAAGTGCCAGAGATTCCGCGCCCACAGCGTGTGCTGATGGACGGGATCGGGCCCGTTGCCGATGCTTGCATCGCCCTGCTCTCCAAGGCTCTTCCGCATCTCGAGGTCGTATCCACTACTGCGCCAATCGAAGACGACGTTGCGTCGTCGGACCTCGTACTGTCGGTTGCCGGTGATCCTCCTCACGACGAGTGGTCGGAACTCGATACCTGGTGCCGCCGAAACCAAACACCGTGGCAACGCGTCCACGCGGAGCTGGGTGAGATCTGCATCGGACCCTTCTTCGACGGTATCGGCAGCGCAAGCTACCGGGACATCTGCGGTCGACGGCTTGCCGCGTCGCGCGTCCCGGATCATCTGCAGGCACTGTGGAATCACCTCGCCGGCAGCGAACCTCGCCCGCTCGAACTTGAACCCACCGCAGCCGCAATGGCCAGTGCGCTTGCATGTTCGGACGTCGTGGCTGGTGTACATGGCGCACCGCCATCACACCTTCACCACCAGATCCGGATGAATCCGCGAACCCTCATGATGACTCGCCATCCCGTGCTACCACTGCCCGGCGGCGTTCTCGAACCCGCGCCGACGCTCCGGTGATCTCACTCGGCGTGAAGATCCCGGCAGCAGACGGTTCTTCGTTGGCTACGGATGTGCTTCTCCCACCGGATTCTTCACCGCGGGGACTGATCGTGATCCGCACCCCGTACGGGCGTGGATGGCATCTGGCGGAGGGGCTCGAATGGCGATCACGAGGAATTGCCTTCATCTGTCAGGACGTACGTGGACGGCACGATTCCACCGGATCTTGGGTACCGTACGTCCACGAGCGCGAGGACAGCGCCGCCCTTGCCGAGTGGCTGCAGGATCAGCCGTGGACACCGGAGTGCGTCATCGCAAGCGGGGCTTCGTATGCGGCCGGAACCGCCTGGGCATTTGCTGCCGAGACCAACAGCGCCGATCGGTCATTTCGTGTAGACGGCGTCGTCTCCAAGGTGCCGACCATCGGAAGCGACCGCGTCAAACGTGATCCCTCGGGGATACTTCTCCTCGCCGAGCATCTGGCGTGGTGGGGCGAGCACGGAGATTCGTCTTCCTCTCGTGAGGGTTTCATCCCTGAACTGATGCGTTCGGATTCGTCTTTGCTGGAACATCTCCCGGTGCAGTCGATGATCGAGGAGGTCGGCCTGACCTCCGATTCACCGGGCTGGTTGACGCCGATCCTTCGCGCTCGTAAACGCGAAGACTTCGGTGGCGATGATCTGGTGTCCGCGGACGAACTCTCCGAACTCGACATCGCCGGGCTGCACATCGGCGGTTGGGACGATGCGATGATTCGGGAGACACTGCGGCACTTCACGTCCGTTGGGCGCGGGCCGCAGAGTTTGATCGTGGGCCCCTGGGCGCACGACCTCCGCCCTGGAATGGTCGGCGAGACAAGTTTCGGCCGCCTTCAGGTCGAGTGGATGGAATCGGTATTCGCTGCGCGGCCCCTGACCATCAATCGGGTATTCGACCGGGGTGTCGGCGAATGGTCGACCGAACCGTTTGTCACGGGTGCGAATCGCGTTCATCTCGAACCAGATCGGAAGGATGCGGCCTGCAGCTTCCTGTATGACGCCTCACGGGACCGAAACAACTGTGTTGTCTTGACTTTCGATATCAAGCACGACTCCGTACTCTCCGGAACACCATCGGTGGAGCTGAAAGTGTATTCACCCGAGGGCGAAGCCGATTGGATCGCCGAACTGAGCGTCGTCGATCCCGCTGGAGTTACCAGATCGATCGCACGGGGCGCGGGTGTCAGCCTGCAGCCGACGATGGTGACAATCGATCTGGATCCCGTGTTGCACACTGTGCGCGCGGGTGATGTCTTGACGCTGCGGATCGCCGGCTCGGACTTCCCACGACTCGCACGCAATCTCGGAGACGGTGATCGCTATCGAGGAACACGCAGTACCGCACTGCACCAATCATTTTCCGGGTCGTTGACCCTGCCGATACGCGGAGGAACTGCCGGTGGATGACTTGCTGGTCGACGACCGGAGCGGCGTGCTGACCTCACTGGAACCTCACATTCGCTCGGACATGCCGACAGGCTGGGTCGGTTGGGCCGCGAGGGTGGCCGACACCAGAAACTTCGGCGGCAGCGGTTCACTGTTTCGCGCGGACCCTTACGGATTCGGGGCTTCGATACGCAACGACGCAGCGGCCCGCGGGGCGGCAACCGGTGAGGCCGTCGAAAGATATTGCGGCAACGTGGTCCCCGAAGATCTGGTCCGCAGCAGTGCGTCAGCGCTGGAACTGGCCGGCTCACGGGTCGTCGATCCGGCGAAATTTGCGTTGTACAGCGAGGATCAGTACCGCCTTCCCGGATTCCCCTTTGTTCCCTTCACCTCTGATCTGAACATTCGCTGGGCATTGGGTCACACCATGGACGAAAAGGTGCCCACCTACGTGCCTGCGGCCCTGACTTATCTCGGGTACTACACAGGCACCCGTCGCTACGAGCCACCGATCGCGTCGTTGCAGTACGCCGGAATCGCAGCGGGACGCTCACGCGACGAGGCCGAGATGTCAGCTCTGCTGGAACTTCTCGAACGCGATGCCACCGCGCTGTGGTGGTGCGGGGACCGGTCACAGCCGGCGATCGAGCTTTCCGACTGGGAGCGGTTGCCTGCGCACCGCCAACTCGGGGATCTGGAGAGCCAGACCCGGAGCGTTCGAGTGCTGCTGCTTCCCTCCCCCTTCGGCATTCCCGTCGCCGCAGCGTGGATCCGCGATGACCGACGTGGACTGGTCGCGCTGGGCACAGCTTGTCGACCGACGGTGGAGGCGGCAGTCTCGAAGGCGCTTGTCGAGGCGTATGCCGTACTTGCCATCACGATCGACCTCGCCGACCCCGACGGGCCGACCTGGCGCAGCGTGGCGGACGGAACGCTGCCGGCGCACCTGTACAAACCCTTTCGGGCCGACCGTCGTTACCGGGACGAGTTCGATCCGCAATGGAAAGACATCGTCGATCTGCCGACCGTCGCCCAACTTTATCTCGATCCCGTGATGGCCCTGGCCGCAGAGGAACATCTCTTCGACTACACCGAAACACTCTCGGTATCAGAGATTCCCGACGAAGCGCCGTTGGATCTGGCTTCTCTCGTAGCGCTTCTGATGTCACGGGGACACCAGCCGATTTCCGTCGATCTCACCACCGGCGACATCTCGATTGCCGGGTTGCACGTCGTCCGCATCCTGACTCCGGGCCTGTACAACAACGCCCCGGCAGCCTTTCCCCTTCTTGGAGGTAGCAGATTGACCAGCGCATCGACCACCCATCTGCATCTGCCGGTCCCTCTCGCATGAGATCTTCGCTCGTCGACCGCCGAACTGGGATCATTCGAGAGTTGGTCGACGCCGTTGTTCCCCAGCACTTTCCGCCCGAGTTCAAGCTGATTCACTCGTATGTCAGTGATTCAGCACGCTTTACACCCTGGTCCAGCGACTCGGCGGGCGCCGGATATTGCTTCGATCTGGGTGACCGTGCGCGGCCTACCCCAGCTGCGATAGGCGAAGCGGTGGAACGGTATTGCGGCAACATCGTCGCCAAACCGATCGTCCGCGGGTCGGCCGATGCGTTGATCGGAGCAAGCATCGACCTGTCACAACTCGCGCGTTTCGACGCCGCCCAGTACGCGCGGCCACAGTTCCCGTTCGTCGAACCAACCGACGATCTGGAGATGGACTGGACTCGCGGAGCCGACCTGATCACGGGTTCGGATATCTGGGTACCGGCCGAACTCGTCTGGGGTTCGTATCCTCATTTCGTCGCCCGGACGGGTCCGGCGATCTCTCCGGTAGCTCAGGCGGGTCTCGCCGCCGGTCCCACGACGGAATTCGCGATACGGAATGCACTGCGCGAGATAGTCGAGCGCGACGCGATGACGTTGTCCTGGAACGGAAGACGCGGCGTTCGGATCGTCACCGGCATTCCCGAGGTGCTTCGGCGACTGGGGAATCACGACAGCCTCTCGACCAGGTGGATTTCATTCGAGAGTGATTTCGAGATCCCCGTCCTGGGCGCCCTGGTTTGCGACGGACTCACCGGATACTCGACCATCGGTACCGCCTGCCACGAAGACGCGCAGACGGCTGCGTTCAAGTCACTCGGCGAAGCGCTTCAGCTGCAACTTCTTTCCGCCGACTACGACAACCCGCAGAGCGGCATCGGTCGAGCCGCGGCATCCCCGACCAGTCCGCTTGCGCCTTGGCGAGCTGACCGAAGCTATGCAGGCGCCTACCGATCGGATTTTGCCGACGTGATGGACTACGGATGCCACTTGCAACTTCACCTGGACCCGGAGATCCAAGCACGATTCGAGAGTGAGCTGGTCGGTGCCGTCGTCGGCGAGGTGGGACTCGACTCTCTGACGTCACCCATCGACACCGAAAGCGCACTGACAGGCTCGGGTTTCAGGCCGGCATGGGTCGACCTCACCACAACTGATGTTCTCCGCGCCGGCCTGCATGTCGTCCGCGTCGTCGTACCCGGTTGTCTCACCAATGCGGCCGCCGGATTGCCGTTTCTCGGCTCGCCCCGACTAGTGGACAGTCTTGCCGGACGATCGGCTCGCACCATCCCATTGCCGCACTGACAGTTCGGGAACCGCCGCTTGCAACGACTCGGTGGTTTCCACCGCGTGGAACCACGTCGGCTTCGAGATCGCGGCATCCCGAATCACCTGCACGGCGCGCGCGGCGATAGCTGCCGTCGCGACCGACTGGCTACGCCCCGAAACCCACAGCGCCGGGCCGGTATCCGCTCGGGCCATCGCTACCCAACGATCCGAGCCCCACAGCTTCTTCGGCACGACCTTCTGTAGCGCGGGTGCCCACGTCATGGCCGCAAGTCCGAGCGTCGCGGTGGACGTGTCCAATCGCAGGTACGTCCTGACCGGAACACCGAGGTCTCGCGTCAACGCATGCTGGTCCGAAAAGTCGGCCCGCACAGCAGGACCGGTGCGGTAGCCGGTCGCATCGGCCGGTATTCGAAACGTCTTCATCCCGGTGTAGTTGCGGACCGATCGTCCGTCGGGATCAGAAAACCTCGTGCCCAACATCCCGTACGTCCACGCCGTTGCGGCCGGCCCGTGTAGTTCTCCACCGCCGAGACCGATCAGGATGTCCACGGGTCCGTCGCCGAGTCGATGCGCCTCGGTTGCAAGGACACTGGTCAATCCCGGCGCCAACCCGACGCCCATCAGAACGGGTCCGTCGACCGCTTCCAATTCTTCGCAGTAGCTCGAGGTCGCCGTGATGTCGACGAATGCCGCCCCACCGCGTGCCGCTTCGTCGGCCAGGCGAACATCCTCGAAACCCGACGCATTCACCACGACATCGAAGTCTCGAACCACAGTCGAATACGCGCCTGGTTCTTTAAGATCAACGACGACGTCCGCGCGGGCAGGGTCACGGCCGGCGGAGTACGCGGAGATTTCGGGGACCTTCGCGAGTTGTTTCATCAGGGGAATCCCGACGGCACCGTAGCCACCGAGTACAAGAACCTTCGTCATTACTTCGCCTCCCGAGTCGCTAGAGTTCGACTCTAGAGTTAGACTCTAATCATGACTGAGGTTCTTCGGGAAGACACGTCGGCGCGGCGCAAGATCATCGAGGCAGCGCGTGAGGTTTTTGTCGATCCCGGCTACGCGGCCGCCACGATCAAGCAGCTTGCCGCGGCGGCGGGCGTGTCGGTGCAGAGTGTCTATTTCGTGTTCGGCAACAAGCCGAGCGTGCTGTCAGCACTGCTCGACGTGGCCGTTGCGGGCGACGAGGAAAAGACGGCAACTCTCGACCGTCCGTGGGTGGCGGCAGCACTAGGCGCCCCACATCCACTCGGGCAACTCCGGATTCAGGTTCACCACGGACGGCTCATTCTGGAGCGCACCGCAGACATCCTGTTGGCACTGCGGGCTGCCGCTTCCGCCGACGAGGACGCCGCCCGTCTGTGGCAAATCAACCGCACTCAGAGACGCACGGTGCAGGAACATCTGATGGTCGGCATCGTCGAAAAAGCGCCAACCGTCGACCTCGAAACAGCCGTGAACGTCGCACTCACGCTGCTCAGTCCCGAGACCTACACAGACCTCGTGGTCGGCGCGGGTTGGACCGGCCAACAGTACGAAGAATGGGTGGTCAACACCCTTGCCGCCACCCTCGGCCTGGACCGAACCGTCAAATCCCGGAAGTAGCTGGGATTACTTGGTGGGCTTGTCGTCGATGTGCCGTGGGTTGTTCCACAGGCGCTCCGTCAGATCGTGGAGGACGGCAAGGGTGATCGTGTCGTCGTCCCGTCGGAGCAGAGACTGGCTGACCGTCGCGCGCACCAACGTGGAGTCGGAGTGCACGAACTCCTTGACCGAGCCCGGCTCGGAACTCAGTTCACGATGGGCCTGCTCTGCACTGACGTCGTCGGCATCCTTGTCGTAGAGGATGTCCTGCAAACGCAACGCCGAGACGGCCTTCTTGGGATATCCCAGCATGTCAGCGAAGGACGGATTGGCAAAAACGATGCTGCCGTCGCGGTGAACGGCCATGACCGGCACCGGAAGCCTGTCGAGGAGAATCAGGGCAGGCATCTGCTCCAGATCCGCAATCGGCGATTGTGGCGGCTGCGCAACGTTGCGGCGGCGTTCCATAACACGTCCTCTCAAGTTGCCCGAGTCGACAACAGTCTAACTGCCCAGCAAATCGCGGGTTGACTTCCCGCCCGGATGCAGTGACGAATGCCCGAATCGTGCCCGCCTGAGTCACGCCGCGAGCGCCTCCTGATCCTCCGCCAAGGAACCGTCAACAACACGATAGACAGTATCCATCCGAGACAGGTGACTTCGGTCGTGTGTCACGAGAAGGGTTGCCGCCTCGCGTTCCCGCACCACCCCGATGATCAGATCCATGACAGCGGCACCGCGCTCCTGATCGAGCGCACTCGTGGGCTCGTCGACCACGAGAAGCTGCGGATCGTTCATCAATGCTCGCGCGAGATTGACGCGCTGTCGCTGCCCGCCCGACAGCTGGGACGGCCGTTTTCCGCTCTGATCCGCGAGCCCGACAGCGTCCAGCAAATCCATCGCTTTTGATTTCACGGCCTTGCGACGGGCCCGTGACGTGAACACGGACTGCCCCAGATGCGCCATCACCTCGAGCTGCTCCAGTGCAGTCAGCGAAGACACCAGGTTCGACTGTTGGAAGACGATGCCGATCGACGAGCGTCGCAGCTCCGACGCCGCCCGCCGACTCAGCGCAGCGATGTCGGTGCTGCCTTCCGGCGTCCGGAGATAGACGTGCCCGGAATCCGGACGGATCAGCGTCGACGCCACCGCCAACAGGCTGGACTTGCCCGAACCCGAGGGCCCGGTGATCGCGGCGATCTCGCCGCGGTGCAGTCGCAGAGACACGTCGTCCAGCGCCGTCACCCGCGATTGCCCATCGGGAAACGTCAGATCGACGTTCTGGATGTCGAGAACTGTGGTGCCGGTTGTCATGGTCATCGTGCGCTCCCCAATGCTGTGAGTGGATCGGTGGTCGAGAGGAATCGAAGTGCAAAGGCCGCGCCGAGCAGACCGAGCCCAATCAATGCCACGGCAGGTACGACGGTGGTGGATGCGTCCAGGACGAACGGCATGGCGTCACCGATCAGCGATCCGGCCACGGCCGTCAGCCCGATTCCGACGGTGACGCCGGCGATCAGAACGATGAGCGCCTGACCCAGTGCGTCGCGCACCAGCGAACCGGTAGTCGCACCGAGCGCTTTCAGCGTCGCGATGTCCGGAGTTCGCTGGATCGTCCACACCGTGAAGAACGCACCGATCACCAGGGCTGAGATCGCGAACAACATGAGCGTCATCAACGTCAACGACCCGTTCTCCGACTTGTACGAACCGATCGCGTCGAGCGAACCGCTGACCGTCGTCGACGTCGTCGCAGCCGCCTTGTCCGTTGCGGAAGCGTCAGAGGCTCCGGTGACAGCCAGTACTGTCGCAACTCCGCCGCGTGGATTGGCCGCCTGCCAGTCGTCGAGCGTCATCCAGACGACGGGCGAATGGCTGTACCAGTCGTCACCGCGAACGGCGCTGACGGTGAACTGCTTCGTACCGACGCTCACCTGATCGCCGGCGCCCGCCCCCAGTTCGCGGGCGGCACCTTCGCTCAACACCACAGTGCCTGACGCCGACGGCGTCACGTCACCGAAACCGCCATCAGCGCCGAACAGGGCCACCGACTTCTGATTTCCGTCGGCCAATCCCGCTTTCCCGCGACCGATTCCGATGGGATCGACGTCCTTCGACGTGGAGGTCCAAGCGTTGACCTGGTCCTGCGTGAGCGCCGACTCGTCGAACGACGCCCCGGCTCCGGTGTCGGCGAACACCACCGTGTCGGCATTCATGGCCTCGATGGCCGACACGTTCTGATGGCGAAGTCCTGCAGTCAACCCGCTGAGAAAACTGACCAGAAGTGCAACCAACAGAACCACGACGGAGATCAGCGCGAAACGACCTCGCGCTGCCCGTAAGTCCCTCATTGCGACAAACACTGTGAATTCCTTTCCTGTGCTTGCCTCTACGCTCTCGCGGATGCAGACTCTTTCCATCGCACCTCGGATCGACATTCCAGCGCTCGAAAGAACCATCCCGGTTTACAACTTTTGATGGATGAACCAGGCCCGAACCTCGCTAAGCTGGGCGAGATGCACCGATCGCCGCTCACGCCTGTCTTCGCCGGCCTACAACTGGGCCTGCATGTCCTTGTCATGGCGCTGGCCGGTGTGGTGTTTCTTCGAGCGCTGATCGACGAATCCGACCTGACCGCAACAATCATCGCGTTGGCCGTGATCTTTGTTGCCGTCTATCTTTTCGGGGTCGCCAAAAGGCTGCGCGGCAACGCTGCCCGCTGGTGGCTGGCCGTGCTGACCCTCGTCTGGATCGCGACGATGGCGGTATCCGCCGACGCCGCCTACCTCGCGTTCGGACTCTTCTTCCTCTATCTCCATATTCTGCGACGCCCCTGGAGTCTTCTCGCCGTCACCGCGGCAACGGCTGTCGCCGTGGTCGGCACCGGCCTGCATCGTGGATGGACGATTGCCGGCGCCGTCGGCCCGATCATCGGCGCTGCCGTAGCGGTTGCAATCGGCCTCGGATATCAAGCGCTGTACCGCGAGGCAGCCGAGCGCGGTCGTCTCATCGACGAGTTGATGAATACTCGTGAAGAATTGGCGTCGACGTCCCGCGATGCCGGAAAATTCGCGGAACGTGAAAGACTCGCCGCCGAGATTCACGACACCGTGGCCCAAGGACTTTCGAGCATCCAGATGCTCCTTCACGCTGCCGAACGCGCCGATCCGGACAGCCCGGCCATCCGTCAGATCAGCCTCGCACGGGAAACTGCCGCGGACAGTCTTGCCGAAACCCGCCAACTCATCGCCGAATTGACACCCGCGGCCTTGGACGGTCAGTCGCTCGCCGACGCGCTTCGTCGAATCTGCGAACGCGCGAGCAGTCCTGAACTGGAAGCGCGCTCCGTGGTCGAAGGCGAGGCAGTCCGGCTACCGATGCCCCTCGAAGCAACATTGGTACGCATCGCTCAGGGCGCGGTGTCCAATGTTCTCCGCCATGCGGATGCAACCAGAATGGCTGTGACACTGACCTATTCCGATGACACCGTCAGCCTCGACGTGGTCGACAACGGTCGCGGTTTCGACGTGGCAGTTCTCGAACGTGGCCCAGCGGAATCTTTCGGCCTCAATGCAATTCGCCGGCGCGTCGAACTGCAGGGCGGGACTTTCTCCATCGAGTCCGAGCCGGGACACACGGCCGTCGCAGTGACGTTTCCTCTCGAAGTCGGCGAACCGTGATCCGCCTGCTGCTCGCCGACGATCACGCGATCGTGCGCGCCGGGTTACGAGCGCTGCTCGAAAGCGAAGCCGACATCGAGGTAGTCGGCGAAGCGGGCACCGCCGAGGAAGCCATAGCCTTCTGCGCCACCACGCCGGTCGACCTCGTGCTCATGGACCTGCGATTCGGCCCCGGGAAGACGGGCGTCGACGCCACCCGCGCGGTGTGCGCGCTGCCGAATCCGCCGCACGTACTCGTCGTGACCAACTACGACACGGATGCAGACATCTTGAGCGCTGTCGAGGCCGGGGCCAGCGGGTACTTACTCAAGGACACACCACCGGTCGAGTTGCTGTCAGCCGTCCGCGCCGCTGCGAGCGGGGACAGCGTTCTCTCCCCCGCCATCGCGTCGAAGCTCATGACTCGGGTACGCAAACCCGAAACCAGCCTCAGCCCAAGGGAAATCGAAGTTCTGAAGTTGGTGGCGGCGGGTCGCTCCAACCGAGAGATCGGCAAAGAACTGTTCCTGAGTGAGACCACGGTCAAGTCGCACCTGGTTCACATCTTCGGCAAGTTGGGAGTGAAGTCGCGGACGTCGGCGGTAGCTCGTGCGCGGGAGCTGGGTTCGATCTGACATTTGCCCGAATTGTCGAAAGTAGCTGGACAGCAGCAATTTTCGCTCACAATTCTCTTGTTTTCGAAACTTTGTTCGATTAAACTTTGAGCATGGACAGTCGGGGAGCGTGGCAACTGGATGGCGAGGACCTCAAGGGTGAGGTTCTGGATCTGGTGCGCGCCCGGCACGAGTTGCAGTCGCGGATGGTGTTGCTGATCGTGGAGATGTTTTCCCGGGAGGTTCTCGGTGGGAAGGGTTTTCGGGCGATCGCGCAGTGGTTGCACGGGTCGACGAATCTGGAGATCGGTGAGTGCAGCCTGCTCGTCGGGTTGGCGCGGTTGTTGATGCTCGAACCTGTTGTCGCGGATGCATTCCATCGCGGTGACGTGGATGCGTTGAAAGCCCGTCAGGTGGCGTCGTTTTGTCAGCATCCACCCAAGAACATGACGCCGGCGGACGTGGACAAGGCCCGCGGGATCTTGCTTGGCCTGGCGTCGAAGAACATCGCCGATTGTGATGCGGTGCGGGCGGCGATCCGGCGGATCGAGAAGCAGTACGGAAAACGCGAGGACGGCGTTCCGGTTGGTGAGGATTCGGAGCGTAACGAGTTTTACGCCTCGAAAGGCTTGTACGGGCGAGTGTCGGTGAAGGGTGATTTGGATGCGATCAACGGGGCCCGTCTGATCACGTTGCTGTCGAGCCTGTCGGCGCCGACGCCGGAGAAGGACGGCGTCAAGGACACGCGTACTCCGGCATTACGACGGGCGGACGGGTTCTGCGAACTACTGCGGCGGTACGAGCGGGCGGGGTTGGGTCCGATCGAAGGCGGAGTGAAACCACACATCACGGTGACCGCGTCCGCGAAAGACATGACAGATCTGCAGTCCTTGAAGGACTTGCTGCCGTCCACTCAGGAACTCGGGTTCGCGTGGACGGATTGGGTGGGCCCGATCAGCATCGACACCGCCCGGATGCTCGCCTGCGACTGCACCGTGACGCGGATTTTGTTGGACGAGAATGGTGTTCCGCTCGACTGCGGCAAGGAAGCGAGAACGGCGACAGTTCCGCAGCGGCGGGCGTTGGCGGTTCGCGATGGTGGGTGCGCGTTTCCGGGGTGCGGAACACCATCCGGGTGGTGCGATGCCCACCATATTGTTCACTGGAACGATGGCGGCCCAACAGATCTCGACAATCTGATCTTGTTGTGCGGTCATCACCACCGGACGCTGCACCACACGGAGTGGCGGGTGGAGATCGGCCCCGACCGAAAAACAGTGTTCTACCCACCCATGTCGATCGATCCGTATCAACAGCCGATCGGCGGGAACAGCCCACCGACAGCGGCGTGAACCGACATAACTGAAAAGGCCAGCGTGTGCACCGGGGAAGAATCATGCCCCGGGGCATACGCTGGCCTTTTCGGCTGCGCTCGATGTCCGTCTTGCGACAGCATCTGTCTCCACTTCGACACGCCGGACCCATAGGGTCGAGGCATGTCTTTCTGCGAACCCGCCCGCGTTGTCACCGTCACGTCCCTGACCCCGCACATGCGGCGAATCAGCATCGAGGCAGAAGGCGACTGGCACTGGCCGACCGGCGGGCAGGGCGACGAGCGCATCGACCTCGCGTTCCCGAAACCCGGTGAAACAGAAGCAGAATACGACTACTTCAACAATCCCGACTACGGCAAGGCCGATCTCGGAACCGAGCCACCGTGGCGGCACTACACCGTGCGCAAGGTGCACGACGGCGGCCGACGTCTGGACATCGACTTCGTCGTGCACCCTGGCGGTATTGCAGCGGATTGGGCCCTGCGGGCCGAACCAGGTCACCTACTAGGCGTCTTCTGGTCGGACAGTTCGCGGTCCCACTACCAAGCACCGGCGGGTCCTCGCTGGCAGCTGCTGGTCGCAGACGCCACGGGTCTCCCCGGACTGGGCAGGATTGTCGAAGAACTTCGTGAAGGCGATGTCGCACAGGCGATCATCGAGGTCGAAACCGAAGAGGATCGACAGGAATTTGTCACTCGCGGCGACGTCACGTACACGTGGCTCGTGGGGAGTGGCCTCGGAAAGGCGCCGAGCGCACTGTTCGAGGCTGTGGAGAAGGTCGAGTTTCCCGAATCCGAATCGGCCGACATCTACGCGTGGGTGGCGTGCGAAAGCGCAACCAGCCGTCGTATTCGTAAGCATCTGAGGGAAGTTCGAGGAATAGCTCGCGACAAACACAATGTTGTCGGGTACTGGCGAGAGGGCGCCGACGGCCACGTTTCCGGCATGAACAGCGAGGAAGTCACCGTCGGCGCCTGAGCGCCGTGATCACTCTGCCGGCAGCGTGTCGGTAGATTCTGTGTGAGCCTGCTGCGCGTCAGCCGGCTTTTCCGCCAGCATCTCGAACAGTGCTCGGCGTGCCTCGGCGAGAATTGCCTCGGCCTTGGCTACCTGCTCAGCGGTCCCACCTGCGGCTACCGCGACAGCGGCACCTCGGAGTAGGCCCACCGCGGGACGGAGCGCTGCGCCGGCTTCACCGAAACCCGGCCGACCGTGTCCGCGCTGGTCAAGTCGACCGCGCCGGCCTTCGGGGCGTCCTTCTGCTCGGTCTTCGAAGCGACCCTCGGGTCGCTCGCCCTCGAATCCTCGACGGAAACCGTGTCCACGATGCGGGCCTCGGCGGCCATGCTCGCGACGTTCTTGCATTTCTGGGTTGTTGTGTGGGGCGTACATGTTGTCCTCCTGGACTGTCTGTGTTTGTTTGACGTATCGACGATATATCGACAATAGATCGAACGCAAGGGTTCGTAGAATAATTCCCGCACCCTCGTCCGGATACGCTGAAGCCGTGAACACGGATCTACAAGCCCAGGCCGCGGACGTCCTACGCCGCCTCGCACTCGACGAATCCCTGAAAGAACGCACCATGGCGGACGCCGCGACGGCAGCACTCGCACGGAAAGTCGCCGCTCGCTACATCGGCGGCGAAACCATCGACGACGCTTTCGACCGACTCCCCTCGATCTTCGCGCGAGGACACAAGGCGAGCATCGAATACACCGGAGAAAGCGTCCGGGATCCCGAACTCGCGAACGCCGAAACCGATGTGTTCGTGGAATTGGCGGAACGGATCGGAACGTCGGGCGTCGACAGCACCGTGTCGTTCGACCTCTCGCACATCGGCTTGGTCATCGATCCGGAGCAGTGCTTTCGCAATGTCGTGCGCCTGGCCGAGACCACGGAACGCGCCGGTGCCGAGCTGATCATCTCTGCCGAAGCGTCCGACCGCACCGACCTGGTCCTCGACATGCACGCGCGACTGGCCGAGCGCTTCACTCATGTGGGGATCACCGTTCAGGCCCGACTGCACCGCACGGCAAAGGATCTCGCCGCTCTGCTGGACCGACCCGGCCGCATCCGTCTCGTGAAGGGCGCCTTCCTCGAAGCCGAGTCCGTCGCCTACCCACGCGGTAGTGCCGAACTGCGCAGCGCGTATCTTGACTACGCAGCCCGAATCGTCGACTCGGGTCACCAGGTCTCCATCGCGACACATGACCGCGACATCCTCGAAGCACTACGCGCCGAACATGATTCGAAGCTCAGAGGCGAGCACGTCGAGTTCGAGATGCTGCTCGGCCTCGGCACCGAGCAACTGGACGCACTCCGAGGAGCGGGCTTCACCACACGCGAATACGTCATCTTCGGAACACAGTGGTGGCTGTACGTACTCAATCGCATCGCCGAAGAACCGGAGCGTGTCTACACCGCGCTCATCGACGCTGCGCTCATCAGCACTGCAAACTAGATCTCCAACAACAGAAGTGGGACCGCACTCGAATCGAGTGCAGCCCCACTTGTGTCAGTTTCTAGCTCTCCAGAAACGCCTTGATGCGCGCCAGGGTGGTTTCCATTCCGGTCTGCATCAGCTGATCTCGACCCCGACCGAGTAGGCCGCTACCCGACATCATGCGCACGTAAAGCGCAGGCGTCGCATAGATCTCACGAGTCTCGGTAAGCACGGTGCCCGTTCCCGAAGGCTCGAGCACATAGGTCCACCGCGCTTTCGGCTCGTCCGATTCGAAGGAGAACCTCCGGCAGTCGACCACGTCGACCACCGTGCAGTGCGTGCTCCACCGAATCAGACCATGCTTGTTGGTGCCCTTGAACTTTGCACCCACAGTGCCCGGAGTTCCGGAAGTCCATGTTCCACCGGTATTTTCAGGACTGAAGCGACCCATACCTTCGATGTCGCTGACAACCTTCCACACCGATACTGGCGTTGCCTCGATGTACGCGCTGGCGGTTTCCACCCGTTACCGGCCCGGAACCCAGGACATGATCTTGATGGCGTGAGGCATGAGCTTTGCCCACACCTTGGCCGGAAGTCCGCGCGGTCCACCGAGATTCATGACGCGAGTGGTGGCAACGGTCTGCGGTTCGGTGTACTTGATCAGCCCCTCGGCGCCGTGACGACGACCGACGCCCGAGACACCCATACCGCCCATCGGTGCTGCGGTGCTGCCCCAGGTCGGTGCGTAACCCTCGTCGACGTTGACGGTGCCGGCGTGGATGCGCGCTGCGATGGCTTCACCGGCAGCCTTGCTTCCCGCCCACACACTGGCGTTGAGGCCGTACTCGGTGTCGTTGGCCGCAGCGATGGCCTCTTCGACGTCCTTGACGGGGTAAATCGAGACGAGCGGCCCGAAGGTCTCGTCGCGGTAGCACTCGGCGTCTTCGGGAACCCCGGTGAGCAGGGTGGGCTCGTAGAACAGCGGTCCGATGTCCGGCCGAGCCTTGCCACCGGCAATGACGGTGGCGCCCTTGACCACTGCGTCATCGACATGAGCGGAGATTGCCTTGACCTGCGCCTCGGAGACGAGGCTGCCCATCTCGATTCCGAATTCGTATCCGGCGGCGAGGTTCATCTTCTTGACGCGGTCACCGAACATGCGGATGAACTCGGGTGCGATGGACTCTTCGACGTAGATGCGCTCGATGGAGATGCACAGCTGACCGGAGTTGGAGAAGCACGCACGCACAGCGGCGTCGGTGACCTCGCGCAGGTCTGCGCCGGCGGCAACGATCATCGGGTTCTTGCCACCGAGTTCGGCGGAGAAGCCGATCAGTCGACGGCCGGCCTGCTCGGCGAGGAGCTGACCGGTCGCGGTGGAACCGGTGAACATGAGGTAATCGGTGTTCTCGACCAGGGCGGTGCCGACGACGGAGCCCGGCCCGGGAACCACGGCGAAGAGGTCGCGAGGCAGACCCGCCTTGTAGAGCAGTTCGACGCAGGCGAGCGCGCAGTACGGTGTCTGGCTGTCCGGCTTGAGGACAACGGCGTTACCGGCGAGCAGCGCGGCGATGGCGTCGGACACGGCCAGCGTCATCGGGTAGTTCCACGGCGAGATGACGCCGACGACACCCTTGGGCTGGTAGCGGACGACGGTCTTCGTCAGGCCCGGGAGCATGCCGGAGACGCGACGCGGACGCAGCAGCTTCGGAGCCACACGTGCGTAGTGCCGCGACGTCATCGAGATGTCGAGGACTTCTTCCTGAGCTGCGGTACGCGACTTTCCGGTCTCGGCCTGAGCCATGTCCATGAGGGCGTCGCGGTTCTCGAGGATGAGATCGCGGTAGCGGTGGAAGACGGCGGCGCGATCGAGGACGGAGCGCTTGGCCCATTCCTTCTGGGCGACGCGGGCACGGGCGATGGCCGCAAGTGCGTCGTCGGCGGTGCCGACGGGGATGGTCGCCAGCTCCTTGCCGGTGAACACCTCGGTGATGGACTTCGTCGGGCGATCGGCAACATTGTCGATGGCGATCAGATCGGCGAGCCGCGAGAAGGTCGCAGCGGACGGAGCTGGCATTTCAGTACCCCTACTGGTGAGTAGTTCTTGGAGTTACACACAACTTACCCCGTCGGTGGTACCGATCACAGTGCCGAATCAGACAGAGTCAACCAATACTGCCTCTTTCGGACGTTTTGCGATCAACAACGACATGACTGCAGCGATCGCGCAGAGCGCGCCGGCCACCAAGAAGGCAGCGTCGTACGAGCCGATCTGATCACGAACGAGACCGGCCAAGAAGGCCACCAGACCCGCACCGATCTGGTGCGATGCCAGCACCCAACCGAACACGATGGGGGCGTCGGCGCCGAAGTGTTGACGGCACAGCGCGACGGTCGGCGGAACCGTCGCCACCCAATCGAGCCCGTAGAAGATGACAAACGCGATCATCGGTGGATTCACAGTGTTGGCGAGCAATAACGGCAGAAAGAGCAGCGAGATTCCGCGGAACAGGTAGTAGATGCCGAGAAGTTTTCGCGAGTCCATCCGGTCGGTGAACCAACCCGAAGCAATGGTGCCGACCATGTCGAGGATTCCGATCAACGCCAACAGGGACGCGGCAGTCGTGATCGGCATTCCGTGGTCGTGCGACGCCGGGACGAAGTGCGTGCCGATCAGGCCGTTGGTGCTCGCGCCGCAGATCGCAAAGGTACCGGCGAGAAGCCAGAACACCTTGGTCTTCGACGCCATCACCAGCACCGAGATCGCCCGGCCTCCGGCACCGCCGCGCTGGTAGACAGGCTTGGCTGGTGGGGCGTAATCGGCGGGCGCGCCGTAAGGCGTCGTACCCACGTCTGACGGATAGTTACGCAGGAACAGCAGAACGAACGGCACAACGGCCAGTGCGGCAAACGAAACTGTGAAGGCGACGCTCTTCCAGTCGTACGTTTCGGCGATCTTCGCCAGGACCGGGAGGAACACCAGCTGACCGGCAGCACCACCGGCCGTCAGGATGCCGGTCACGAGACCACGCTTCTCGACGAACCAGCGATCGACGACGGTGGCGACAAACGCCAGCGCCATCGAACCGGTACCGAGACCGACGAAGACACCCCACAGCAGAATGAGCTGCCAACTCGAGGTCATGAAGATGGTGAGACCACTGCCGAGCGAGATGAGCGCCAACGCCGAGGTGACGACCGCCCGGATACCGAACCTCTCCATCAAGGCAGCAGCGAACGGCGAGGTCAACCCGTACAGAATCAGGTTGACCGAGACGGCCGCCGAGATGCTGGCGCGCGACCACCCGAAATCTTCGTGCAGCGGATCGATCAGCACCGATGGGGCAGCGCGGAAGCTCGCCGCACCGACCAACGCCAGGAACGCCACGATCGCGACGGACCAGGCGCGGTGAAAGCGCGGCGGGCTCACCTGCTGTTGGCCTGATTCGGGGAGAGCGGTCTCAGAAGTCACATAGAGAATTCTGCAGTTCGGATTCGATCGAGAACAGTGGCCAGATTGCCAATATATGAAAGAATCAAGCCATGTCTGGTCCGCATCGCGTCGTCGTACTGGCTCTGAATGGAGTCATCCCCTTCGAACTCGGCATCCCGGCGCGCATCTTCGGACGTGCCCTCGACGTCGAGGATCGGCCGCTGTACGAGATCCTGACGTGCACCGTCGACGGCAATCCCGTGCAGACCGACGCAGACTTCAGCATCTCGGTCGACCACGGGAGCGAGTTGCTCGCCACCGCCGACACCGTCGTCATCCCCGCGTCGTACGAGTTGGGTCCGGCCTACGAAGACGGTTACCTCTCCCCCGAGTTGGCCGCAGCTTTCCAACACATCCGGCCGGGCACTCGGCTGGTCTCGATCTGCACCGGGTCGTACATCCTCGCCGCGGCGGGTTTGCTCGACGGACTCCGCGCCACGACGCACTGGCGTAACACCGACCATTTCCAGCGTGTCTATCCCAAGGTGAACGTGGATCCGGACGTGCTGTTCGTCGACGAAGGCCACATCCTGACCTCGGCCGGGGTGGCGTCGGGAGTCGACCTCTGCCTGCATATCGTCAGGCGTGACCACGGTATGGAAGTGGCGAACACCGTCGCGAGGCGTTGCGTCGTACCGCCGTGGCGCGACGGTGGCCAAGCTCAGTACATCCGACGCCCCCTGGCCGACAAGCCTTCGGAATCGACTGCCGACGCTCGGCACTGGGCCCTCGAACATCTCGACGACCCGATCACCCTGGCGGACCTGGCGACGCGCGCCAACATGAGCGTCCGCACGTTCAGCCGTCGATTCCGCGACGAAGTCGGAACCACACCGAACCGCTGGTTGACCAGCAGACGTGTCGATCGGGCGCGGGAACTACTGGAGGAATCCGATCTGTCGATCGATGCGATTGCTACTCGAACCGGCTTCGGGACTGCGACATCCATGCGTCAACACATGAACGAGGCGCTCGGCGTTTCACCGAGCGCCTACCGACGCACGTTCAAGGCACCGGTGTAAGCGGCAGTACCAGGCACTATCCTGGATGCCATGGCCGAACAGACTCGCCCGAACTTTCCTCAGTACTGCGGATACCTCCTGGGGAAGACGCTCCCCGACCGGTATCAGGACTGGGTACGGAACGATCTGGTCGGCCCGGGCGCCCAGGCCCGCTACATCATCCGCTTCACCGTGCCGGCGACGCTGATCCTTCTGCTGTTCCTCTTGATCCCGGGACCGATCTGGATTCCCTTGGCCATGATGGCCTTGTTGCTCATCCCGCTCGCGTACTTCGTCGTGGCGCTCGGGACGATCTACCGCCGTCACCGCCTGCTGAGCCACGGACTCGATCCCGAACTGCTCGACGAGAAGGCCCAGCGCCGTGCCGATCGCACTCGCGAGGACTACGAGAAGCGGCACGGTCGCTGAGCACCCCTCAGCGGAACATCGTCACTGCGGCCTTGGCGAGGACCTTCGGATCCTTCTCGTAGTGATGCATCTTGGTGAGCTTGTCTTCTGGAATCCCCAGGAACTTGTAGACGGCTACCTGAGCGCAGCGCACCGAGTACTGCTCGGTGAACACCATGTCGAACGGCAGCTCCGCGAACTGACTGATGAACGCCAGGTTCTTGGAGTGCTTCGGCACCACCAGCGGCCGGTCGCCGACGGCGCGCCGATTGAACAGCGCACTGGCGTAAGGCATATGGCTGGGAATCGAATTCACGACGCTGTCCATAATCTCTTGTCGACGCGCGGCGAGCGCACCGCTCTCGTCGAGCGCCTCGAGGTGTCCGAGCGTCTCTTCCAGCATTTCCCGCCCGGTCATCTCGATGAACGGCTTCTTCACGTAGTCGCCGTCCTTGCGCGGGAACAGACAGTAACCCCAGAAGACTCCTTCGTTCTCCTTCTGCGCGTGGTAGTGCGGCTGATGGTGGACCACGATCGAGAGAAGCACGTTCGAGTCCACGAATGTGTTGAGCGCATTTCCGGGGAGCTGCTTGGTGATTCGGGAAATCTCGTTGATGAGCTCGTGTGACGAAGTGGTGACGGTGAAGCTGGTCCACTCACTCTGCGCCCGGTCCCCGAAGAACTTGTCGGGATTCCCGAGATCGTAGAAATGCTCGGTGGCCTGCTTCCACAGCAGCGCACTCGGTGCGTATCTCATGTCTTCGACGATCGGGGTATCCAGATCGCCGATCGAAGAACTGTCGGTGATGCTGCCGTTGGTGTCGAAGACGAAATCGCCCTCCGCCACGTCGATTCGGCCCTTCTCACCGGTGCGGACGTTTTCGTAATCGAGTCCCGTCACGATGATCTCGTCTCGTAGCGGGGTGTCCTTGAACACGAACTCCGTGATCTTCAGTTCGTTGACGAACTTCACGCCCTTGCCTTCGAGGAAGGCCCGCATCGGCAAGATGATGCTCTCGTACTGGTTGTACGGGGATCTGGTGACACCGGCAAGAGTTTGAATGCGACTGAACTCGAGAATCATTCGGTTCATGTACCGGCGCAGCTCCATCGCCGAACTCACCCGCTTGAAAGCAAATGTGGTCTCCCACATGTACCAGAAGTTGGTGGTGAAGAAGTGCGGAGTGTCCTCGAACCACTGCTCGATACTGATGTCGTCGAGTTTTGCCTCGTCCGACTCCGGCATCGTCATCAGCTTCGTCAACAAGTACCGATCCTTGTTGTCGAATTGCATGTGCTTGTAGTCGTTTTCACCCTTGTTGCGAATGCCGTCGCGATCGATCAATCGTGCGACGTCGTGCGTTGGATGCGCGTGGTCGAAATCGAGAATGTCATCCGTCACCGATTTTCCCGGGTTGTCCAGCGACGGAACCACACTCAGCACGTCCCAGAGGTTCTCATAGGTCTCCTCGTTGAGCATGCGACCGCCACGATTGATGAAGCCCGCGTCGTTGCCCAGCTCGCGATGACCGTACTGGTGCTGGAAGGTAGCGGCAGATTCGCCGTCGTTCGCTCCATGCATGTCCAGCCCCATGATGGTGATGTCCTCACCGCTCCACTCACCGTCTCGAATCAAATAGACGGCAGCCGAGAGGTTTCCGATGCCGGCACCGATCATGTAGGCCTTGTGAGACAGCTTGGAAGACATTGGGTTTCGTTCCTTACTCGAGTCGCGGTACGGATACCTTCCAAGCATGGACCCCTTTGCCCGCTGGCGCATCACCCGAACCGGATGACGTCCGTCACGGTCGCTGAAGGCGCACCAGATCCAGTGCAAAACGCGCGTAGTCGCGTGCAATTTCCTCGGGCGTTTGTGGTCCGCTCGGCCGATACCATTGCGCGACAGAGACACACATCACGACTATTGCACGCGCGGCCTGTCGCGGCCGATCCGTCCCGAACACACCGGCAGCGATTCCGTCGTCGACCTGCTTCGTCATCAACCATTGCTGGTAGTTGCGTGATTCCGTGATGCGCAATCTGTTCTCGGCTGTGAGACTGCGCATTTCGCTGGCACCGAGAAATCCTTGATCACGCCGATAGATATGGAACAAGGTCACACATTCGACGAGGAAAGCCAGCCTTTCGGAGGGACTTTCGCCCTCGTCGATTGCCGCCAACGATCTCGTGTTGAGTTCATCCATGGTGAGGTCGAGAATTTCGGCCAACATCTGTTGCTTGCTGGAATAGTGGTGATACAGACCCGGAACACTCATCTGCGCACGTTTGGCGATCTCACGCATCGCAGCGCCGTGATATCCGGTCTTCACCATCTCCGCGAGCGCTGCAGCCAACACCGGATCGAACGAACTCGGACCGAACCTTCGCCACTCGTTCGGGCGAAAATGTGCGTCCGGGTCGGCGTCGTCGCCTCCCCATCGCGGCTGTTCCGGCGGACGCACTATCGCAGCCGGGAGCAGAGCGTCGAAACGCACTCCGAGAATCCCGCCGATTGCCGCCAACCGGTCGACGCTGACTCTGGTCTTTCCGGTCTCGACAGCGCTGAGGGTAGCCGGGCTGACATCGAGACGCCTGGCCAATTCACGCAGCGAGAGCCCGCTGTGACGCCGCGCTTGCCGGATCGACGCTCCGATCAGGACGGCATTCTCGAATTCGGTCACAGTGTTCAGTATTCCCGAACATTGGATTTCCAACAATGCGATGACCACGGCAATCGGTGAACCTGTTGACTACTGATTATCGGCCTGAACATGATGTGGATCACAAAGACCCAGGTCCGCCCGAGCGATCGTTCGGTGTCGGTAGCGAGAGGATCGAATCACCATGACCGAGGCGCCATATCTTGGAGAACTCCTGCGCGACGCACCCAGCAACTGGGGCAAGTGGGGAGAGTCCGACGAGGTCGGTTCACTGAACTACCTCGACGCCGGACAGGTGCTTCGTGGCGTCGGAACCATCAAGCAGGGTTCCGTGTTCACACTCCAACGTCTTATCGGCGATCCCAAGGGTGATCCGGTCTGGCCGGGCCGGAGCCCCGCCGAGCGCACACAGATCTTCGACGAGAGCAGCTGGGACGGCGACGACGCCCCCAACTTCCCCGGCGGCCTGCATTACGCGGACGACAAGATCGACGCGTTCCTGCAGGGCTCGACGCAGTACGACGCACTCGGCCATGTCTGGTACGACGGCGCCCTGTGGAACGGATACTCCGCTGATACCACTGTCGGCGGCCTGGAGAAGGCCAGCGTCGAACCGATTGCCGACCGCGGCGTCGTCGGACGCGCAGTACTTCTCGACATGGCGAAGTTCCGCGGCAAGGAAAACCTCGACAAGGCCGAAACCTTCACGCACCATGATCTTTTGGCCTGTGCCGAAGCGCAGGGCGTCACCATCGAGAAGCGTGACATTCTCGTCATCCGCACCAACTTCCTCAAGCTGTTCTTCGACCAGGGCGAAGCCTTCTACGAGGGCTTCTGCGAGCCCGGCCTGATCTACAGCCCCGAACTCGTCCAGTGGTTCCAGGACATGGAGATTCCGAACCTCGTCACCGACACCATTGCCAACGAGGTCACCACCGACCCCGAAAACGGTGTGGCACTGGTTCTCCACAACGCATTGATGCGCAACCTCGGAGTGGTATTCACCGAGATCTGCGATCTGGAGAAGCTGGCCGCGGACTGCGCGTCCGACGGCCAGTACACGTTCTTGTACGTCGCCGCACCGCTCAAGGTTGCCAAGGCCAGCGGCTCTCCCGTGAATCCGGTTGCCATCAAATGACATACGAAGATCGCCCTTGGTTGGCGTTGTACCGCAACGACGTTCCCCCCGACATCGACGTCGAACAGCCCACAATGCTCGAAATGTTGGCAGCGGCGGTCCGCTCTGATCCGGACGCCACGGCTGTGAAGTACTTCGACGGTCAACTCAGTTTCGCTGAAGTGGATCAGCAGAGTGACGCCCTGGCCCGCGCACTACGAGCAGGTGGTCTGGCGAAGGGAGACCGTGTCGCTCTGTTCCTCCAGAACGTTCCGCAGTTCGTGCTTGCGCTCGCCGGAATCTGGAAAGCCGGCGGCGTCGCAGTCTCGATCAATCCCATGAGCCGTGAACGAGAACTGGGATACCAACTCGAAGATTCCGGAGCAGCGGTTCTGATCGCTCTCGAGGGGCTCTACGAGTCCGTCGGCCGCAATGTCGTCTCCGACTCGCCGGTCAGGCGAGTTATCACCACCTCGGAACTCGAGTACCAAAGTCGCAACGATCCGAGGATTTTCGACGGAATTGTCAAGAAGGATCTCGGTACCGACGATCTCGCGACGCTGATCGACGAACATCGTCTCGGCGATCCGATCACCACTGACGCTGCACCGGAAGACATTGCGGTACTGACGTATACGTCGGGAACCACAGGTCCGCCGAAGGGAGCGATGACCTCTCACGCGAATATGACCTTCAACGCCCAGGTGTACCGGGACTGGTTGGGGCTCACCCCGAAAGACACGGTTCTCGGAGTTGCACCGCTCTTCCACATCACGGGGTTGATCGGTCACATCGCGGTGTCCGTCCTGGCGAGAATGCCGCTGGTGCTTGCCTATCGCTTCCAGCCCGAGGTGATGCTCGACGCGATTCGTGAGCACCAACCGACATTCACAGTCGGCGCCATCACTGCTTTTACGGCACTGCTCAACACTCCGGGTTGCGCGCCGGAAGACTTCTCCTCCATGCGGTTGCTGTATTCCGGCGGCGCACCCATCTCGCCGACTGCCGCCGAGGCCGTCCGCGCCATGACCGGTGCTGCGCTGCACAACATCTACGGGCTGACCGAGACCACGTCGCCGACCCATGCCGTTCCCGTTGGTGCGGATACGCCGGTCGACCCCACATCCGGAGCACTGTCTGTCGGCGTTCCCGTACCCA
Organism: Rhodococcus sp. FH8; assembly: GCF_019266085.1. NCBI lineage: Bacteria > Bacillati > Actinomycetota > Actinomycetes > Mycobacteriales > Nocardiaceae > Rhodococcus > Rhodococcus sp. FH8. The sequence goes on along the minus strand of NZ_LPNQ01000077.1, from coordinate 44,812 downwards.
ACACCGTGGTCCGCATCGAAGACGAGGGCGGTGCGGTCCTGGCGATCGGAGAGATCGGCGAACTGGTCGTCCGAGGTCCACAGGTGGTGCGCGGTTACTGGAACAAGCCGGAGGAGAGTGCGTCGGCCATTCGCGACGGGTGGTTCCACACCGGCGACGTCGGTTTCATGGACGAAGCCGGCTGGTTCTACGTCGTCGACCGTAAGAAGGACATGATCATCGCGTCCGGCTACAAGGTGTGGCCACGCGAAGTCGAGGACGTTCTTGCCGAGCACCCCGCAGTCCGTGAGGCGGCAGTCGTCGGGATCGCCGACGAATACCGCGGTGAGACGGTGAAGGCGTTTGTCAGCCTCGTCGCGGGGGCGTCCGTCACCCCGGAAGATCTGATCGATCACTGCAAGCAGCGGATGGCGGCGTACAAGTACCCACGCTCCGTGGTGCTGGTGGAGGAACTGCCCAAGACCGTCACCGGCAAGATACTGCGACGGGAACTGCGCACGATCTCTTGATCGCGGGGCAGCGGGCGGACTTCGCGGTCCGCCTGCTGTCTGATCGCGCACAGTTTCCGGTCGACCGCGCCATTGGGGTAATGGAACAGTAATATGTGCTGAGTACCCACGGACAAACGGGAGACATCAGTGAGCAAGTTCGGACGTAAGAAGCAGCCCACGCCCAAGAGCTACCAGTGGCTGGCCATGACCCTCATCGCTTTGTCGCTCTCCGTGTCGATCGGGATTGCCGCCAAACCCTCCTGAGCTCTGCGAATCCGAAACTTGTAACCCCGCGTCCATCTCCACATGGGCAAATAGGTGCAATTCGGACGCTTAGCTGTTCTAACTTTCCTTCCGTCGTGTCACCTCGGCACCGACGGAGAGGATCAACTCACCATGCGAAGCTCACGCTTCGGCGTGCTGGCCGCTGCCGGCGCTGTCGGACTAGTGCTTGTCACCAGCAGCGTCCAGTCCATCGCCACGGCGTCACCGTTCGGTTCGCTCGACGCCGGTTCGAGCTCCGGTTCGACAGAGATACCAACCGTCAGCGACGGCGGCTTCACGTCCAAGACGCCCTACACTCCCGGCCAGCGCATCGCCGACTATCAGGCGCCGCCGACGGGATACTCCCCCGTGTACACGGAAAGTGTTGCGCGCCATGGTTCCAGAGCACTGTCGAGCCTGAAGTACGACGACCTGAGCCTGCAGCTGTGGGAAATCGCCGAAGCCGAGAACGCATTGACCCCCGTCGGCAAGGAATTCGGCCCGGCCCTCCGTGATCTCATGGCCGCCAACAAGAAGCTGGGGTACGGCAACCTCAGCGGACTCGGGATTACCGAACACAGACAGCTCGGCGCGCGGGTCACCGAACGCCTCCCCCAACTGTTCGACGCCATCGCAGCGCAGCAGGGCACCATCACCTTGACCTCGTCGGGTGTGGACCGTGCCGTGGACAGCGCCGAGAACTTCGCGCAAGGGCTGACCGGTGCGTTTCCAGCCGTCGCCGGCGATGTTGCGCCGGTGACCACGGATGCCGACCTTCTCTACTTCCACGACTCGGATGCAAACTCCGACTACAAGGACTACGAAGAGTCCGATCCTCGACTGAAAGCCGTCGACGACCAGATCGCCGATCTTCTCCGCACCCGCGAGGTCTCGCGGCACATAATGCTCAGGCTCTACTCGGAGGACTTCGTCAACCGCCTGAGCGCGGGCGAGTTCTCACTCGTCGACCGCGGCAAGGGTTCCAGCACGATCGACAACGAAGTCGACGCCGCGTACATGCTGTACAACACGTACATCATCACTCCGGGCATGGCCGGAGAAGGCAAGTGGAATTTCGAGCGGTTCATCGAACCTGCTGACGCGCAGTGGCTCGCATACACGAACGATGCCGAGGACTTCTACGCCAAGGGCCCGGGCTTCACCGGTGAGGACGTCACCTACCGGATGGCAATCGTCCTGCGCGACGAGTTCCTGCGCGGCCTGCAGAAACACACCGGCGACGACGCCGTCCCGGGAGCGGATTTCCGGTTTGCACACGCAGAAACGATCATCCCCTTCGCGGCACTCTTGAAACTGCCGGGAAGCACCGTCTCGCAGGCGGAGGGCGACCTCTACACCTATGCGAACAACCCCTGGCGCGGATCGCAGGTCAGCCCGATGGCTGCCAACGTGCAGTGGGACGTGTACGCCGGACCGGAGGGTAAGCGTCTGGTCCGAATGCTCTACAACGAGCGCGAGACAGCCTTTGCTGCCCCGTGCGCTCCGGTGAGCGCCGGAAGTTTCTTCTACACGCCGGACGAACTGGCCCGCTGCCTGCCGGAGATTTCACCGGCACCCTGAGATCCGGCAACTCGGGATCCAGCCAGCGGTCGACGAGGGCGCGACCATACCTGGTGCAATGCCAGCATGCGCGCCTTCTCGTCGTCTTCCATCAACAAGGCGTCGCAGATCCTCACGATGACCGGAGCCGAAACACCAACGGATGTACCCTGTTCCAGCCGCTGATAGTGATTGAAACTGATGTCGGCAATCTGCGCGACATCGCGCCGACTGAGGCCGTGCATTCGGCGAGCACCCTCGCAGCGCATGCCGACCTTTTCGGGCGCAAGACTGTTTCGTTTTTCGACGAGCATCTGGCTCATCAACTGACGCGCGCTCGACCCGTTCACGTCGCCACCTTTTCCATCCCTGAAATATGCTTTCACCTAACATGTTTCAGAATATGGGATGGGACGGACCCGGCGGTATCTCCGAGATGACAGATAATCACGCGATACCGCCAACCCTGTGCCCGTCCAGGCCGCGACGATGAGGCTCAGGATCAGGCTATGAACCTGCCGATCGTCGGATTCGACTGGCAGATGGGACTACTGCCCCAGTTGATCGAACCGAACGCCGTCGCAACGACATTGCCGACGCCGGTGTTCACCGTCGCGGACAGGTACGGATAAGTACCGACCAGGTCGACGATTCCGGACTTGCCCGTGTCGGTGTTGACCCACGCAACAGTCACCTGACCCGCCGCCGGGATGGGTGCAGCGGCCGGGAACGAATCGAAGCGAATGTCACCCTTGGCGATGGGCGGATTGGATTCTGGCCCGGACTGGCCGGTGAGCCCGGTCAACGAGGCCAGCGACCCCTGATTCGGACACCCGATAGTGACGGCGGCGCCGCCGAAAGGGTGGGGCGGATCAGCCGAGGCGACTCCGGCGAACATGACGCTCGCGGCAATCGGTAGTCCGATGGCCGCAAAAACCCCGGCCGTGCGTGTGACGCTCATAGCTGCTCCTCGGGTCGACAACACTTTCCGGATACCCCTGGTACAACGCCCGAAACGAAGGAAAGACGACTATTCACACCCCCTAGACAACGCGTGTTGTCAGAACTACAGTCGGTGGTGCAGCTCACACCTACCTCTGCCGCGCGCAGACCAGTCCCAGGGAGTGTTCAGATGAAGCGCTACGACCTCCGCAGTCGCACGGATCAACTCGATCCCGAAACCGATTACGAAGAGATGTCGCGCATTCTCGCGGCGCAAGAGTTTCCCTGGGACATCAATCAGGCGCTCAGCTTCGCACTGTTTCGTACGTACGCTGTCCCCTCGATCGGCAAGCTCCTCTTCTCCACAGGCGAGTTCACCGACAAGGTTCAGAAGCGCTACGACGACACCAGCCTGATCCTCGACGCCATCCTCGAGCACGGCCTCAGCAGCACCGAAGGCCGCAAGAGCGTGCGTCGAATGAATCAGATGCACGGCTCGTACGACATCTCCAACGACGACATGCTCTATGTCCTGGCCACCTTCGTCGTCACGCCGGTCAGATGGCTCGACGAGTACGGCTGGCGGAAGATGACCGACAACGAGATCGTCGGGTCGACGAATTACTACCGCCACCTGGGTCGGTACATGAACATCAAAGACACTCCTGACACCTACGAGGGCTTCGTCAAACTTCTCGACGACTATGAGCGCGAACACTTTTCATTCGATCCCGGCGCCCGAGCCGTCGCTGATTCCACCCTCGACCTGATGTGCACCTTCCCGCCCAACAACCTGGCACCAAAGGCTCTGGTCAAGGGATTCGCCTTCGCGCTCATGGACGATCACCTACTCGACGCCTTCCACTACAAGCACCCGAGCACTGCGATGCGCGTCGTCTCACGCGGTGCGCTGAAGGTCCGCGCGCGCCTGCTGCGGTTCTTCCCCGTGCGTACGAAGCGGAAATTCGCCCGCGAGCTGCCCAACATCCGCAGCTACCCGAACGGTTACAAGGTCGAAGACCTCGGCACCTTCCCCACGGGATGCCCGGTCAAGCACCTGCAGGCAGACCAGCAGGCCCAAGCGTAAGCAGGTTCCCATCGTGGAGTGGTGGAACTCCTGGCACCCGGGCTGATTCGCGTTTCTCATGCCTAGATGAGGGAGGAGTCGCGACCAGTACGACGAAGGGTGATCAATTCATGGTTCGTCTCGGCGTCGTGTCGACGCTCCTCTTCTTCGAACTCCATCAGCGCATAGAACCTGCGGGCGCGATCGTTGAGGGTGTAGACCTCGAGTGTCACCTCGCCATGCATGGTTGTGGCGTGTTCGACCAACGCCCGCCCGACGCCCAACCCTTGTGACGCCGGCGCGACGAACAGTCCCCCGATTTCGGAGCCGATCATTCCCAACAGTCCAACGACAGCGGAGTTGTGCTCAGCGACCCAATTGTCGGCCTGAATCAGATAAACCTCTCGCATCTTCTGCTCGCGTTCGCCCGTCCCCTCACCCGCAAGGAACGGATGGGCTTCACGGGCAGCGCGCGACCACAGGTCGACGACCACATCCTCATCCGAGGATACGTAGCGGCGAATGATCAGATCCTGGTTCACAATCCGACCATACCCTCAGGCGTCAGCGCACTGACCGGGCCGAAAGTGTTCAATTTTCGGATCCACGCAGGACGACCACGACGTAAATCAGTGGAACAATTCCATTCGTTGCCGCTCCGCAGTTACCGCGTTGTGCAAGGGTTGTCCGATGACTGACGGTGATCCGACAACTGAGCGTGGAGGTCCGGCATCCTGGTGGAAGGTGACAGCGATTGTCACCGCAGTGCTTGTCACTCTCACATGCGGCGTCATCGTGTGGTCCTTCATGCCGCCGGTTGTGTACTTTCCGTTCTTTGCGCTCGCAGCCTCAGTACTGCTCGGTTTGGGCGGAGTGTGGTTGATACTCAGCCTGATTGGCTGGATGAAGTACAAAACTCTGCGTTTGAGCACGATCGCGCCGGTGATCGTGCTCGTCACCGGTGCGCTCGTGACCTTGTCCGTCCCTTCGCATGTTGCGTTTGCATTGTCGAAAGATTCGCTCGAAGCAGTGGCCGCGGATTGCCAGAAGTCGTTGGAAAACCGAACAATTGGTGTCTACCGGGTCCTGCAGGTCTGGCCCGTCGGCAACGGGTGCCGCTTCCACATCGAGGGCGGTCTGATCGATTCGATCGGATTGGCGTACTTACCCGACGGCGCACCATATCTCGGCAAGCCCCGCCGCGACGGCGAGATCGGATACCAGGAGTTCGACGGCGACTGGTACTCGTTCGTTCAAGCGTTTTAGCGGCGCGCAACTAGTCGACGAGCTTGGCCTTCAGAAGCGCGATCGTGTCCGGAGTGAGTCCGAGACCTTCGGTGAGATAACCGTCGACGGTTCCGTAATCGCTGGCTATCTGCGCGAGTCCAGCTTCCAGGTACGAAGCGTCGACACCTAGGGCCGGTTCGAGATTGGTCGCCACCTGCGGGCTCAGGGCCTGAGAGATCTGCGCAAGGATCTTCTCGTTGGTCGCCTGAAGGTAGGTGTTGCTCAACAGATAGTCGTCCATGATCGTCTGGGCGGGGACACCGGCGATGGTCTGCAGCAACACCGCGGTCCAACCCGTGCGGTCCTTGCCTGAGGTGCAATGGAACAACTGCACCCCGTCACTCGCAGCGATGTCCGAGAGGACCTGCTTGAAGCCGGCACGGCGAACGGGATCGGTGACAAAACTGCGGTTGGTGTCGACCAAGAACTGCTTGGCCTCCTCCGGCGACTTGATCGTCGTCGCGAGCTGGGTGAGATCCCTGAACTCGATGGGGATGTTCGTGTACGTCACACCGTCCGGGAGTTTGTCCGCGCCACCGATGAACGGGTTGGAGATCTCGGTTGCGCCGCGCAGGTCATAGGCGTCGGCAAGTCCGAGGCCGGTGAGCGTCGCCTTGTCTGCGTCGCTGGTCGCGGTCAGCGCATTGGACCGGTAGATGACGCCGCGCTTGAGGTGCGAGCCGTCGACGGTGGCGTATCCCCTACCGTCATTGCCGGCGACGTCGCGAAAGTTGGCCACGGAGGCCAAGTTCGGTGTCGGCGCGAGCACAGGATCGAGCGAGCCGAGATCGACCGATCCCGCGTTGAGAGAGCCCAAGTCGAGCGGGATGGCCGTGGCGGGAGCGGCAAACAACAGGCCTCCGGTGACAACAAGTGCGGCGGACTTCGCACCGCGAGCGAACAACATTCGTGAGCGTGTGGACATGTGGCAGTACCTCTCTCTGTGGTTTGGGATTTGTGGTGTGGTGAGCTGGAGTTACGGTGCGACGTCACCGATTCCGGTGAACCCGTATCGCTGGTGAGGTCCGATGACTGCTACCTCGAACAGGCCTGTCCCGGTGCGGGTTACGCCGTCCTCGACGAGGGTGAACCGAGCCAAGTTGTCGACCGGGCACAGCATCTTCTTCCACGGTTCGATGTCCGAAACCTTTTCCCGCAGGCCTTGAACCACCAGTTCGCCTTGCCACATCCCGTGGCGCCAATCCTGCTCGAGTCCGTAGCCCGTGCCGACACCGATGTAGTTGGGCAGTATCGGTTCGCAGGTGATCTCCAGGATGTGGTCGGATTCGCCTGGTGCACCGGGGCGCCGGAAGTACAGAGTTCCGCTCTTCACCTCGCGAGTACCGGAAATGAAGGTGAGCTGGTGGTCCGGTCGACCCAACCACTCCGACTCGCGCGAGCGGTCCGCCCAGACGCGAGTCGCATCTTCGAGGATTCGGCGTCCCTGCTGATCTTCTTGAACGATCGTGACGATGGTGAAGTCGCCGAATTGCATGATCGAGTAAATCCAGAAGAAGTTCTGACTGCCGGCTATCGCCGGATCTGCCTTGCGTCCAGGCGGTTCCGCTTCGCCGACCGGTCGCACACCCCAGGACCGATCGCGATTACCCCGCCACGTCTCCGGGGTGACCGGGATGGCGTCGCCGTCGACGGTCAAGGATCCGGACCATGCTCCGGTCTGCACGAATCGTTGAGTATCGAAGGTGACTCGTTCGAGCTGGCGATGGAAATGCCTGGCCTCGAGATTGGCGGGGCCGTCGGATTCGAAGGTGAGGTCGAAGCTCAGGTTCGGCGCTTCGGGACTCGGGTCCAACACCACCCGTAAGCGGTGCAGGCCCTCCATGATCTCGATCCTCAACGGGCCCACTGACAGGTCCATACGATCGTCGCCCAAGGCGCGAGATGCCCGGAAGACTATGTGGTCATCGCCGCGCCGAAGAACCGCAAAGCCGTCGCATACACCAAGATTGGGGTACTGACCGAGACCGATGATGAGAAACAGTGGCTCGGTGTCGCCGTCGACGCCTGCATGGCAGTTGAAGTAGTAGCGGTCGTAGAAGTTTCGATCCGAGGTGCCCACGTGGCGGATGGTCTCGGCGATCTGATGTACCGGGTAGTCGTCGAGCGGGGACAGTGTCATCGTGCATCTCCTGTTGTGAGCGGGGATGTTGCGAGCGACTCCCAGTAGGTGCCGTCGAGCATGGCTTCGAGTGTCTTGTGGTGCAGGATCATCTCGTCCGGGTTGTCGGGGAATTCGGCCTGACCGAAAGCCACTGCGCGACTTTGGACTCGGAACATGATCACCGCGTGCCGCAGCGCGGCGTAAAGGATGTAGAAATCTAGATCCACAACCTGGTGGCCCGAAAGCGAGCGGTAGGCATCTGCCACGTCCTCGCGACGAAGGAAGTCCGGCATTCCGGGGAGTCCGGCCATGGCAGCGAGATCCTCGAAGAACCTGTGCTGGAAGATCATCCAGCCGAGGTCCAGCTCACGCGGCCCCAGTGTGGCCATCTCCCAGTCGAGGACCGCCGCCGGCTCGAAGTCGCGGTAGATGACATTTCCGATCCGCGAGTCACCCCAGCAGAGCACTGCGGAACCGGCATCGGCGGGGAAGTTCGCTTCGATCCAGTCGAAACCGCGCTCGATCAACGGAGATCCTGGTCCGTCGGCTGTTGCCCACTCGTAATAGCGCCGCTGGTCGTCAAGGTGCGCGCGAAGTGCTTCTGCCCCAGTCGGTTCGGCACCATCGCGGCACAACTCGGGGAGTGCGAGGTGCGGATCGGCCATAGCGTGTAGCTCGGCGAGCACCCGGACCGATGACTGCTGGAGTCGAGAACAGTCGTCGGCCGAAGCTTCCGAGAGCCAGGATCCGAACGTGTACGGCATGACATCGGGCGGGATTTCGCCCTCACGCCGTTCCATCACGAAGAACTCGCCGCCGAGCGCGTCCGGGTTGCTCTCGGACCAGTACACCCGCGGGATCGGCACCGACGTGTGAGCGGCGACGGCGCTCATGACCCGAAACTGCTGGTCCAGGTTGTAAGACGGAAAGATCGGTACCGCACTGTCCCGCGGGGCGATACGGGCGACCAAGCGATGCTCGGCTCGAATCCCGTCCTCGATCCACGTCGCATCGAAAAGCACAGTTTCGTTGGACATGCCGTTCGCGGCCGGCACCTCGACCGAGGTCACGGAAGGTTTCGAGCCTCGCCACAGCACGGTCGCGAGCCAGCCTTCGAGGCTGCGCCGCATCTCCGCCGGGTCGTTGCGGGATTCGCCGGGCCTGGCAAATTCGGCGTAGTCGGGATCTTCGCCGGAGGTTTCTGTTTCGGTTCGAAGGTTCATCACCACTCCTCGTGGTTCGGTGGCGCCGATGCGCACGTGCCGATTGTCGATACAATATGTATCGACTAAAGCCGTGACAGAATGTAACGGCCATCACAGCGATACCGCAAGGGATTTGCCCAAAATGTCCAAAGATTCCGAAACTCAGCACCGCCTGGGCCCGCAGCGAAACCCTGCAATCGACGACGCAGTACTGGACGCGACCAGGCAACTGTTGGAAGAAAAGGGGTACGCGGGCACGTCCATCGACGCCATAGCCACGCGTGCGGGAGTAGGACGTCCAGCCATCTACCGTCGGTGGCCGTCGAAGGCACACATCGTCAACGACGCGATCTATCCCGTACTCGACGTCGAACAGGGCGCGGACATCGACACCGAACTCGGCACCGAGGGCACGATCACGGATCAGATCCGCGCGCTGGTGCACGGCGCGGTTGCTCTGTTCGCAGCTCCCGCCACACGAGCCGCTGCTCCCGGATTGATGAGCGAAGTGCGAACAAACGCGGAATTACGCGACGTTCTCGTGGTGCGGCAACTGGCTGGAGTCCGCGTCGAGCTGAACCGTCGACTCGAGGCGGCGAGAGAGCGCGGCGACATCCGAAGCGGCGTCGACGCCGACGCTCTTCTCGACATCATGGCTGGCGCGGCCATCTTTGCGATGTCGGTTCGCGACGTCTCGGACCCGGGACCGTTTGCCGATTCTCTTGCCGACATAGTGCTGAACGGCATACTCCCCGACGACAACTAGGCCCGAGCCCCGCCGACTATCCTGTGGGGCATGACCGAGCCTGTAGCGACCGCTGACCTTGCCGACGAGATCGGACCCGACATCCGTAGCTGCGACACGCAGTTCACCCAGTTCGGTGGACGTGAAGTCTTTGCCGGCCCCATCACCACCATCAAGTGCTTCCAGGACAACCTGCTCGTGAAGCAGACCCTCAGTGAACCGGGCAACGGCGGAGTCCTCGTCGTCGACGGTGACGCGAGCATCCACACCGCCCTGGTCGGCGACATCATTGCCGGCCGCGGCGTCGACAACGGTTGGGCCGGTGTCATCGTCAACGGAGCCGTCCGCGACTCCGCGATCCTGCGCACCCTCGACATCGGCGTCAAGGCTTTGGGCACCAACCCGCGCAAGAGCACGCAAACCGGTTCGGGCGAGAAGAACGTGCCGATCGAAATCGGCGGAGTCACCTTCAACCCCGGCGAGATCGTTTACAGCGACCAGGACGGCGTCGTCGTTCGCGAAAGCTAGCCAGAAGTCGCGGGATCAGGCGGGGGCTTCCACTTTGGCGGCCATCCCGCCGATCTCGACGACATCGCCGTCACGAAGCTGGCGGCCCCGACGATCTTCGACCTCACCGTTGACCGAAACCATGCCGTCGGCGATCACTTCCTTGGCCTCCGCGCCCGATTCGATGAGGTTCGCGAGCTTGAGAAACTGACCGAGCCGAATCATTTCGTCGCGGATGGGTACTGCTGGAATGTTGTCGGTCATGTCAATCATCTTCCTCCTCCCACAAAACTGGACACGACAGACCACACTTAGCGTGAGGATCTGATCGACCGGTAGGAGAGGAAGCTCGATGGCACCATTGACCGAGGTATCGGACACCACTGCAGAGTTGGTGGAATCGCCACCCGAAAATCCGCGCCAGGCGCGTCGATTCCGCAAAGGGCGGTTCAGCCAGGTTCCCCATATCTCGGGACTGATCCTCGGAGTCTTCTCCGTACTGGTGTTCCTGTGGAGCATCTCGCCGGTACTGCGGCACATCCTCCGCGTCCCACGCGAATACATCGACAGCTACTACTTCGACGCACCGGATACGAGCCTGTCGTGGGCGCTCGTCGTCGCCCTGCTCGCCGCCGCCCTCGCGAGCCGCAAGCGCATCGCCTGGTGGCTGTTGACGATCTACCTGTCACTGATCACCCTCACCAACATCGCCTCCGCGATCGTCGACAAGAACCCGAACAACGCCGTGGCCGTTGTCGTTCTGCTTGTCGTGATCGGAATCCTCATCGCGGCGAGGCCCGAGTTCTACACACGCGTACGGCGCGGCGCCGGCTGGAAAGCACTCGGCGTGCTGATCGGCGGCATGGCTGTCGCGACCGTGATCGGTTGGGGCCTTGTCGAACTCTTCCCAGGTGACCTACCGCAGAACCAGCGATTCCTCTGGGCCCTGAACCGCGTCACCGCGGCAGCTTCGGTCGACAACGAGGTGTTCGACGGCCACCCGCGCGTCTTCGTCAACACGGTCCTCGGTCTCCTCGGTGCCATCGCGCTCCTCGCCGCCGTCATGACGCTCTTCCGCGCGCAACGCTCCAACAACGCCCTCACCGGAAACGACGAGTCCGCGATCCGCGGGTTGATCCAGAACTTCGGTGCCGACGACTCTCTCGCTTACTTCGCCACCCGCCGCGACAAGGCGGTCATCTTCGCGCCGAGCGGCAAGGCCGCGATCACGTACCGCGTCGAGATCGGCGTCTGCCTCGCCAGTGGTGATCCCATCGGTGATCCTGAAGCGTGGCCGCACGCCATCGAAGCGTGGCAGGGGCTCGCGTCGCAGTACGGCTGGGCGACGGCCGTCATGGGCGCCAGCGAAACCGGGGCGACGGCATACAAGAAGGCGGGCCTGAGCGTCCTGCAGCTCGGCGACGAAGCGATCCTGCGCACCCGCGAGTTCAATCTCAACGGACGCGACATGCGCCCGGTGCGCCAGGCCGTCACTCGCGTGAGGCGTCACGGCGTCACCGTGCGGATGCGACGCCATCGCGACATCCCGCCCGAGGACATGGCGGCCGTCATCATCCGCGCCGACGACTGGCGCGACACCGACACCGAGCGCGGCTTCTCCATGGCGCTCGGCCGACTGGGCGATCACCTCGACGGCGACTGCCTCCTCGTCGAAGCCGTCATGGGTGAAGGCACCGAGGACGAAAGCGTCGTCGGCATGCTCTCGCTCGTGCCGTGGGGACCGAACGGTGTTTCGCTCGACCTGATGCGCCGTAAGCCGACGGCGCCCAACGGTGTCGTCGAATTGATGGTCTCGGAGTTGGCCACACGTTCGGACGAGATCGGCGTCGTGCGAGTCTCGCTCAACTTCGCCGTGTTCCGCTCGGTGTTCGAGGAAGGTTCGCGCATCGGCGCCGGCCCGATCCTCCGCATCTGGCGCTCGGTGCTCGTCTTCTTCTCCCGCTGGTGGCAGCTCGAAGCGCTGTACCGCTCGAACGTGAAATACCAGCCGGATTGGGCGCCGCGCTTCCTCTGCTTCGAGGACAACCGCGAACTGCCGCGCGTCGGATTCGCGTCGGCCATCGCCGAAGGCTTTGTGGTGCTGCCCAGTTTCGGGCGCAAGTCCAGCCAGGTCGTCAAGCACACCGGTACGCATGCGGCAGTGCCCGCAGCTCTGGTGACGTCCGAAGGACTGCACGCCGACGGCAGCCCGCCGGACTCGGCGCCGACGTTCACGACCAACGGTCCGCGTCGACCCGAGCAGGTCCGCGTGCGCATGAACAAGCTCGCGCAACTGGCCGACGAAGGGATCGCCGCCTACCCCGTCGCCTATCCACCGACGCACACGATCGCGGCCGCAGCGAAGTCACCGGAGGGCACCCGCGTGCGCATCGCGGGACGCCTCCTGCGGGTCCGCGACTACGGCGGAGTGGTGTTCACGGACGTGCGCGACTGGTCCGGCGACATTCAGGTCCTGGTCGACCAGGACAACGTCGGCCGCGAGAAGCTGGCGGAGTTCGCTGCCGAGTTCGATCTCGGTGACCTGATCGAAGTCAGCGGAACCATCGGGCGCAGCCGCAAGGGCGAGCTGTCGCTCATTGCCGTCGAGTGGCGCATGAACGGCAAGTGCCTGCACCCGCTGCCGGACAAGTGGAAAGGCCTCTCGGATCCCGAGACCCGCGTCCGCCAGCGGTACCTCGACATCGCCCTCAACCCGAAGGCCCGCGAACTGCTCGAGGCCCGAAGCGCCGTCGTGAAGTCGCTGCGCGATTCACTCGGTGGTCGCGGATACCTCGAAGTCGAGACCCCGATTCTGCAGCAGGTGCATGGCGGCGCGAATGCCGCTCCGTTCCTGACACACATCAACGCGTACAACCTCGACCTCTATCTCCGCATCGCACCCGAGCTGTACCTGAAGCGGTTGTGCGTCGCCGGTATGGAGAAGGTGTTCGAGATCGGCCGCGTGTTCCGCAACGAGGGCGTCGACTTCAAACACAATCCCGAGTTCACGATCCTCGAGGCATACGAAGCCCACAGCGACTACGAGGGCATGATGCGGATGTGCCGCGAGCTGATCCAGGCGGCGGCCGTCGCAGCATTCGGTCGCGAGATCATCATGCGTCCCGGCCCGGACGGCGAACTGGTCGAGGTCGACATCTCCGGTGAGTGGCCGGTGAAGACGATGCACGGCGCCGTCGCCGAAAAACTTGGTGTCGACGTCTCCCCCGAGACAAGTCTCGAAGACCTGCAGAAGTTGTGCGACGCCAACGAGATCCCGTACCAGTCCAGCTGGGATACCGGCGCCATCGCGCAGGAAATGTACGAGCATCTGGTCGAGGACTACACGGAGTTTCCGACGTTCTACACCAACTTCCCCACCTCGATGTCGCCGCTCACCCGGCCGCACCGCAGCATCCCCGGCGTCGCCGAGAAGTGGGACCTGGTGGCGTGGGGCGTCGAACTCGGAACCGCATACAGCGAGCTGACCGACCCTGTGGATCAGCGCAACCGGCTCACCGAGCAGTCGATGCTCGCGGCCGGCGGCGACCCGGAAGCGATGGAATTGGACGAAGACTTCCTCCAAGCCCTCGAACACGCGATGCCGCCGACGGGTGGTCTCGGGATGGGCGTCGACCGAATCGTCATGCTGATCACGGGTGGCAGCATCCGCGAGACGCTGGCCTTCCCCCTCGCGAAACCGCGTCAGTAGTCCGGATTCTCGCGTGCCGGAATTGTTCCACGTGAAACCACCGGGCGAGATCTTGCAGGTCGGCGAGAGCCGACTGCATGTTCTTGCCGAGGGCGACGGCCCCGTCGTGGTCCTGTGCGGTGGGCTGGCGGGCAATTGGTTCGACTGGGATGACTGCGCGCGTCATCTTCAGTCGGACCACACCGTCGTCCGCTTCGATCGCCCGGGCTTCGGGCTCAGCGAGCCTACTTCCGAAGTTCCGACCGTCCGCGGCGAAGCTGAGCGGATCCGCGACGTGCTCGACACTCTGGGACTGAGTGGTCCGGCCGTGGTGGTCGGCCACTCCATCGCCGGCTTCTACGTCGAAGGCTTCGCGCGCCTGTTCCCCGATCGGGCGGCGGGGATGCTGCTCCTCGATTCCAGTGCCGAGAAGGAGCCGAAACGTCTTTTCCCCCGCGACCTGCTGCTGATCGCCTCCCGGGCCGCCGCGGCTTCGTTCAGCACCACCGGGCTCCAGCGACTCCTCGGTACGACGACGCGCAAGATCCTCAACCAGTCCGTGCCGCCGAGCGGGTCGTCCGAAGCCACTCTCGAATGGGTGCGGAAGATCTACCGCGAGCCTCATTATCTGGAAGCGGCGATGATCGAATACGTCGCGTACACCGATATGGCGCTGGAGCTCACCGCTTTACGACGCTCGAGCAAGCATCCACTGCCCGACATCGACCTCAGCGTCGTTGCTGCACACACTGGCCACACCACTCCCTGGTCCATCGCCTGGATGGCAAAGCAGCAGAAACTCGCCACCTACCTCGGTGGGAGTTTTCACGTCCTGCGCCCGGCGCATCACCACGCGATGATCGACCAACCCGAGGAGTTGGCGAACTTGATTCGGCGCCTCACGCAGCCGAACCGTCGGGGATGACACTTAAAGTTACAACTCGGACAGTAGCCGGATCATTGCTAGTCTCGGACAGCTTCTGCTTTCTACGACAGGCTGACCATGGACCGTTCGACACGTCGGGTGCGCTCGTGCCTGATTTTCGTGGCGATCCTCGTTGTCGCCCTGGCGGGCATCGCCGCCCGTCCGCCCGGTTTTCTGTCGACCTTCTGGCCCGCCAACGCGATCCTTCTGGGCATTCTCCTCCGTAACCCGCGCTCGTTTGCGCCGATCGGACTCGCTGTCGGCGGCGCAGCGCTGCTGACGGCGGATCTTGCGACCGGAAGCCCCGTGCAGAGGGCCTTCGAACTGAATGCGATCAATCTGGTCGGCGTCACGACAGGATTGATCGCCGCGAACTTGCTCGGCTGCTTTCCACGGCGAATCTCCGAGACGAAGTACACGGCCAGAATCTTCCTCATCTCGGTTCTGGCGTCGTTCACGGCCGGGTCCGCCAGCGCACTACGCACTCAACTCCACGAAGGAAGCGGTGCGGCAACGGAATTGGTGGGGTGGTTCTTCGCCGACCTGTGTACGTATCTGATCGTGCTGCCGATCGTTCTGTCGGCACCGACGCTCGAACACATTCGAAGAACCTGCGGGCCGTCCGTGCGGCAGAGTCTGCGCTTGAGGCGGCTCGCACAGATCCTGGCGCCTCTGGCCGCTCTCCTGGCCTGTCTGCCACTCGCCCTGGAGGTTCAGGGAGCCCTTGCGCTGCTGCTGCCGATGCCGGCGCTCCTGTGGTGCGCAATGCGTGTCTCACTGTTCAGCACTTCACTCCTGGCAGCCGGATGGAGCGCGTGGGCACTGGTCATGGCGGGTAAGGGACGTCTGGCACTGGCAGATCCGGTGCACCTACTCAGTGAGGGGGTGACCACCCGGATCTCCGTCATCTTGATGGCACTCTCCCCCATCGCCGTAGCCGTCGCCACTGGCGCACAGCGGCGCGCCGAGCGAGAACTCCAACGCATCGCCGAATGCGACGCCCTCACCGGAACGCTGAGTCGCCACGCGTTCTGGACCCAATCGCAGGAACTCCTCGACGCCCAGCACGCGGCGCAACGACCGATCGCCGTCATGATGCTCGATCTCGACCACTTCAAATCGATCAACGACAACCTCGGCCACCTCACCGGCGATTCCGTCCTCGAACAGTTCGGAAACACCCTCCTCGCCGCTACCGAAGGGCTGGGACTCTCCGGCCGACTGGGTGGTGAGGAATTTGCCGTCGCCGCCGCCGACTGCACCTTCGAGGAAGCCATCCAGCTCGCGGAGCGCATCAGAGAGGCGCAAGAGGCCCACGCGCGATCCATTCGCGGTTTCGCGGGAACGGTCAGTATCGGCGTCGCCTGGGCCGATCGCGCGATGCCGGGCATGGAGACTCTGCTCGATATCGCCGACAACGCGATGTACCAGGCAAAACGCGACGGCCGAAACCTCGTGGTGGCGTTCGATCTCTACATGGCAAGGTGACGTAGGTGCAACTACTCCTGATCCGACACGCGCTCCCCGAACTGGCCGAGGTCACCGAAGGCCGCGCAGATCCCTCGCTGACCGACGAAGGTCGTGCCCAGGCACTACGGCTGCCCGCAGCACTGGCGCCGTACCGGATCACCGGACTCTTCAGCAGCCCGCAAAAGCGCGCACTCGAGACCGCAGCCCCGGTAGCGCAGATATTGGGCCTTCCGGTCACCCAGCGCGAGGGTCTGGCGGAATACGACTACGAGCAGCCGCACTACATCCCGATGCACGAGGTCCTGGAGCGGGCGCCGGAAACCTATGCGCGCATCAAAGCCGGCTGGCTCCCCGAGTCGGTGGACGGCGACGCCTTTCGTGCGCGAGTCCTCGGTGCGATCGACGAGATAGTCGCGGCAACGGACAACGACGCCACCGTGGCGATCTTCTGCCACGGCGGCGTCGTCAACATCGTTCTGCAGGAACTGCTCGGACTGGAGCGCCCGTTGACCTTCCCGATCGAGTACGTGTCCGTCACGCGCATTCTCGTGTCGCGAAACGGAAGCCGCAGGGTCGGGTCGATCAACGAAACCGGTCACGTACGCAACATGCTTCGCGTGTAGTCACACGTTGTGGCACGCCACCTGATGGCCGCCCTCGACGAGACGCAGCTCGGGAACTTCCTCGGCGCAGAGATCAGTAGCCAGCGGGCACCGCGTGCGGAAGCGGCAGCCACTGGGCGGATTGAGCGGCGAGGGCAGTTCGATGACCTTCTGCTCGACGTTCTGCGCCGCGGTGACGGTGGCGTCGGGATCGGGAATCGACGCCAGCAGTAGCTGCGTGTACGGGTGCAGCGCGCGGTTCTGCATGTCTTCTGCGGGAACGATTTCGCAGACGCGGCCCAAGTACATGATCATCACGCGGTCACTGATGTTCTTCACGACGGCCATGTTGTGCGCAATGAACAGCAGCGACAGCCCGTGACGCTTCTTCGCGTCCTCGAGCAGGTTCAGAATCTGCGCCTGCACGGAGACGTCGAGACTCGAGACCGGCTCGTCACAGATCAGGACCTTGGGGTCGAGCATCAATGCGCGGGCGATGCACACGCGCTGGCACTGACCACCCGAGAGTTCGCGTGGGGTTCGGTCCCACACCATGTCCGGGTCCAGCCCGACCTCGGCAAGAACCTCGCGCGCCCGAGCTTCGATGGCGGCCTTGTCTTTTCCGCCCCAGATCGACGGACCCTCGGTGATGAGAGCTTTGACCTTGCGTCGTGGGTTCAGCGAGGAGATCGGGTCCTGGAAGATCATCTGCAGCTGAGTGCGGCTGCGACGCAATTCTTCCGCGCCCAGTGCCGTCATTTCCGTCTCTCCGAGGCGGATCGAGCCCGACGTCGGTGAGGGCAACTGCATGATCGCCCGGCCCGCCGTGGACTTGCCACAGCCGGATTCACCGACCACGCCCAAGGTTTCGCCCGGCGCGACGGTGAAGCTGATTCCGGACACGGCGTGAACCGTCTGCCCCTTGCCGACGTTGAATTCGACGACCAAGTCCTCGACCGTCAGGGCCGCGTCCACCGTCTCAGGCTTTCTGGTATCCACCGATGCAGTCATCAGACCATCTCCTTCACCGCGAGCGTCAGGCCCGCTGCGGTAGTGCCGGCCTTCTCGTTGGCGACCAATGCCGTTGTGCCTTCAGGAGTGTCGACCGGGTAGTGGCACGCGAACGTGTGGCTTTCGGTTGTGTTGTCCCCCGGTCCGCCGGGAGCCAGGGCCGGGTCGCCGGTCAGGCAGTCGTCCTGGGCGTACCGGCAGCGGGCGGCGAAGCGGCAACCGGTGATCGGCTTCGTCATGTCCGGGAGCCCACCCGGAATTGTTTGCAGCACTGTGTGCGTCGGTGATTCGAGTCGCGGAATCGCGGCCATCAGCGCTTCGGTGTACGGGTGGCGAGGACGAGTGAACAACTCTTCGGTCGCCGACGTTTCCACGACGGAACCGGCGTACATGACCGCAACACGGTCCGATCGACCCGAGACCACACCGAGGTCGTGGCTGATCAGAATGACGGCCATGTTGAGCTTGTCGTTGAGTGAGGCGAGCAGATCGAGAATCTGCTTCTGCACCGTCACGTCGAGAGCGGTGGTCGGCTCGTCCGCGATCAGCAGTTTCGGCTCGCAGGCCAGGGCCATCGCGATGACCACGCGCTGTCGCATACCGCCCGAAAGTTCGTGGGGGTACTGGTCGAGCCGACGCTTGGGCTCGGGGATACCCACCATCGACAGGAGTTCCGCTGCGCGATCGCGGGCCGCGTCCTTCTTCAGACCCAGGTGGAACTTCAAGGATTCGGTGATGTGGGTACCGATGCGCTTGAACGGATTGAGCGAGGTCATCGGATCCTGGAAGACCATGGCGATCTCGGGTCCCCAGAAGTGCTTCATCTCCGACTTCTTCATCGTCGACATGTCGCGGCCGGCAAACGTCACCGTCCCGCTGATGTCGAGAGCCGGACCCTTCTGGAGCAGTCCCATGATGGTGCGCCCGAGAACCGACTTGCCGGAACCGGATTCACCCACGATGCCGAGAGTCTCGCCGGCGGAGACGTGGATCGAGACACCGTCGACTGCTCGCAACTGGCCACGGGGAGTGGCGAATACGGTTCTGATGTTGTCCGCCTGCAGCAGCGGAACGCCGTTCTGAGCTGAAGTGGTCACAGCTTACTCCGATACTTCTCGCCGATGAGGTTGAAGGAGAACACCGTCAGGAAGAGGAAGACGCCTGGTACCAGGACGATGAACGGATGCTTCTCCACGATCCCGCCCTGACCTTCCGCAATCATGTTGCCCCAGGTCGGATCAGGTTGTGCGATACCGAGTCCGAGGAAGCTCAGTGATGCTTCCGCGACGATCAGGCCGGAGACGGCCACCAGGCCGAGCGCGGCGACGGGAACGAGGACGTTGGGAACCAACTCGCGCCAGATGACGCGCCATTTGGTGGCGCCCATGGCTCTCGCGGCAAGCACGAACTCCCGTTGGGCGACGACGATGGTGTTTGCCCTGGCGATTCGAACCATGCTGGGAATGCAGAGAATCGACAGTGCGAGGGTGATGTTGCGCAGGTTCGACGTGAGCACCGCGGCCAGTGCGATGAGCAGCACCAGAGAAGGAATGGCCAGCAGCGAGTTGGTCAGGATTCCGACCACGGCGTCGACCTTGCCACGGAAATAGCCGGCCATGACGCCGATGGTGCCACCGATGATCATGCCGATCAGCACGGCGCAGATGGCGACAGTCAAGGAGGCGCGAGCACCGAACAGGGCGCGGGCGAGGAGGTCGAGACCGAAGTTGTTGGTACCCAACGGATGATCGGAGAGCAGGCTCGGCGAGGCGAAGCCCGGCTCGGCCAAGGTCTTGACCGTGTCCTTGTACTCACCGAGTGGCAGCAGCGGCGCGAAGATCGCGGCCAGGATCAGCGCGCCCAGCCAGATGCACGCCAACCAGTACGAGAGATCGAACTGACTGCCCCACTTGGACGTACCGAGTTTGCCGAGACCCTTGAAGAGGAAAACCAGGGCAACGAGCGCGAGCACGATGCGGACGGTCATCATGATCGCTGAACCGAAGAGTGCGGTGCCGAGCAGCGCAACGCCGACCACTGTGAGAATCGATCCGATCAGGACCAGATTCTTGGGCTGTTCCAGCGTCTCGACGGGACCGGGAGCCAGCAGGACTGTCTGCTGCCGGTATGTCATCACCTCGGACGGGGCCGGCGACGGAGCCGCTCCGTCTGGCGTCACTTCAGACATGGACACGACGACTCCTCGGGTCAAGATAGGTGTACAGAACATCGATCGCACTGTTGACGAGGACGTAGATGACCGCGATCACGACCACCGCGCCGAGCAGCATCGGCGAATCACCCTGCTGCGCTGCGCGGACGATGAGCGTGCCCATTCCGGGCAGCGAGAACAGCGTCTCGACGATCACGGTGCTGCCGATCATGCCGCCGAGAGCCAGACCCATCATCGTGATGAGCGAGAACGACGACGGGCGGAGCGCGTCACTGAAAAGCACTCGCAGCGTGGGCATTCCCTTGGCCTTCGACGCGAGGATGTAATCCTCACGGAGCGTCGTCACCAGGTCGGATCGGAGAACGCGAGTGAACATCGCCATCTCGAGGAGGCTGATGGTGATCGCGGGAAGTATTGCGTGTGAGAGGTTTCCGGAGAGGCTGTCGCCGATGCGCACCCACTGTGATCGCGGGAACCAGCCGAGCCAGTTGACGGTGACCATGATCAGCAACAGACCGGCGAGGAAGCTCGGGACGGAAAGAACACCGAACGTCGCGGCGCTGATGACGCGATCGATGACGCCGCCTTCGTGGTGCGCCGACCACAGTGCGAGCGGAACTGCGACGACGAGTGCGATGACCAGACCCATCACTGCCAACTGAACGCTGACGGGGAGAGCGGAACTGATCGCGGTGAGGACATCCTGCTGCGGGGGAACGAGCGAGTTGCCGAGGTCGCCCTGGAGAGCGCTGGTCAGCCAGTCCCAATAGCGAACCAGGAGTGGATCGTTGAGTCCGAGCTGCTGCCGAACTTCCTCGTACTCGGCAGGCGTTCGGCCTTCACCGAGAACGGAGACAGCGGGATCGCCGGGGATCAGTGATGCCAGCACGAAGGTTCCGAAGCTGACGATCAGGATCACAATGACGAGCTGGCCCAATTTCTTACCTATTGCGCCGATGTTCATCGATTTCGTCTCCTTCGGACAGCGAGCTCGCAATACACAGCAGTTCCTCTGATTTCATTTCTTCGTTCGCAGCCGGCCCCGATCCGCTGCAATACGGGCGCGGGGCCGGCTGTGAACTTCAGGCTCTCTAGGACTTCCAAGCTCCGTCGAAGAGCACGATTCCGTCGAGGCTCTGCTCGAGTCCGTGAACGTTCTGGTTCCACACGTCGAGTGCGGCGACGTTGCCCCACACCTGCCACGGGACGGTCTCGTTGGCGCGTTCCTGGATCTGGGCCAGGACTGCCTTCTTGTCCTCGTCGGTGGTTGCAACGCCCAACTTGTCCAGGAGAGCATCCATTTCGGCGTCGGAGTAGCCGGTCGCGTTGTTACGGCCACCGGACTTGATGCCCGTGTACAGACGCTCGTAGGGATCGGCCTCGGCGAGGCTCAGTGCTGCGGTGCTCATGTCGTAGTCGTGATCGGCGTACATCCGCTTGACCAGATCACCTGCACCGGTGACGTATTCGATCTGAGCGTCGAAGCCGACTGCGTTGAGCATCGCCTGGATGGCCAGAGCCGTCGCCTGTGCGGACGGTTCCTGGATGGAGAGGAAGGTGATCTTTCCGTCGTAGCCGTCGGCCTTGGCCTGATCGAGCAGTTCCTTCGCCTTGGCGGGATCGACGCCGATCGGTGCGACGTCGTTGTGCCAGCGCGAGGTGTCCTGGAAGATCTCCTGGCCGGGCAGTCCCTTGCCGTTGTTGACGCGGGTGTTGAGCGTCTCCGGATCGACGGCCAGCGCCATCGCCTGGCGGACACGGACATCCGAGCCCGGGCGGCCCGGGGCCATGTTCACGTTGGCGATGTAACCGAGCGACGGGATGTCGACGAAGCCGGGGTAACCCGACTCGATCAGATCCAGGATCGGGGTGAGCGTACGCATGTACGCGGCGTCGATGCCGCCCGTCTTGAGTGCTTCGGCGGTGGGCTGAGCGCCGACGATGCTGATCAGCTTGAGCTTGTCGATGTTCGGTGCGCCGTCGTAGTAGTCGGGGCGAGCAGCCAACAGCAGTTCCTCGTTGGGAGCGAACTTCTCGAGGGTGAAGGCGCCGGCGCCGATCGGGGTGAACTGGTCACCCTGCTGGGCGCTCGGGGCGACGATCATGCCGGGTCCGGTGGCGAGCATCGACTGGATGCCTGTCCACGGATCAACGAGGTTGAAGACTACGGTCGTCGCGTCGGGGGTGTCGATCGAGGCAACCTTGGAAGCCCACAGGCTCGACTGAGGTCCCTTGTTGGTGACGTAGCGGTTGATGCTGTCGGCGACGGCCTTCGAGTCGAGAGCTGTGCCATCGCTGAACTTCACACCGTCGCGGAGCTTCAGCGTCCAGGTCTTGCTGTCCGAACTCGCTTCGAGCGACTGAGCGAGCTTGGGCTCGAACCTCTGCCCGATGGGGTCGTAACGCATGAGCACGTCGTAGATGGCGCTGAGCTCGCTGCCACCGGTGGCGCCGGCAACCTGAGCCTTCGCGGGATCGAGAGTCGTGACCGCCGAGTAGCCGCTGAACGTCAGCGTGCCACCCTTGGTGGGAGTGCCGGGATCGGCCTGCTCGTTGACCATGCCGATCTTCAGTGAGGAACCGGAATCAGCGGATTCGCCGCCGCCATTGCTCGAGCCGTTGTCGGCGCACGACGCCAGGAACATACTTGCGGTGATCGCCAGCGCAGCCGCAGCCAATCTGCGACTTCCGCGGCGGGAACTACGACTCATTCGAATGCCTCCAAGGCGGGGTAAGACCGTGACGTGATGTTGAACACGAAACAGTCTGTGATGGGAGGCACAGAAAATTGGATCGAGTCTCGCTCAGTGGAATCGGTTAAGTTGCAGGCCTCAACAGTCAGGTAAACCGACCCTGGCCAGCGGTTACCTTCGTGGACAGCAGACCAGCCGGTCTAGTCCCGGTCGAGCGTCGCTTCCTCGAGATCGAGCTCGCGAAGTACCTTCCGGAGGACCTCGTCGTCGATCCGGCCGGCATCGCGTTCGGCGATGAAGACGCCTCGCTCGGCATCGATCATCTCGAGGCGCAGCGAGCGGAAGGCGTTCGACGGGCTCTCCCCCAGATCCTCGTCGCTGCGTCCCAGTCGCTCCCACGCCGAGTTCGCGCGGTGGGTGTTCCAGCTTCGCAAGATGTCCGCGGCACGATTGCGGACCTGAGGGACGTCGTCGGCGTCGGCTCCGACCAATTCGTCCAGCCGCGCCGCAGCGGCCCGTGCAGCCTTGTCCTGGGCTGCCGCCTCGGCGCGTGCGTCGGACTGCTCTTCGTCCCCCTGCACGCCGAGGACACGGATCACCCACGGCAACGTCAGGCCGTGCAGCAACAGCGTGCCGACCACGACGACAAACGTCAGGAAGAGGATCAGCGACCGCCCCGGGAAGTCCTCACCACTGTTGACCGTCAGCGGAATGGCGAAGGCAGCTGCCAGCGACACGACCCCTCGCATACCGGCCCACGACACGACGAACACCGCCCGCGCCGAAATCTCCGGCTCCCTCGCTCGAATACGCGGCGACAGCCAGCGCGGTACGTACGTGAACGGGAACACCCAGGCGATTCGGACCACCACGACGGTCACGAGAACGGCAACCGACGCCCAGACGACGATCGAAGTGCTGTACCCCTGCAATCCGTTGACGACGCTGGGCAATTGGAGACCGATCAACAGGAAGACGAACGACTCCAGGATCAGGTCGACGGCCCTCCACACTGCCGTGTCCTGCAAACGCGTCGCATAACTCGCACGGGTGGAGCGCTGGCCGAGGAACAATCCGGCTACGACGACCGCGATGACGCCCGACGCGTGGACCTCTTCCGCAGCCAGGTAGGTGAAGAACGGCACCACCAATCCGATTCCGCTCTCCATCACCGGATCCTGGAGCTTGCCGCGAACCTTCGAGATGACGAACCCCACCGCGAGGCCGATCACCGTTCCACCGACCGCCGCGACGAGGAAGGTCTCGAAGCCGCCGATCAGCGTCGCACCCGTACCGACGGCAGCCGCGAGAGCGACCTTGTACGCCGTCAGAGCGGTGGCGTCGTTGAGCAGGCTCTCCCCGCCCAGCAGGGTCATGATCCGGCGCGGCAGGCCGAGCTTGCGTCCGATTGCGCTCGCGGACACCGCGTCCGGCGGCGCCACGATCGCGCCGAGAACCAGAGCAGCCGCTATCGAGAACTCCGGCACGATCAGGTAGGCGACAAAGCCCACCGCAGCCGTCGTCGCCAGGGGAAGCCCCACCGCGAGAAATCCGATCGGACGCAGATTCGAGCGCAAAGCCAGGTATGAACTGTCCAGTGCTGCCGAGTACAGAAGTGGAGGCAACACGACGAACAGGACGAGGTCTGGATCGAGTTCCAATTCCGGAACACCCGGTATCTGACAGGCGATCAAACCGACCAGGACGAGGATCAGCGGCGAAGACAGCCCGAACCTTCGCGCGACCGCCGCCACCAGCAACGCCGCTACTACAACCCCCAGTAATATGCCGTTCACCCTGGCAGCATGCAGTATGGAAGGCGATGAAGAAAATCCTGAAGCGAGCAGCAGCTCGCACACAGCAGCCCGCACCCGCTCCCACCGGTTGCGAGGAACTAACCAATGCGCCCGAAACGGACCCGGCGGCGCTTACGCCCGGCGTCTGCCAGGAGTGCGCCGAGTTGGGCGAGGATAACTGGTCTCACCTGCGCATGTGCCTGTCCTGCGGCCACGTCGGATGCTGCGATTCCAGCCCTCATCAGCACGCCACCAACCACTACCGCGAAACCGGGCACCCGGTCATGCGCTCACACGAGCCCGGCGAATCCTGGCGCTGGTGCTACGTCCACGACCTGATGGACTGACCGCGCGCGACTGGCGGTGCACTGCGCATAGTGCCCACCTGTCACGGCGCACAGCCCTCGGTGTTGCGCACATTGCTCAATCCACCGGGTAGCTATTGCTCAATCTGTATGCCGATGATGGACTTTGACGCAGAATCTGCACAACAGATCGACAGGTGCGGCTGGACTTTGCCGCACCGAACGGTTCGGCCTCAGGAAGTCCTGCCAAACATCACAACCACATCGTCGGCCCCACGATCTGGGGTACAGGCGGTGCGGTGATCGATGTCCACTACTGAAGGCAGGACCGGCCGTGAACAGCCCCAACATCGACCAGAACGCTCCCGAGTCACTGGCGGAGATCGAGAAGCGCGTTCTGTGGTTGTCGACCGCGATGATCCATCACGCCAACCGTGTCCGTCCGAATCCCAGCGGGCTCAAGGTCGGCGGCCATCAGGCCTCGTGCGCGTCGATGGTCTCGATCATGACGTCGCTGTGGTTCGGCCAACTTCGTTCCGGCGACCGGGTTTCCGTCAAGCCGCATGCGGCGCCGGTGCTCCACGGCATCAACTATCTGCTCGGTGAACTCGACGAGTCCTACCTGACGACTCTGCGCGAATTCGGGGGCCTGCAGAGCTACCCGAGTCGATCGAAAGATCCTGATCCGGTGGATTATTCGACCGGTTCGGTGGGCATCGGCGCGACGGCTCCCATCTGGGGCGCCATCGCTCGCCGATACGTCGACGCCTCCCTCGGCGGCGCCGGAACCGGGCGTCAGTACTCCCTGGTCGGTGACGCCGAACTCGACGAGGGCGCGGTGTGGGAAGCAGTTCTCGATCATTCGGTTGCCGAACTGGGTGAGATCGTGTGGATAGTCGACCTCAACCGCCAATCACTCGACCGGGTGGTGCCGAACATCGCGGCAACCCGCCTGGAGCGCATGTTCTCGGGTGCCGGCTGGCAGGTCATCACCGTGAAGTTCGGTGCGCTGCTGGAATCACTGTTCACCCGGCCGGGCGGCACCGCGTTGCGCGAACGAATCCTGGACATGCCGAATCCGGAGTACCAGCGCCTGCTGCGATGCACGGCCGACGAGGTACGTCTGAGACTGCCCGGCGACGCGGCGGACGCCGACGCGATCACGGCGCTGATCGACGACCTCGACGACGCCACGGTGCTCGAAGCCATCCGCAATCTCGGTGGCCACGACCTCGACGCTCTGCGAGAGGCGTACGCACAGATCGACGACACCCGTCCCACCGTGATCATCGCGTACACGATCAAGGGTCGGGGTCTGCCGACGCAGGGTCATCCGCAGAACCACTCGTCGCTGCTCACCGCCGAGCAGTTCGAGCACCTGGCGTCGGAACTCGGCATGGATCCGTCGAATCCCTGGGAACGGTTCGAGACCGACAGCCCGTCCGGCCGCATCTGCGCCGAAACCGCTGGGCGCCTGGCTCGCCCGAAGGTGGAGCATCTGGTGCCCCCGGCAGTTCCGAAAGACATCGGCCGTACGCCCTCCGGCACGTCCACCACTCAGGCAGCTCTGGGCCGGGTACTACTCGACCTGAGCCGCGAAGCGCCGGACGCCGCGAAACGTGTTGTCACACTGAGCCCGGACGTCAGTTCCACCACCAACCTCGCAGGCTGGCTGAACAAGGTCGGCGTGTGGTCCCCCGACGAGCGGCACAACTGGTTTGCCGACGACGCCGAAACGATCATGCACTGGCGTGAGAAGCCCACCGGTCAGCACATGGAACTCGGTATCGCCGAGACCAACCTGGTCGGGTTGATGGGCGAACTCGGTGCGACCTGGAGTCGTTGGGGCCAGCCACTCTTCCCTATCGGCGTGATGTACGACCCCTTCATCGAGCGGGCTCTCGAACCGTGGTCATACGGCATCTACGCCGGTGGACAGTCGATCATGGTCGGCACTCCGTCGGGCGTCACCTTGGCCGCCGAAGGTGGTGCGCACCAGTCGATCAAGACCCCGTCCATCGGACTGGAACAGCCGGGTTGCACCAGTTTCGAACCGGCATTCGCCGTCGACGTGGAGTGGACGCTCCTCGACAGCATCGGACGCCTGGGCCGACCAGACGGCAGCTCGTCGTACCTGCGCCTGTCGACCCGTCCGGTCGATCAGGCCCTGGCCGCGGTACCGACCGATCCGGCTGCGCGAGAACGCCGTCGACGTCAGGTGGTGGCCGGCGCGTACACACTGCGGCACAACCCTGATCCGGCCGTCACCCTGGTCGGCATGGGTGCCACTGTCACCGAAACACTGGTCGCAGCCGAAAGACTGGGCGAGCAGGGCATTTCCGCCGACGTCGTCTGCGTGACCAGCCCCGGCTTGCTCTTCGAAGCACTCCAGTCTCGGCGCGGTCTCGCGGACGGTCCGTCGTGGATCCTGGATCAGGTCTTTCCGAGTAGCCGGTCCGCGCCGATGGTGACCGTTCTCGACGGGCACCCGCACACCCTCGCGTTCCTGACGGGAATCAACAACGTTCCGGGTGCTGCGCTCGGAGTGAGCCGGTTCGGTCAGGTCGGTTCGCTCGAGGACGTCTACCGATACCACGGCCTCGACTCCGACAGCATCGTCCGCGCTGCCCTCGATCTCACTTCTTGATCTATCCCACTCTCTGATGCCGAGAAGCGTCCCCGCAGGGACGCTTCTCGGGTCCATTCAGTCATTCAGGTGTCTAGTTCTTCCAGGCCTTGTCGAAGAACATGATTCCGTCCAGGCTCTGCTGAATGCCGTGGACGTTCTGTCCCCACACACCGAGCCACGGGGTGTTGCCGTAAACCTGCCACGGCACAACCTCATTGGCGCGCTCCTGGATCTTGGCGAGCACCTCGATCTTCGAGTCGGTCGACGTCGCGACACCCAATTGATCGAGCAGCGTATCCATCTCGGGGTCGGAGAAGCTCGTGGCGTTGTTCCGTCCACCCGACTTGAGATTGGAGTACAGACGCTCGAAAGGATCGGCTTCCGCGAGGCTGGCGGAACCTGTTGCCATGTCGAAGTCGCGGTCGGCGTACAAACGCTTGACGACGTCGGCAACCGAGTTGACGTACTCGATCTGGAAATCGAATCCGACGGCGTTGGCCATCGACTGCAGTGCGAGAGCCATCGCCTGCGCCGAATTCTCCTGCAGCGTCAGGTATGTGATCTTGCCGTCGTAACCGTCAGCCTTGGCCTCGTCGAGAAGCTGCTTCGCCTTGGCGGTGTCGACGCCGATCGGAGCGACGTCGTTGTGCCAGCGAGAGGTGTCCTGGAAGATGACCTGCCCGGGCAGACCCTTGCCCTCGTTGAGTCGGTTGTCGAGTGCGACGGGATCGGTTGCGAGCGCCAATGCCTGACGGATGCGCACGTCGGCACCGGGACGACCGGGTGCCGTGTTCACCAGCGACAGGTACGACAGCGACGGAATGTCGACGAAGCCCGGGTAGCCGGAGTCGATCAGATCCAGCACGTTCGGTAGCGACCGCATGTACGCGACGTCCGTGCCGCCGCTCTTGAGCGATTCGGTGGTGGACTGCGAACCGACGATGCTGATCAACCGCAGCTTGTCCACGTTCGGGGCACCGTCGAAGTAGTCCTCCCGAGCGTCGAGGATCAATTCCTCGTTGGGAGCGAACTTCTCGAGGGTGAAGGCACCCGCGCCGATCGGGGTGAACTGATCACCTTGCTGGGCGCTCGGCGCGACGATCATGCCGGGGCCCGTCGAGAGCAGTGACTCGATACCGGTCCACGGGTCGACGAGATTGAAGACGACCGTCGACGGATCCGGAGTGTCTACCGACGCGACCTTCGACGCGTACAGACTCGACTGCGGTCCCTTGTTGGTGACGTAGCGATTGAGGCTCGCCGAGACGGCCGCCGAATCCACCGGCGTCCCGTCGCTGAACTTCACACCGTCACGCAGTTCGAGGGTCCACGTCTTGAAGTCGGAACTCGGCTCCATCGACTCTGCGAGCTTCGGAACGAATTCCTTGGACGCCGGGTCGTACCGCAGGAGCGTGTCGTAGATCGCGCCCAACTCCGAACCGGCGACCGAACCGGCGATCTGAGTCTTCGCCGGATCGAGATTGGTGACGGCGGAGTACCCGCTGAACGTGAGGGTGCCGCCCTTGACCGGATCGCCCTCGCCGGACTGCTCGTTGACCGGGCCGATGGACAATCCCGAACCGGAGTCCGGTGCGTCGCCGCTCCCACCCCCGTTCCCGCTGTCAGCGCACGACGAGACGAACAGGCCGGCGGAGACTGCCAGCGCGACGGCGGCAACCTTGCGGTGACCGCGCCGAGAACTGCGACTCATTCAAAACCTCCAGGTCAGAAACTGTGATGTGAAGCATTGTCGAGACAGTTTGTGACTTAAGGCACAGGTATTAGTCGCAGGTCCCGCTCAGTGGAATGGAGCGCGACGATTGGTCAGTTTTCGAGCGACATTCACAGGTCAGACCCTTAGCGAAGGTCAGGAATTCATTCTGATTCAGGCGCCTTTCAACGGATGAATCGCCGGAGCGCCGTCGAGAAGTGGTCCGGCGGCGGCCAGCGCGGCCTGCAGATGCGGGGACTGCATGTGAGCGTCCAACTCCTCCTGCCCGCGCCAAGTTTCGATCGTGACGAACGTGCCGGGCGCAGCCGCTGACTCGAACAACTCGTACGACACACAGCCGTCCTCGGACCGACTCGCCTCCGCGAGAGTTGTCAGAGCCGATCGGACGTCGTCCTCGGAACCGGACTTGGCCGGGATGGTTGCAACTACACGAAGCTCGCTCATCGGATACCTTTCGCAGAGGGGAAGTCAGCTAGAGACACACGCCACAAACGTACACACGAAAAGGGCAACCAATGGGGCTACTCAAGGACGTCACCGGCTGGCGACGCGGAACGAAGTTGCAGCGTCGACTGCGCGATCTCACCGGCACGCTGGTGGTGATCACCGGTGCGGGCAGCGGCATCGGGCGTGAAACGGCCCTCGCCTTCGCCGCCCAGGGAGCTATCGTCGTGGTCTCCGACATCAATCTTGAAAGCGCGCAGGACACTGCGGCACTTGTAAACATCCCTTCGCAAGCGGGCGGCGCCGAAGCAGTGTTCGGTGGCGGTGCCCACGCCTATCAGGTGGACGTGTCCGACGAACAGGCCGTGATTCGGTTCGCGGAGACCGTCGCGGCACATCACGGCGTACCGGACATCGTCGTCAACAACGCCGGAATCGGGTTCTCGGGAACGTTCGCCGACACCGAGCAGCGCCAGTTCGAGCGCGTCATGGACATCAACTTCTGGGGAGTTGTCTACGGCTGCCGGGCATTTACCCCGATGATGATCGACCGGGGAACAGGTGGGCACGTCGTCAACCTGTCCTCGGCCGCCGCGTACACACCCCAGAAGGCACTCACCGCGTATTCGACAAGCAAGGCAGCGGTATTCATGCTCTCGGATTGCCTACGGGCAGAGCTGCTTCCACACGGCATCGGCGTCAGCACCATCTGTCCCGGCCTCGTTCACACGAACATCCTCAAGACCACCGAGTTCGCCGGCACGACCGCCGAGGAGCAGCTCGAGAACCAGACCAAGGTCGACAACTTCTACCGCAAGCGGAACTTCACTCCTGATCGAGTGGCCAGTGCCATCGTGAAAGCGGTTCGCACGAACAAGGCCGTCGTACCCGTGACCGTCGAAGCCAAGCTCGGACGCACCATCAGCCGGTTGTCTCCCGGGTCGATGCGCGTCGGAGCTCGGTTCGAGATCTAGGTCAGCTTCCGAAACTCAGGCTGCCCGTGAAACCCTGCTGCACATCGGCTTCCGAGCGGGGAAGAACCTCGTAGGTGCTGGCGTACTGGCCACTGAAACCGGTGACGGTGATCGGGCGTCCGACGGCGACGGCATCGACGTCGATTCCCGTCTGTGTGTTGACGAAGATGACGGTGTTTCCCTCGGCGCCCGAGACCAGGATCTTGTGACCGTACGGCAGATCGTCGACGACGGGTCCGCTCACGATTCCGGACACCGTCACGAGACGACCTTCGCTACCCTCACCGATCGCATTGAGGGGCAGTCGCGCCGGGCTGATCTGGGAGGTCGTGCCGATTACCTCGACGGCAGTCGGGCGGACGACGAGCAGGCCTTCCTGATCCGCGAGGACTCCGGTGACCTGAACCTGATCGCCGAGAGCAATCCCGGAGTTGTTCGGATCGCTGATGTAGATGCCCGAATTTCCGCTCTGGAGACCAAAGCCCTTGTCGTAGAAGCTGGATTCGAAGACTCCCGACGGCGTAGTCGCGGTTCCCACGACGGTGACCGTCGTTCCGATGGCCTGCGCACGGGCTGCCGCGATGGAGTCCGCGGACACCTCACCGACGACTGCCGCCGGCTCCGCCGTCGCTGCAGTACCGACAAACATGGTGGCTGCGGCCGCAACTGCCAGTGCCGTCACACCCCGGCGCAGGACCGGACCGGCAAGAACGCTGTCTCGAAACATGTTTGAGGACTCCCCTGTGATTTCGTGGCCGCGCAGGTCCTCCTGATGGAGTCCGCCTTCGCCCACCCTGAGGCACAGGTTATTACAGGTCGGACGCCGCAGCGGTGGTGACATTCCGTCACCACCGCTGCTTCAAGGCATCCGAGTTTTCAGGAACCGGAGCTTCCGGACGAACCGCTCGAGCCACTGGAACCGCTGGATCCTGTTCCGCCACCGAGATCGTCGAGAGGATCGCTACCGGTGAGGCCGCCCGGGTACAGGTAGGCGTCGGAGATCGTGCTGAGCGAGGTTCCGGACGTGGCCGGTACCTTTGCTCGCCAGTTGACGATCGGGTTCAGCACTCCGAACGGTCCGCAACCACTGGCGGCGGGCAGCGCGAAGCCGGTTGCCTCGTTCCCGACCGGGCTCACCTTCAGCGCAGTCGACGGCAGCACCGTGTAGGTCGGTACCACCGACGGGTCAGGCGCGAGACGAAGATTCACCGGCGCCGCCGCGGAACCCAGGTAGCAGTTGTCACCGAGGAACGCGTTGTTGATCTTCATCCGCACCGGGATGCTCAGATCCATGTCGGTGATGATTCCGTTGAGGGTCGGCGCAGCCGTTGCCTCCACTTCGGCCGTTACTGCGGCCAGGCCGAAGAGATTGCCGAACGGAAGATCGATTCCCAGGACTCCACCCGGAACGGTCAACGGCTTGGAGTAGACACCGTGGTGTCCGTCGTCGCGCGGGAGAAGAACGGTGGACTCACCTTCACCGGAGCCGGCCTCGGCGGCGATGATCATGTCGCCTTTTCCGATCGGGAGGTTGAAGCCGTTGTTGTCGAAGGTTCCGCTCTGAACCACAACCGACACACAGGATTCTGCAGTAGCCGGACACACTGCGGCGCCCGGTACCGAATTGTCGACCGGGTCCTGAGCCGAGGCCATCGGCGCCGCGAACGCGAGGACCGCACCTGCGGTACCTGCAATGACGGCCACGCGCGTGCCGAGACGTCTGTTGCCGTTCTTGTGAGATTTCTGCACTGATTTCTCCCTGCCGTTTATGTGATGGGGGACGAAACTCGCAGTCATTGCTTGTGTTTCGACCGCCGCCGACAAGGTCTTTGCGGTGTGCTCCTACTCACAAGTAACAACTGAACAGATGTATATCACAGGACTTCGACTTAAAAACAGGGCAAAAGGGAGTTTCCTTAAAACGGACAAAATAAGCGGTACGGTATGTAACACTCACGGGTGATGAACACGAACAGACTGGTCCTCTGCGTCGCGGCAGCGGGCCTACTCCTCAGCGGCTGCAGCAGCCAATCCGACAGCGACGCATCGGAATCCACTTCTGCCGCCACCAGCACGTCGGTTGCGGCGACGTCGAGTTCGACTGCCCCCAGTACGCTTTCCGAGCTGCCGACCAGCCCGCTCGCCGCAACAACTCCGGAAGCCGCGCCGAGCGTCGTCGAATCGACGCCCCCGCCGGTATTGCTACCAGTAGCGCCAGCGGCCAATGCGCCGATCGACGCCCGGTCACCGGAAGAGATCGTCGCGAACGCCGGAGAGAAGGGGCAGCGGTACATCGCCGCGCTGCGTCTGGCCGGGATCCCGCCCGCCGGAATGGATTCCGCAGAGATCCTCTACGCCGACGGCACCTGCAAGGCGCTCGCTGACGGTATGCCTCGGTCCGAAGTGCTGGCGGAGTTCAACTCCGTCGGCGAGGTGTACTCACAGATCACGCCGATGTCCTCGCAGCGCATTGCCGAGATCTACGTCGACACGGCCGAGCAGACGTACTGCTGATCAGGCCTTGCCGGCCAACCAGCCGTGCAGCCAGGATGTAGCCGAATTGCCTGCGCCGTCAACGACGTAACGCGTGTAGTCGGTGTGGACCTGCGAGCCGTAGAAGTCGACCAACTGATCGATGCGCCGCGAGTTCGCGCCCGGATCGAGCTGGGCCATCAAAGCGGGGAGACCGCCTGCGGTGATCAGATCATTGACGATCACGGCGGCCTCGTCGCGCAGCGCGAGCGCACTGGCCGGAGTGGGATCGGACGCCTGAGCCATGAATCCGGCCAGACGCATCACGAAATCGTCCTTCGGCGTCGAGCAGTACAGGTCACCGACCGCGCAGAGCGTCACCGTTTTGCCTGACAGCCAACCGAATCCACCGATGCGAGGGCCGCTGGCACCGTTACCGCCGACAGCGGGGCCGATCAGGACGTCGGACTCGGAACGACGGGGATCTGACAGCAAGCCGACGCCCTCGACGCGAGTCGGGGGGACCACGCCGATGCCGGTTCCGATCTCGGCGGCGAGATCGCCTGCCGCGTCGGCACCCTGGCTGTATCCGACGATCGCGAAGCGAGTGTCTCCGCACGAGGCAGCCATGGCACCGATCATGCCGCGGGCATTGTCGACAGCCTGCTGCTTCGACTTGGCGTAGACGTTGGACTCCCACGGGAAGGCCGTCGCCGAGTAGGTGACGTAATCGGTGCGAACGGAGCCCGGAAGCCCGTTGGTCACCGGGGCGAGCATGCCGGCGCCGGGCCTGGTGCCCGAGGGCTCCCACGTTCCCGGGATGGCCACGACGTACAGGCTGGGGCAGGGATCAGCCGACGCCACGGGAGCACTGACAACCGGTACCACTACTGCCGCAGCAAGTGCCGACAACACCGCAACGAGACGCCTCGCACGCATGAAACTCCCCTGTTTTACCTTCAGCAACCCATACACCACTATCGGTGCTCCGGAATCATACTGTCTGGGCGTTGTGTCTGTCCGATGCACGATTGATGAAGGTTTGTTACAGATCGTGCGAATTGCTTGCAGAAACAAAGCCGCACCCCACCGAATGCGGTGGGGTGCGGCTTTGTGAGAGCCTCTAGCGCTGCGGAGCCGCTGTCGGGTGGATCGGTGACGGAAGGGCCGTGACACCCTCGAGGTAGGTGTCCACAGCGGCTGCTGCGGAACGTCCCTCGGCGATGGCCCAGACGATCAGGGACTGGCCGCGGCCCATGTCGCCGGCCACGAACACGCCGTCGACGTTGGTGTTCCACTTCGACGTGCGGGCGACGTTGCCACGCTCGTTCAAGTCGACACCGAGATCGGTGAGCAGACCCGGCTTCTCGGGACCGACGAAGCCCATGGCCAGGAGCACGAGATCGGCTTCGAGCTCGAAGTCCGAGCCCTCGACCTTCTCGAAGCGACCCGACTTCATCTCGACCTCGTGAGCCTTGAGTCCGGTGACCTTGCCGTTTTCACCGACGAAGTTCTCGGTGTTGACGGAGAACAGACGCTCGCCGCCCTCCTCGTGAGCCGAAGCCACGCGGAACATGAGCGGGTACGTCGGCCACGGAGTCTGCTCGGCGCGAGTCTCCGGCGGACGCGGCATGATCTCGAACTGGTGGACGCTGGCCGCACCCTGACGGTGCGAGGTGCCGAGGCAGTCCGCTCCGGTGTCGCCGCCGCCGATGATGACAACCTTCTTGCCCTCAGCGGTGATGGTGGGAGCGTCGAGGTCACCCAACTGCACGCGGTTGGCGATCGGCAGGAACTCCATCGCCTGGTGGATGCCGTCCAGTTCGCGGCCCGGGATCGGAAGATCGCGAGCTGCGGTGGCGCCGCCGGCCAGAACCACTGCGTCGAACTGCTCACGCAGCTCGTCCGCGGTGATGTCCACGCCGACATTGACGTTGGTCTTGAAGACGGTGCCTTCGGCTTCCATCTGCTCGAGACGGCGGTCGATGTGCCGCTTCTCCATCTTGAACTCGGGGATGCCGTAGCGCAGCAGGCCGCCGATGCGGTCTGCCCGCTCGAAGACCGTCACTGCGTGACCGGCGCGGGTCAGCTGCTGCGCTGCAGCCAGACCGGCCGGACCACTGCCGACAACTGCGACCTTCTTGTTGGTGGCGTGCGCGGCGCGAACCGGCTTGACCCACCCTTCGTCGAAGGCCTTGTCGATGATCTCGACCTCGACCTGCTTGATGGTGACCGGATCCTGGTTGATGCCCAGGACACAGGACGCCTCACAGGGTGCGGGGCACAGACGACCGGTGAACTCCGGGAAGTTATTGGTCGCGTGCAGACGCTCGATGGCGTCGTGCCAGTGGTCCTTGTAGACCAGGTCGTTCCACTCGGGAATCAAGTTTCCGAGAGGGCAACCGTTGTGGCAGAAAGGAATTCCGCAGTCCATGCAACGGCTGGCTTGGGTCTTGAGGGTTTCCTTCGGGAACTCCTCGTAGACCTCTTTCCAGTCGAGCAGGCGCAACGGCACCGGCCGGCGAACCGGAAGTTCGCGCGACGTGTGCTTCAGGAAGCCGCTTGGATCACCCACGAGCTGCCTCCATAACTGCCTCGTCCACGTTCTTGCCATCCTTCTCTGCGGCCGCGATGGCCAAAAGAACCTTCTTGTAGTCGCGGGGCATCACCTTTGCGAAGTGACCCACCTGCTGCGACCAGTCAGCGAGGATGCGCGTGGCAACCTCGGAGCCGGTTTCGTCGCGATGACGTTCGATGGCGCCCTTCAACCAGGTGAAGTCGTCGCCCGAAAGATCCTCGAGGTCCACCAGTTCGGTGTTGAGGTTCTTCTCGAATGCCTTGTCGGGGTTGTAGATGTACGCGACGCCACCGGACATGCCGGCGCCGAAGTTACGTCCGGTGGCTCCGAGGATGACCACCTTTCCACCCGTCATGTACTCGCAACCATGATCGCCCACACCCTCGACGACGGCAGTGGCGCCGGAGTTACGGACTGCGAAGCGTTCGCCGACGACACCGCGAAGCAGAGCCTCGCCGCTGGTGGCGCCGAACAGGATGACGTTGCCACCGATGATGTTGTCTTCGGCGACAAAGCCTTCCGCTGCATCGAGCGGCGGGCGTACGACGATGCGTCCACCCGAGAGGCCCTTGCCGACGAAGTCGTTGGCGTCGCCGTGCAGGCGCAAGGTCATACCGCTGGGCACGAAAGCACCGAAGCTGTTACCGGCGGAACCGGTGAACGTGATGTCGATGGTGCCGTCGGGCAAGCCCTCTCCACCGAACGCCTTGGTGACCTCGTGGCCGAGCATGGTGCCGACCGTGCGGTTGACGTTGGTGATCGCGGACTCGAAAGAGACCGCCTCACCCTTGTCGAGTGCGTTGCGGGCCGAAACGATCAACTGCTGATCGAGCGCCTTGTCGAGACCGTGATCCTGCGTGCCGGTGCAGTGGACGTCCTGGTCCATGAACGCGGACTCGACCTGGGTCAGGATCGGCGACAGATCGAGATTGCCTGCCTTGCTTCCCTTCCAGTGATCGAGAGCGCGCGTGGTGTCCAGCATGTCGACCTGGCCGACGGCTTCGAGCAGCGTGCGGAAGCCGAGTTCCGCGAGAAGCTCGCGAACCTCTTCGGCGATGAACATGAAGAAGTTCTCGACGAATTCCGGCTTGCCGCTGAAACGCTGACGCAGCAACGGGTTCTGCGTCGCGACACCGACGGGGCAGGTGTCGAGGTGGCAGACGCGCATCATGATGCAGCCCGAGACCACCAGCGGTGCGGTGGCGAAACCGAACTCCTCGCCGCCGAGCAGGGCAGCGACGACGACGTCGCGACCCGTCTTGAGCTGGCCGTCGACCTGCACGACGATGCGGTCACGGAGACCGTTGAGCAGCAACGTCTGCTGGGTCTCGGCGAGGCCGAGTTCCCAGGGTGCGCCCGCATGCTTGACGGAGGTCAGCGGGGTGGCACCGGTGCCACCGTCGTGACCGGAGATCAGAACGACGTCGGCATGTGCCTTGGAGACACCGGCCGCGACCGTTCCGACGCCGACCTCGGAGACCAGCTTCACGTGGATGCGGGCCTGCGGGTTGGCGTTCTTCAGGTCGTGGATCAGCTGAGCGAGATCCTCGATCGAGTAGATGTCGTGGTGCGGCGGCGGCGAAATCAGCCCGACGCCAGGCGTGGAGTGCCGAACCTCGGCCACCCACGGGTACACCTTGTGCGCCGGAAGCTGGCCGCCCTCACCGGGCTTGGCTCCTTGCGCCATCTTGATCTGGATGTCGGTGCAGTTGCTCAGGTAGTGCGAGGTGACACCGAAGCGGCCCGACGCGACCTGCTTGATGGCACTGCGACGCAGATCGCCGTTCTCGTCCGGCGTGAAGCGCGACGGATGTTCGCCGCCCTCACCGGAATTGGAGCGGGCGCCCAGACGGTTCATCGCGATGGCGAGAGTCTCGTGAGCCTCGGCGGAGATGGAGCCGTAGCTCATCGCACCCGTCGAGAAACGCTTGACGATCTCGCTGGCGGGCTCGACCTCGTCGATCGAGATCGACGGCCGCTTGCCGA
This sequence comes from Rhodococcus sp. FH8, assembly GCF_019266085.1. Lineage (NCBI taxonomy): Bacteria > Bacillati > Actinomycetota > Actinomycetes > Mycobacteriales > Nocardiaceae > Rhodococcus > Rhodococcus sp. FH8. The sequence continues at coordinate 7,145 of NZ_LPNQ01000077.1, read as the reverse complement.
TGTTGAAGTCGAACAGACCACGCAGAGCGGCAAGGCGCTCCGACTGGTCGTTGACCATGGTCGTGTACTCCTTGAACACCTCGTACTGACCTGTGCGAGTTGCGTGCTGGAGCTTGAAGACCGTGTCCGGGTTGAACAGGTGGTACTCGCCTTCACGACGCCACTGGTACTCGCCGCCGACCTCGAGCTCGCGGTGAGCGCGCTCTTCGGGGCGATCGAGGTATGCGACGGCGTGACGTGCTTGGACGTCGGCTGCGATCTGGTCGAGGCCGATGCCACCGAGCTGCGACTGCAGACCGGTGAAGTACTCGTCCGTCAGCTCCTGCGAGAGGCCGATGACCTGGAACAGCTGAGCACCGGTGTACGACGCGAGCGTCGAGATGCCCATCTTGGACATCACCTTCAGGACACCCTTGCCGGCTGCCTTGATGTAGTTCGCGATGCCTTTCTCGAGGGTCAGACCCTCGAGCTCGCCGTTCTGCAGGAACTCGTCGATGGTCTCGAAAGCCATGTACGGGTTGACCGCTGCGGCACCGAAGCCGATGAGGAGCGCCATGTGGTGCACCTCGCGGGCGTCGCCGGCCTCGACGATGAGGCCGACCTTGGTGCGCGACTTCTCACGAACCAGGTGGTGGTGCACAGCCGAGGTGAGGAGCAGCGACGGGATCGGTGCGTAGTCCTCGGTGGACTCACGGTCCGAGAGCACGACGATGCGTGCGCCACCCTCGATTGCCTGCGAGACCTGGTACTTGATGCCCTCGAGCGCACGACGGATGCCGTCGCCGCCTTCCTTGACGGGGTACAGGCCACGGATCACGACGCTGCGGAAGCCCGGGAATTCGCCGTCGTCGTTGACGTGAACGAGCTTCGACAGGTCGTCGTTGTGCAGGATCGGCTGCGGGAGCGCAATCTGCTTGCAGGAGTCCGCATTCGGGTGCAGCAGGTCACCCTCGGGGCCGATGGTCGCGCCGAGGCTGGTGACAACCTCTTCACGGATCGCGTCGAGAGGCGGGTTGGTGACCTGAGCGAAGAGCTGCGAGAAGTAGTCGAACAGCATCCGGGGACGTGACGAGAGCACGGCGATCGGAGTGTCGGTACCCATCGAGCCCAGTGCCTCGGCACCGGAGAGAGCCATCGGCTTGACCAGCAGGTTGACCTCTTCGTTGGTGAAACCGAAGAGCTGCTGACGCAGCACGACGCGCTCGTGCGACATGTACGTGTACGGACGGTCCGGCAGGTCGTCCATGTGGATCAGACCTTCGTCGATCCACTGCTGGTACGGGTGCTCGGCAGCGAGTTCGTTCTTCAGTTCCTCGTCGCTGATGACCCGGCCCTGCGCGGTGTCCACGAGGAACATGCGGCCGGGCTGGAGGCGGACCTTGCGGACCACAGTGGACGGATCGATCGGCAGAACGCCGACCTCCGACGCCATGACGACGAGGCCGTCTTCGGTGATCCACAGACGCGACGGACGCAGACCGTTGCGGTCCAGCACGGCGCCGATGACGGTGCCGTCGGTGAAGCACACCGACGCCGGTCCGTCCCAGGGCTCCATGAGGGCCGAGTGGTACTCGTAGAACGCCCGACGAGCGGGGTCCATGCTCTCGTGCTTCTCCCAGGCTTCCGGGATCATCATGAGAACTGCGTGCGGCAGGCTGCGGCCGGCGAGGTGCAGCATTTCGAGCACCTCGTCGAAACGAGCGGTGTCACTGGCGCCCTGGGTGCAGATCGGGAAGATCTTGTCCAGGTTCTCGCGGCCACCGAAGACGTCACTGTCGATCAGGGACTCGCGAGCGCGCATCCAGTTCTCGTTGCCGGTGACGGTGTTGATCTCACCGTTGTGAGCGACCCGGCGGAACGGGTGCGCCAGCGGCCACGACGGGAACGTGTTGGTGGAGAAACGCGAGTGGACCAGGCCCAGTGCGCTCTCGACACGATCGTCCTGCAGATCGAGGTAGAAACCCTTGAGCTGCGGGGTGGTGAGCATGCCCTTGTAGACGAACGTCTGGCCGGACAGGCTGGGGAAGTACACGGTCTCGCTACCCGGGCCACCCTTGCCGGCGCCTTCGGAGCCGAGTTCGTGCTCGGTGCGCTTACGCACCACGTATGCACGACGCTCGAGATCCATGCCGGTGTACTTGTCACCCTCGGAGCCGATGAAGATCTGACGGAACGTCGGCATCGCGTCGCGCGCCAGTGCGCCCAGCGAGGAGTCGTCGGTTCCGACCTCGCGCCAGCCGAGAACCTTCAGGCCCTCTTCGACGACGATCTTCTCGACTGCAGCAGCAGCCTCGTGTGCATCGGCGTCGCCCTGCGGGAGGAATGCGATACCGGTTGCGTACGCGCCTTCGGCGGGCAGCGCGAAGTCCACGACAGCTCGGAAGAACTTGTCGGGAACCTGCAGCAGAATGCCCGCACCGTCACCCGTGTTGGGTTCTGATCCGGCAGCGCCGCGATGCTCGAGGTTGACCAGAGCGGTGATCGCCTTTTCGACGATGTCCCTGCTGCGGCGACCATGCATGTCGACAACAAATGCGACTCCACAGGAGTCGTGCTCATTGGACGGGTGATAGAGGCCCTGGGGGCCTGGAAGTTGCTTCATACCCAGCCTTCGTATGCCATAAAGATGCACCGACGACCAGCAGCGCTGATGGCCATCAACTTGCAATGCAAGTCCTTCAAAGCACCGACACGACGATGTGTTCGGTACCACCGAAGTAGCCGCCCTGCGCAGACGCGATGGTGTGCGTTCTGGCACCCGGCGACGTGAGTCTTCGGTCGGTTGAAACTTTTGTGAGTCAACCGTGTAACGAAAACGATAATTCAGAACCCCGGCACGGGCGCAACTAAGGTAGCCCTATAATTGCTCTGAACTGCGGTGATGCAGGGAGCCAGAAGGCCCCTCGACAGATTTCGGAGCTGCGTCTGTGCAGAGAAGTTCCGATTCACAGGATACCGAATCCGCAGGAAACAGGCGCGATGGGCGATGAATGCAACAACTGGCCGCAGCGATAAGAATCAGCTGCGGCCAGTGCGCCTCGAACTGTAACAAAAGTTGATCGATCAACCAAGGTCTAGGCCTGAATTGTTTGCTCGCAGAATGCCATCGCTGTAATTTCCGTAGGCTCACCCTTGAGAAGACGGGTGGCGAAGCGCAAATGACAACAGCAGTAGTGGTGGGCAGTGGCCCCAACGGTCTCGCGGCGGCGATCGAACTCGCCCGCACCGGAATCGACGTCCATGTCATCGAGGGTGCGGACAAGATCGGCGGTGGCACCCGCAGTAGCGAATACATAGTCGACGGGCTCGTCCACGACGATTGCTCCGCCTTCCATCCCACCGCTTTGGCTTCTCCCTACTTCAAGGAACTCGACCGCGAATTCGGGCTCGCCAAGCATGGCCTGACGTGGCTGTGGCCCGAGATCGATCTGGTCCATCCACTCGACGACGGCACCGCCGGGGTTCTGTGGCGCGACATCAACCGGACCGCTGAAGGACTGGGTGCCGACGGTAAGCGCTGGCTCGACGTCTTCGGATACCTATCCGAGAACTTCGACGAGTTGGTGCAGGACGTCTTCCAGCCGATCGTCCACGTCCCGAAGCACCCGCTGATGCTCGCCCGTTTCGGGACAGGTGCTCTGCTTCCCGCGACGGGTTTCGCGCGGATGTTCAAGACCCCACAGGCGCGGGCACTGTTCGGCGGCGTCGCGGCGCACATGTTCGGGACGCTCACCCTTCCACTCTCCAGTGCTGTCGGCTCGATGCTCACAGCGGCCGCTCATGCTCACGGTTGGCCTGTGGCGCAGGGTGGTTCAGGATCAATTGCTGCGGCGCTCGCGTCGATCCTGCGCAGCCTCGGTGGCACCATCGAAACCGGGAACTGGGTGACCAACTACCCCCAGATCGCCGACTACGACATCGTGATGCTCGATATCGCACCAGACGCGGCCGGTCGTCTGCTCGACGGCCGGCAGCCCGACCGCATCGCACGGGCCTACCGCAAATTCCGCTACGGCACCGCCGCCTACAAGGTCGACTACGCTGTGCGCGGTGATTCCGACGGAAGCGTCGTGCCGTGGACGAATCCGCATGCCCGCAAGGCCGGCACCCTGCACCTGTCCGGGACGATTTCGCAAACTGCTGCTGTCGAACGCCAGACCGTACGGGGTCAGATGCCGGACAAGCCCTTCATTCTGTTGGGCCAGCAGTTCTTGGCCGACCCATCCCGATCTGTGGGAGACATCCATCCCGTGTGGGCGTATGCGCATGTGCCGCACGGCTATCCGGGGGACGCCACCGATGCGATCTCGAGTCAGATCGAACGCTTTGCGCCGGGGTTCCGGGACCGGATCGTGGGCGTCAACGTGCGCAATGTGCCGCAAATGCAGGCGTACAACCCCAACTACGTGGGTGGCGACATCTCCGCGGGTGCGAACACGGCGCGGCAGATCATCGCGCGCCCCCGGTTCGGGCTCGACCCCTATGCCACCGGCGCCCCGGGCGTGTACCTCTGCTCTTCCGCAACTCCCCCGGGCGGCGGGGTCCACGGGATGGGTGGGTTCAATGCGGCGCGGGCGGCGCTGAAGTCTCAGGGCTGAGGCGTCCCAAGCCCCGTTCGACTAAGGTTGACCAACCGATATGTGACACAACGAATTACAGACTTAGAGAAAGAACTCAACCAATGGCGCGGGCGCAGACAATCCAAATCCACCTTCCGACTGGTAACCCCGCCGGCATCCGGATTGCGAGCATCACCACCAGAACCGTCCGCGTCTTCGAAGTTCCTCGCCCACTGCTGAAAGACTTTCTGGGCCGCCGAGAAGCCTCCCAGGTCGGTGTCTACTACCTCTTCGGCGACGACACTGATGGGGCACCCAAGGCATACATCGGCCAGTCGGGCAACGTCGGCGCACGCCTTCAGCAGCACGCGGCATCCCCTAAGAAAGAGTTCTGGACCAAGGCGATGGTCGCTGTTTCGCTCACTAACGAGTGGACCTCCACTCACGTGGCCTACATCGAATGGTTGTCGATCGACAGGGCCTCCAAAGCCGATCGGTACGCGCTTCAGAACGGCAATCAGGCGTCGAACCCCCATACACCGGAGCCACTGGAAGCCGATTGCTTCGAATACCTTGAAACGATCGCGGTATTACTGGCAACTTTGGGCGAACCCATCCTCGAGCCGCTCCGCAGAACTTCCGCAACAGTCGATGCGACTGATCAAGGGAATGTCGCTGACCAACTCTTCTTCCACAAATCTGGATGCGAGGCGGCGGGTTACATGACGCCGGAAGGGATGCTCGTGTGCGCCGGTTCGAAAGGGCGACCCGAGATGAGCGAAAACGCGGACTCCTGGACTATCCGCACTCGCGAATCTCTGCAAGCGGACGGCGTTGTGACAATCGACGGCGCTGAACTGGTGTTCGTCAAGGATCATCTTTTCAAGACTCCTGGCGGAGCCGGCGCGATACTCATTGGTCGCCGTACACAGGGGCGAGAGGGATGGAAGAACGCTGCGGGACTTTCGATCAATCAGATCGAAGCCCTAGCTCTGTCCGAAGACGTTCCGGCTGGGACCTGAAGGCCAAGTCCGAAATGTCGTCCCCATGGGGACGACATTTCGGATATATCGCTGCTTAGTTGCTCGGACACCACTTCAACGTCACGGGAGTCAACTCGCCAGATTTCGGATCGAAGGGGATTATGCGAAATTTTCCTGAGCTCTGATCAACATCGCCGTCATCGTTGAATTCGATTCCTGACCAAATCCCCATTATCGACGAATCAGCATGCACTCGCGCATGCTCAACTTCACGCTGCGTCACCAAGACCGCAGCGCCAAGTGTCTGTGTGCCTTTCGCTTCCAAGAACAGGATTTTTCCGTCCTTTTCCGCCGTCGCATCGAATGGGTTACCAATCCGGGTATCCGTTATCTTCCACCCACGTGAGCGGTAGTGCTCCATCAGTCGATCTTGTGCAGCGTCCTCAATCTTCTTTCGGAGCACCGGATCCAATTCGCGTCCCTGTATCGCCCCGCGGCCGGGCCGACCTTCACATTCGACGTCAAGGCTGTCACAGTGCTGCGACCACAACTCTTCCAGCTCCAACGTCGCGGCCGCCGTAAGGATTATTCCGCCACCTCGAGGGCTCCAATGCTGTTTCGGCATAGCTGCTTCCAGGTCCGCGGTCGGCAGCATATCTTCGATCGCAAGGACAGTGGACCATTCGATTCGAACATAGTTCGCCGAGCGCGAGGACCCATCCCAATGGTCGTCTTCGTAAACTTCGCTGGTTACCGAGCCACAAGCAACTATGCCTCGGCCGTGTGCCCCCTGACGAAGCAGGAAGACCCGGTCCTCCGGATCGACCCCGCTCTTTCGCCCACCGGTGGACCAACTGTCCGGCACGCTCTCGCCCATCGCGGTCCGTTCTATGGCGTCGTAATAATCAGCGCCCCAATCCCATTGATCTGGATTCCACGTCACGATCAGTGCTCCACGACTATCAAAAACTTCCATAGAGGTCTGGTCCAGATTGAGCGTATTGATCACCGTCTCCGATTGCGGTGGAATCTCAGCGAGATTGCCGCGCGATCCGCCTTGGCGGGCCTTGTCGTAAAGTGCCGCTTGCTGTGCATTCTGTTCGTGGAGACCGCCAGAGCGGATCACATAGGCTATCCGCCAGTCATTTCCTGTTCGCCGACCAATAACCTTTTGCTTGCGTGGGTACTTGCTCTCGGTTCGGGCATGCTCCTCGATACGCATAAGATCTGATGACGTTGCCACCGGCGACGACCCTGGCACGCAATAGTGCTCGAACGTCTCCCACCATCCGTACAAGATTTCCTCCACGATATTCGGATCCACTGCAGATGATCGCGGAGACAGCGCCAAAAGTGCAAATATCTACGACCCCATGACCGGCAAAGCCACAAAGCCACAACGCCCTAATCACCTACTTCATTTCCGCAATGGACCACGAGACCCCGCCGGCATCGTGAAACAAATATTCGCGTCCATACAACTGATATGTAGAGAAATTTGTCAAGGGACAGGTGGAAACGGCCTCGGGAACGGCAGTTCCCGAGGCCGTTTCCGTTTCGGTCGACGGACATGAAGAACGGCGGGTGACATGTCGATATTCAC